>CABRXX010000125.1:0-1928 GCA_902475025.1 uncultured Lachnospiraceae bacterium | reverse complement strand
GGGGCAGATGGCCCTCACCCATCAGATTGACAACTATCCGGGTTTTGAGGAGGGCATCGACGGGTTTTCTCTTGCAGAAAAGATGCAGAAGCAGGCGGAGCGTTTTGGAGCAAAGACCCAGTACGCTGAGGTTGGGAAAATGGATCTTGCAGCAGAACCGAAAATGCTGGAAACCAGTGAGGGAACATTTTACAGCAAAACAGTGGTGATCGCCACAGGAGCTAATCCAAGGGAGCTGGGAGTGGAGCATGAGCAGGAACTGGTGGGGAAAGGCGTTGCCTACTGCGCGGCTTGTGACGGAATGTTTTACAGAGGAAAGACCGTTGCTGTGGTTGGGGGCGGAAATACGGCTGCGGCAGACGCCCTTCTTTTAAGCCGAATTGCAAAAAAAGTGATTCTCGTACATAGAAGAGACACGCTTCGGGCTACCAAAATATATCATGAACCTTTGATGAATACAGAAAATGTGGAGTTTCGGTGGAACAGTACAGTCTCAGAGCTTCTGTATGAGGATACGGTGACTGGCATCCGTTTAAAAGATGTAAATACCGGTGAGGAGACGGAAGTGTCCTGCGATGGCGTGTTCGTCAGCGTGGGGAGAAAGCCGGCAACGGATCTGGTGAAAGGGCAGTTGGAGTTGGATCAGAGCGGTTATGTAGCAGCAGGAGAGACAACTCAGACCAATATTCCTGGAGTTTTTGCAGTGGGAGATGTGAGAACAAAGCTGCTGCGCCAGGTGGTAACCGCTGTGGCAGACGGAGCCATGGCAGTGCATATGGCGGAAGAGTATCTGGCAGAAAATTCGCTGCAAGGGTCCCTGTAATCTTAGAAGAGATGGATGTTTACAAGAAAGATGGAACAGTATCGCACTCAGGCGGAAGAAACAGAGATGCTGTTTAAAAGATAAAGTAAGGGACAATAAAAACAGTTCCGTTGAGAAAAATCTCAGCCGGGCTGTTTTTTGCCTCTCAATTTTGAGAGAACAAATCATTTGTCGGGCATATCAAAATTAGGAAATGAAAACGCTGGCAAAATGCTAAAAAAGTCCGGTTTAAATTTGTAGAAATATAATAAAAATGAAGTACAGATAAACTTCCGTATTGACAGAAAAAAGCAATGAGAATATAATCTAGTTAACCGGTTAACTAAAGGAAAAGAACAGAATCAGGGGAAACTCGTTATGAAACAAAGACCAACAATCAGAGATGTGGCAGCGGCAGCAGGGGTATCCGTGGCGACGGTATCATATGTATTAAATGGGAAAAAAAAGGTCTCAGAGCAGACAAAGGCACTTGTTCTTGACATGATAAAAAAGATGGAGTATGTGCCAGATCTGAATGCGAGAGGACTGACAATGAAAGATACAAAGCTGATCGGGATTGTTGTTCCGCAGACCGAGCCGGGCAGTACGCTGATGTTCCGCAATAATTTTTACAGTGAGATCCTGGGAAGTATTGAATATCATGCAAGGCAGTACGGTTATCATGTGCTGATATCAGCGACAGATGTGACAGAAGATTACCTTGATCTGATTCGGGAAAGGAATCTGGATGGGGTTATCATTATCGGTACATACCAGAATGAGTTTTTTGAACAGCTTAGACAGCTGGATATCCCGGTGGTAATGGTAGACAGCTACTGTAAATACGATGGATTTCATCAGGTACGCATCGATGATGAGTACAGTTCCTATTTAGCCACCAGGTATGTGCTGGAGGCAGGCCATCGTCAGGTGGGGCTTGTCTCAGGTTTGCTTCATGAAGATGGAGTTATGCAGAAGCGTTTTAAAGGATATCAGAAAGCTTTGGAGGAATTCCGTATTCCCTACCGGTCAGAATTTGTTTTCGAGGGAAATGTTGATTATGAAAGTGGTGTGGACATTGCATACAAGATCGTAAAGTCACATGCAGAGTTGACCGCCTTGGTTG
>CABRXX010000124.1:0-1938 GCA_902475025.1 uncultured Lachnospiraceae bacterium | reverse complement strand
ATACACTTAAATTTTTTATATAAATTTTTATATGCCATTTTGTTGTTTCTTTTGTTTTTACTGTTCCTCCTCTGCACCCACAGTGACGATCACTCGCTGGTAACGGCTGATGGGCAGCTCATCATCATCTGCAGCATCCACAATAATATGAATCGTATCGCCAGCCTTGGCATCATCCGGAACCATAAAGCTTACCCGATCGCCTTCTCCAGGAAGCAGCTCCACATCTCCTCCGTAGGTATCTGCATCGCCGTACTGCCAGAAGGCCACACTTACCTGATCTCCATCAGGATCATAGGTCTTGGCCGTGAGAGTAACGGTCTCGCCACGCCTTGCCGTAAGGTCAATGCCTTCTTCCACCTGCACAACCGGCTCATGATTGGCATTTTCATACTTCTCTGTACACCATTCCATGCGGGCTGCAAATTCATTCTGGAAATCATCTGCCCAACGCCAGATCGGTTTATAACGATCTCCGCCATCACTGGCCTCATTCCAGTAGCCACTGAGCATCTGTCCGCTGGTAGCCATAGGATCTCTGTCTTCACTGCCAATATTCCAGGCATCATCCGCACAGTTCACTTTGTCAAAGCGTCCTGCCCATCCACCATAAGAGGGATCTTCCCAGGAACGAAGACCATTGTCCAGAATATAGAAAAAGTTGGGCGTATCTCCCTCTGACAGGAAGCGAATGGGACGCTCTTCTTCTCCGCCCATAGAAGTCAGGTTATTATAGTAGATCTGAGACAGCGGATTTGCATCATTAGCAATGTATTTTGTCATAAACTCTTCGTCAAAATATTGGTGATAAGTTTCCGGAACAGTACTTGACCAGGGATATCCAATAGCCCAGAACTGATCGTAAGACATGATCACTTTTACATCCGGCCAATTAGGAAGAATATAATCGTTTACCGTATTGTCCTGATCCAGATCATTCCACAGAACAATCTTATCACAAACCTTCTTATACACTTCCTCCCACTGATCCGTACCCTTATACTCCTCTTCAATACTTCTTAAGGCTGCGGCTATGGTATTGGCTCCGCCCCAGACCTGAAGAAACAGCATATCCTCCCGTTCATCCATAATGCATTTTTTGATCAGCAAAGAACCAGGAGTGTCCGTCCCCATCTCTCCGGGAGCAGTCACATTTCCCTCCACATTGATACTGGTAAGATATTCAGGATCCGGAAAACCATCTGCATGTTTGCACAGATTGTCATACACTTGAGCATAAGCATCGATCCATTTCTGATTCTCTGTTTTCCCTTTAAATACTTCCCCTTCTTTTGTGGTGTAATGAAATTTTGAAGAACTGGATACTAAACCTTCCAGCTCAAACATATTGGCATAGAGCATGTAGCGCACCAGAGAACACTGATCATCAATCTCTCCATCCGTTGTGATGATCGTCCGAATCTTATGAGGCTCGTATGTCAAAACTTCCGCACTTTCCCCTGCAGTCTCCTCTGCCATCACCGGAAGCACCGTTCCTCCACTGATTACCATTGCCGCAGCCATTGCCATTGCCGTCCATCTCGTCTTTTCCATACTTCTTCCCCTTTCTTGGAATGTTTTTTTATTATTCAGTTCCCTACCGTTCATTTGTTTCTGCTTTCTCCCAAGTCTGTCTTTTTAAAATCCGCCGCGCGCACAGCTTACATTTTCTTCAGACGCTGCTCTTGCAAAAATCAGATAAATATTTTGATGATATTTTTCTAATTTTTCACCGCCTGATAAAACGAATTATAATCCTCCTCTTACCAAAGTCAATCTTTTACCCCCCCCCATAAATATTTTTCTATATTTTTTCTAATATTTTCTTCTATTTTTTGTATATTTTGAACATATATTTTCGTATCAACTCATTATACACTGTAATTTCTTCTTATTTATTTAAATTTTATCATGAATTTTAATATAAATTTTTATATC
>CABRXX010000123.1:0-1991 GCA_902475025.1 uncultured Lachnospiraceae bacterium | reverse complement strand
GGGAGTGGATGCAGATCCGGTGCGAATGGAGCCGTATATCCCCACTTTTTATGAGACCACCTGCATTCATGCTCAGGATTTGGGGCTACGTCTATTCCCTCATGCAAGAGTGATCATGGCCCCCAACATTGGAAGTTATGTGGGAGGGGATATCACAGCGGGAACTCTGGCCAGCTGCATCTGGAATCAGCCGGAAATGTCACTCTTTGTGGACTTGGGAACCAACGGAGAGCTGGTATTTGGAAATGAAGAGTTTATGATGAGCTGTGCTTGTTCCGCCGGCCCCGCTTTTGAGGGCGGAGACATCAGCTGCGGTATGCGTGCAACGGATGGCGCTATTGAAGCCTGTGTGATCGATAAAGAGACTATGGAGCCTACCTTAAAGATTATCGGAGACCAGGGACAGAAAGCAGTGGGCATCTGCGGCTCCGGAATCATTGATCTGATCAGCGAACTGTTTCGCTGCGGTATTATCAATCCCAAGGGAAAATTTGTTCGGGAAGGAAAACGCGTGCGTTATGATCAATATGGAATGGGCAGCTATGTGCTGGTATTCCAGGAGGATGCAGGCTCTGTGAAGGATGTGGAGATTAATGAGGTGGATATCGACAACTTTATGAGAGCGAAAGGCGCTATTTTCTCTGCTATCCGGGTAATGCTGAACTCTCTGGATTTTACAGTGGATATGATCGACCATGTGTATGTGGCAGGGGGTATCGGAAGCGGCATCAACATGAAAAATGCAGTGAATATCGGTATGTTCCCGGATATTGATCTGGAAAAATTCAGCTATATTGGAAATTCTTCTCTTTCCGGCGCCTACATTATGCTTTTGTCTAATGAAGCGGAGGAGAAGGTGCAGGAGGTTTCCAGGAATATGACGTATCTGGAGCTCTCCAATGAGCCTACTTATATGGATGAATTTGTGGCAAGCTGCTTTTTGCCCCATACTGATGCTACCCTGTTTCCGTCATTAACTTTTAAATGAGCATCCAGAATTTTAACGGAACGGAGATGGAATACTTATGGAGATCACGAATAATAAAGAGCTGGTGCCCCTGGAGCATTACCTGGAAGAATACGCCAAGGCGGATCCTGGAGAAATGGCGGCCAGAACCGGATTTTCTTTTCAGGAGGAGACGGGATGCTTTCAGGCGGTCTTTCTTGGACGCAGGTATGAGATCAGCCATCCTGATTTTACCATTGCCTGTGCAGATCAGGTGCCTGGATATTCCCCTTTGCTGGAGACCAATCCGGCAAAGATTTTGATGGCGCGTTTTTTGCTGGAGGGTTCCACAGTGCCTGGTACAGGAAAATTTCTTACTTATCGGGACGTTCCCTGGGGAGAGGTGTATTACCGGCAGTTTAACGGGCGTTGTATGATGCGTCTGGCCTTTTCTTACGGCAATAAGCTGGAAGCTTTTTTGAATGCCTGTGAGAAGCTGGGAGCCAGAAAGGTATCCGCCGCAGATGCGGCTTATGAATTTGAGGTGTTTCCGGGCTACTATGTCCAGTTCCTGCTCTGGGCGGGGGATGAAGAATTTCCACCTTCTTCTCAGATTCTTTTTTCCGATAATTTCCCTGTGGGTTTTCATGCGGAGGATCTGGTAGTGGTGTGCGATGTGATTTTGAACACACTGAAGCAGATTTCTTGTTTTAAGGCAAATGAATTCCTATAGAGATTCGGGTGTCAAAAGCCCTATTAACAAACGTTCTCTGTCCGATTGCACTGTGAGGACAGGAAAAATGCTATCAATCAGAACGGAGAAAAACGGAAACATTTCCTAAAAAAATAATAAAAATTGGAAAGAATATTGAATTTTTATTGGTTTTATTTTACAATGTTACCAGAGGTATACTGCCTTGATTTATATATTATGGCAAATGTTTTCAGAAAGAAAGGAGATTGATACCAATGGGATTTAAAACAGACATTGAAATCGCACAGGAAACTACAATGGCGCCGATCACTGAGATCGCTGCAAAGGCAG
>CABRXX010000122.1:0-2050 GCA_902475025.1 uncultured Lachnospiraceae bacterium | reverse complement strand
AATGACACCAAGGTAATTCCGGCCAGACTGTACGGAAGTAAAGTGGGAACAGATGCGAAGATAGAAGTATTATTATTGAAGCGGAAAGAAAATAATATATGGGAAACCCTGGTAAAGCCGGGAAAAAAATGCAGGGTTGGAACTAAGATTTCTTTTGGAGAGGGCTTGCTGACCGGTGAAGTGGTGGATGTGGTAGAGGAAGGAAACCGCCTGATTCAATTTCAGTACGAGGGGGTTTTTGAGGAAATCCTGGATCAGTTGGGCCAGATGCCCTTGCCCCCTTACATTACCCATCAGCTAAAGGATAAGAACCGGTATCAGACAGTTTATGCAAAGTATGACGGTTCTGCGGCGGCACCCACAGCAGGGCTTCATTTTACTCCGGAGCTTTTAGAGAAGATCCGGGAAAAAGGAGTTCAGATTGCGGAGGTGACTCTTCATGTAGGGCTTGGTACTTTTCGTCCGGTAAAGGTGGAGGATGTGACAGAACATCACATGCACAGTGAATTTTATGTAGTGGAAGAGGAACAGGCCAGGCTGATCAATGATACAAAGAAAGCCGGAGGCCGGGTGATCTCTGTGGGAACCACCAGTTGCCGCACCCTGGAGTCTGCGTCCACGGAGGACGGAGTAGTTCATCCGGGAAGTGGCTGGACAGAAATTTTTATTTATCCAGGTTATCGTTTTAAGATGATCGATGGTTTGATTACCAATTTTCATCTTCCGGAATCCACGCTGCTGATGCTGGTGTCTGCGTTGGCCGGGAAGGATCACATTATGGCAGCCTATCAGGAGGCAGTGAAGGAACGGTATCGCTTCTTTTCCTTTGGGGATGCTATGTTCATAATGTAAGCACATTTTATGAGTAAGAAGGGCTGTGAAATCAGAAAATTAAAAAGCGACAGGAGGAGTATTCCTTGAAAAAATTGTTGATTTACCTGAAAGCTTACAAAAAGGAGAGCATTCTGGCTCCGCTTTTTAAAATGCTGGAGGCGTCCTTTGAATTGTTTGTGCCTCTTGTGGTAGCATCTATGATCGACCAGGGAATTGGGGGAGGAAACCAGGCTTACATCGTGCAGATGGGTCTGGTTTTGGTGCTGTTAGGGGCCGTCGGTCTGACCTGCTCTGTGACAGCCCAGTATTTTTCGGCAAAAGCGGCAGTGGGATTTGCTGCGGATATTAAGAGCGCACTGTTTCGCCATATCCAGAGTTTCTCTTATACAGAGATTGACACGCTGGGAACATCAGCGCTGATCACTCGCATGACCAGTGATCTGAATCAGGTCCAGACTGGGGTAAACCTGACGCTGCGGCTTTTGCTGCGCTCTCCCTTTGTAGTGTTTGGGGCCATGATCATGGCCTTTTTTGTGAATCAAAAAGCGGCGCTGACCTTTGTGGTCATCATTCCCCTGCTCTGCATAGTAGTATTTGGCATCATGCTGTTTAATATTCCCATGTATAAAAAGGTACAAAACAGGCTGGATCAGGTGGTGGCTTCCACCCGGGAGAATCTTACAGGGGCCAGAGTGATCCGGGCTTTCAACAAGCAGGAGGATGAGATCCGCCGGTATGAAGCGAGTACGGATGCCCTCACAAAGCTACAGCTTTTTGCAGGAAAAATTTCCGGTCTGATGAATCCCATGACCTATGTGATCATCAACGGAGGAATTATAGCGCTGATCTGGAGCGGAGCCATTCAGGTGGATGCGGGGGTGATCTCTCAGGGAGAGCTGACAGCCCTGGTGAATTATATGTCTCAGATTTTGGTGGAGCTGGTAAAAATGGCAAACCTGATCATCTCTATCACAAAGGCAGTGGCCTGCGGCAACCGGATCCAGAGCGTGTTTGAGATTCAGACAGGAATGCGTTATGGTACTTTGGAGGAAGGAAAAGGAGTCCGGAAGCAGAAAAGTGCAAAATGGAGGGAAACAGGAAAGGAAGCCAAAGGAAAAACTGGGGAAGAACCACAGCGGCAAAAGGCTGCAGGCGGCCAGGCGGGCGCACAGACAGAGACATCGAAAGAAGGCTTTATTCTGGAATTTTCCCATGT
>CABRXX010000121.1:0-2095 GCA_902475025.1 uncultured Lachnospiraceae bacterium | reverse complement strand
AAAAACAAAAAGATAAAAACAAAAAGATAAAAACAAAAAGATAAAAACAAAAAGAAAGGGTTGATGAAAAATGGAATTGCATGAACTTTTGACCAGGGTGCAGCGAGGGGAAATGGATATAAAAGAAGCAGAGAGGCAGCTGCAGAATCTGCCCTATGAAGAGATGGGATTTGCAAAATTGGATCATCATCGGTCCTTGCGATCCGGTTTTGGAGAAGTCATCTACTGCGCGGGAAAAAGTACAGATCATTTGGTGAAAATTTATCAGCGTTTTGCAGAATGTGAAGGAAATGTGCTGGGAACCAGAGCTTCCAGGGAACAGTATCTGGCAGTGAAGGCAGTGCTTCCGCAGATAGAATATGATGAAATGGCAAGGACTTTACTGCTGCAGCGGGATAAGCCGCAGTTAGTGGGAAAAATAGCAGTGTGTACTGGAGGAACTTCTGATATCCCGGTAGCAGAGGAGGCTGCCAGGACGGCAGAGTATTTTGGAAGTCGGGTGGAGCGGGTTTATGACGTGGGAGTTGCGGGCATCCACAGACTGTTGGTCAATGCCGCGCAGATCCGTGAGGCCAACTGTGTTATTGCAGTGGCTGGCATGGAGGGAGCTTTGCCGGGTGTAGTAGCCGGTCTGGTGGACAAACCGGTATTGGCAGTGCCGACTTCTGTGGGATATGGAGCACATTTTCAGGGACTTTCTCCGCTGCTGACCATGCTGAATTCTTGTGCAGAAGGAATTGCGGTGGTAAATATTGACAATGGATTTGGGGCAGGCTACATGGCAACTCAGATCAATCGGCTGGCAGAACAGGGAAAGACAAGAACAACAGAATAAGACAGCCGAATAAAAAATTACTTGTCAACCGCTCTATCCTAAACTATAATATTTCCAGATTTTTAATATCTTGTGACAGTTAATCGATTGGAAGGCTTTCAGAGCCGGAAGAAACGCTGAGAGAAATAGTTCAGAGGAAAAACGGTTTGTGAGCGGATCCGCAGCAGGAGGAATATCATGGAAAAGGAAATGATTATAGTTCTTGATTTTGGAGGACAGTACAATCAGCTGATTGCCAGAAGAGTGAGGGAGTGCAGCGTCTATGCAGAAGTACATCCCTACACAATGAGTGTTGAGAAAATAAAAGAGTTAAATCCCAGAGGAATTATTTTTACAGGCGGTCCAAACAGTGTTTATGGAGAGGATTCCCCCAGGTGCTCCATGGAACTGTTTGAGCTGGGTATACCCATCCTGGGAATTTGCTATGGCTCTCAGCTTATGGCTTATATGCTGGGAGGCAAGGTGGAGACGGCTCCGGTGAGCGAGTATGGCCACACGGAGGTTTCAGTAGAAATCCAGGATCCCCTGTTTCAGGGAGTGCCAAGAGAAACCGTAGTGTGGATGAGTCATACTGACTATATTTCCCAGGTTCCGAAAGGATTTTCTATCACAGGCCATTCTAAGGTGTGTCCGGCAGCAGCTATGTCCTGTAGAGAGAAAAAATTTTATGCCACCCAGTTTCATCCGGAAGTACTTCATACGGTGGCTGGAAAACAGATACTGAAAAATTTTGTAATGAATATTTGCGGGTGCAGCGGTTCCTGGCAGATGTCTTCTTTTGTGGAGAACAGCATCTGTCAGCTGCGGGAGAAAATAGGAAATGGAAAAGTGCTTTGTGCTCTGTCTGGCGGGGTGGATTCTTCGGTAGCAGCGGTTCTTTTATCAAAGGCGATTGGAAAGCAGCTGACCTGTGTATTTGTGGATCATGGCCTTCTGCGCAAAAATGAGGGAGATGAGGTGGAGGCTGTATTTGGTCCCAATGGTCCCTATGAACTGAATTTTGTCCGGGTCAATGCACAGCAACGGTATTATGAAAAATTAAAGGGTGTGACGGAGCCGGAGGCAAAGCGGAAGATTATTGGAGAGGAGTTTATTCGTGTCTTTGAGGAAGAGGCGAAAAAAATTGGAACAGTAGATTATCTGGTACAGGGAACGATCTATCCGGATGTGATAGAATCTGGTTTGGGAAAATCAGCAGTGATCAAATCTCACCACAATGTGGGGGGCCTTCCGGATGTAGTAGACTTTAAAGAAATTATT
>CABRXX010000120.1:0-2406 GCA_902475025.1 uncultured Lachnospiraceae bacterium | reverse complement strand
CTTAATCAGGTTGGAGCAAATGCCTCTTCCAATATTTCCTAATCCAATAAATCCAACTTTACTCATAATATTTGCCTCCTTCTTAATAGATACTTCATTATTATAATTTATTTTGCCGATATTCCGGCTCTGACATCAGCGCTGCTGATGTTATAGTCTCCCAAAAGAAAACCTCATGCCATACTCTTCGGTTTTACCAGGATCCACCCACTTTACAAAACGACCGGTATTAATCGAGTTGGGCAGGCCGCACCAAGGCTCGATACACATACTCTCCGGAACCCAGGAACAGACTACCAGGGCATCAAAGTTTGCGTCTGTCCTGCATTCTACCTGATAGCCGTCTGCCTCATTACGGAAGATGAAGCCTCCCTTTTTCGGAGTATGGAACACATCATCCCATCTCTTGGACAGATCATCCAACGGGCACATGGCCAGATCTTCATGCTTTTCATAATCGTAGTGAACCTGCATATCCTGTACCAGAAGGGTCCGCTTTTTATCCGTTGACAGGAAGAAGGGATGGCATCCAAGATAATGGGGCATTGCCTTTGCTGACTGATTCTTCACCCGAACGCTTACTTCCAACTCGTGATTTCTCAGGCAGTATTCCAACTCCAAGCGAAAATCAAAGGGATAATAGCTGAATTTCCAGGAAGGGCTGTTTTCCAGCCACAGAGACGCCCGGTCTTTTTCTGCCTTTTCCAAGACAAACACATCATTTTTCACCAGACCATGCATGGGCATCCCATACTTCTTTCCCTCCAACACATAACTGTCATTTGCTGTTTTACTGGGGAAGGGAAACAAAATCGGCATTCCTCCTGCTGCCATGGGAGCGGTTTCCATCTGTCCTCTGTCAAGGTGGAGAAGCTCCTGACCATCCAGATAAATCTGAACGATCATCCCTCCATGATCCGGAGATATCTCTGCTTTTAATGTCTCTTCCTGATTGCTGATCATAATCGAAGCCATATATACCTCCTCTCCATCGAAAAACCTTTCATCCATCTCAGTGCAACGCGCACACGCTTTCCTCGGTTGGTTGTTTTTACCTATATAATGTCTTATTGCGCCTTTGCATTTGTGATTTAAACAGTTTTCAAAACTCTCTCGTTATGTTTTTTGTATCATTTTCACTTGATATAGCCATTATATATGTATATTTTTCACAATCATAGAAATAATCCACCTCTCTTTAGTAAAATCTTTCGTTAATTAAATTATTTTCCTATTTTGCCTGTCTTTCTTGAATTGCCAGAAAGACAGATTTTTGATACACTGGTAAATGTTCCGACCAAAACTCCTAAAACAGACGTAAATATCCGTATTTCAAGCCTGCTTTTGAGATTTCATTTGACAGATAAAAAAGAATTGAGTGACTGATCATGAGAAATGTTTTTTATAACAATACCCAGCTAATGGATCTGATTTCTAAAATTTATGACCTTTGCGGCATCTGGATCAATATCCACGACCTTTCTGGAAAAGATATCCAGATCCGGGATGCCCACACAGACTTCTGCCGCGCCATCAACAACCTTCCCGAAGGCCACGCCCGCTGTGTGACCTGTGATGCCAAAGCCTCTGACATCTGCCGGGAAATCAAACACGCCTATCACTATCGCTGTCACGCGGGCATCTGCGAAACTCTGGTTCCTATCTTTGACAAGGGTGAAGTAATCTCCTATCTTGGCTTTGGCCAGCTTTTAGCAGATTACCCCCCCCCGAAGAACAATGGGCCTGCACCAAGGCAACCCTTTCCTGGTATCCCGGTGATCCAGAAGAGCTTCACGCAAAATTTCTCCGCATTCCAAAATGTTCAGCAAAAAAATCCGATGCGCTCACAGGCATCCTTCAGATTCTTGCCGCCTATGTAGAAAACAACAACACTATCATTTCTGCCCGGTACACTGACCTGCAGCGGCTGGAACTCTACCTTTCCCAGCACTATATGGAAAAGCTCACCATACAGACCATTACCGCTGATTTAAACTTCGGAGCCACTAAGCTGTGTGATCTGGCCAAGACCTTATCCAATGGTCATTCTCTCACCTGGCTCATTGCCAACTACCGTGTCCAGGCCGCCCAGAAACTGCTGATCTCCAGTGACAAATCCATCTCTGAAATCGCCTTGATGGTGGGGTATGAGGATTACAATTATTTTACCAAGGTATTTAAAAAACTGGTGGGAATCACACCCAGCAAATACAGAACCACCCAGTCCCCATAGCAAAGAGGACTGGGTGGCCACAACTATCCGCTTAGTCATTACTAGAAATCTGATCAATCCACTTTATCTAAGCATATTAAAGTGATAGAGACCGAACTTGGTGCTCCGCTTTTTGACCGAACTACCAGAAAAGTAAGACTCAATGCGTTTGGTAGTGCATTTTTGCTCTATGC
>CABRXX010000119.1:0-2449 GCA_902475025.1 uncultured Lachnospiraceae bacterium | reverse complement strand
CTCTGTTTGTCTGATAAAGATATCAAGGATCTGATCGATATCAAAGAGAAAGACCAGCAGTCCACAGGGAGTTTTTTAGAAACAATGCTGGATGATATTCTGATACATTTAGAAAAGTAGGGACGGCAAGGGAAAGGCCTGGATCATTGTTCTGGGATGGTTGCATAGACTTTGATTTTTTACCGTACTTATTTGTAAAAAAACGTAAAAAAGTGCAAAAAGGGCTTGATTTTTATAAACTTCAATGTTATAATAATCAAGCTGAATGGCGATGCGTGGCTCAGCTTGGTAGAGCGCTGCGTTCGGGACGCAGAGGTCGCAGGTTCAAATCCTGTCGCATCGACTAAATAATGAAGAAGCCGGAAATCCAGTAAATTAAGGGTTTCCGGTTTTTTTGTTTTACAGGAAATAGATTCCTGTGAAACAAAAATGTTCCGAAGAACCGCACGGCTGCGGCCGGGAAAGACATTGGTCCATGCGCAAAGGGGCCTGTTTTTTACAATATGTATGGGGGCGTTTCGCAAAAAACTTTTGGTCTTTGTTGTATCCTGATGAAAAGTTTATTATAATGGTCTCACCAATGAGAGCAGGAGGTACAAAAGATGGGAATGGTAGTTCTGGGAGCAGTGTTCGTGGATATCAAGGGCTTCCCCTTCGGCACCTATGTGCCGGATGGAAAGAACGCAGGAAGAGTAGAATATGTACATGGGGGCGTGAGCCGGAATGTGGTGGAGAATATTGCCAACATTGAGCTGCGCCCGACCTATGTGAGTATTGTAGATGACTCTGTTATGGGGGAAGAGGTCGTAAAGAAACTGAAAAATCATAAGGTGGACACCCGCTATATGAGAACCGTTCCGGGAGGGATGGGAACCTGGCTGGCAGTGTTTGATCACAATGGAGATCTGGCGGGAGCAATTTCCCAGAGACCGGATCTTTCTCCTGTGCTGAATATCTTGGAGGAGCAGGGAGATGAAATCTTTCGGGATGCAGATTCTATTGTGGTGGAAGTGGGGGATCTGAACCGGGATACAGTAAAAAAGATTTTTGAACTGGCAGAGAAATATGATAAAAAGGTTTACGGCGTGGTGGCGAATATGAGCGTGGCGGCAGAGCGAAGGGATTTTTTGAAGCGGTTTGACTGCTTTATCTGCAATCAGCTGGAGGCTGGCATTGTATTTGCAGATGACTATCAGGAAAAATCTCCGGAAGAACTTTGCCAGATCCTTTCGGAATGCGTGATCAGCGCCCAGATTCCTTCTATGGTAGTAACGATGGGAGATAAGGGATGTGTGTATGCAGACTGTCAGGGGAAGAGCGGTATTTTTCCTGCCAGAAAGGTGCAGGTCAAAGATACCACAGGAGCTGGAGACGCCTTCTCTTCCGGCGTGGTGATAGGGCTTACTTACGGAAAGAGTCTGGAAGAGTCTGTAAATATTGCCACCAGGCTGGCGGCTTCGGTTTTGACTTCCTCTGAGAATGTGTGTCCTCGTTTTCTTCCCGGAGAACTGGGGCTTGAGGTGGAGATGAAGGAGGAGGCAGCTTGCAGCGGGAGCTTTGATTGATTAAAAGAAGGAGATGAGTTAGAATGGAAGACTTTCAGAATTTGACAGAGATCAGACTGGCCTCAGAGCGGATCTTTGAGGGGCAGGTAGTGCATTTGTACCGGGATACGGTAAAACTGCCTAACGGAAACTGCTCAACCAGGGAGACGATCCGTCACATCGGAGCAGTGGCAGTGGTTCCTGTGACAGAAGATGGAAAGGTGATCGTGGAGCGGCAGTTCCGCTATCCTTTAAATCAGGTGATTACAGAGATCCCGGCAGGAAAATTGGACAGCAAAGAGGAAGATCCGCTGGAAGCGGCAAAACGGGAATTGGAGGAGGAGACCGGTATCCGGGCAAGAGAATGGACGGAGCTTGGCGTCTACCACCCGGCGGCCGCCTATTGCGATGAAAGAATCACCATGTATCTGGCCAGAGGGTTGGAGCAGGGCCAGCGAAAGCTGGATGAGGATGAATTTTTGAATATCCGGGCAATTCCTCTGGAAGAATTGATCCAGGAGATCATGGAGGGGAAAGTGACAGACGGAAAAACCCTGGCAGCAGTGATGAAAGCGTATTATTTTCTGAAAAATCAGTAATAGGGTGAGTCTCTGCTGATAAAAGTCGAAAAAAGAGGGGCGTCCGGTTCTGTGACATGATCACAGAACCGGAGAGAAAACTTGTGTATACTCCTAGTATAGTCTTAAAAATAAATGGGAATACAAGAATAATATAGATAGAAATCGGATTGGTTTCCAATAGTTCAAATATAGGGAGGATGCACTTATGAGTGAAAAATATGTTTACGATATGATCATTGTAGGAGGAGGCCCCGGAGGCTACACAGCAGCGCTTTACGCAGCCAGAGCAGGATTGGATACCCTGGTAATGGAAAAACTTTCTGC
>CABRXX010000118.1:0-2639 GCA_902475025.1 uncultured Lachnospiraceae bacterium | reverse complement strand
ATCACCTCCGAACTCCAAAAGGCTTTCTGCCCAAAAAGAAGGATCAGATCCCCCGCCAAGGTCGCACCGCCAAACAGAGCCGCCATCAGGCTGCACCGCCAGGGCCGGCGGACACACCGGTCATAATCCATGCGGCGCATCCAAAATCCTCCCCCTTCCCGACGCTTTGTCAGAGATCCAGGGGTCTGCTTCTCCTCCTTCTTGATATAGGAAAACAAGTTCCACACTCCCATCCAGCCATATACAATAGGAAAGCAAAGAGCCACAGAAAAGAGCACCATCAGAGTTCCCCGGTTTCCCACATTGTTCCTGGTAAGAGCCAGAAACAGCATCAGGGTGGATACCGCCAACAAAACGGCGCTGCAAGTCCCCCGCTTCTTTAACTCCTCCTCCCCGGCTTCCATCAGATAGCGCTTTCCCACATACTGGAAATTTTCCTCTTTTCCCTTAAAATCTTTGGCGTATTTTTTCATTTTAGTTCCTTCCCTATTTCAGCTCCAGCCCATCCACGATCTTCTGGATGCAGCCCTCCTCAAAGGGCACCTGAAGCCCAGCCTGATGCAGCAGTTCCGGATAGAATTTGCTGGCAGAAAGTCTGCAAAGCTCCATGTAACTGCCCCAGGCTGCCTCATAATCCCGATTCATCCAGATGTGATACTGGAATGCGCAAAGCTGAGCCAGCACATAGTCTATATAATAGAAGGGACATTCAAAAATATGAAGCTGCTTCTGCCAGAACGCCCCCTGCTCCAGATAATTGCTGCCTGTACCGTCCATATGGGGGCGATAGGTCTTCTCCAGTTTGCTCCATGCCTCCCGGCGCTGCTTTGGCGTCAGCTGCGGATTCTCATACACAATATGCTGGAACTCGTCCACCATGCATCCGTAAGGAATAAATGCCACAGCATCTTCCAGATGCATCTTCCGGTACTCCTCTGCCCGTTCTCCAAAGAACAGCTCCATATACCGCTCTGTAAAAAATTCCATGGACATGGAGTGAATCTCTGCCGTCTCCATAGTAAGATACCGGTAATGATCATCCACAGGATCCTGAGAAGCCACAAAATACTGGAAAGCGTGACCACACTCATGAGTGATCACATCAATATCCCCGCTGGTTCCATTGAAGTTGGCGAAGATAAAGGGAACCTTATACTCATCCAGATTTTCCATGTATCCTCCAGCCTTTTTGTTCTTCCTGCCCAGCACGTCAAACAGCTCCCGCTGACGCATCATGTCAAAAAATTCCTTTGTCTCCTTAGAGAGCTGGGCATACATGTTCTCCCCACCCTGAAGGATCTCCTCCGGGGTTCCTTCCGGAGCCGGATTGCCCTGAGGGAAATAGACACCCTCATCATAATAGTACAGATGATCCACCCCAAGACGCTTCCGCCGTTCCTCGTGCATCGCCTCTGCAAAGGGCACATATACCTTTTTGATCTGATCCCGAAGGGCTTCGATCTCCTCTCTTCCATAAGAATTCCGGTTCATCAGACAGTAACCCATCTCAATGTAATTGTCAAAGCCAAGAGCCTTGGCCTGAGCAGTGCGGTTCTTTACCATAAGGTCATAGATCTCATCAAACTCTGCCATGTGCTCCTCAAAAAATTCCCCGTACTTTTTCCAGGCTTCCTCTCTCACCTGACGGTCTTTATCTGTCTTATATTTCTGCATCAGGGACAGATTCAGCTTCTCTCCCCTCCAGTCAATGGACGCGGAGGCGATGAGTCTGGAATATCTGGTGCGCAGTGCATTTTCTTCCTGCATCAGGGGAATCAGCTTCTCATCAAAGGCCTTCATCTGAAGCTCCATGGACTTAAAGGGCACCTGCCCGATGCGTTCCTCCATGTACGCCCGGTAGGGGGTGGCATAGAGAACTTTTTGATAGTCGTTTACCATTGCCTCAAAATTGGGAAGCTCCTGATCATAATAATCCTTCTCCCCTGCATAAAATTCATCGGTCATATCGCCATCTCTTCTAATGGTGGCCACATTGATCATGGTTCTCACATGATTCAGCAGCTTGCCGAACTGTTCATGCACCTCATACTGTTCTTCTCCGCTTTTGACCGCCCTGGCCTGTTCCACCAGCGCTTTGCCCTCCCGAATAGCTCCTTCCAGATCAATCCGTTCATAGGGAAACTCTGAAAATTTCATCATAATTAAAAACCTCCTTATAAAAGAGCCATTCCTGTGTCCGGCTCTCTTTTTTAACACATGGAACCGCCGTCTATAGACGGCAGCTGCTCTTTGCTGCTCCCTTTTCTCTTACAATATTGTCAGCATACGCTGTCAGCCTGCCATGGGAACAATAACTACATTTTACTATAGGAAACACCAGGTTGCAAGCAGGGATTACTGCAGCCTCGCAACACAGGTTTCTTTTTCTAAAAGACTCATTGGAATGTTTGGCGCAATGCGATCCTGCGGAGCATTTTTCTTTCATAAATTAGGGACAAAAGCCCTGTTAACAAATGCTCTCTGTCCGATTTATAAAAGATTTGTACGCGTGACTTTTGCACCATGGAAACGGGACTTAAAAATCGTTTTTCCATCAGAGTTTTTGACATTTTAATCTTACAATAGTCGCCGCCACCCGTAAAACGGGTGGCTCGGCTCGCTGGGTATAACCCCCTGAC
>CABRXX010000117.1:0-2995 GCA_902475025.1 uncultured Lachnospiraceae bacterium | reverse complement strand
CCTGGATTTTACCCAGCTCGATCCCCTGCGCTTTACCTAATTTGATTCCCTCTTCCTTCCCGGATTCAAACTCCGCCTTTTTAATCAGCTCCCGTTCCCGTTCTTCATCATATTCAAAAATGCTCATAGCTACTACCTCCGCCCGTGATTTTAAAAGAAAATCTGCCAGGATTCCTTCGCTGATACATTCCTCCACCGCCCGGTTGACTGCTGTGTTCATATCCATCTGAGAGGCGTAGGAGCGGACCCGGGCCACATAGAGGGAATATTCCTTTAACAGCCTGCAGGCGTTCATCAGCGTCTCGTTGCAGCCAGCGTTGATGTTCAGCACCGTCACCTTCAGCTCCAGCTCCGGCTCCCCGGTCCGCTTTTCAAAGGAATCCGACAGCTTTAAGATGATCTTTTCCGCCTGGTCCGGCATCCTGCCGTTGCAGAAAACAAGGAATCTGGGAACCGGCAGCTTCACCAGCCGGGAGGAATAGAGGGTTTCCTTTCGAATCAGCTGCTCATACTCCTTTGCCACGTAGAAGAGATCTCTTAAGGGCATGTTAGGATTCCAGGTGGACTGATGTTCGTAAAGATTCAGCTCCAGGTTAATGAGAAACGCCAGATCGTTCTTCATATTCATGTAAATGGCGTTTTCTAAGGTTACAATCTCCAGCTGTGACGCGTCCTTGTAGTCCGTCTGTCCTACCGCGTTATAGAGAGACAGAAGAGCCTCCTTCTCTTGAAAGATCATACGAAACAGCGTATCCTTGTAGCTGCGGTTAACTGGTCTTTGAAGCTCTGCCTGCCAAGACGCTTCAAAGGGCTGAGACTGTACCTGCTGCCAGCCTGCCGAATTTTCACTTCTGCTGTGTTGTTTCTGATTCATTTGACCTCCTTTTGCAGGAGCTTCCAGAATGAAAATCTCCTGCTCTGATATAAATTGGGGAAAAAGCATAGATTTTCTGATGTTCTGAAAGATAGGAATCAGAGAAATAGGAACCTGGAACCAGGTTCGAAGTGGTGAAATGTATGCTTTTGTGGTTATTGTACCATGCCCACTAAGCTCGACAGAACCTCGCTAAGTGGGACAGGTATGTATTCTCACTAGGCTCGTGAAAAACCTCGTCAAGTGTTTATATTATACCATGGGCGGGAGGAAACTACAACGAAAACCAGCCTGATTTCCACACCAAACGCAGGAATGAATACGGTTTTCTTAAATTATTTGCACAGCAGGCCAAAGCTCCTTCTGTACCATCCCCCTATGCGCCAGGAAAAATTTTCGGTGACTTTAAATGGAACAAGAAAATTTTCCCTGGCGCATCCGTTTTCGGTGACTTCAAGTGGAACAAGAAAATTTTTCCTGACGCATCTCTTTCCTTACCCCTTCTTCTCCACCAGCCGTATCCGGCTCCAGTGGCCCGTCAGGTACCAGACAAAGGAAATCAGATAGTTTGCGGCCCAGCCCAGAGGAACAGCGTACCAGACAAACTGAACCCCATAGCGCGGCGCGAAATAATTTGCCACAAAGACGCGGATAGCCAGATTGGCCAGATTAGCCGCGGTAAATACCTTCATATCCCCTGCTCCTCTCAGCAGGCCATCCGTGGTGGCTTTAAGACCAATAAAAATATAGAAGAAAGAAAGAAAACCTGCGTAAGCCATTCCCACAGAAAACGCCTCCGCGCTGGCCTCAGCGTCTAAAAAGGCGGAAATAAACAGGCTTCCAAACAGCTGTGTTAATACGCAGAGAACCACAGCAAAGCCTGCCAGAGCGAAATAGCAGACGCGGTATCCCTCCTTCACCCTCTTTTGGTTTCCCGCTCCCATATTTTGAGCTGTAAAGGTGGACATGGCGTTTCCGATGGCCAGCATGGGCACAATAGAAATGGACTCAATTCTCGTTCCCGCCGAATATCCGGCGATCACGGAAGAGCCGAAGGTGTTGACTACCGACTGCACCAGCAGAATCCCCAGCTGGACAATGGACTGCTGAAGAATGGAGGGAAGCGCCACCCTCGTCATGGATGCCGCCATCTCTCTGTCGTAGAACCGGAAATCCTCTTCATCCTGCCTGTATCCTCTCAGCTTCCTCATAAGAATAAGGAAGGAGAGCGCCGCCGAGAGCCCCTGGGCAATCAGGGTCGCCACAGCCACGCCTCTCACAGCCATATGAAACTCATCCAGGACAATATTCAGCAGGGAGGAAAAAATTAGCAGCTTAAGAGGCGTCCTGGAATCTCCCAGAGAGTTGAACACCGAGGCCTGCACGTTGTACGTGAACAAAAAGGGCAGTCCCCAGAAATAAATCCGCAGATAAAGAGCCGCATCCGCGAAAATATTGTCCGGCACGTTCATCAGACTCAAAATCCTGTCGTTAAACGCAAGGCCGAAAGCCCCCAGCGCCGCGCTGATTACCAGAAAGGAAATCAGAGTCGTGGACACAGCCGTTTTCATCTTCGTCAGCCGCCCGGCTCCCAGAAACTGGGAAATAATCACCGAGCTTCCCATGCCTCCTCCGATGGCAACGGCAATAAACACATTCGTAACCGCGTAGGAGGCGCCCACAGAAGCCAGCGCGTTCTCACTGACAAATTTCCCCACTACGACCGAATCCATAATATTATAAAACTGCTGGAACAGATTTCCCAAAATCAGGGGAAACGCAAAAAGCAAAAGAGCCTTTCCCGGGCGATCCGTCAGCATACTGAAGCTTTTCTTACTCACATTTTCCATCTTTTCTATCTCATTCCCTGTCTTTTCTAGTTTTTATTTCCTGTTTTTTATTGTTTATTCTCTATCTCCTGTTTCTTCTTTTCTGCCCTGTCATTCTCTTTCTGCAAGCTCAAAAAAGGAGCTGTAAAACAGCTCCTTTTCATCGTTCCCAGTTTACAGTACCTTATCTAAGAATGCCTTCGCCCTGTCTGTGGACGGCTGGGAGAAAAATGCCTCAGGAGTAGTATCCTCCAGGATTCTTCCCTCGTCGATAAAGCAGATCCTGTCTGAA
>CABRXX010000116.1:0-3072 GCA_902475025.1 uncultured Lachnospiraceae bacterium | reverse complement strand
TAGTTGCGGGGTATTCTGTTTTCCTTCTCTTACAGTTCCGTCACTGTGCCGCAGGCAAAAAAAGCTGCAAAAAAACGGCCGCACAAGGCGGTCGTTTTTTTGCAGAAAAGAAATGTTGTCTCCGCTGAGATCCCGAAGGTATGGGAAAAACCTGCCGGACTGTATTCCGTCAGGCGGCCTTTTGCTGTGTATAGGGCTGGAGCAGCTGCATGGCGGCATCTGCGTTTTTGATGCCGTAGAAAATCATTCCCACGGCGCAGTCACCGGCATTTTTCACCTCGGTCTCCACCTTGGGGTGGCAGGCCATCCACCGCAGCTGCTTATCCACATCCTCCAGGATCGCGCTGCCGATGGCAAGGCATGGCCATTCGGTTTGATTTTTGACCACTTTACAGACATCCACATTCTGAAGCGGGATATAGAAAAAGGAATGGTCCCTGCACATCAGGATCACTCTCTGATTTGTGATCCAGTAGTGCTGACCGCGAAGGTTTCTCTGTTCAACCAGGGGAGACGCGATCAGCACCAAGGCCACCAGGGCCAGCAACGCGATCACGCCGGTATTTTTCTCCGTGTCCATTGCCAGGTAGATTGCCAAGGTACCGCCGCAGATGAGCACAGATAAAATCCACTGTCCAAGAACGCGGATGCGATAGCTTCTCTCCAGAAGTTCAAACCGCTCCGGACTTCCCTGCCAGCGGATGCATTCTCCGTCTTTCAAATATTCTTTCAACCTTTTGTCCATGGTAAAGCTGCGCTCCTTTCAATTCGCTGTGGTGTGATCATTATAACGGTTTCTTCCATTTAATTGCTGATAAGTCTGCCGGTGTCTTTGTCAAAAACTTATAAAAGCTCCAAGATTTTTCTCATAACTCTTAACAGAATTTTTATGCATAATCTGATATACTAAATAAGTATCTATCCTCAGATTTTCGGAGTGGTTTAAAGGAGGCTTTTCCTTGTCATCTTCACCCAACCGTCCCTCCCGCCTGTTTTGTTTTTCCTGGCAGAACTTTTGGATCGCCACTGGGATTTTTGCGTGTGCCGTGGTTTTGTGCATGCTTCTGGGCATGGCGGACAGCACCGACGGCTTTGCATCCCCCATCTTTGTTCTGGCGGTTCTTTTGATTTCCCGTTTTACCGATGGGTATCTCTTCGGTCTGATTGCTTCTGTGCTGGGAGTGATCGGCGTCAACTTTATTTTTACTTACCCTTACTGGGCATTCAACTTCAAGATCACCGGATACCCGCTGACCTTTCTGACCCTTCTCATGGTCTCCGTCATCACCAGCACCCTCACCACCCAGGCTAAGCAGCAAGAGCAGCTTCGGGTAGAAAACGAAAAAGAAAAAATGCGAGCCAATCTGCTGCGCTCCGTATCTCATGATATTCGTACCCCTCTGACCTCGATCATGGGCGCCACCTCCACCATTCTGGAAAATCCAGGTCTTTCTCAGGAAGATCAGCGGGAGCTTCTGGAGGACGCCCGGGACGAAGCACAGTGGCTGATCCGCGTTGTGGAGAATCTGCTCTCCATCACCCGCATCAATGACACGCAGACCGCCCAGATCACAAAAGAGCCTGAAGTCGCCGAAGAAGTACTGGGCGAGGCTGTCCGCAAATTTCGCAAGCGTTTTCCCCAGATCAGAGTCACGGTGGAGGCCCCGGACACGCTTTTGTTTGTCCCCATGGACCCCATTTTGATTGAGCAGGTTTTGTCGAATCTGATGGAAAACGCGGTAATCCACGGAGAGACCACCTCCCAGGTGCGGGTCTCCGTACAAAAAGAATCTTCTTTTGCACGTTTTTCCATTTGGAACGACGGGCAGGAGATTCCTGCCAAGGACTTGCCGACACTTTTTGACGGTACTATCAAGCACAACGAGACCACCCCGGGAGACGGTAAGCGGAATATGGGCCTCGGCCTTTCCGTCTGCATGGCGATCGTGGGTGCCCACGGCGGAACAATGGAAGCAAAAAATCTTGATATGGGGGTGGAATTTACCTTCCGCCTGCCCCTTTCTGAGGAGGAATTACATGAACATCCGTGAAAAAATTCTGGTGGTAGAGGATGAGAAAAGCATTTCCCATTTCATCTCCACCGTCTTGAATTCCCATGGCTACGAGGCGATCCAGGCCCGTTCGGGAACAGAAGCCCTGTCCATCATCTCCTCTCATTGCCCGGATCTCGTGATTTTGGACCTGGGTCTCCCCGATATGGACGGCATGGAGATTCTGCGCAGCATTCGCAGCTGGTCCAGCCTGCCGGTGGTGGTGGTATCCGCCCGTTCCCACGAGCAGGACAAGGTAGATGCGCTTGATCTGGGTGCAGATGATTATCTGACCAAGCCCTTTGGTACGGATGAGCTGCTTGCCCGGGTCCGCACCGCCATTCGCCATACCCGTACCGCTTCCGGCAATGACGAGATCGCCCGGACGGGGACCTATACGGTCGGCGAGCTGACCATTGACTACAATAAACACCAAGTCCTGGTCCGTGGTGAAAATGTTCACTTGACACTCAGTGAATTTCGGATCGTGGCACTTTTGGGAAAGTATGCCGGCAAAGTGCTGACATATGATTTTCTGATCAAGGAACTCTGGGGGCCCCGCGCCAGCGGTGATAATCAGATCCTCCGGGTCAATATGGCCAACATCCGCCGCAAGATCGAAAAGAATCCTGCGGAGCCGGAATATTTGTTCACAGAGGTCGGCGTCGGTTACCGTATGGCGGAAGGCGACTGATTCTTACATATCTGTACTTTTGATGATCTTTTCTGCCTGGGAAAACAGGGTCCTGTCTGCTAACAGGGCCCTGTTTTTTTCAAAAGCAAAGGATTAGTTGATAATATTTTTATCTTTGAACGCGAAATCATAGCATATTCTAAACGTTTGTGTCCTATCTTTTAACAGCATTTCTCTTTGAAATCTGCTATCGTATAATTCAGATTTGGTCCTGTTTGGACCAGAAAAGGAGAGTGTGTGTATGACAACATTCATTATTGGCCTTGTGATCTTGTTCGTGGGCGCCGCAGTGTACGGCAAGTTCTGCGAAAAGGTCTTTGGCCCCGA
>CABRXX010000115.1:0-3181 GCA_902475025.1 uncultured Lachnospiraceae bacterium | reverse complement strand
TACTGGACATACAAAATGAATATACCGCCGTTCTGGCCAACCAACTAAAAGATACCAGTTCCAAAATCACCATCGCCTCCATTCCTGTAATGTCTCATTATCATATTAATGATATATTGGCTGCCTTTCAGCAAGCCATGCCAAATCTTCATTTGGAAATTATGGAAGCAGATACCTCTGAGCAAATCGAAATGCTGAAAAACAGAGAATGCGATTTCGCTTTTTTGAGAGAAACAGACCAGTCTTCCTATAGTTTTCCTACCATCCCATTTGACACTGACCACATTGTAGCGGTTCTTCCTTCCTCCCATCCGCTGGCTTCCAACAGTTTTTTAACTCTGGATCAGTTGAAGGAAGAAAACTTTTTCTTCTTGAGCAAGCAGACAATGATGCATAAGCTGTGTGTCTACGCCTGTGAACAGGCAGGTTTTACTCCAAATGTAACCTTTACCAGCCACCGTGCTGCCAATATCATCGATCTGGTACGTAAAGGCATGGGAGTGGCTTTGCTTACGAAAAAACCCTCTCTTCCCCTAGTTGGCACTAACATCTCTCTGGTCGATGTAGTTCCTTACATCAACACAAGTATTTGCCTGGCTTACCCGGATCATAAAAAACTCTCCCCTGCTGCCAGACAATTTCTGAATTTTGTCCAGGACACTACTTTGCGGAGTTAAGCGTAAAATTTCTGTATTTAATCACCATTTCTCCTCTTTCCCATAAACTAAATTAAAAATATATTACCCAAAAGGAGTAATTATGAATAATCCATGTTCCCGCGGCTGCGGCTATCCTTACAGACGTCCGGCCGCAGTCAGCCATGACCAAGTAAACTGCTCCAGGCAGATGACTTCCTGCGTCCCCCAAAGACCCATGACCTGCTCTCAGCCTGCTCCGGAGCCCAGATGCCAGGAAAGATCGACCTCCTGCGTCCCCCAAAGACCCATGACCTGCTCTCAGCCTGCTCCGGAGCCCAGATGCCAGGAAAGATCGATCTCCTGCGCTCCCCAAAAACCCATGACCTGCTCTCAGCCTGCTCCGGAGCCCAGATGCCAGGAAAGACCTGCCTCCTGCGCTCCCCAAAGCAACTGCGGCTGCGCCATGAATTGGAATTCCAAGGATTTTCCGATAGCCATGGGTTATGTTCCTATGCAGAAATGGAGCAGTCCTATGAATCTTTGCCAGGGGCTCCAATATGGAACTATCTTTGAAGATTTGAATAAACCTTTCTGCGGAAAAGGAGGTGCCTGCAGATGAGCCAAAATATGAATCGCCAAGCGCTGCTGCAGCGGATTAATGAAGTGAGCTTTGCTGTCTATGACACCATGCTGTATCTGGACACTCATCATCATGACTGCGAAGCCATGGAATATTATCAGGAAATGCTTCGTCAGCGGGAAGAAACCATGGCGGAATACTGCCGCCTCTACGGCCCGCTCACTGCAGACTGTCCCACCGCAATCTGTGACAATACCTGGCGTTGGGCTCATCAGCCCTGGCCCTGGGAAGGAGGTGCCTGCTAATGTGGACGTATGAAAAACGGTTAGAATATCCTGTAAATATCAAAAACCCAAATCCCAAGCTGGCTCAGATCATCATCAGCCAGTACGGAGGCCCGGACGGCGAAATGGGTGCTTCCATGCGCTATCTGTCCCAGCGATACTCTGCGGTAAACAGTACCTCCAAGGCCGTACTGACAGATATCGGAACAGAAGAGCTGGCTCATCTAGAAATCGTAGCAACGATCGTCCACCAGTTGACCAGGGGACTCTCCCCGGAAGAAATTGAACGTTCCGGTTTTGCTCCCTATTATGTGGATCATACCGTAGGAATCTGGCCCCAGTCTGCCGGTGGTTTCCCCTTTACAGCAGCACAGTTCCAGTCTGCCGGGGATCCGGTCACAGACCTGTTTGAGGATCTGGCAGCAGAACAGAAAGCCAGAACCACCTATGACAACATTCTCAGACTGGTGAAGGAACCCGAGGTGGCAGATCCAATTCGCTTCTTAAGAGCCAGGGAAATCGTGCATTTCCAGCGGTTCGGTGAAGCCCTCAGAAGCGTTCAAGAACAGCTGGACAGCAAAAACTTCTATGCCTTTAATCCTGCTTTTGATGCTCCCACCAGTTGTCCTTCAGGAACACGGACATGAGAAAAAAATTAAGAGAACTTCTGGAAACAATCATTGTCTCTTCACCAGAGGCCTGGGCAAAGATCTGGGGCAGCAGCCAGTATCCAAGCGTTCATGGACAGGTGAGCTTCTATCCTGCCTGGGGAGGTTCCTTGATAGTGGCTGAGCTTATGGGGCTTCCCAATCCGTCCCAGGTCTGCAGACAGCCGATCTTTGGCTTCCATGTCCATGCAGGAAGCCAGTGTACCGGGAATACAAATGATCCCTTTGCCGATGCAAATGGCCATTTCAATCCAGATGACTGTCTTCATCCGGAACATGCGGGTGACCTTCCCCCGATTTTCGGGGCAGACGGCTATGGGCTGAGCATCTTCTTCACCAATCGGTTTGATCCGGAAGAGTTGATTGGACGCACCCTCATTCTTCATGGAATGCCGGACGATTTTACAACCCAGCCCAGCGGAAATTCCGGAATCAAGATTGCCTGCGGAGCAATTAGAGGAGCAGGTGTTTCCGATTTCCAGCACATGAATTTCTAAAATAGAAACAGAGATTCTGCAAAAGGAGCAAGGGATACTGCAAACTACCTCCGGCGATACCCTCATCCTATCACTGCGGAATCTCTGTTTCAATAACAGTACATTTCAATTTTTTCTTTTACAACCTGGAATATCCGTAACTATTTACAATGGCATCAATCTTCTGCTGACGCTCACACAGCGGACAGTGGTTAAATTCATAAGTCCGGTATCCGGGAATATCTTCTTCCCCAAAAATAGAATGAATCTGAACTCCTGCCACCTCTTTGCTGGCGCTGAAAATGGCAGACACACCTGCGATCTGACCTCCATAATACTGAACGCACTCAGCAGCCCGGGCCACTGTTTTTCCAGTAGTAGCAGAAGCCAGAAGAAGCAGGCAGTGTTTTCCCCGAATCATAGGCTGGGTGTTATCCCTAAACAGCAGCTGTCCCCCAGGATTCACCTCCGGAGTCACGATGTACATGGTCTTGTGAGCATTCAGGGACATGATGCCTGCGCTGGTGAGAGCGTC
>CABRXX010000114.1:0-3239 GCA_902475025.1 uncultured Lachnospiraceae bacterium | reverse complement strand
GGAGGTACACATCATAGACAGCGGAAATGCAATATTCGTGGCCGCATTTCCCAGCGGGCCCACGGAATGGCCAATGAAAAACTGATCTACCATGTTGTAAATGGCGCTTACCAGCATAGCCACAATGCTGGGCAGGGCAAACTGCCCCAAAAGCCTGCTGATCTTTTCTGTAGCCAGAGGGCTCCCCGTGCGGCCCTCACTGGCGAATTTTCCTGTCTCTTTCCGGCTGCTTTCTTTGCTCCCTTTCCTTTTCACGTAAAAACTCCTCTCCTCTTATCTCCTTCATGCACTGCAACTTCTGCAGCACCTGGATGCTGCTGCAATCTAAAACACCGCCAGACCAGACTTTTATCCGATCTGACGGCAGTTCGTTTCTTTTTATTATTATAACCAAAGTGCTGCGGCTGCGCAAGGCATCCATTCGGGAAAATATTCTTTAAAATCCGGATTGCCCATACATTTCCGGGGTCCAATCGGTATTCCGCTGGAACTTATTCTCTAAAAATCACCACCCACTTCAGCGCTGTTTTTCTTTTTCCCACCAGTCCCCATGCAACGGCGTTTGCAGTAAAAAAATGCAGGGATCAGGAAAGCGTCCGCAAAGATCCAGGCCAGCACATTGGCAAAACAAATTCCTGTAAATCCGAAAGCCTTCACACCCAAAGTCCCGGCCAGGGTTCGCGCAATCATTTCCAACACCCCTGCTGTGATGGCAAACATGGAAAAGCCCATCCCCTGGATGGTAAAGCGCACCGTGTTTACCAGAACCAGCAGGCAGCCTCCCGCGGAAGAAACAATCAAAAACCGAAACGCATAATCCAGTACCTGAGGATCCGGCACATCCAAAAACAGCATCGTCATCTCACGGCCAAACAGCAGCACCACCCCAAAAAGTACAGCGGCTGTCCCAAATCCGCAAAGCGTTGCAGAGCGCAGGCCACGGCTTACCCGATCCAACCGCCCTGCTCCCATATTCTGACCAGCGTAGGAGGCCATGGTAGTTCCCAGTGCTTCTATGGGACAGGTGAGAAACATGTTAATCTTCTGAGCTGCCGTCACTCCTGCCACCGCCACGGATCCAAAACTGTTCACCGCAGCCTGGATCACCATACTTCCGATACCAGTAATAGAGTATTGGAGTCCCATGGGCACCCCAATATAACAGAGCTTAAAGCTGTAATCCTTCCTCAGCTTCCACTCATCTCCCTGCATCCTGAGAATCCCAAACCGCTTTTTCATATACCACAGGCAGATCATGCCGGAAAGCCCCTGTGAAATCACGGTTGCCAGGGCAGGCCCCTCCACATTCATGTGAAACACCAGAATAAACGCTACATCCAGCGCCACATTGATCACTGAGGATACTGCCAGAAACAGCACCGGAGTTTTACTGTCCCCTAGAGAACGCAAAATAGCTGCCAGCATATTGTACAAAAAGGTAAAAGGAATTCCCCAGAAAATAATCACCAGATATCCATAGGCATATCGGTAAATATCTTCCGGAGTATTTAAAAGTTTCAGTATGGGATGGCAAAGCCCCACCGCAGCCGCCGTCAGCCCGAGAGAAAACAGGATGCACAGCCAGGCGCTGTTAGCCACAAACCGCCGCAGTCCCGACTCCTGCTTCGCCCCAAACATCTGTGCAATCGGCACTCCAAACCCATTGCACACTCCGTTGCAGAAACCGATCACAATAAATACTACCGAAGCAGTGGAACCTACCCCGGCCAGCGGCTCCACTCCCAAAAATTTTCCTACAATCACAGTATCCACCATATTGTAGCACTGCTGAAACAGCATGCCTAAAAACATGGGAAAGGCAAACCCGATGATCAATCGGAACGGCTTTCCCTCTGTCAGACTCTTTGTCATTCCCCATTCCTCCCGCGTTTTTGAAAAATCAATGTCAATGCGGTGTAATAATAAAGCATCTTTTCTGTTGTTTCTATAACAAAATCGCTGTATACTATAACAAAACCGCCATCTTCCGTTTTGATGACGATCCAGACTCAACCGTAAACTCTAATGATCCTGTTCGCACAACGCAATAGCCGTACCCAGTTTGCCCCATTAACAGACTGTGATGCTCGCACCCTATTTGCCCTGTCAACAGAATGCTGTGTTCGTATCGGATTGTCTCATTACCGGATTTTATCCCCATCCATTTGCAAGGAGGAGCCCATGTCCCAGATTTCCCAAACCTGTATCTCCATCTCCGGACAGGAGATCAAACAGCACGGCACCAGAGAATTCCCCTGTGCCGCCTATCTTAGTACCCAGCCCGGTATGTATCCCTGGCACTGGCACGATGAATTCGAATGTTCCCTGGTTCTCCAGGGCACTGCGGTCTGCAGCACCCCTCAGGGCCGCTTTCTGCTAAAACCAGGAGAAGGCATTTTCCTAAACTCCGGCACACTGCACCGGATAGAGAACCTCTCAGAACCTTCCTGCCGAAAACAGGATCTGGTCTTTCACGGTCGTCTGATCTTTGGCAGTACAGACAGTATCTTTTATCGCAAATACATGCAGCCTTTCTTTTCTCCTGAGGCTCCCCCAGTCTTCCTTCTGCATCAAAACACTCCCTGGCAGGCCGAAATCCTGGAACGGAACAAAGAAATCTTCCGGCTATGCCAAACCAGACCGGAAGGCTATGAATTTGCGGTACGAAACCTTTTATCGGAAAATTTCCTGGATCTTTGCTGTTATCAGAATGTTCCTGAAGCTCCCATCACTCCTGTGAACTGTTTTGAAAGCAACCGGGTCAAACAGATGCTCCTATATCTTCAGACCAACTATTCCAGCCCCATCACCCTGACCCAGCTGGCAGATCATGCCAATATCAGCCAGAGGGAATGCCTCCGCTCCTTCCGGAAAATCTTGGGGATCTCCCCCATGCAGTACCTGATTCACTACCGCATTGCCAGGGCCTGCCTCCTTCTGCGCCATTCGCAGCAATCGGTTCTGGAGATCGGCAGCCTATGCGGCTTTGAAAATCCCAGCTATTTCACCAAAACCTTCAAAAAGCATGTGGGGACCACGCCCACCCGATATCGGAACAGCCTTCCTTAAACCAGTAAAGCTGCCGATTGTACAAACGGAATAAACTGCAACAAATCACAAAATCATAAAAAGCTGCCAAAAAAATCTCTAAATCGGTTGACAAAACAGGTGGAACTGTGATATAAAAATATGGTGAGTCAAATCACGTAGGGGATTGGTCAAATGGTATTATAGGGGTC
>CABRXX010000113.1:0-3251 GCA_902475025.1 uncultured Lachnospiraceae bacterium | reverse complement strand
TCAGATGAAGCTGGACATCATCCAGAGCTTTTACGCCTGGAAACGTCTTTGTGATATGCTCCATAGAAACAGCATAATTTTCCATAAAACCTCCTCTTTCCTATTCTGTCTTATGAAAAGCAGTGTATCTGTTGTCTCTCCAATCAGTCTGCAAGGAGCTGCTTTTTCGTAAGCTGAATTTTTAAAGTCCTAGAACGATGGAACTTTGTAAAGTTCCTATACTGTTGAACTTTTATAAAAATAGTTTACAAAATTTTATTTTTTTATGAAAATGTAATATGTCATATTTTTTTTATTACAAATGTCATATAATCCTTTTTCACTCCTTTGTTTCTCGCCTTTTTCTCTCTTTCAATCTTGACATTTTAATAGGAAACGGTAAACTAAAAGCAAACAGGATATTCTAAATTTAATAATAAAGGAATTGTCTATTATGAAAAAAATCGTTCTCACCGGCGGCGGAACCGCCGGACATGTAACACCCAACATCGCCCTGATGCCTCGATTAAAGGAACTTGGGTATGAAATCTATTACATTGGTTCCTATGACGGCATTGAAAAAAAACTGATCGAAGAAATGAATATTCCCTACTACGGAATTTCCTCCGGAAAACTGCGCCGGTATTTTGATTGGAAAAACTTTACCGATCCTTTCCGGGTTTTGAAAGGCTTCAGTGAAGCAAAGAAGCTGTTAAAAAAGATCAAACCGGACGTGGTATTTTCCAAGGGAGGCTTTGTGACAGTCCCTGTGGTTCAGGCTGCAAAAAAATGTCACATTCCAACTGTCATTCATGAATCAGACATGACCCCAGGCCTTGCCAACAAACTGGCTATCCCGGCTGCCTCCAAGGTCTGCTGCAATTTTCCGGAAACAGTAAAATACCTGCCGGAGGGCAAAGCCGTTTTATCCGGCTCCCCTATCCGTCAGGAGCTTCTCTCCGGCAATCCTCTTGCTGCCTTAAATTTCTGTAACTTTACCTCCTCCAAACCAGTTCTTATGGTAATTGGAGGCAGTTTAGGCTCTGTGGCTGTCAACAACGCAGTCCGCAGTATTCTGCCGGAACTTTTAAACACCTTCCAGGTGATTCACCTGTGCGGCAAGGGTAATCTGGATGAGTCCTTATCCCACACAGAAGGCTATGTGCAGTACGAATATATCAAACAGGAACTGGCAGACCTGTTTGCCCTCTCTGATGTGGTGGTATCCAGAGCAGGAGCCAACGCCATCTGTGAACTGCTGGCTCTTCGTAAGCCCAATCTGCTCATTCCGCTCCCAGCCTCTGCCAGCCGGGGAGATCAACTTTTAAATGCCGCTTCCTTCCAACAGCAGGGCTTTTCCAAGGTACTGGAAGAAGAAAAGATCACTCCTGAGCTTCTTCTGTCCACCATCCTGGATCTCTACGAAAATCGCAGCACCTATGTGGAAGCCATGGAGAAGAGCGGTCAGAGCGATGCCATCGCCGTGATTACAGAACTGATCGAAGAACTGACAGGAAAATAGCTGTGCATATTGCAGCACCATTCAAGCGCTTCTGAAAAATCAAAAAATATCAGCCCCGGACTTTTCCTTTGGTTTTTCCAACTGGGCCGGGACTGATGTTTTTTCTTTCTATATCTATTATGTGCGGATACGAAAAAAGCTGGCCTACAGTAACATACAGATAGAATACAATTCTTCTGCTTTTTACTGCAATACCAGCTTTTTCTATTCCATGCAAGGCAGATTCTAAAATATCACTGCAGGATGAACCTATTACTGCCTGACAAATTACTGCAGATACTTCTTCAGCTCTTCCACCTTATCCAGTCTCTCCCAGGGAAGATCCAGATCTGTACGGCCGAAATGTCCATAGGCCGCAGTCTGCTTGTAAATAGGACGGCGAAGATCCAGCATCTTAATAATGCCTGCGGGACGAAGGTCAAAGTTCTCCCGGATCATCTTGGTCAGCTGCTCATCAGACAGCTTTCCGGTTCCATAAGTATCTACCATAATAGAAGTAGGCTGAGCTACGCCGATGGCATAGGACAACTGAATCTCACACTTTTCTGCCAGGCCTGCCGCCACAATATTCTTCGCCACATAGCGGGCAGCATACGCTGCTGAACGGTCTACCTTTGTGCAGTCTTTTCCGGAGAAAGCTCCGCCGCCGTGTCTTCCATATCCGCCGTAGGTATCCACAATGATCTTCCGGCCAGTAAGACCGCTGTCACCGTGAGGTCCTCCGATCACAAAACGTCCGGTAGGATTGATAAAGAATTTTGTATTCTCATCCACCATATCCGCAGGAAGAATCTCATCGAAAACGTACTTCTTAATATCCTTATGGATCTGCTCCTGGGATACATCCGGATCATGCTGGGTGGAGAGTACCACTGCGTCCAGTCTTACCGGCTTTCCATCCTCATACTCCACCGTTACCTGAGTCTTTCCGTCCGGACGAAGATAAGCCAATGTTCCGTCCTTTCTTACCTTTGTAAGCTGCAGCGCCAGCTTGTGAGCCATGGAAATGGCATAGGGCATATACTCTTCTGTCTCATTGGATGCATATCCGAACATCATACCCTGATCGCCGGCGCCGATGGCCTCGATCTCCTCATCGCTCATCAGGTTTTCCTTTGCTTCCAGAGCCTTATCCACACCCATAGCAATATCTGTGGACTGCTCATCAATGGCTGTAATCACTCCGCAGGTATCTGCATCAAAGCCATATTTTCCTCTGGTGTAGCCGATCTCCCGCACCGTATCCCTTACAATTTTCTGAATATCCACATACGCATTGGTGGTAATCTCACCCATTACCATCACCAGGCCGGTAGTGGTTGCTGTCTCACAAGCCACGCGGCTCATAGGATCTTTTTCAAGGAGTGCGTCCAGGATTGCATCGGAAATCTGGTCGCACATTTTATCCGGATGGCCTTCTGTTACAGATTCTGAAGTAAATAATAATTTTTCCATTTTTCTGTCCTTTCTTTTTCTTTTGGAAGAGACTTGATTCTAATAGTATTCGCTCTATATAAGTCTGCCTGCAGACTTCTCCGCCTGCGGCGGGTCGCTTCAGCGACATCTTTCCTGCCCACCGCTGTGCGATCCTGCGGAGCATTTTTTTCATAGGAAAGAATTTCCTATGTAAAAAGAAGTCTGCCCGCAGACTTCTCCGCCTACGGCGGGTCGCTTCAGCGACATCTTACCTACCCGCCGCTGTGCGATCCTGCGGAGCATTTTTTTCATAGGAAAGAATTTCCTATGTAAA
>CABRXX010000112.1:0-3473 GCA_902475025.1 uncultured Lachnospiraceae bacterium | reverse complement strand
CCGCTGGCCTTTTTATCACTGCGTCCATTATAGCCCGTATATCCTTTCTCAAAAATCCTTGGCAGATCCTCAGCGGCGATACCCATACCGGTATCCCTGATGCACAATACCTCTCCCGGCTCCAGCGTAATGGCGATCTCTCCCTCTCTGGTATATTTCAGAGCATTGGACAGCACCTGCTCCAGCACAAACAGCAGCCATTTTTCATCTGTCAGCACCTTTGTCTCCAAAGGCTCATACTCCAGCCGAATCTTTTTCCGAATAAACTGACCTGCAAATTTTTTCACCGCCTGCTTTACAATGCGGTCCAAATCATACTCCTTAAACACATAATCCGTACTTTCAGAATCCAGTCTCAGATAGCACAACACCATCTCTACATACTGCTCGATTCGGAACAGATCCTCTGAAAGTTCTCTGGAAAAATTACTATCCTCATTTTGTATTTTCAGGTGCATGGAAGCAATGGGGGTTTTGATCTGATGTACCCAGACAGTATAGTAATCCACCATATCTGCAAACTGACTGCTTACCTCATCCTCTCTCTGCCGCCGTTTTTCCAGAAGCATCCGGATGATGTCCTGATAAAGTTCCTCCGTGCCGCTCTCCGGCTCCGGATAATGTTCCTTCACCATATCCGCTCCCTGTACCTCATCGGTTTCCAGAAGCCTGCAAAGTCTCTGGCTGCGCTTCTTTTCTTCCAGAAAATCCCGTACCAGAAAAATACAGCCAATGCTGGCGCAGATCAGGGCAGGATATACCACCGCCCCCATGGGCAGATGATATAAAATAAATACAATCAAAAATATCAGGCAAAATAGAAAAAAAGTAAAAATGCCCTTTCTGCGCTGCCAAAGATAAGATTTCAAAAATTTCATGAGATAGCTCCTCTCCATCAAATAAAACAACAGCAGAGGGGCAGGTCTCCTATCCGTACTTCCTGCCCCTCGCATGATTCCTAAAATGCTGCTTTCTGTCTCCCACGCCATGCGTCTGCTTTGTATTTTCGAAAAGTTCCCGCAAATCTTTCGTATCCTTCCATCATGGCAAATACCGGTTTCGCTTTAGACAATGCAGTATCCCACTCCAAATTTTGTCTCTATGAAATTGTGCAGTCCCGCTGTCTCCAGCTTTTTCCTCAGACGGTTTACATTCACCGTAAGGGTATTTTCATCCACAAAGCTGTCCGTCTCCCACAGCCGTTCCATCAGCCGTTCCCTGCTCACCACTTTGCCTTTATTCTCCATCAGACACAGAAGGATCCGATATTCATTCTTCGTAAGCGAGATCTTTTCCCCCTGGTATAACAGTGAATTGTCTCCCTTATTCAGCATGGCACCCCGATGTTCCAGCACAGAGACTGCAGAAGAAAAATTATAAGTGCGCCGCAGCATAGCCTGAATCTTTGCAATGAGTACACTCTGGTCAAAGGGCTTGGCAATAAAATCATCCGCTCCCATGTTCATGGCCATCACAATATTCATATTGTCAGAAGCAGAGGAAATAAACAGGATCGGCACCGTAGACACTCTGCGGATCTCCTGGCACCAATAATAGCCGTTGAAATAAGGGAGGGAAATATCCATCAGCACCAGATGAGGATTATACTGCGCAAATTCTCTCAGAACATTGCCAAAATCCTCCACCCGTCTTGCCTCCAAATCCCACATGGCGGCCTGGCGGCAGATCGCCTCTCCGATTCCTGCATCATCCTCCACAACTAAAATCCGGTACATTCCCTTCCCCCCTGCATCCTATATTTTTTTTGTTTCTTTAACGATCCACTGTTCCAGCCGTTTCATACACCTTTCTGCATCTTTTCGCCCAATATCATACACTCTCTGGATCTCTTTCGGATCGTGCTCCATTCTTCCCATCTTCAGATCTACGCTGGGACGGATCACAAAGGCGCTGCCTCTGCGCTCCAGCTGACGAAGATGTGCCAGGGTGTGATTATAATCTCTGTAACGGTTCTCCAGCGCTTTGCAGAACAGGGGATATCTGTGGTAAAACACTCTTGCCAGCCCCCTCTTTTCCGGTTTTTTCAGATATCCGGCAGGTCTGGTAAGTACTACTACATTTTTCCGATAACCCATTTTCCGAAAAGCCTTTACCGGAATACTGTCTGTGCATCCTCCGTCCAGCAGCTTCATTCCCTTGTAGTGAACGATCCTGGATACGTAAGGCAGGGATGAAGTAGCACGCATTACATCAATCTCCCGGCGCATATCTTTGATCTTAAAATACTCTGGCTTTCCGGTTTCCAGATTACTGCACACTGCATAAAAAGCGGTCTTGGATTTTTTATATGCTTCATAATCAAAAGGATCCAGGCGCTGAGGCAGATCCTCATAGCAAAACTTCTTCCCCACCACATTTCCAGTGCGCAGCAAACTTTCATAGCTCATAAAACGACTGTCATTGCAGTATTTTTTATAATAGCGGATACTCCTTCCATGCTGTCCGGCCACATACGAGCATCCATGGATCGCTCCGGCGGACACTCCGATCACACCGTCAAATGCAATCTCGTGCTCCATAAACACATCCAGCACTCCGGCGGTATAGATGCCCCGCATACCTCCTCCCTCCAGCACAAGACCGATCTTTGGCGCGGAAAATTCACACCGCATATCATACCAGACAGCTCCTCCATGGCAGGAATCGGATACCCCGTATTTCACAAAGCCAAATTTTTGATAATAATGCACCATATGCTCCTTGCAGGTTAAGATTACCGCCTTTTTCCCCCGATCTTTTGCCAGCTGCAAAAAGCGTTTTACCAGCTGCTCGGCGATTCCCTGTCTCCGGTACTGGGGAAGCACATTCAGCCCAAACACAGTCTGATAGGCTCCATCCGGCAGATGCAGCCCTGTATTGTGATAAAATTCATCCGGCAGATAGGGCTTGTCCGTGGTTCCTCCATTGATAAACCCTGCCAGGACTCCGTCCTTCTCCGCCACAAGAAAATTCTCCGGAAATGCCGTCATGCGCTGACAGATAGCCTCCTCTGAGGCTGCCTCCGCCGGGGGAAAACACACGGCCTCGATTCTTGCCAGCTCCTTTGCCTCCTCTGGTTTTGCAAAACGCACTGTAATATTCACACTAATCCCCTCTTTCTGCAAGCTCTGTTCTGCCAGGAGAACCGGGCGCCCAAGATGCTGCTGTCCCCTGAAGCAATATCCTGATTCTTCCTGAAGCAAAAAATATAAAATAGATTATAGCAAAAGCTTTGGGATTTTACAATTACACCGGATAAAAAAATGAATGGATGAAAAATAAATTGAGATTATTCCTTTTATAGAATATAATAAGAGCAAAAAACAGGCAGGTGATGACTTTGCATGAACCTTTACTTCTCTTGGGATGTGTTATTTTAATCTGCATTTTATTAAATAGTTTTCTGGAAAAAATTCCTGTTCCTTCCTTGTTGATCTTTATCGGTCTGGGTATGATCTTTGGCGAAAATGGTC
>CABRXX010000111.1:0-3719 GCA_902475025.1 uncultured Lachnospiraceae bacterium | reverse complement strand
TTCTTCAACTCACGAAATTCATCTTCCCGTAAGATCGTAAGGAAATGTATATTCACCATAGGATCACTCATACTCCTTTCATCACATTTCTTAACAAACAAGAATACTCTTTATTCTTGTAAAATGCAAATAAAAAACTGAAGAATCCCAATACTATGATCTCCTTCATTATTGAAACATCTTATTCTTCTTGTATTCCTATTTTCAAAACATTTTTCTCAATTCATACTCAATTTTCTCTCAATGTCTTATCCCTCCAACTTTTGTATGCTTATCCCACAGCAGACCAGTACCACGTAGGTACAAACTGCCAGATAAATCAACACAAAAATGGAGGGACTATTTATGAGAGAAATCAAAAACACAAAAATCATCGCCGTAGATCATGGCTACGGCAACATTAAAACTGCCAACACGGTCACGCCCACCGGAATCACAGCTTACGAAACAGAGCCGATTTTCACCGGGAACATTCTGGAATATAACGGCACCTATTACCGGATCGGCGAAGGACACAAGGAATTTATCCCGGACAAAGCGATGGATGAAGACTATTATCTCCTGACACTGATGGCGGTGGCAAGGGAACTGAATGTCTTTTCTATCCAGGAAGCAGATGTCCATCTGGCTGCCGGGCTTCCCCTGACATGGATCCGGAACCAGCGGGAAGAATTCCGCTCCTATCTGCTTCAGAATCCAGAAGTCAGCTACCGCTTCAACAACAAGGATTACCACATCCGTTTTGTTGGATGCAGCCTTTATCCACAGGGATACCCCGCAATCGTAAACCTTCTGAGCACTCTGAAAGGAACCAATCTCCTTGCAGATATCGGAAATGGCACCATGAACATCCTGTATATCAACAATAAAAAAGCACAGGAAAGCCGTTGCTGGACAGAGAAATTCGGGGTTAACCAGTGCATGATTGCCGCAAAGAATGCCATCCTCGACCGGTTCGGTGTAAAGATTGAAGAAGCCACAGTAGAACAGGTTCTGCGCTTCAAAGCAGCGGATATCTCCGCCCCATATCTGGATTGTATTACAGCTGTTGCCAGACAGTATGTGGCTGATATCTTTTCTACACTCCGCAAATATGAGTACAATCCCGACCTCATGCGGCTGTACGTAGTCGGCGGTGGTGGATGTCTGATCCGTAATTTCGGGACGTATGACGAATCCCGTGTCACGATCCTCGCTGATATCTGTGCCACCGCCAAAGGATATGAATATCTGGCCCTGATGAGCCTGAAAAGGAGGGAATAAGCAATGGCGAACAACATCAGAAGCACAAATCTGCGCTTCAATCTGGAGAAAGACCTGCAGCGGAAAGCATGGGAATATCTGCAGGCCATGGACAAGCAGGAATTCAGATCCTACAGCCATGTGATTGCCCTTGCACTGGTCGATTATTTTGACCGTTATTATCGCACACAGGACGACCCCTATCTGGAAACAAGGGAACGGGAAGAACGTTTTGTTGCACAGATTATAGAAGCCGTGGAAAAGAGCCTGAACCAAACGCTTCCCCTCTTCCTTTCCGGTCTGACAGCAGGGATGGCACAAAGGGAGCCCCAAAGCAGGGCATCCTTACCGTCTCATGAAGAACCGGAGCCAGAGACAGATGTAGACTGGGATTTTCTCGGAGAATAACCGGGACGTAAAGGAGGTGGACACATGACGGAATTTCTGACAGAAAATACCAGCCTTCCGCCCTATATGGTATTTCCCAGGTTTCTCCTGGATATGGAGCTGAATGAAACAACCAAGCTGCTCTATATGGTTCTGCTTGACCGTGCAAGGCTCTCCCTGAAAAACGAAGGCTGGACAGATACATCCGGGCATGTGTTCCTCTACTTTACCATCGAAGCGATGGCGGAGGTTCTCCACAAAAGCCAGATGACCATCAAAACATCCCTGACCGCACTGGAAAAGCAGGATCTGATTCTCCGGAAACGTCAGGGAGCCGGTCATCCCAACCGGATCTATATAAAATTCCCGACAGGTGCTTTCTGCCAGACAGACAGGATTCTTTCCCCGAGACAGACAGAAAACTGTCCTGCTGACAGACAGGATTCTTTCCCTGAGACAGACAGAAAACTGTCCGGTAATAAGAAAGAGAGAGAAAAGAACGATTTATCAAAAAGAGAGAGTCAGGAGAAACGCTCTCCCTATGGAAAATTTCAAAATGTATTTCTGTCAGAAAAAGAACTGGAAGAAGTCAGACAGTCGGTTTCAGACTGGCAGGAATATATTGAACGTTTATCCGGCTACATGGCTTCCACCGGAAAGCACTACCAGAACCATGCAGCCACCATCATCAGCTGGGCAAGGCGGGACAATCCCCCTTCCCGGCAAAGCATTTACGAAAGTGAGGAATACGAAACATTATGAGAAAGTTTACAGAAGAACTGACCAATCAGGTCCCAACCAGAGAATTGCAGCCGGATGAATATTTTCATGAATCCGACCGCCTGATCTACTGCGCCAAATGCCATACGCCCCGGCAGGGCAGGTACACCTTGCAGGGCAGGGTATTCATGCCGCCCATCCGGTGCAAATGCCAGCAGAAACTCTATGACCAGGAAGAAACGAAACGGAAACTGCTGGAAAAACAGGCAGAAATCGAACGGATGAAAGCCAGCGGGTTGCAGGATAAGGCACTCTATGATTATACATTTGACAAAGATAACGGCATCAACCCGGAGATGGCATACGCCCACAAATATGTGGAGAACTGGGAAGATATGAAAGCCAATTCCTCCGGTCTTCTCCTCTGGGGAAATGTCGGTACCGGGAAATCCTTCTTTGCAGGCTGCATTGCCAATGCCCTTTTGGAAAAAGGCGTTCCGGTGCTGATGACAAATTTCTCACGGATCCTGAATACCCTGACTGGAATGCATTTTGAAGACAGGAACCAGTTCATTGACAGTCTGAACCGATACAGCCTGCTGATCATTGATGACCTTGGGATTGAACGCAATTCTGAATTTGCCCTTGAACAGGTATTCAATGTGATCGACAGCCGTTACCGCAGCAAAAAACCGCTGATTGTAACAACCAATCTCACATTGACGGAACTGAATAGTGCACCTGACGTGGCACATAGAAGAATTTACGACCGGATTCTGGAACGGTGTGCCCCCATCCGGATCAACAACCGCAACATCCGGCAGGACAATGCCTCTGCCAATCTGCAGAAAGCGAAGAAAATACTGCTGTAATGAATCCGGTACTAATTATTTCAGGAAATGTTACCGCATTATTACCACTATTCTCAGGCGTTGATACTGCAATCTGCCTTTCCAGACATGGGAGAAAGTATCACTGCCACTGACCATTCAAAACGGTACCAATTCAAAAAAATTGTAAGACCAAAAGCCCGGATACGGGCATAGAAAAGAAGGTGCCAGATATGGCAGATAAAAAAACAATGACATCAGAAGAAAAAGCCCTTTTACAGGCAAAACACCGACAGGAGGAAGCTGAAGCAAGGAACCGCAGGAAAGAACGTAACACCAGAACGCACCGATTGATCCAGGAAGGAGCAATTCTGGAAAGCGTTGCTCCACATATCCGGGAAATGGATTTGGATCTCCTAAAGCGGGAACTAATGATCCGGCTACGAGGGCTTTAAATTAAATAAAGATATTTTATTCCCGAAGGGCCCGAAGGGCGCACTTACTCACCACCTGCTAAAGCAGGCGGTGGTAGCCCTCCCG
>CABRXX010000110.1:0-4066 GCA_902475025.1 uncultured Lachnospiraceae bacterium | reverse complement strand
GTCTGGACGGAGGAAGAACGGCGGGACTTTTCTTCTCTGTACGCAGAGTTTTCCAAGCTGTACAAGGATAAGGGTGGGGAAAAGTTTCCGATTACTACAGGGGACGCCCTGCTGTTTTGTTTAAGCATCTATCCCTATGCTCAGTGGAAGGAAAAGCCCCTCTCTCAGAAAAAAAGCGACTTGGAGAAGCTGTGGGGAGAGCTGCCCCTTTTAAAGCACAGTCCGGAGAAGGCTTTGGTGCTGGAACCTGTTCAGGAAACAGAGGCAGGGCTGATGAGCCTGTTTCTTAGTCTGGCCAACAGCAAGGTGCTTAAGGTGGCTTTTATCCATGATAAGAAGCTGGAAAATTCCAGCTGGACCTACAGTCATGAGCTGGGGAGAACTTATCTGGAGCAGGTGTTTGGAAGTCAGATCGTTACTTCCAGCTATTTTCTGGAAGGGCAGGATTTGCAGGAAGAGGGACTGCTGCAGAAGGCGATTGAGGAAAAGAATCATATTATTTTCACTACGCATCAAAGGTTCTTAAGCTCCAGCTTAAAGATGGCTTTGGAGCATCCAAACATTAAATTTCTCAACTGTTCCGTGAATCGGCCTTTTGGGGCGGTGAGAACCTACTACGGGAGAATGTATGAGGCAAAATTTCTCTGCGGCATGATTGCAGGAGCCATGTGTGAGAATGACAAGATCGCCTATCTGGCAGATTATCCCATTTACGGAACGTTTGCCAATATTAACGCCTTTGCTCTGGGAGCCAGAATGACCAATCCCAGAGCCAGGATTTATCTAAACTGGGTTTCTGATGAGACGGATGATTGGGAGCAGATGCTGGAGAGGGAATCCATCTCCGTGATCTCAGATATGGATATGATCCGTCCCTACAAGAATACAAGAAAATTCGGTCTGTATGTTAAGAATGGGGAAGACTATCAGGCACTGGCGTTTCCGGTTTGGAACTGGGGAAAATTTTATGAACAGATTATCCGGAATATTTTGAGAGGCACTTGGAATAAAACACCGGATGTGAAGGAGAAAAAGGCTTTAAATTACTGGTGGGGCATCTCAGGAGGAGTCATTGACGTGATCACCTCCCAGAATCTTCCGGAGGGACTGGAGCAATTGATTCAGCTGATGAAACAGGAGATCTATACGGAACGATTCCATCCCTTCCAAGGGAGACTGCCCATGCAGGGCGGATCCATTCTGGGTGAGAAGGGCTCCGTTCTTTCACCGGAGCAGATCATTACGATGGATTGGCTGGCAGAAAATGTGGTGGGACAGATTCCGCGCATGTCGGATCTTACCAGAGAAGCCCGCACCATGGTGGCTTTGCAGAGCAGCTTTTCTCTGGAAGATGAGAGTGAGGTTTAGATGAAGATACTGGTAGTAGGGGATGAACCCTCCAAATCCCTGTGGGATTTCTATGATGAGACAAAGCTGGAAGGGATCGATCTGATTCTCTCCAGCGGAGATTTGCCGGCAGAGTATTTATCTTTTCTGGTAACGTTTGCTCACTGTCCGGTGTTGTATATCCACGGTAATCATGACGGCCGGTATCTGACAAAGCCGCCGGAAGGGTGTATCTGCATTGACGATCAGATTTTTGAGTACCAGGGAGTGCGAATCCTGGGGCTGGGAGGATCCATGCGTTACAGTGACGGGCCTTTTCAGTTTACCGAAAACGCCATGCGGCGAAGAGTGTTGAAGCTGTTTTTTTCTTTTGCCAAGCACAAAGGCTTTGACATCCTGCTGACCCATGCCCCGGCCTATGGGGTGGGCGATCAGGAGGATCTGCCGCATCGGGGATTTTGGGTATTCCGGCTTCTGATGGAAAAGTACAAGCCTAGATTTATGGTTCATGGCCATGTACATATGAATTACGGCTTTGATGTGAAACGAACGAGAATGTATGAAGAAACGACGGTGATTAATTCCTATGAAAAATATGTTTTTGAAATATAAAGAAATTATCAGTTATCTGATTGTGGGAGGGCTGACCACGGTGGTGAGTCTGGCTGTGTACTATGGCTGCGTTTTTACTTTTCTGGATCCGGAGAACCCCCTGGAGCTTCAGGCTGCCAATGTGATTTCCTGGGCGGCGGCAGTAACCTTTGCCTATTTTACCAATCGTAGATTCGTCTTTGAGAGCAAAAATCAAAACATGCTGAAAGAGGCAGCAGCTTTCTGCGGCTCTCGAATCACTACTCTGCTTTTGGACATGGCCTGCATGTTTCTTATGGTTACTCTGCTTGGATGGAATGATAAGGTTGCCAAGATCATTGTTCAGGTACTGGTCACCATTGGAAATTATGTGCTGAGTAAATTTTTGGTGTTTAAGAAATAGTGTGGGGGATGTTGCAAAATACGAATTCCGTTGGATTTTCGGCGTGTTTTTCTCCGGAAAGATGTTATTTTTCGGAGAAAATTCACCCGAAGGGGTAGCACCGGAGATGTTTTGCGCCGTCCCCTTTTTGCTGTTTTGAAAAGGAAGTTTGCTGACGGACTATAAGCATGGAGAAAAATAGAAGATAGAAGAGACAGGGATAGAATTGATAGAGAAGGGAAAAAAGAATTATGAAAGAAAAACGCCAATTAAAAGAGAAGCAGCTGTTGAAAGAAATTCTGATATTGACTGGTGCGGTTGCCATTATTGCAGCAGCTGTCTATTTTTTTCTGGTGCCAAGCCAGACCTCTGTCAGCAGTATTTCCGGACTGGGCATTGTGCTGTCCCACTTTATCCCCCTTCCTTTATCGGCCATTACCATGATTCTGAATGTTGCGCTTTTGCTTGTCGGTTTTTTAACCTGCGGAAAGGAATTTGGGGTAAAGACTGTGTACACCAGTGTTATGCTGCCCCTGTTTCTTGCAGTGTTTGAAAGGATGGCGCCGGAATATAGTTCCATGACAGGAAGCCAGGAACTTGACGTACTATGCTATGTTCTTGTGGTCAGTGTGGGACTTAGCATTTTGTTCAACCGGAACGCCTCCTCCGGGGGACTTGACATTGTTGCAAAGATCATGAATAAGTATCTTCATATGGAACTGGGAAGAGCCATGTCTCTTTCCGGAATGTGCGTAGCTCTTTCCTCCGCATTGATCTATGATAAAAAGGCAGTGGTACTGAGCATCCTTGGCACCTATTTTAACGGTATTGTGCTGGATCATTTTATCTTTGGCCAGAATCTGAAGCGGAGAGTGTGCATCATTACAAAGAAGGAAAAGGAGCTTCGGGAGTTTATTTTGTATGATCTCCACAGTGGAGCTACCATCTATGAAGCTACCGGCGCTTACAATCTGGAAAAGCGCAATGAGATTATCACCATTGTAGATAAGGGAGAATATCAAAAACTTATGAATTATATCAACCGGGAGGATCCGGAAGCCTTTATCACCGTGTACACGGTCTCTGATATGCGTTACCGGCCCAAGGTGTAGCTGCCGGAAGAGGATGTTCCTCCTTCATTCGCGAAATTTACACGGACTTTTCAGGAACCAAAAAAAGGACTGACTGCCAGGGGAAAAATATCTCCTGAGAGGCAATCCGAACTTTTGACAGAAAGGATGAAGTCTATGTGTAAAGAAAAGGAAGGGAAAAATAGGAAGCCAGATACAGAAAAAACGGTAATAGAGCTGAGACACCGTTTAGATGGGGCCTATGTGCAGTTTATACCCGTCAGCAGGATATGAAGCCTGCATGGTGATGAAAGATGCTGTAAAAGTAATGTTCCTTCTCATTCGTGCGAAAAAGATAAAGAGAAAGACCGCATATCAGCTCATCATGCAGGTGAAAGATTTTCTGAATCTGTTGGATGATAAATGAAACAAAAATCAGTGATAAAAAACTCCAGGCTGGAAATGAAACAGCCTGTTCATGTCACAATTTAAAATGTAGCAGCAGGCATACAAAAACGACACCGTCGGATTTTGTGTGCCTTTTTCTATGCGGTTGTAGGAATATATGCAGGTTTTGCATTAGTATTAGGAACAGCCGTATGGCTGTTTGTGAAGAAAAGACAATTAAAAAGAAGATAAAGATAATCAGATATCAATTAATGATTAAAATTTCGGG
>CABRXX010000109.1:0-4366 GCA_902475025.1 uncultured Lachnospiraceae bacterium | reverse complement strand
AATATTCACATCTTCAAACAGGGCTTTCTTGCCGATTCGAAGAGTTACATTATTTGCACTGATCATTGTTCATCCTCCTTGTGAGTGCCTGTTCATAAGGGATAGCGGCCAGATGGCCGCACTGCTTCTATTGTACCGAAACTGTTGGAAAATGCAAGCAAAACCTTACAAAATTCCAATTCCCTCTAAAAGAATCTTTAAGCCGATAAAAATCAGAATGATCCCTCCGCAGATTTCTGCCCTGGATTTGTACCTGCAGCCGAAAATACTGCCGATCTTTATTCCCGCGGCAGAGGCGGCAAAGGTGATCACACCGATAAAAGATACGGCTGCCAGAATATTCACCTGCAAAAAAGCGAAGGTGACACCTACAGCCAGAGCGTCAATGCTGGTGGCAATAGCCAAAAGCAGCATGGACTTGGCATCCATGGCAGCATCCAGTTTTTCTTCCTCTCCCAGGGCTTCCCGGATCATGTTGATGCCGATGAACAGCAGCAGCACGAAAGCAATCCAGTGGGAGTACCGGGTAATGCTGTCTGTAAAAAAGCGTCCAAGAAAATATCCGATGAGAGGCATCAGCGCCTGAAATCCGCCAAACCACAGTCCGGCAAGCCCCATATGCTTTGGACGGATACATCCCAGAGAAAGGCCCTTACAGACGGACACTGCAAAGGCATCCATGGACAGTCCCACTGCTAATACGAAAAGTTCTCCAATTCCCATAATTAATCGCTCCTTTATGTATGTGTAGTAAAAATAGAAATGAAAGCAGCTGTTAAGAGCCGGCAGCTGCAAAAAAAGACCTGAAGAGTCAGAAAAGTCTGTCCGAAAAAAGCGGAAAGATAGTTTTCCTGACTCCCCAAGTCTCATCATTTCAAGTAATACCGGGTGCAGCGCACCAGTGTGTCGATAATACTGCAGCCATTTTTCAGAAGCCGCTGTCGGCGGCACTGGCGGACTGCTCCAAAACTCTGTCGAAAGAGGGTGGGGGACGGTCCAACAAAAGACTGCTGATTACTCCCTTAAGGATTTGTGGGGTGTTGCAAAATACGGCCCCGGTGGATTTTCGGTGTGTTTTCCTCCGAAAACGTGTTCGTTTTCAGAGGAAAATCACCCGAAAGGGTACCGCCGGAAGGCTTTTGCAACACCCTCATATGGGTCTGATTATAGCAGTCTTTTGCGTGTTTGACAAGGGCTGAAGTTTTTGTTTCTGTCTCTGTACCTTTAAAAATACAAAAAAATCCTGTTTAGAGAAATAGACAAACATATGATGGTGTGGTACAATGATCCTATATGGCAATCTGTACTATGGATGTCTGGGGCTTTGCGCCTCAGGCAAAATGGTGCAAAATGTACAATCAGAATTTCCGGATTTCCGGCAGTTCTAAAAATAAGGAGGAAAACTACAAATGGCAAGAAAAATGAAGACCATGGATGGTAATCATGCTGCAGCTCATGCGTCCTATGCGTATACCGATGTGGCAGCTATTTTCCCGATTACCCCGTCATCCGTAATGGCAGAAGCCACTGACGAGTGGGCTACCCAGGGCCGTCTGAATATGTTCGGACAGACCGTTCAGGTAACCGAGATGCAGTCTGAGGCAGGTGCAGCAGGTACCGTACACGGTTCCCTTTCTGCTGGTGCTCTGACGACTACATACACCGCTTCTCAGGGTCTGCTTCTGATGATCCCCAACCTGTACAAGGTTGCAGGTGAGAGACTTCCGGGCGTATTCAACGTTTCTGCCCGTGCTCTTGCAAGCCATGCACTTTCTATTTTCGGTGACCACTCTGATGTGTATGCCTGCCGTCAGACTGGCGCATGTATGCTGTGTGAGTCCAGCGTACAGGAAGTAATGGACCTGACTCCGGTAGCGCATATGGCAGCTATCAAGGGACGTCTTCCCTTCATTAACTTCTTCGATGGTTTCCGTACTTCTCACGAGATTCAGAAGATCGAGACCTGGGATTATGAAGATCTGAAAGAGATGACCGATCTGGACGCAGTTCAGGCTTGGAGAGATCAGTGCCTGAATCCCAATCATCCCTGCCAGAGAGGTTCCGCTCAGAACCCGGATATCTTCTTCCAGGCCAGAGAGGCAATTAACCCCTACTACGATGCAATGCCCGCTATCGTACAGGAGTACATGGATAAGGTAAATGCTAAGATCGGTACCGATTACAAACTGTTCAACTACTACGGAGCAGCAGATGCAGAGAAGGTCATTATCGCAATGGGTTCTGTATGCGACACCATTGAGGAGACCATTGATTACCTGATGGCAGCCGGCGAGAAGGTTGGTGTTGTTAAGGTTCGTCTGTACAGACCGTTCAGCGCAGAAGCTTTGATTGCAGCGATTCCTGAGACTGTTAAGCAGATTACTGTTCTGGATCGTACCAAAGAGCCTGGAGCACTGGGTGAGCCGCTGTATCTGGACGTTGTTGCAGCATTGAAGGGCAGTAAGTTCAACGATACTCCGATCTTCACCGGACGTTACGGCCTTGGTTCCAAGGATACCACACCGGCTCAGATCGTTGCTGTTTACAATAATACCACCAAGCAGAAATTCACCATCGGTATCGTAGATGATGTGACCAATCTGTCTCTGGAACTGGGCGCTCCTCTGGTTACCACACCGGAAGGCACCATCAACTGTAAATTCTGGGGTCTGGGCGCAGACGGTACAGTAGGCGCTAACAAGAACTCCATTAAGATCATCGGTGATAATACGGATATGTATGCTCAGGCATACTTTGATTATGACTCCAAGAAATCCGGCGGTGTGACCATGTCCCATCTGCGTTTCGGTAAGAGCCCCATCAAGTCCACCTACCTGATCCACAAGGCAAACTTTGTTGCCTGCCACAATCCTTCCTATGTACGTAAGTACAACATGGTACAGGAACTGGTTGACGGCGGTACTTTCCTTCTGAACTGCCCGTGGGATATGGAAGGACTGGAGCATCATCTTCCCGGACAGGTGAAGAAATTCATCGCTGAACACAACATTAAATTCTATGTAATCGACGGTATCAAGATCGGTAAAGAGATCGGACTGGGCGGACGTATCAATACTGTTCTGCAGTCTGCATTCTTCAAACTGGCGAACATCATTCCTGAGGAGCAGGCCATCGAGCTGATGAAGGCTGCTGCAAAGGCTACTTACGGACGTAAGGGTGATGCCATCGTACAGATGAACTATGACGCTATCGATGCCGGTGCTAAGCAGGTAGTAGAGATCCAGGTTCCGGAAAGCTGGAAGAATGCTGAGGACGAGGATATCATTGCCAAGGATGTTACCGGAAAGAGACAGGACGTTGTAGACTTCGTTAATAACATCCAGCATGCAGTAAACGCTCAGGAAGGAAACAACCTGCCGGTATCTGCATTCAAGGATTATGTAGACGGAACCACACCTTCCGGTTCTGCTGCTTACGAGAAGCGCGGTATCGCAGTAGATATTCCGGTATGGAATCCGGAGAACTGTATCCAGTGTAACCGCTGTGCATACGTTTGTCCTCATGCAGTTATCCGTCCCATCGCTATGACTGAGGAAGAAGTAGCAGCAGCTCCGGAAGGATTGAAGACACTTCCTATGACTGGTATGGCGAACTACAAGTTTGCTATGGTAGTATCCGCTCTTGACTGTACCGGATGCGGTTCCTGTGCAAATGTCTGCCCGGGCAAGAAGGGTGCAAAGGCACTGGCTATGGAGAACATGGAAGCAAACGCTGGTCTGCAGAAATACTTCGATTACGCTGTAGAGCTTCCTACAAAGGCAGATGTAGTAGAGAAATTCAAAGAGAACACGGTAAAGGGCTCTCAGTTCAAACAGCCGCTGCTTGAGTTCTCAGGCGCCTGCGCAGGCTGCGGTGAGACTCCGTACGCAAAATTGATCACTCAGCTGTTTGGCGACAGAATGTACATTGCCAACGCAACAGGATGTTCCTCCATCTGGGGTAACTCTTCACCTTCCACACCTTACACGGTAAACCAGAAGGGTCAGGGTCCTGCATGGTCCAACTCCCTGTTCGAGGATAACGCAGAGTTTGGTTACGGTATGCTGCTGGCGAACAATGCCATCAGAGGCGGACTGAAAGCAAAGGTTGAGGATCTGGTAGCTAACGGCGACAACGCTGCAGTGAAAGAAGCCGCACAGGCTTGGTTAGATACCTACGCAGTAGGCGCTGCCAACGGCGCTGCTACTGAGAAGCTGATTGCTGCTCTGGAAGCATGCGGATGTGACAAGGCTCAGGAGATCTTAAAGAACAAAGATTATCTGTCCAAGAAGTCCAACTGGATCTTCGGCGGTGACGGATGGGCATACGATATCGGTTTCGGCGGCGTTGACCATGTACTGGCTTC
>CABRXX010000108.1:0-4504 GCA_902475025.1 uncultured Lachnospiraceae bacterium | reverse complement strand
AAATAATTAATAAGGGGTTTGTAAAAAAATTATTAAGGGTAAATTCTTTTACATTTAGAATTATAATATATTTTCCAAAAAAATGCAATACATATTTTTGCAAATTTCAGAAATAATAATAGCATCAGTATACAAGAGACCGTTCTTTGTACGCTGATGTTATCGCAATCCAACATTGATCAGGAGGCAAATCTTATGGCAAAAAACAGTACCGCAAACAACACAAATAACAACGCAAACAATAACTACAGCACCAACGGCATGAATGCAAAAAACCAGAGTAGAAACGCCCAGGACTGCCGCAACCAGTCTAAAAGCAAAACCAGCAACAAAAGTTCCGGCACCGCAGCTTCAAAAAACGAATATAACAGTTACAACGAGGAGTAGGCAAGCGCTTATTCTTTCATCCCGAGATCTTTGCTATTGTAAAAATCTCCGGGGTTTTCTTTGATAAAAAGGGCTGGAACCAAGGTTCCCAGGCGGCACTGTAGCTCCTGGGCAATTCCTTTTCCAGCCCTCTGTTTTGCAGATTACCTTTTAAATCGCTGTCGTTCACGATCTCTTCTCTAAAAAATCATCCAAATCCTGTCACCGCCGTCAACTACAGCCTTACTGTATCACCACATCCGCCTCCTGATCTTGTGCAGTCTCCTCAGGAGAAGACAGACCTGGATAATCATTGGTGTATTCATTGCTGGCCTCTACCCCGACCTTATTATCGCTGTTTTCACTGATGGTTCCGCTTCCATAAATGGTGTCATGAAGCTTCTCAATGGTGGCATCCCACTGAGGAACCAGCATATCCTGACTATTCACATAAATCACATCATACATATTATCATAAGGAACCCGGTCCTGTACAAACTCATACTGAAGAATCTCCGGTGCCTTAGTTACCAGATCCCATATCTCATTTTCCTCCACATTATGAGTCACAAGAGGAAGCACATCTCTTACAAACTGGGTAATCTGAGCTACATCCATCTTTTTGATCTCAGCAATCATCTGCGAAATCACATATCTCTGACGCTCAGTTCTGGCGTAGTCCGAATTCCCCACATACCGGTTTCTGGCATAAGCCACAGCCTGCACACCATTACAATGGTAAACTCCTCCTCCCGGAAGAACATAATCATATCCGTTCATTCCAAGAGTATTGCACATATCCAGCATATAGCCGTTGGCTACTTCCACCTCTGCATCCGTCATCTCCAGATCAATACCGCCCAAAGCATCCACGATCTCAATCATGTTTTCAAAATCGACTGCACCGTATCTGGAAACATCCACCTTGTAAGTGTTGGTGATGGTCTCTGTCAGGAGAGGACCTCCTCCCACTGCATAAGCATTGTTCAGCTTCGCATAGCCTACTCCCGGGATATCTACATACGTATCACGCATCAGAGAAATCACACTGACCCTCTTTGCCGTATGATTAATGGATACCAGCATCATACTATCGGAGTTACCATTCCAGGATTTATCTCTCCGGTCCACACCCACAAGCAGCACATTGTACACATTGTCATCTGTCACTGCCTCTTCTTCCTTGATGCTGCTCATTTCCTGATGGAGCGCATTCAGTTCCTTCTCATCCAGCACTTCACCCACTTTTTCCTCAGCGCTTACCGTCTCCTGGGCCTCCGCCGGAAGAGAATCTTGTTCCACCCGCTTAACATCCTCATCCGCCACATAATTGGAAAGGCTGATAAGATCATGTCCAATATAATAGATCAGGCCGCCGCCAGCTGCCACAATCACCAGGATAATGCTGAGACTGATGATCAAAATCTTTTTCCAGTTGGGACCATTATTGCCGTAATTCCCATTGTCATTGTATTGATTACCGTAATTGTTACCGCCGTAATTGCCGCCATAATTACCATTACTGTAATTATTATAATTATTGTTATAATTATTTCCGTACTCATTGCCGTAACTGCCGCGATTATTTCCATTATTGCGGCTCCCTCTACGACGGTGATGATTGTTCATCAAAGGATTATCATCATATCTCCGGGACATACCGTTTCCTCCTGTATATTTTAAATAAAAAAGTCTGCTCGCAGACTTCTCCGCCCGCCACGGGCAAGTGATATCTTTCCCGTCCGCCGCAGTGCGATCCTGCGGAGCATTTTTATCCCATAGGAAGGAATTTCCCATGAAATAAAAAAAGATTTCTGATTGCTCAGAAATCTTTTTATGCGGAAGGTGGGACTTGAACCCACACGATCTTAACGACCACAGGCACCTGAAGCCTGCGCGTCTGCCAATTCCGCCACTCCCGCGTGTTTGTTACTAGTGAACTTCGCAACTCACAGGTCATATAATACCAAGAACCCACACAAAAGTCAAGTAGTTTTTTCAAAAAAATGTGTCTGAATTTCTTCTGTTTTTTATTTTATTTTCTCACAATTTAATCGGTGCTCTTTTCATACTCCGCTTAAAAAGATTCCCTGCTTCAGACTTTCTTTTCCCTTTTCTCCAAATCAACAAAAAACAACTCATAGAAGTCATTCTGCCCCTCCAGCATAGGTGAATTTTCCCCTCCGCCATTGGTACTTCTTTTCATAGCCGCATGAAATTCTTCCCCTGCAGTAATTACTTCCATTTCATAGAGAGGATAGCCAAGCTCCCGGCATTTTCTGCAAAAAGCAGTAAGCGGCTCCGCGTCTGTTCTGGTAGCCAGCAATACATGTCTAAGCTCCTCCTCATGAAGCGCTCTGTGTCTTATTTCTTCCAACATCTCTGCTGCTGTCATATCTTCCTCCCATCTGTGCATCCGCAGTCAAAGAGCTCACTCTCTCTGTACGCAAATGCCTCCATTGATTTATTTCAAAATTTCCGATACAATGAGGATATTGCAAAGTTCCTCCGGCGATGCCACAAAAAACATGTTCCTTTACCGCTGGAGCAGAAAGGAAACAAAAATGACGCACACACTGGCTGTAAATCTTACAAAAGAATTACTGAAAATCGAAAGCACTGATCCTGGCACCTACGAATCCGCCATAGAAACATGGATTCGATCCTGGCTTACCCAGCTTCCAGATATTTTAATAAGCGAAGAGGAAGTTCTTCCAGGCCGCAAAAACTTGATGGCAGAAATTCCGGGAACAACTCCTTCTTCCCCTGCCCTTATCTTTATCTGCCACATGGATACCGGGGTAGTTGGCGATGGATGGAACGTACCGCCTTTTGAAGCAGCGGAAACAGGAGATATTATTTATGGCCGGGGCGCCTGCGATATGAAATCCGGCTTGGCCTGCTGTCTCTCTGCCTTTGCCCATGCTGCCTACGAAAAAGAGCGCACCGGAAGAAACCCGCTCTCTTCCCTAAAGCTCATCTGTACCGTAGATGAAGAGGACTTTATGCGAGGAGCCGAAGCCGCAATCCTCTCTGGTTGGGTGACAGGAAAGGACTGGATTCTGGATGCAGAACCTACAGACGGACAGATTCAAGTCTCTCACAAAGGCCGCCTTTGGTATGAAATCACCGTCACCGGACGCACTGCCCATGCCAGCACTCCCTGGAAAGGCGCCGACGCTATTGCAGCCATGGCAGAACTAATCCATGAAATCCGGATTCCCATTCAAGCTGCTCCTATCCATCCGGATCTGGGGCCTTCCACTGTCACCTTCGGACAGATCCAGGGAGGATACCGTCCCTATGTGGTGCCGGATGCCTGTACGGTCTGGATTGATTTTCGGTTAGCTCCCCCGTTGGATGCGTCTGCCATTCAAAAGATCATAGCAGGTGCAGAAAAAAAGACTGAGGCGATGATGCCTGGGATTTCCATCTCCCATAAAGTCACCGGAAACCGGCCTTACATTGTAAAAAACCCAGACGCTCCCCTGCTAAAATACCTGAAAAATGCTTGCAGACAGGTGACTGGACACTCTCCCGCTGTCACCTGTTTCCCGGGCTACACTGACACCGCCGTAATCGCAGGAAACCTCCACAATCCCAACTGCATGTCCTACGGCCCCGGCAGTCTGGAAAACGCCCATCAGCCAGATGAGTACGTTTCTATCCAGGATATTCTCCGATGCGAAAAAGTTTATCAAAGGCTGACAGACAGCCTCTTTCCCCCTCATTAAAAAAGAATCTCCACCTGCGGCGGGTCGCTTTGGCAACATCTCCCTACCCGCCGCGGTGCAATCCTGCCAAGCATTCTTTTTTTGTTTCATAGAAAATTTCTTTCTAAGAAATAAAAAAAGAACATTACAAAATACTCCCCTCGATATTCTTTCAAATATTTTTCCAAAAACCAAAATATCTTCAAAAAAATATTGAAAATTCATCGGAACTAGTATTTTGCAACATTCTCTTTTATATACCTTCAAAACCACATACAAAATATATCCTGACATTCTTTATTACCCTATCTTCAATACCCTTCGCTTCAATCGTTGAGCACTCGCGAATTCCATTCGCTCGTTCAGTTTGCTCCGCAAACTTCTCAGATGTACCCATCATCCTTCGGAATGGAACCATTCCTCCG
>CABRXX010000107.1:0-5109 GCA_902475025.1 uncultured Lachnospiraceae bacterium | reverse complement strand
AAGCACCGATGACTTCACAGCCATCCAGACAGATGATCGTATCCACCACCGTATTGGCAGAAAATTTTCCCGCCAGAATAGACGCTGCTGCCTGAGCTTCGCTTTTCCTGGACTTCATGATGGTCATGTCCACATAATAATTAATGTGCGAATGATTGGTAGCAAAATGGCCGGGTATCACACGGATAATCGCATTCGCATCATATTTCGAATGTATCTTTACTGCTCTGTTTTCCATAAGGCACCTCCGTTCCCTGCTGTCTCACAGGTATTTTATATATACAGAATACACAATAACAGAAAATTAAACAAGCATTTTTTATTAATTTCTTTCATTTTCTGTAAACTTTTCACCTTACAGCTTCTAACCGAAGCAGCAATTCCGGATCGTTCCAGCGGAACTCATCATCCCTCACTTTGAAGCTGCCGGCGGCGAAGCACCAGAGTGACTCCGAATACAGCCAGGGCAAAAAGAATCTGGATCAAGAGGCCAAACCATACCGCCTCCCACCGCCCGGGCGGTAAAGACTCAAAATTTCCCAGCACTTCGTTTATGACAGAATACCAGTAGGTAGGCAAAAATCGAGCTGCCCGTTCCACAGAAGTTCCCAGCATCTGAATAGGGACAAAAATCCCTCCCAGAAAACAAAGCCCCAGGGAAATCACATTGCAGATAGCGCTCAGCGAAGCCGGACCCTGAGCCACTGTTCCGGAAAAAAAGCCAAGGGACAGCGCCACCAGGATACAAGCCAGACTGTTCAGAAGATATATCATCCAATTTGTGCTTAAAAAACAGCCTCCCTGATAGAGAAAGGCCTGAATCCCCATACAGCTTCCCCAGATCAGCGCGCCTCCCAGAAAGAAACAAAGAGCCATGGCAAGGGACTGTTTCCAGAAGGGCAACGGGGATCCAGCCATTCTCCTGCGGATCTCCTGTTTTTTAAAAGCCATAATTACCACACTGAGACTCATAATAGAAGCCCCTAAAAATGCGTAAGGCATATAGGCAAAATAGTAATTATAATCCGGCCGTACTCCTCCGTTTCCATTCCGATCCAGCATGGTCACCGGCGCCCGCTCCTCCCCAAGAGACAATGCATGCCTGCAGGCCTCATCCATGGAATATCCGCAGCTTACATACACACGGATCTGATTCAAAAACTGCTGCACAGAAGCCTCTGCATAATAGCTGCTCACTGTACCAGGTACGGAAATACTTGTCACTGCCTGTTCTCCTGCTGCCAGCCTGCTTTCCGCTCCCGGCTCCACCACAAGAACGTAGGTCACATTTCTGTAATAGAGTTCTTCCTGTATCACATCGTCCTCATCGGCAATAGATACCAGTTCCTGATTCCTGCCCAAAAACTCTTTCAGAGCCTTCCCCAGACTTCCCTCCTCCCGATCCAGAACCGCAGTTTTGATCCGCACAGAAGAAAAATCGTTCTGATTCTTATCCGCTCCCATGGTTTTCTGAATCGCCACACAAATTCCCACAAAAATGGCAATGTACATCACAATCGTAAAGATATTTCGTTTCATCAGAAGCAGATATCCTCTAAATACTGTCATAGCGCATCCTCCTCATCCGCCGGCAGGCTCCCAGAAGCAATAATGCGGAAATACCAGCCAGCAAAACCAGACTTCTGGCGTAACGCACCGGATTTTCATAAACAGAAACGCTGTAAAGAGCATCTGAGATCAATGCCGCCGGATTCAGCCGATTCAATACGGGCGCGTGATGTTCTATCAAATCTTTCATATTTCCAAACATCAGTCCTGACAGAAAACTCAGGGTCAAAGATACCGCTGTTAAAAGTCCGGTCTTGACCCCCTCGCCCATCTTCAATGTTCCCACAAAGATTCCAGAGGATACACCGGTAATACACCCTAAGGCACACACGGGAAGATAAAGATACCATCGCTCTCCAAGCAGGATTCCAAGTCCGAACCGCAGAAACAAAAGCAGCAGCAGGCAGTTGATGAACTGCAGAGTAAAGGCTGCCATCATCTCACTGAGCACCATCGCAGACCGGGGTACGGGAATAATGCTGCGCCTGGCTGCCAGCGCCGACTGATCCGCCCTCAGATTGGAGGCTGCTGTCATTCCCATATAAGAACCAAACAAACAGGCCATGGCAATCAGGGCAAAAAAGTAGGCAAACGAATTGTCCAAGGTATTCCCTCCAGGATCTGTGGAGGCGATCAGCGAACCTGTATCTGACAAGATTCTGACAGTGTCAAAAAGTTCTCCCGGCTCCCTCTTTCTTACCTGCTCCAGCATCCGGCTCCCTTCCAGATAGCCCTGCAGAAACCCTTCCAGAATACTTTCTTCCACCCCTTTTTCTGCCACAGTAAGCGAAGGTATCTCACTGCTGTAAAAAACACCTTTCACTTCTCCATTTTCCAAAGCCTCCAGAGCTCTCTCCTCCTCCATCACAGCCAGCTGCAGCCCCTCTCCCTGAAAAGATTCCAGAAACGCTTCAAACACTGCATTTCCACGGCATATCAGCCCTGCAGGGATCTCCTCCATCCGCTCTAATGCATCGCTGTCCATGCCAAAGGAAATATAAAACAGTACTGACAGAAGAAGCGGGAACACACATCCCCAAAACATTTCCACCTTGGCCCGCATCATCTGACGCAGGTTAAATCTGTAATAGGTCATCCCTTCTCCCTCCTCTCAGTCTCTCAGTTCCTTTCCCGTGATCTCAAGAAACACATCATTTAAAGTAGGCTGTTCTGACAGCACCCGGTCAAAGGTTACTTCCTGCTTTTGCAGGCAGTTCAGGATCCGAATCAGATTATGCCTCCCGCTGGTACACTTTACTGTCAAAATCCCCTCAAAAAGCTCCGCCTGGAATACATGAGGCAAACAGCGCACTGCTTCCAGCCACTCTCCCTCTTCCGGAATCCCTTCAATGCGGATCCGCTCTGCAGTCTTGATCATTGCCTTTAGCTCCTCCTTTGTCCCGGCTGCAATGTTCCGTCCCCGGTCCATGATAGCAATCCTGGTGCAGATCTGTTCCACTTCCTCCATATAGTGAGAGGTGTAGATGACGGTGGATCCCTGGCGATTCATCTGACAGATACCCTCCAGGATCCGATTCCTGCTCTGGGGATCCACAGCCACGGTAGGCTCATCCATAATGATCAGCTTTGGCTTATGTGCAATTCCGCAGGCAATGTTCAGCCTCCGTAAAAGTCCTCCTGACAGCTTTTTCGGTGTCATTTTCCCATAATCCTCCAAACCGACAAAGCGTATGGCCTCCTCTGTGAGCGCTCTGCATCGTCTTCGATCCGGCACATACAGACTGCAAAAATAATTTACATTTTCCCAAACACTCATCTGTTCAAAAACAGCAATATTCTGAGGCACGATCCCGATGCTACGTTTCAGCTCATAGCTCTCCGGGCCCATCTCCTGACCAAACAGCCGGATACTTCCTTTATCATACTTCAGCAGAGACAGCATGCAATGTATCGCAGTGGTTTTTCCCGATCCGTTAGGCCCCAGCAATCCAAAGATCTCTCCCTCCCGTATCTTAAGATTAAAATGATCCAGCGCCAAATGCTCGCCATAGCGCTTCACCAGATTTTCTATTGCAACGATCATCTTTCCCATCCTTCCTTATTCTATACTTTTTCCGGTTTTTCTGTGTTTTTATTTCAGGAAAAAAGCGCCTGTATACAAAAGACAATACTTTCAGAAAAGTGCCTGGTTTCTTTTCTGCAAAAGTCTCCTTTTCACAGTATCTTTACTCCCTCTCCGTTCTTTACCAGTATAATCTTTTTTTTCGAAGCGCTGTAGTGTGCTGTGTCAGAAAAACTGGTGACAAATGTCACTGCTTCATTTCTTGCAATCACTTTTCTAATCGCTTATACTGGTAACAGCATCTGTATTTTCCGAGCCATTTCGGCATATCCCGTATGTAACGGATACAGCATTCCCTGCCCTGCAGAAAGGAGCTTCTTTCTATGAATCAAAAGCTAACGGACAAATGCTTTCTCTTTTTCTATTGTATGGCAAGTCTGTTCCTTATCCGAGGCGACAGCTTTTATATTCCCTTTTGTTTTCTGGCGGTAGGCTGCAGCAGCCTGTACTCTGCGTTTCCTGATCTTCCCCTTTCCTGGCTGTTTCCTGGCTGTTTTACCCTCCTGGGATTGTTTTTCCCGGAAGCGGTCTTATTCCTGCCGCTGATCTCCCGGGATTTTGAAAAACAGCCCTTCTCCTATGGCCTCTGGAGCATTACCGCCCTGGAACTTCTGATCTCCCCTAAAACGCCGGATCAACGGCTGCTCATATTCCTCGGATGCATTCTGTCTCTTCTGCTGAAGCACCGTTATACTGCATTTCTGGATTTAAGTATCAGATACCGAAAAACCAGGGATGATGACACAGAGCGGAAGATTCTTTTAGAAGAACGGAATCGTTCCCTTCTGGAAAAGCAAAATTCCGAACTCTATGCCGCCACCCTTCGGGAGCGGAACCGGATTGCCAGAGAGATCCACGATAATGTAGGGCATCTTCTCACCCGCTCCATCCTGATGGTAGGCGCTTTGCGGACGCTCCAGAAGGATGACTCCCTGGCCGAGCCTTTCGCACAGCTGAACGATACGCTGGATCAGGCCATGGATACCATCCGCATCAGTGTCCACGATCTTCGAGACAGTTCCATGGATTTAAAAGAAGTTTTGAATACTTTAGTCCAGGAGTTTACTTACTGCCCAGTAAGCCTCCAATATGATCTGCCCGATCGATTGTCCAGCGAGCTAAAATACAGTCTGACTGCCATTGCCAAAGAGGGTCTGGTAAACATTGCCCGGCACAGCAATGCCACCAGAGCTTCCATCACTGCACTGGAGCACCCGGCTTTTTATCAGTTTATCCTGCAGGACAACGGCACCATGTCCACGGCTTCACCAGACAATCTTTCTTCGGGCATGGGACTTTCCAATATCAGAAGCCGGGTAAAGGCGCTGGGAGGAACTCTTAAGCTCTCCCAGGATCCAGGATTTTGCATTTATATTACCATTCCAAAACAAAAACAAGGGGGGATTTTTTCATGAATGTGATTTTAATTGACGATGATATTCTGGTAACCACTGCTT
>CABRXX010000106.1:0-5114 GCA_902475025.1 uncultured Lachnospiraceae bacterium | reverse complement strand
CAGGTGTTATCGGTACCGCAGTAGCGGCCGGAACTTTCATGGCTGTATTCGGAGGATAATACGGTAATACAAAAGCCACAGATCCCGATGAGGGCTGCCATGTCCGCAGTCGGGTATAATAGAAAGAAAGGATAAGACTATGACAGATATTGCTAAAAAACCAATTAAAATTACTGAAACAATTCTGCGTGATGCTCATCAGTCTCTGATTGCTACCCGTATGACTACAGAGCAGATGCTGCCCATCGTAGATAAAATGGATAAAGTAGGCTACCACTCCGTAGAGTGCTGGGGCGGAGCTACTTTTGACGCTTCCCTTCGTTTCCTGAAGGAAGATCCCTGGGAGAGACTTCGTAAATTCCGCGACGGATTTAAGAATACCAAGCTTCAGATGCTGTTCCGTGGACAGAATATCTTGGGATATCGTCCCTACGCAGATGATGTGGTAGAGTATTTTGTACAGAAATCCATTGCAAACGGTATTGATATTATCCGTATCTTTGACTGCCTGAATGACCTGAGAAACCTGCAGACTGCTGTTAAGGCAGCCAACAAAGAAAAAGGTCATGCGCAGGTGGCATTATCCTACACTCTGGGAGATGCCTACACGCTGGAGTACTGGACGGAGATGGCCAAGAGAATCGAAGATATGGGTGCAAATTCCATCTGTATCAAGGATATGGCTGGTCTTCTGGTTCCCTACAAGGCTACTGAGTTGGTAACCGCTCTGAAGGAGGCAACGGATCTTCCCATCCAGCTGCACACTCACTATACTTCCGGTGTGGCTTCTATGACCTACTTAAAGGCAGTGGAAGCTGGCGTGGACGTAATTGATACGGCTATGTCTCCCTTTGCACTGGGTACTTCCCAGCCGGCTACTGAGGTTATGGTGGAGACCTTCAAGGGAACTCCCTATGACACTGGCTTTGATCAGAAGCTTCTGGCTGAGATCGCTGACTACTTCCGTCCCATCCGTGATGAGGCTCTGGAGAGCGGTCTGCTTAATCCCAAGAACATGGGCGTGAACATTAAGACCCTGCTGTATCAGGTACCTGGCGGAATGCTGTCCAACCTGACTTCTCAGCTGAAAGAGCAGCATGCAGAGGATAAGTTCTACGATGTGCTGGAAGAAGTGCCGAGAGTAAGAAAAGATTTGGGTGAGCCGCCTCTGGTAACTCCCTCCTCTCAGATTGTTGGTACTCAGGCAGTATTTAACGTGATTATGGGCGAGAGATACAAGATGGTAACCAAGGAGACCAAAGATATTCTTACCGGAAAATACGGCGCTACTGTAAAGCCCTTTGACAAGGATGTTCAGAAGAAGTGTATCGGTGATGCAGAAGTGATCAGCTGCCGCCCGGCAGATCTGATTCCTGATGAGTTGGATACCTTAAGAGGAGAGATGGCTCAGTGGTCTCAGCAGGAGGAGGATGTGCTTTCCTATGCTCTGTTCCCCCAGGTAGCTACCGAGTTCTTCAAATACAGAGAGGCGCAGCAGACAAAGGTAGATCCCAAGGTTGCTGACGAAAAAAATAAGGCATATCCTGTTTAATCCTTTTGGAAAAGCCCTGTGGGGCAGATAACAGAATGATATTACGGAGACTGTCATGAAATGGTGAAACATTTCGTGGCAGTCTCTTTACATTTCCGGAATTTTACTATAAAATTTAGAAGACGCAGAAAAATTATGCGCAGAAGTGAAAAGCAATTGATCAGGCGTCTTTGGACGCGAACAGGATAAAAAGATACAGATGAGAGGGTGGAGGTTTCCTATGGAGCATTGCTTGGAAGAAATAAAGACACAGATCCGGGAGGCAGAGTTCGTCCTGGTGGGGATTGGAGAAGAATTTAAGGCGGTTTCCGGCAGTGAGGAGCGGATTGCAAAAAGCTATGCATGTCTGGAAAGGCTTTTAAAAGGAAAGCTGTATTTTCTGGTAACTCAGAATGAGGATGACGGGATCTTTTCCTCTCCACTGCAGGATTTTTTTATCGCATCACCTTTTGGCCCAGCAGAGAGAAGCCAGAGCAGTGAGGAGCAGTGGAACAGCTACCTCAACTGGCTTTCCGGAACCTTGAACCACAGGCTCTGTATTTTGGAACTGGGGGTCTGCTTTTCGGCCCCCCAGGTGATCCGATGGCCCTTTGAAAAAACGGCCCAGTTTCATTTAAAATCTTTTCTGATCCGGATAAACGAAAAATTCCCTCAATTAAGCAGTGAGATAAAGGACCGGGGCATATCGGTGCAGAGGAACGCAGTGGACTGGCTGCTGGAGACCGGGCAGGAAGAAGGGGAAACGGCCAAATGGTATAAAGAAACAGGCCGGGAATAGAGGCGGACTGATCCGATAGAAAGGGGCAGGCCAGGGAGAACAGGAGGGAGAAAAGAATGGTCGCTATTGTTGATTACGGAGCAGGCAATCTGCGCAGTGTGGAGAAAGCACTTCAGTATTTGGGAGCAGAAACCCGGATTACCGGGGATCCTAAAGAGATTCTGGCAGCAGATCATGTGATTCTGCCGGGCGTAGGAGCCTTTGGAGATGCCATGGAACATTTAAGGCGCTGCGGACTGGTGGAAGTGATACGCCAGGTGGCGGCTCAGGGCACGCCTTTTTTGGGCATCTGCCTTGGCCTGCAGCTTTTGTTTGAGAGGAGTCAGGAGAGCCCGGGCGTGGAGGGACTGGGGATTTTAAAGGGTGAGATCTTACGCATACCGGAGGGCCAGGGACGAAAGATCCCTCACATGGGTTGGAATCGTCTTGTCTTTGATCATCCGGGAAGACTGTTTGCAGGAATTCCAGAGGGGACAGAGGTGTATTTTGTTCATTCCTACTATTTAAGAGCCCAAGACCATAGAATTGTGACTGCATCCACAGAGTACGGGGTATCCATTCATGCTTCTGTGGAACAGGGAAATGTGTTTGCCTGTCAGTTCCACCCGGAGAAGAGCAGCCGTTGGGGACTGAAGATTTTGGAAAATTTTATCCGCATAGAAAAAACGGTTCCGGTGTTTGGAAGAATGGAAGGGGAGGATGCATAGATGCTGAGAAAACGAATCATTCCCTGCCTGGATGTTCATGAGGGCCGGGTGGTAAAAGGGGTCAATTTTGTGAATCTAAGAGACGCAGGGGATCCGGTGGAGATTGCAGCTGCCTATGACCGGGCGGGTGCAGATGAACTGGTATTTTTGGATATCACGGCTTCCTCTGACGACAGAAATACAGTGGTGGATATGGTGCGCAGGGTGGCAGAGACTGTGTTTATCCCATTTACCGTGGGGGGAGGTATCCGCACCATTGAGGATTTTAAGATTTTGTTGAGAGAAGGGGCTGATAAGATCTCCGTCAATTCCGCAGCTTTGATGAACCCTTCTCTTATCAGCCAGGCGTCAGAGAAGTTTGGCAGCCAGTGTGTGGTGGTGGCCATTGATGCCAAACGCCGCCTGGATGGAGGCTGGAATGTGTATAAAAACGGCGGCAGAGTGGATATGGGAATCGATGCAGTAGAGTGGGCAAAGCAGGCCTGCAGACTGGGGGCTGGGGAGATCCTTCTTACCAGCATGGACTGTGACGGCACAAAGGCTGGGTATGATCTGGAGCTTACCAGGACGATCGCAGAAAGCGTCCCGGTTCCGGTGATTGCCTCCGGCGGAGCGGGAACGTTGGACCATTTTTATGATGTGCTCACCGCAGGTGGTGCAGACGCAGCCCTGGCAGCCTCCCTCTTTCACTATAAGGAGCTGGAGATCAGCGAAGTGAAGGCGGATTTGGCCAGACGGGGAGTTTCTGTACGGCTGTGAACGCTCAGAAGCGGGAGTGGTATCCGGCGCAAAGGACCATGGAAGCGTTTTCTGGAGCTGGATGCTGGAAGTGAGCGATACCGAATAGAAAACCTGGGAAGAAATCTGTCCCAGGGTAATCAGCAAAAAGGAGGAAACTGTTGTGGCAGCGATCAGCAATGACTGGCTGGAACCTCTAAAACCGGAGTTTTCCAAGCCCTATTACGCAAAATTATATAAAAAGGTGAAGGAAGAGTATGAGACGCGATTGATTTTTCCGCCCTCAGAGGACATTTTTAATGCCTTTGCCCTGACGCCTCTTCATGAAGTGAAGGTGGTGATCCTGGGACAAGATCCTTATCACGGGGATGGACAGGCTCATGGGCTTTGTTTTTCTGTGAAGCCGGAAGTGGAGATTCCACCCTCTCTGGTGAATATATATCAGGAACTTCGCGATGATCTGGGCTGCTATATTCCCAACAATGGATATCTTACCAAGTGGGCAAAGCAGGGAGTGCTTCTTTTGAATACGGTGCTTACCGTTCGAGCTCATCAGGCCAATTCTCACAGAGGAATCGGTTGGGAAGAGTTTACGGATGCGGCCATCCGGATTCTGAATCAGCAGGATCGGCCCATGGTATTCATTCTTTGGGGCAGACCGGCTCAGATGAAAAAAGCGATGCTGGATAATCCCAACCATTTAATTTTGGAGGCCCCTCACCCCAGTCCGCTGTCTGCATATCGGGGATTTTTCGGCAGCAGGCCTTTTTCCAAAACCAATGTATTTTTACAGCAGCACGGACTTGAACCGATTGACTGGCAGATTGAAAATATTTAAAAGCTTCATCCAAAATACAGGGAAAGATAGTTTGGATGGGAAAAATAGAATAGAACAGGAAAGAAGATGTTGCAAAATACGAATTCCGGTGGATTTTCGGTGTGTTTTCTGCGAAAAGATGTTATTTTTCAGAGAAAAATCACCCGAGAGAGTACTGCCAGAGTTATTTTGCAACATCTTTTTTTTATTTCACATCTTAATCCTATCAAACAAAAAGTACTCCGCGCAGGATTGTACTGCGGCGGAGCAAAATCCTGTTGCAAACGCACCCTAATCAAGGCAGCGTGGATTCTTTTCTTATAGATAGTATGCTTTTTTGGTTTCTGAGTTCTATTTTTCGAAATAAAAATATTATGAAAAATATTTAAAAATTATGCTTGAAAATACAATTAAAATGTGATAAATTAGAACTATCATTCTTGCACAGTCGTGCGTCAAGTGCATATCGCACATTTTTCACCAGGATATATGGATAAAAGTCTCAGTGTAGACGTGAGAAAG
>CABRXX010000105.1:0-5139 GCA_902475025.1 uncultured Lachnospiraceae bacterium | reverse complement strand
AAATTTTTTTTGTATAAAATAAAATTTTTTTTGTATAAAATAAAATTTTTTATGGATTTATTATATCTCATTTTCTTTCCTATGACAATCGGCATTATCACAGTCTTACGACAATTTTTTTGTGCAAAATTGCCAGAATTCTTTCTCTTATTTTCCCTTTACAGGCATACTGCAAAAGACGTTTCCTGTGTTTGAAATCGCCGTAAGCCAGCAATCCATGTATATGGATGCTAAATTACCAAAAAGGCCCTCCTATTACTTTACAAGATACCCGCCATCCACAGGAATAATCGCTCCGCCAAGGTAATCGCTGGCGTGGGAAGCCAGGAAGATGCAGGCGCCCTTCATGTCCTCCCCGGTGCCCCAGCGGTTGGCCGGAATCCGGTTGGTGATCTCCTGATATCTTGGATTGCTCTGATCCAGAAGCGCTTCATTCATCTTGGTAGCCATATAGCCGGGAGCAATGGCATTCACATTGATCCCTCTGGCGATCCAGTCATTGCTCATCTCCTTGGTCATCTGTGTGACTCCGCCCTTGGCTGCCGAATAGGCGGGAACGGTTTGTCCGCCGAACCAGGAGACCATAGAAGCCACATTGATAATCTTTCCGTATCCCTTTTTCAGCATCACCTTAGCCGCCTCCTGGCAAAGGATAAACACGGAATTCAAATTCACATTCAAAACCTCGTCCCAGTCTGAAAGAGGAAATACCTCCGCACTGTGACGGCGCTGAATGCCATGGCTATACACAAGGATATCCAGATCTCCTGCCAATGTCTCCATGCACTGTGCAAAGCCCTGATAAACTTCCTCACGCACTGCAAAGTTTGCTTTCACTCCATGGCATTTGTACCCCCTGGCGCAAAACTCCTCCGCTACCTGAAATACTTTGTCGGAAGTACCTACAATGGTCACCTCACAGCCGGCCTCCATCAGCCCCTCTGCCATGCCGTAACCAAGTCCTCTGGTTCCTCCTGTTACGATTGCCTTTTTCCCTTCAATGTCAAATAACTGATGCATATGTAACTCCTCCTATCCTTAATTTTTTAATGCAAACGCATTTTAAATATTAAACTTTATTGTGAATTTTAAGAAAAACCTACCAGTACTTTGCGCTTTATGATTAGGGTGTCAAACGCCCTGATGGAAAAATTCGACGGTCAAATTACTTTCTGTCTCTGCGCGTTTTCCGTCCCCTGTTGCCAATTTTCAGATTACGGGGTCACCAGCGCGCCGTCCCGCTCCCTGGTCTGAGTCCAGGTGGTAACGGTCTTTTCACAGGGATACTTGGCAGCCTCCTCTTCATTCAGCTCCACTCCTAATCCCGGTTTTTCATTGGGGTACACATAACCATTCCTAAATTCAGGAAGCCCGGGGAATACTTCCAAAAGCGCTCCATGAGGCCCTTTTAACTCCTGGATTACGAAGTTGGGCGGCTCAATCCCGGACCACTCCTGCACACCGAAGTTCCTTGCCGCCAGATCAATATGAATATTGGCTGCATGGGCCAGAGGAGACATATCTCCAGGACCATGCCACGCGGTGCGCACTCCGAACTGTTCTGCAAAAATCTGCAGCTTTCTGGCTGGAGTGATCCCGCCGATCTGGGTAATATGTACTCTTATAAAATCAATGAGCTGCTCTGTAATCAACCGTTTCCATTCCTGGCAGTTGTTAAACAGCTCCCCTTGCGCCAGCGGAATGCTGGTCTGCTCCCTCAGCCTTCTAAACCACTCCAGCTGCTCCAGCGGAATGGCATCTTCCAGGAAAAATAACCGGAAGGGTTCCAGCTCCTTGGCCAGACTGATTGCCTCAATGGGGGCAATTCTCTCATGCACATCATGTACCAGTTCCACCTCATAGCCAACCCGCTGGCGAATACCCTCAAATAACTTACCGTATCCCGGATATAGCTTCTGCTGTCCAGATACACGGCCGGGAAGCGCTCCCTCCGGAGCGCTCCCCGGACGTGTTCCATAGCCAGAGCCGCCGTAGCCGCCGCACTGGCATCGAAGATGGCGAAGTCCCATCTCCCGAAACCGTTCAATATTCTCACAGATCTCGCTTAAATCTCTTCCTTCCACATGACGATACACCGGAACTCCCTCTCGGACTTTTCCCCCAAAAAGCTGATACAGAGGCATTCCAGCCAGTTTGCCCTTGATATCCCAAAGAGCCATATCAATCCCGGCAATGGCATTGTTCTCAATAGGTCCGTTTCTCCAGTAGCCGTTCTGATGCATCAACTGCCAGTTCTCCTCAATAGCCTGGGCGTCCCGCCCCACCAGAAGCGGTTTCAGATACTCTTCCACCAGATGTTTTACGGACAGATGGCGGTAAGCAAAGGTACCGCACCCCAGACCGTAAAGGCCCGGCTGATTCGTATCTACCCGAATCACCACCAGATTAATCCCCTCCGGCGCGGTGGTGATCACCCGAATGTCTTGAATTTTTACATCATTCATCTTTTTTCTCCTTTCATCTTAAAATTTGCTTTTCAAAATCCCCTTCATCTTGTACTTTTTATTCTTCCAGGTCTTTCCATTCTTTCCGTTTATTTTCTTCGTTGTTTCCCGTCTTTTTACTTGTCAGACAAGTTTGGTTAAAACATCAGTATCCCAAGTTCTCTGCCTGCGGCAAACCGCTTTGGCGGCATCCTTCCTTCCCTGCCGCTGCGCCAGAAATTCTTCCGCGTTCCGTGGGGAAAATCCCCAAAAAGATACCGCCGCCCCCTCTTTAGCGCTGCTTCTTTTACAGATTCCGAAGTCCATTGCTTAGATGCTCATCCATCAGATCCCGGGCCAGCTCTTCGTCTCTTCCCCGCACAGCATCCAAAATCATGGTGTGATAGCGGATCCCCTCCTCATAGCCAAAGATCACATTCATCTTCTCATGATAAATCTTGGTCTCTCGAAACACTCTGGTCATACTTTTTACCAGAAGAGGATTCCCGGAGGCTTTACAGATCGCTTCATGAAATTTCATATCCGCATGGACAAAGCTGCTCTTATTTCCCAGCTGCTTCTTCATCTCGCCCAGCCATTTTTCCAGCTGCTTTACCAAGCGTTCATCTCCCAGCTCCACTGCGAGATAGCAGGCCTGCGGTTCAATCATGCGGCGAAACTCCAATACCTTGGCAATATCCTGGCAGTCTTTTGCAGTAATCGCATCCGTACTGCTGCCGGAAATCGCTGCTTTGGCATTGAGAAGATAGGTTCCTTTTCCATGAACACTCTCCAGTGCGCCGATCCCGGTAAGATACTGAATGGCCGTTCTGACACTGGCACGGCTGACGCCCAGCTCCTTAGTAAGCTGATTCTCCGAAGGGATCTTTTCTCCCTCCTGCCAATTTCCAGACTCAATGCCATGTTTCAGATACTCGATAATTTTATTTGTAACATTTATTCGTTCCACAATGCTTTCCCAAACCTTTCTGACCTGCCGTTTCAACTTGTCAGACAAGTATAGTATACCTTTCTATTCCTTTGCTGTCAATTCAAAATCCAAGTTATTTCAAATATTTTTGCTGATCCGGTCCGTCCTCATAATGGTATTGATCGACTTTATGGCATTCTCATTATGTACTCTCAGCCAATGACACAGACGATCCTCATCTCCGTCTAAAATAGCCTGCACAATCTCCTGATGCTCCTGTACCCCGCTGATATCCTTCTCATTGGACTGCTTTTTAAAAATATAATTGCTGTACATAAAGGGATTGATGCTGTGATACATATCAACCAGTTTTTTATTGCCGGAACATTTCAGATACAGCTCATGAAATTCATTGTCCAACGTATAATTCTCTAAAAACAGCTCCACACTGTTGCAGTCCGCATACTGTTTAATCACGTCCATGTGATGGCTCACATTCTCCAGCAGTGCATTTTTCAACAGTTTATTCATCCGCACAGACTCAATGATCTCTTTCGTGTAATACAAATCCATCATCAAACGGATGCCAAAAATCTCTCTGGCATCTTCCTCGCTCATGGATTTGATCCGCATCCCCTGCCTTGGAAAATTTTCCACAACCTGCTCTGAAATCAGGCGATTCAACGCCAATTTTACCGGTGTTTCACTGGTGCCATATTTTAACGCCAGATCCTTGGCCTGAATCTTCTGCCCCGGCTGCAGTTCCTGCGCCACAATGTCCTCCTTGATTTTTTTCATTATGGTTTCCACCAGAGTCGCTTTTGTCTCCGTACTTTCTTTCTTTGCCATTTTATCCAGCGCCCTCCCCTTCTCCTCTTCTTTCTAACCATTCCGCCAGTTCTTCAAAATGTTCCTTCTCTTGAAACCTTCTCTAAACAGTTACCTTTATTTTACCGTCCGGCAGTACTTTTGTAAACCGGATTTTTTAATCCCAATACAGACATCAAAGGATACAAAAAGGGCTCCTGCAAAATACGTCCGATGAAGTCCTTCGGCCTACTTTTCCTTTGAAAACTAAGATGTTTTCTCCGAAAAGCACACCGTACCCCACCAGAAGCCATACTTTGCAGCAGCCCGGTTTTCTGTTTGTTCCTATTCTATTATTTTAGCATCCTTATCTATTAAGGAAACCTGGTATCCGTGTGTATAGAGCAACACGCCTTAAGCCATAAGATTACTGAATGTTCTGCAGGTTATTCCTCTTCATTTGCCTGAATATTTTCCAGCACCAGAATCGTCTCTGCATTTCCCTCCTCATCCAGGGTAAGTTTCACCAGATCCCCTGCTTTCAAATCTTCTAAAATAAGTGTATCCTTGGCCTCGCCCATATCTTCAGGCTGTTTTTCCGCCTCTTCCAACCTGGCAGGCTCTTCTTCCGAAACGGTTGACGCATCTTCCGGTGTATCGGAAGTATTTTCGGCTCCATTCTCCAATGCACTCTCTGTCGTATCTTCTTCTGCACTCTCCTCTAAATTTTCCGCTGCGCTCTCCGATACGTTCTCTGTTGTCTCCATTCCTTCCGTATCTTGGCTCGGCTCTGCTTCCTGATTCTCCTGTTCTGAAGTATCCTCTGCGCCGTCTTCATCCGGTGTCTGAACTTCCAGAATAACCGTTTCTCCTGCCGCCTTTGCTATATGGGTATTCTCGGTCACCGGAATCGTTTCCTCCTCACCTGTAAGCTTTAATACCATCCCCTCGCCAGGC
>CABRXX010000104.1:0-5187 GCA_902475025.1 uncultured Lachnospiraceae bacterium | reverse complement strand
TTTCAATTTGTTTTTCCCTGTCTCAGCCAAGAGATGCAAAGAGTAAGAAACTTATTGAAGCTGCTGTGCTGTTTGCGACAGCCTGATTAGAATACCATTCCTTCCCAGAAATGTCAAGCACTTTTTTTACTTTTTTTGACCTTTTTTTGACCTGCTTTTTTGGGCCTGACAATTTTACTGCCGCACAGCTATTATTCTTTCCACAGCCGCCGTTTCCTTCTTCCCTATATCCTTATCTGCTCTGCCAACGGCCGTTCCACTTTCTTCCTGGTAATCTCCACCAGATCCAGTTTCGTTCGGTCGATCACTCTGGTCAGGATGGGATCCATGGTCAGACAAGCGCTCAATTCCTCCAGCACCTGCTGTCTGGAATCTGCTTCCTGCATATTAATGAAATCCACAATAATGATGCCGGAAAGATTTCTGATACGAAGCTGCCTGGCAAGCTCCCTGGCCGCCTCCAGATTCACTTTCAAAATAGCCGCTTCTTTCTGTCTGCCCGCTTCGAATTTTCCACTGTTTACATCCACCACAGTCAATGCTTCTGTGGGCTGGATCACCAGATATGCGCCTGATTTCATCCACACCTTTTCCTGAAGTGCTTCCTTCAGACGTCGTTCCAGAGAATACAGCTTATCCATGGAAAGCATGGAATCCCCATAAAGCTGCAATTTCCCCTTCAGCAACGGATTCTCCTTTTCCAGAAAGCGCTCTGCCCATCGGAAGAGCTGTTCATCCTCCAAAATAATAGCAGCAAGCTCCTGAAACGGAAGTCCCAGCAACCGCTTCAGCCATAACGGTGGTGCCTGATAGAGACAGGAAAAACAGGTGCGGTAGGACGCACGCTCCAAAATCTCTCTTATCTGACAAAGCAGCTGTTCCAGTTCCTCAAACAGTCTCTCACCAGGCACATCTGCAGCATTGGTACGAACAACAATTCCCGGTACTGCAATCCTTTCTTCTGCTGCAGCAAACAGTTCCCCCTTTATCCGGAGGGATACCTTGGGCTTTCCGTTCAACAGCTCTGTTCCTGCCATCCGGCCCTCTTCCATCCATTGTTTTACCAAATTTTTTAACGCCTGCCGTTTCTTCTCCGGAAGCTTTCTGGATATCCCCACTCCCTGCTTAGCCAAATCCAGAATCACATATTTCCCCGAAAGACAGATCTGGGTGCTGACAGAGGGCGCCTTGGTCTTCATAGCCTCTCTTGATATCTGAACCACCAGCTCATCTCCCTGCTGAAGATCTTGAGAAGCTCCTTTTTTGGTAACGATAGGATTTTTTACCTCTTCCAAGGGCAGATAACATAAAAGCCCCGGCTGTATCTCCACAAAGGCAGCGTTTAGATTTTTCGCAACATTCTTCACCCGTCCCACATAGATATCACCCAGCTTTGGCCGTTCTTCCATGCTGTCGCAGTGAAGCCCCACCGTACGGTCGTTCTCATCCAGCAGGTAAGAAAAAATTTGATGGTCTTTTTTTGAGATACAATATTTCATCATAATTCTATCGGCGTTCCCAACTCATTTAAGGATACGAACCTGTGCTTTCCATTTTTTCCAATATCTGTGTATACTTCACAGCGATTCACTTCCAACGCGTGCGGTGCAAGCTCCAACCCTTTCCAGGACGCGTAGGCTTCCATCACAAGCTCCGGTTTTAAATTCGCTGCGCTTCCGGTGGCAAGCGTCATGGATACCACGCCTCCGCAAACGCTTAACTCATAGATCATAGGCCGAATGTCGATCTCGCTCTCTCCTTTTTTCGTCTCCTTTATCACCGGAATACTCTTTCTGGCAAAGAATCCGGACAGATCTGACTGCCAGTCTCCCTCAGGCGCCAGTCCTGGCCGAAACCGAACCGTATAGTCTGCCGCCGCTACCAGGGACATGGCCTTTCCTGCTTTTCCCTCCTGTATCTGGCGAAAATCCAAAATTTCCATTCCTTCCACCATCACTTTGTTCAGCCGTTCCAACGCTTCTCTGGTGGAAATCGGAGTGCGAAGTTCAATATCCACATATTCCCCATCACTGGTCAGTCCAACTCCCAAAGGAGCCGCAAAGGACATGATCATATGAGGGCTCATTCCCTCGGAAAATTTCACATCGATCTCTGCCCGGCGAAGCGCTTTCTGAAAATAGCGCATTACATCCAAATGGCCGATAAATTTCATGACACCCTGCTTGGAAAATTTAATCCTTACTTTCATTTCTCTGCCCTTTCTTCAATGCGTTCTCCCGCTTCTGGTGCTGTCTGTTCTTTCTCAAAGCCCTTGCCCGCAAAACCTTTTTCCAAACAGCAATTCTCCTTTTTCGCGCTGTCCCGATCCATGGTGCATACCCCTATGCCGTACCTGGCGGCTCCACAGCCGCTGCAGCCTGCAAAGCAATTCTCTGTGATCTGCTCCTGATGTGCTCGTTTCCACTCTCTTAACAGGAAGTTCCTGCTCACTCCAATATCAATGAAATCCCAAGGGAACTGCTCATCTTCCGCCCGCTCCCGCATGGTGTAAAATTCCAAATCCAACCCAGCTGCGTCAAAGGCTTCCAGCCATCGGTCATAATCCCAAAATTCTGTCCAGGCATCAAAGAGAGCGCCCCGCTTATAGGCCTCCAGAATAACCCTGGATGTCTTTCTGTCTCCCCTTGCCAATACTCCTTCCAACACCGTCACATCCGCCTCATGCCAGTTATATTTCAGGCTCTTCTGATTCAACATAGATTTGACTTCGTGATTAACCGTCTTTGCAAAGCCCAGATACTCCCCTGGCTGATGCATCGGCGCCCACTGGAAGGGTGTGAACGGTTTGGGAACAAAGAAAGAGGTACTGATGGTGATCTGGCACTTGCCGTTTCTTTGATCCTTGGGTATCTCATAGTACTTCACTGCAATCTCATTGGCCAGATGCGCAATGGCTTTCCGGTCCTCCTCCGTCTCTGTGGGAAGCCCCAGCATAAAATACAGCTTTACCTTATTCCATCCCCCCTGAAAGGCCTCCTCAGCCCCCTTCAGAATAATCTCCTCCGTCAACCCTTTATTAATCACATCCCGAAGCCTTTGGGAACCTGCCTCCGGTGCAAAGGTGAGGCTGCTCTTTTTCACGTCCTGCACCTTTCCCATTACATCCAGGGAAAAGGCATCGATTCGAAGAGACGGCAGAGAAATATTAATATTCTTTTCCCCAAACTCCTGAATCAGAAAATTCACAATTTCCTCCAGCTCTGAGTAATCGCTGGAACTTAGCGAGCTTAGAGAGATCTCCTCATGGCCCGTATTTTTCAGCATGGCCCTTGCATGCTCCTTCAGCACCTCCAGTTTCCGCTCTCTGGTGGGACGGTACAGCATGCCTGCCTGACAGAAGCGGCATCCCCGGACGCAGCCTCTCTGAATCTCTAGCACCACCCGGTCCTGTGTCACCTTAATAAAAGGCACCACCGGTGCTTCCGGATAGGTAGCCTCTGTCACATCCAGCACCACCTGCTTCTGGATCTTCTCAGGAATATCCTTTTCCTTCGGAACAAAGGACGCAATGGTACCGTCCGCATGATAAGATACTTCGTACAGAGAAGGAACGTAGATTCCCGGTATTTTTGCCGCCTGATGCAGGAATTCCCGTCTGGATAGGCCGGAGGCTCTGGATTCTTTATACAGCTCCAGAAGCGCATCGTATACGGTCTCCCCTTCCCCTATATAAAACAGATCAAAAAAATCTGCCAGTGGTTCCGGATTGTAGGTGCATGGACCGCCTCCAATCACCAGAGGATTTTCCCAGTCATGGCCTTCCTCTGCCCGCTCTTCTGCCGTCAGGGGAATCCGGCTTAACTCCAGTATCTGAAGAATATTGGTATAACACATTTCATATTGGATCGTAATCCCCAAAAAATCAAAGTCCTTGACAGGATCCTGAGACTCCAGAGCGAAAAGAGGAATCTGTTTTTCCCTCATCACCCGGTCCAAATCCACCCAGGGAGAGTACACCCGCTCGCACCAGGTATCTTCCCGCTTGTTAAACATATCGTAAAGAATCTGTATCCCCAGATGAGACATTCCAATCTCATACACATCCGGAAAGCACATGACAAATCGGATGTCCACTTTGGATCGATCCTTCATCACCGAATTTACCTCATTGCCGATATAGCGGGCAGGCTTCTCGATACTTAATAAAATCTCATCGCTTAAAGCTAGTTTTCTCATAATCTTCCTTTCAGTTTCTTGTGAACTCTATATAAAATCTGCTGCTCTTTTTCATTTTTTAACACAAGCTAATTCTTTGCGGCTGATGGCGCAGGACATGGATTTTATGGGATTTTATTTACAATAGGATTCTATTCCCCCAACCGCCTGACCCATTTGGGGCAAGCATAATACCTTTTATTATAAAATAGAAGAAGCTATCCTAAAACAGCAGCATCCGCGCACATGGAACAATACGGAAAATCCACAAAACTCATGGCTTGAAACGTGTTGCCTTATGTACACGGATGCTATACAAACCCAATATATTATATCTTTATTATGGAAAGAGTTCAAGCAAATCTTTCAACCCATACCCCCATTGATTTTATTATAAATGGGCAGACAGTCCTTTATAGAATCCAAATACCAGTATCGCCTGATAAAGATATCGCGGTCTGCATCCGAAAGTTTTCTAAGGAACGTCTCTATCGTATGGATCAACTCTTTTTCCGCCATCTTTTCCTCTACTGTATAAGAAGAACGCAACTCCTCCATCTCTCCGAATACGTTCGCAATATGTCCGTCCACCCGTTTTGCAGCATCCCCTCGCTTTATAGAAGCCCACAGCGCTCTATGCATATCTTTCGTATGCGCAAAACTTTACATTACTCTTCTTTTTCAACGAGTCCGTAAACTTCATACAGGGATAACATATTCTGATACATCATTTTTCTTCCTAACAACTGCTGATACGTAACAGTTTTCACTTTTCCCTTTACTTTTAAGTCTTCCATCTTTTTCTGTATCGTATCGTATTCCTTCTGCACCGCACAGAGCATTTTTTCAAATGCCTTCCATCTAGTTTCATCCATAGCCTTACCCCTCCGAAAACAAGTATCTCATTATTTCTGATTACTTTTGATTTTTTGCAAAAAACAAAAAACCTGAAAACCGCTGATTTTAAAGGGGTTTTCAGGTTCTTCCAAACAGCAGATAACGGGAATCGAA
>CABRXX010000103.1:0-5566 GCA_902475025.1 uncultured Lachnospiraceae bacterium | reverse complement strand
CCAATACCTTTTGTGTTTTTTCCCTTTCCCGATTCGGCAGGCAAACCCCTGGTACAGGGCCGGTATCAAAGCCAGACTGAACACGGTATACAGCGCAAAAAGAAGCGGCACCGCCCCAAAGATTCTTCCACCCAGGGAATAAAGATTGAAATAACGCATGGCAAGGCCAATCTGCAAAAGCTGATCTGGCAGCAGCGCAATCACCTTTGTCACTATGGAACCTGGAAGATTAGACAAAAAAGAGGGCACAAAAATCAGCAGCACCGGAACCATTCCCGCCAGTACGTTGGACTTTGTTTTTGCTGATACCCACATGGCCAAAAGAGAGAAAAACAGACACCCTATATAACCGCCCAGTACCATCAGGACATAGGTCTGCCATACTGTAAAATTATAAAAAGATTTCCAAAAGCCCTGATCCACCTGTATCTGACACTGCCAGCCATCTGATCCCAGATAGCCCAACACCACTGCCGTGTACAGAAAGACCAAAACAAAATAGACTCCAGTGACAATGCCCAGCCCAGCCTTGATCTTTGCCCTCACACCGCGATTCCGTCCGCAGGCGCTGGCAAAATAGACCTCCTCTGCCTTCCAGGCAAACTCGTTAGAAAAAATTCCAGAAACCAGGTAACCCAGCACCAGCACCGCCAGCATTGCTATGGTAGGAAAATATTCAAACAGCTGGGACCAGCCGGTATGATAATCGTAAAACAGAGGAACCGCAAGCTGTTCATACCTGCTTATCAGCCAGTCCTTTTCCTTCCTGGAAAACTGATCCTTGGCATCTCCCTCCAGCCATTCCTTCAAAAGACGAACCCGGTTTCTGTAAAAATCCCCTGCCTCCTCCTCTGTCACTCCGTCTGCCCTTCGATAGTCATACTCCTGAAAATCTCTGGCAAAGGCCCGGTTCATCAACTCTCGGATATCAGAAAAGCCTTGCCTCCAACTGTAGGCAATGTCATTCTGATTAAAATCTTCCGACTGATACTCCGGGGTTGCCATAATTCTCTGATTTTCCCGAATTACAAGACTCAGCTTCTCTTCATCCAACGGACCGCTCCATCCCTTCTTTTCTGCCCGTAAAGCTGCTACTGCCCCTGGCCCTTTCTCTGCATCTCCATTTTCATTCACCCTGGAGACATTTGTGGCAAAATAGCAGGTAAGCCCCAGCACTGCCAAAAGAAGCAATACTGCGATTCTGCCTCCGGTTCGTAAAAATACTTTTTTCCACTCAAATGCCGTCATGGCCGTCACCGATCCTCTCTCCAAAACAATCCAAAAACAAATCCTCCAGGGTAGGCTGTTCCAAAACTGCCCCCGGAGCCGGACAGTTTTTGGCCAGTACACGAAGTTCCACACCACCGGATACTGTTTTCAGATTAGCCACCTGGTACTCTCTTAAATACCATTCCGCCTGGCCTTGAGAAATCAGAAGACTCCACACCCGGTTTTCCATCCCAGAAAGCAATTCCTCTCCGGTTCCGGAAGACTCCAGGCGTCCATTCCTCATCAAGAGAATCTCCTTGGCAATATACTCCACATCCGACACAATGTGGGTGGACAAAAGTACCAGCCGATCTCTGGCCATCTCACTAATCAAATTCCGAAACCGGATTCTCTCCCCCGGATCCAAACCAGCAGTCGGCTCATCCAGGATCAAAATGGCAGGATCGTTTAAAAGAGCTTGGGCAATTCCAACCCGACGCTTCATCCCTCCGGAAAGTTTTTTCATCTTTCTGCTTTTCATCTGCTCCATTCCCACTTGTTTCAGCAGTTCCCGGATTCGCTGACGGGCTGTGACCGGACGCAAACCCTTGATAGATGCAATATATTCCAAATACTGCTGCACCGTAAAATCCGGATAAAAGCCAAACTCCTGAGGCAGATAGCCCAAAAGTTTCCGGTATCTCTCCCCCATCTGAAAAATATCCTCCCCATCCCAGGTGATTCTTCCCTCCGTAGGAGAAAGCAGCGTACACAGCATCCGCATAAGCGTGGTCTTTCCAGCTCCGTTAACCCCCAGCAGTCCGTACACCCCGGGAGTCATGGTATAGGAAATGCCATTCACTGCCATGACCTGGTGAAATTCCTTTTTTAAATCAGTAATTCTCAATTCCATAGCAGACTTCCCTCCAAAATTTCCTTGTAATGTCTCTGTCCTCGCTGGATCACATAAAACAGGTATCCTGCAGAAATCCCCAGCATCAGCCACCAAAGAGGCTGCGCAATCGCCTGATAGACTGCCTCATTCAATACAATCTCCGTCCAAAGTACACACCAACCGCCGCACAGGGCAACCGCCTGCCCTATTCCTGAAAACCGTTTCCCATACAGACTTTGAAAACATAGGCCGCAGGTTACAAAATAAGGCATGAAAAACTGTATAATCAGCTCCTCCAGCGGATAATTCCCTTCAAAAGCGCTAGCCGCAAAAAATACGGCCAGCAGCAGCGCATCTACCAGTGCAAATACAAATATCTTTGCTCCATAGATCTGCTGCAGTGAATAATAGGCTGCACATTCCACTTCCACAGACTGAGCGCTCCTATTTTTCCAAAGCTCCGGCAAAATCAAAATTCCAAACACCGATGCCAGCACTCCTAAATACCGTGAAATATACCTGGGACTTCCAGTACTCTGAAGTAACCACCACAGCATAAGGAGCGCTGCTCCCTGAAGCAGCCACCACCTCTTCTGGATATACCGGCTCTGCTGATACAAAAATTCTGCTCTGGACAAAACGCTTCCCTGTTCTGCCTCATACAGTGCTCTTGCGGAGGCTTTGAGCGTCCTCGCCAACCCCTCCTGATATCTTTGCTCCTCCTCCGGCGTCCGATTGCTTCCCCCCCTCTCTGAAAGCCTTCTTTTAATCTCTTTATCCAACAGTTTCATACTTCCTCCTTCCCGGCTTTAGACCAGCGAGCCAAAACTTTTTTCAGTTTTAAATAGCGTTCTGAATCTTCTTCCTCCACAATTCTGCTCTATCATCTGTTTTTTCCGCAAACGCTCCGGTTCTGCTTCATCATCTGTTTTTTCTACAAATTCTCCGGTTCTGCCTGCCAGGTTCTCAGTGCTTCCTTTCAAGGCTCCTCTTGAAGATAAACAGACAAAAGCTCCCTAGCCCGCCGTATTCTGTATTTTACCAGAGACAGTTTGATACCCAGGATTCTGGCAATATCCTTTTGCTTCTGTTCCTGTACAAAAAAGAGAATAGCAGTCTCCCGAATCTCTTCCGGCAGTTGAGCAAGAGCCATCTTTACCGTGATCCTAGTATCCCAATCCTCCTGTTCCTTTCCTGCCTCTCCCAAGGACTGCTGTAAGAAATACAAAGAATCCACCTTCCCGGTCCGACCTATTCCATAGCTATCCACCTGCTCCGTCAAACTCTCCAGTAAAAGCTCTTTTCTCTTCCTGTGATAATCCCTGCAAAGATTTCCGGCAATTGTGTAAAGAAAGTTTCTTGCCTTTCCCCGATGATGATAGGAAGGCAGGGCATGAAAAAAACGAATAAAAGTTTCCTGGGTCAAATCTTCCCCATAACTGATATCCTGGGTATGAAGCCGGCAGTATGTAAGAATCTGGGAATAATATTTTTTCACAAAATCCTCAAGGGCCTGCTCATCTCCCATGCGCATCTTCTCTATAAGCCAAAAATCGGATGATTCCCTCTTCTCCAATTTCCCCGCCTCCTTTCTCCCGGTTTTGAAGCGCTTCTATCTATTATAACGTGCCAAAAACAAAAAAAGATAGGGGCTATTCCGCCCCTATTCAAAATAAATCCCGTTTGTTCTCCAATAACAGAAAAACCCCGGAAGCCTTACGGCTCCGGGGCAATCTTACGCTTGGACTCACGGTATCTTACGATACCTTTCTATTATATAATTTATTCTATTCGCAGTACATACCTCGACTTCGCTGCGCTCCATCTCGGTCACAGACATTCGTCCTAACAGACCTTCGTCAAATATCCTTCTGTGAGTAAACTCCTACCAGATCCTTTCCTCGGTCTTGTACTGCTCCCTGCTAATCATGCAAATTACTCGATGATGGTAGCAACACGGCCTGATCCTACAGTACGTCCGCCTTCACGAATAGCGAAGGTAAGACCCTGCTCCATAGCGATGGGGTGGATCAGCTCGATGGTCATCTCTACGTTATCACCAGGCATGCACATCTCGGTGCCTTCGGGCAACTGGATCAGACCAGTAACGTCAGTAGTTCTGAAGTAGAACTGAGGACGATAGTTGTTGAAGAACGGAGTATGACGGCCACCCTCGTCCTTAGTCAGAACGTATACCTGAGCGGTAAATTTGGTGTGGCACTTGATGCTGCCGGGTTTGCAGAGAACCTGTCCACGCTGGATCTCTTCTCTCTTGATACCACGAAGCAGAGCACCGATGTTATCACCAGCCTGAGCCTCGTCCAGAAGCTTACGGAACATCTCGATACCAGTAACGGTAGTCTTCTTGATATCCTCTTTGATACCAACGATCTCAACTTCCTCATTTACATGCAGAGTACCACGCTCAACACGACCGGTAGCAACAGTACCACGACCAGTGATGGTGAATACGTCCTCTACAGGCATCAGGAACGGCTGATCAGTTGCACGCTGCGGATCCGGAATGTACTCGTCAACAGTGCTCATCAGCTCCATGATCTTGTCGCCCCACTCGCCGTTGGGATCTTCCAGAGCCTTCAGTGCAGAACCTTTGATGATGGGGCAGTCATTGAAGCCGTACTCTTCCAGCTGCTCAGTGATCTCCATCTCAACCAGCTCTAACAGCTCCTCATCGTCAACCATATCGCATTTGTTCATGAATACAACGATGTAAGGAACACCTACCTGACGGGACAGAAGGATATGCTCTTTCGTCTGAGCCATAACACCATCAGTAGCAGCAACTACCAGGATAGCGCCATCCATCTGAGCAGCACCGGTGATCATGTTCTTAACGTAGTCAGCATGGCCGGGGCAGTCAACGTGAGCGTAATGTCTGCGTTCAGTCTCATACTCAACGTGAGAAGTAGAAATAGTGATACCACGCTCTCTCTCTTCCGGAGCTTTATCAATGTTCTCGAAATCAGTAGCTGTGTTACCAGCAACTCTCTCAGAAAGAACTTTGGTGATAGCTGCAGTCAGAGTAGTTTTACCATGGTCAACGTGACCAATGGTACCAATGTTACAATGTGGTTTGGTTCTGTCAAATTTAGCTTTTGCCATTTTGAATGTCCTCCTTAAATATTGCGCCCCGTGGGCTTTTCTTTGTTTTCAAAAAAAACATAGGCTAGTACTGATTATATTTCAAATCAGTTACTTTTGCAAGCTTATTTTTGATAAGTTGCGAATTTTAAGCTTTCTTTTGCTGCTGCCTTTGCCGCAAAGACAAAGTCCTATATAGCAGCAATTTTATTTTTACTGCAATTCAGTCTTCCCTGACAAAAAACTGAATTGCAGTCTTTTATAATTAATTATTTACCTTTTGCGCTAAGCACTTTCTCCTGAACGGACTTGGGTACCTGCTCGTATTTCTCAAAGAACATGGAGTAGTTACCACGTCCC
>CABRXX010000102.1:0-5749 GCA_902475025.1 uncultured Lachnospiraceae bacterium | reverse complement strand
AGTATATAGTAGCAAATAGTGGGAAAGATGTTACGCGTGGCCAAATATCTGGAGCTGTGTCTCAGTTAGTTGATACAAAGGAGATTGTAAGAGTTGAGCGCGGTTTATTCGCAAAGGATATGAAGGTGGCCGTAAATAAAAAGAAACCCAATGATGATGAAGTAAAGGATACATTAAAAATACAAATTTATAATACATTGATTAAAGTGGAGAAAGAGTTGGCAACAACAATTAGCTCAATTGATATTTGGAAATTAAATGGTGAAAACTTTGAAATTGTGACAAAAATGCGTGAATTGAAAGATTCTATAGAAGAGATAAAGACGCAATGCAAATAAGAAGGGGATACAGGGGCGGTAATGAAGTGAAACATAATATTTTTAATTCAAGATTATCAAATACAATTTTAGGCAAGGAAGAAAAGGAAAAATTAAATAACGTAGTTCTTTCTAAAATTGCAACAAATATTAAATAAAGGAAGGTCGAATTTGTGATGCAGGATGAAAAAATAAAAAATTCCAGTGAGCTGGAGTTTGCCGTGTTTTGCATTGAAAATGTGGCGGCAAAGCTGGGTGTAGATGCAGAATATGTCTATCAAGCATTTACTGAAAAGAGTGACATTCTGAACGGATATATCGTGCCGGAATATGAAGTGCTGCATACTCAGAGCCGGGAATATATCGTAGACGACATTCTTGGCGTGATGAAAGAAAGGGGTGTGGAAGTATGATTCTCTATCATGGTTCCTTTTTAGAGATTGCCAAGCCGGATTTGGTTCATTCCCGTCCTAATGTTGACTTTGGACGTGGCTTCTATGTCACGCCACTACATGAGCAGGCTGAAAAGTGGTGCGGAAAGTTCAAACGTCGTGGAAAAGACGGTATTATTTCTCGATATGAGTATGATGAAAGCCGGAAAGTTGAACTGAAAATTTTGAAATTCGATTCGTATTCCGAGGAATGGCTGGATTTCATTCTGAACTGCCGTGGCGGAAAAGATTCGACAAATTATGACCTTGTTGTGGGCGGTGTTGCCAATGATAAGGTATTCAATACAGTAGAACTGTTTTTTGACGGATTGATTGATAAGATGGAAGCCATCAACCGTCTGCGATATGAAAAGCCAAACCTGCAAATTTGTTTCCGCACAGAGAAGGCATTGTCTCTGCTGCATTTTGAAGGGAGTGAAATATTATGACAGCTAATCCGATTTTACTTCAGAAAAAATACAGCCGTGTCATTGAATGCTTTGCTAAACAGCAGGGATTTTCCCTGGATACGGCATTGGATTTCTTTTACCATTCCGAGACCTATCAGCTGATTCGTGACGGTGTATCGGATATGCACTGCATGAGCGATGCGTATCTGGCAGAGGAACTGGAACAGGAATATGTTGAGAAAAATGCGGGATACTAAGGAAGAACAAATTTGAGGATAAGCTGAATGAAGAAGTTCTGGAAAAAGCAAAGATAATCCACATTTGTTTTGTGACACTGACATAACATCCTCCCAACCATCTTGTAATAATAATATAACATCCTCTATACAGAAACATGCGGTTTTAAGCCATTTTCGTGGCAAAAAACCCGCATGTTTTTTGTAGCAATGACTTGACATCCTGGGGGGCGCTGTGTGTGCGAGACAGTATACCATAAATAAGCGAAAGCGGCAGATTTTATTTTTCATTTTAGGAATATACGATAATACACCCGATACAGTTGCTGTGCGCCATAAAATACCATATAATAGACGGAAACAAACTGGAATGAAATCTTGCCAAGACAGCAGAAGAAAGCGCATGGAGAGCGCAGAGGGAAGGAGCGAACAGAACGTGAAATTAAAGAATATTTTGATTGTTGTGAAGGATATTGAAAAATCCAGGCAGTTTTATCATGACCTGTTTGGTCTGGACACAGTGCTTGACCAGGAGGGCAATATGATCCTGACAGGAGGCCTCGTGCTCCAGCAAGAAACGATCTGGAGGGAATTTCTTGGGAAGAATATTATTCAAAAAAGCAATTCCTGCGAACTGTATTTTGAGGAACCGGATATAGAGGAATTTGCAGAAAAATTGAAGAGACTGTACCCTTCCGTTCAGTATGTCCACGGTCTGATCTCCCAAAGCTGGGGACAGAAAGTGATCCGCTTTTACGATCCGGACGGCAATCTGATCGAGGTGGGGACTCCCATGTGAGGACATATGTGGGGCGCTTATGGGAAAAGGGGTATTTGGGGACAGATATGTGAGAAAGTTTATGGAAAGGTATTTTAGAAACTGGAACAGAGATAAATAAGTCATATAAGCGCTGACGAAAAGAGCAGAGAAGCTGGAGTGCAGGGAGTTGCAGTATTGTAGAAATAAGATAAAAATAGGGCTGCGGAAGCATGTATCCTAAGGTACACTTTCGGGTGATTTTTTTCCGAAAATACACCGAGAAACCATCAGGATCAAGCTAAGGCAGCCCTCTTTTTATGAAAATGTGTCTGTCCTAAGAAAAGTTTTTGGCTGAAACTTTGCTAAGCAGTTCTTCTTTTTGCAGATCCTGCCTGAAGCAGATATACGGCGGCAAACAGAACGATGCCTACGGTATCGGTGACTGTGCCTGGAATCATCAGGCACAGTCCTGCGCCGAAGCTGAGGGCGCGAATCAAAGGACTCATGGGGCACTTCAGATATCCGCTCAGGGCAGAAGAAATAGCAAAAATACCAAGGAACGCAGTGATGCAAATGATCACCACCTGAATGGGGGTGGTATTGATAAACAGCATGGACGGATCCAGGGCAAAGATATAGGGCACAATGAAGGCCGCGATGGCCAGTCTGGTGGCGCTGAGTGCCGTCTTCATTGGCGAGGCCTTGGCAATGGCGCTTCCCGCGTAGGCGGCCAGGGCTACCGGGGGTGTGATGTCTGCCACGATGCCGAAATAAAATACAAAGAAATGGGCAGCAACTACGTTGATACCGATTTCCGGGCTCACCAGGATGGGAGCGCAGGTGGCGGCCATAATGCAGTAGTTGGCAGTGGTTGGAACGCCCATACCAAGGACAATACAGCAGAGCATGGTAAGTACCAGCGCGATCAGGGCTTTGCCGCCGGAGATGGACACAATCGTAGTGATCAGCTTGGAGGCAAGGCCGGTGGAAGTAATACATCCGGCTACGATACCTGCCATGGCGCAGGCAACAGCAACGGTGATGGTCCCCTTGGCGCCTGCTTCCAGGGCATCCATGATCTTGGTAAGGTTTACCCGGTTTTCCTTGTTGAACAGTCCTACTACAATGGTAGCCAGGATGGCAACAGAAGCAGAGAACTGCATGGTGCGGGTGTTTGAACCAACCAGGGCGATCAGAATTACCAGGGGAGCCAGCAGGTATACCTTTTTAATCAGATGGCGCATTTTGGGAAGCTCTTCTCTTGGAATCCCTTTCAGGCCCAGTTTTTTTGCTTCCAGATGAACCGCAATGAAGATACCGGTAAAGTAAAGCACTGCAGGAAGAATGGCCCGCATGGCAACCTCGGAATAGGGAACTCCCATATATTCCGCCATGAGGAAGGCGGCTGCACCCATGATGGGAGGCATAATTTGTCCGCCTGTGGAGGCGGCTGCCTCTACGGCTCCGGCAAATTCCGGTCGGTATCCCAGCTTTTTCATCAGAGGAATGGTGATGGAACCGGAACCAACCGTATTTCCTACAGAAGAACCGGATACCATACCCTCCAGGGCGCTGGCAATTACCGCAGCCTTGGCGGGGCCGCCGGCAAAGGAGCCTGCGATACAGTTGGCAAAATCAATGAACACATTGGCAATGCCCGTCCGTTCCAGGAAGGCTCCGAAGATGATAAATATCATAATATATTTGGCACATACATCCACAGGGGTATTCATCAGGCCGGAAGTGGTGTAAAACAGGTCGTAGATTACTTTTCCGAAACGCACATTGGAAAAGGTGTAGATCAAAAGTACACCAACCACACATAAAATAGGAATCCCCACACTTCTGCGGCACAGCTCCATCATGGAAAGGATGGAGAGGATAGCGATGACCACCATGAAGGGGTCTCTGGTGACCCGGGTAGCCAGTTTGATGATCTCCTGAGCATTAAATGCAAAATAGATCAGACCGAAAGCTCCGGCTCCCATAAGAAGCACATCGTACCAGGGCATGTGATTGACCCGGGAATCACCTTTTTTCATGGGGAAGGTGAGATAGCCGATGATCAGGATCAGAGCCAGGAAAATGGTGAGCCTCTGTTCACGGAGCATGCTTCCAAACAGGGTGACCCACATACTGTAGAGAGAGAAAAGGATCATCAGCCACCGGATAACAAGCTTTGGTTTTCCCTCCCAGATTCGGGTATTTGATTCGCGATCGTATTTTTTCATAATCGCCTCAACATCGGCCGCAGTGCCCACATCCACCGGAATGTCTGAGATGCGTTCGGATGAGGATGGATTTTTTTTCAAGTCACTCATATACGTTATATCCTTTCTAAAAAAGGCTGAAGCAGGAACAGACCGCTTCAGCCTTTTGTATCCATTGTCTCTTAAATATGAATATGGCTAAATTATTTTACCGGAACCTCAATGCCTTTTTCTGAGAAGTATTTTGCAGCACCCGGGTGATAGGGAACGTCTGTCACAGATGCGGCAAATTCCAGATTCAGCTCAGCACCCTTTGCGTGTGCAGCTGTGATGGCTTCTGTATTTTCGTATACAGTGGAGACGAAATCGTAAACAGCATCCTCGGAGACTTCGTCCCCAGCAATGACAACGGCGCCTACTGCAACGGTAGTGGTATCTTCTTCCAGCCCGTAAATATCAGCAGAGATCACATTCTCACTGTAGTAGGGGCAGGCTTCAATCAGCTTTGCAATGTGCTCTTCATCCAGGGATACCAGGTAGATATCCTTGGAAGTTCCCAGAGAGGTAACGGCTGTTGTGGGAGCACCCGCGGTAATAAATGCGGCATCAATTTTGCCGTCCTGAAGGCTGTCTACGCTGTCGCCGAAGGATTCGTAGGTGGGATTGATATCATCCTCTGTCAGGTCGTAAGCGGCCAGAATGTCAATGGCGTTAAAATAAACTCCAGAACCGGCAGCGCCGATGGAAACATTCTTTCCAGCCAGATCTGCCACGGATTTGATCTCTGGATTGCAGGTAACGATCTGAACCTGCTCCATGTAAAGAGCAGCCACAGTGGAAAAGGTATCGACAGGATAACCCTCAAAGATATTGGTTCCCTGATATGCATAGGACATGACGTCAGACTGTACAAAACCAAGTTCTGCATCGCCGTATTCCAGAGCTTCAATATTTGCCTGAGAACCGCCGGAAGTGATGGCCGTGACAGCTGTATCTGTAGCGCCGCTTACCTGGCCGGCCAGCACGCTGCCGAAGCCATAATAGGTGCCCTGATCACCGCCAGTGGTGAAACGCAGTTCATCAGCCATAGCGGCGGTTGCAGGAACAGCCGCAATCATTGCAGTTAAAGCAGCCAGAACTAATTTTCTCATATGAAGTTCCTCCCTTATTCTTATTCTATTTTTTCAAAAAGTCCAAAATAACGGTATCATAATCCGGAAAAAATTTCAAGCATTATTGTGTTAAAGCGGCAGTTTTTTGCGATTTTTCGCGACTGTCTAGCTTGGTCAGATGCTCCACCAGAAGTCTGCGAATGCTGGGATATTCCCCCAGTCCCTTGATGACAGGCACGACCTCATAGCCCAGAGCATAAAACTGGCTGTACC
>CABRXX010000101.1:0-6136 GCA_902475025.1 uncultured Lachnospiraceae bacterium | reverse complement strand
CAACGCAGAAAATTCAGCAAATCTCATGGCTTGAGGCGTATTGCCCCCTGTACACGGATGCTACCCTAATCATAGTAGTTGCTTGCGAAGAAAAAGTTCCTTTTTAACAGTATGGCAGATTTTGCTTTTTTTATTCAATCCTACAGCTTTTTACCAGCTTTGCGTGCTGGGGCCTTAACAGACCTGGCTTCCCGCAGTACAGCTTTTGTCTGGGGACGTATGGAACATATCCGCTGTTTCTTAAGAATTAATTTCTTTTTTCTTTTTTTCTGAAAAAGAAATTCATAAATCCTTTAGTCTTTGGACACATTTTAAACATATTTTCCGGATATACTAATACCATCTTAGCAAGAAGCTAAGATGTTTCATAACTCACACTTCGCAGCTCCCACACGCTGCGAAGTACTCCCTCAAAACATTTTAATTTTTTCTCTTTCCCGAAAAACGCCCGGTATCCCCGGGCGTTTTTCCGTTATCATTTTCCTCAGTGCACAGGGGATCATACGTCTCTTGCACACTGAGGCATCATTTCTTGATAGTGTCAAGATTTTTTCGTAAATTTAATTCTTGCCGTTCAGCAGATGGCAGTTAACCAGCTTTCTTCCAGGCTTACTCAGCCGATGACTCCAAGGAGTTTTAGTACCCAGTAGATCAGACCTAACAGCCAGCTGGAGACGATACCATAGAGGATCACCGGACCGGCAATGGTGAAGATTTTACATCCAATGCCAAAGACTTGTCCTTCTTTTTGAAATTCAATGGCAGAGGCAGCCACGGAGTTGGCAAAGCCGGTGATGGGAACCAGGGTTCCGGCTCCTGCAAATTTTGCCAGTTTGGGATACAGATTCAGGCCGGTGAGAAGGATGCTCAGAGCAATCAAAAGAAGGGAGCACCAGCTTCCGGCAGTCTTCTTGTCCAGTCCGCTGGAAGTAAAATAATTCAGAAGGAGCTGGCCAAGGGTGCAGATCAGGCCGCCTACCAGAAAGGCCTTGATCATATTAAGAAACAGATTGTGAGTAGGTGTGACCTGCTTAACGTAGTCATTGTATTTTTTATCCCGGGCCTGTTTTTTAGCCTGGTTTAGCTGCTGAGTTTTAGAAAATTCTTTGGGATTTTGTGGTTGCTGCAAGAAAATCCGCCTCCTTTGTTTGCATAGTAGGATCAGAGCTTTTGATAGCATCCGTGTACAAGAGACAATACGGTCAGAAAAGAGCTAATTTCGTTTCCTGTCTGTGTTGCTTTCTCTCTGCGTACGTCCAGTACGCATCGTTCAAGCGCCTTGCAGGAAGCGAAATTAGTTCTTTCTGACTCCAAGACCTCAGCCATAGCGATTTGCTGAATTTGCAAGGCGGACGATAGAAGCGTATTGGACATACGCTGATTGAGGACAACGCAGAAAATTCAGCAAATCTCATGGCTTGAGGCGTATTGCCCCCTGTACACTGATACTATAATCCTTTTTAATTTATTTATTTTTATTCGCAGTGAAGTACAACTTTGCCCTGCTCCAGTGTCTTTTTTACATCAATCACCCGCTGGTTGGCGCTGCCTCTCCAGTGAAGCAGGGTATCTCTTTGTTCCTTTACATACCTGCCGTCTACCAGCACATCCAGATACGGAATAATCTCCCGATTCTTGATCTCATCCCAGGTATAGCCGGTATAAAGCCAGATGGTCTTTGAGTGAAATCTCTCCCGGATCTGTTTTGCCAGCTCTGTGATCTCCTGCTCATTGGAGGAGTACAAAGGATCCCCACCGCTGAAGGTAATTCCGGAAATGTAATCTTTGGAAAGCTCCGCAAACACTTCCTCCCTGGCTGCCTGGTCAAATGGAATGCCTCCATTGGGATCCCAGGTCACCGGATTCTGGCACTCACTGCAGTAGTGAGAACATCCCGCTACCCAAAGCACCACCCGAAGCCCATCCCCATTGAGCATATCGTCCTTTGTAATATTGTGGTAATTCATCATCATCTAATTGCCTCCGTTATTCCATGGAACTGTCTGTCCCTATGTGCAGAAAGAATTCCGCCACAGCCGCAACCTGCTGTTCTGGATCTTCGATCAGCATCATAGTATCAAAAATTTCTTTCTGCCGCTCTCCCAGAAGCAGAGAAGCCTCCTGTCCCAGAAGATCCAGATCTGCCGGGAAATAACGTTCCATAGCCACCTTTCCCCGATAAATGGAACGGTTTACCGTATCGCTTGGAATCTCATAGTGCATACACCAGTAGTAACCGGCCTGATAAGCGCCTCTGGCCGTATCCGGAACCTGTCTCAGATACTCCAGTACTCCTCTGTAGCCTCCTTCCAGCTCCTGCTTCAGATAGGCAAGCTGCCCCTCCAGCAGGTGATAATCATATCCGTTTCCCCTGCACCAGTTCACCAGATTGGAAAATCGGCCTGCATGCCACTGGCAAAGGCCATAACTGGTACCTCCATCTCCCAGCGCCACTGTAGAAAAATTAGACTCACTCTCAATATTGGCCAAAACTCCGCTGGCCGCGGCCTTGTTCAACTCCAGCTCCTCCCTGAGAAAGCGATAGATCTTCGCCTGATTTTCAGACAAATCCCCCACCGGGTACGCCTGAAAGTCAAACAATGTCTCGCCCCAGTTCGTCACAGTCTCTTTCAGCACAGTGATCTCGATATCCAGTTTTGTATCCTTCTCTTTCTCAGATTCCGCTTCTTTTTCCGTCTCCAACTCCAAAGCATCTCCCAACTCGGCGCCCATACCTGCCTGCCCAGAATCCGGCACTGTCTGGGACTCCTGCTCCATAATCCCGTTCTCATCCTCCAGAATGATCATATCAAAAGCATCCTGATTGGAATCCTGAGGAGCTTCCTCCCCGGGGAAATTTTCTTCTGTTCCAGGCTCCTGAGGAAGGGTGCTGTTCTCCTCATCCAGACCGCTCTCCTCTCCATTCTCTGTATCCAGCAGCCCGTCTCCCTGTGGCTCTTCTCCGGAAGCGCCGTCTTCTGTCCCAGGAGCTTCTGTAGCAGGCGCTTCCGTAACAGGTGTTTCTGTGACAGGCGCCTCTGTAACAGGTGGTTCTGTGGCAGGCGCCTCTGTAACAGGTACTTCCGTGACAGGCGCCTCTGTAACAGGTACTTCCGTCATCGGCGTTTCTGCTGTCAGTGCTTCCGTTCCCGATGCTTCAGCGTACAATTGATCTCCTGTCAGGTTCTCTGCAGCCAAATCCCCCACCCCGGCCGCCTGAAATTTTTCAGAAGACAGCTCGGCAGCCTTTATGCTCTGCGCCTCTAACGCTCCTCCTGCCAAAATAAGCAGCGACAGCGCTCCTATCCAATACTGTTTTTTTCTCATAGACCTTCCCCCTTATTTTTTTATAGAAGAAAACCAGATTTCCAGAGTTTCCTCCTCTTTTCCGCGCCGCGGTTTTCTATTTCTGACATCCATTCTTTGCTATACGCACCATAGCCTCCGCCCTTATGAGTACTGACACGTTTCCTTCTGCCGCCATCCGCCCTTTGCTATGGGCACTATCATAGCACATCTTCCAGCGGTTTGTCAAAATCAACCTCCCAGCCTGGCAGATACTTTTAAGCCTCTAAGATTTTACAAACTGGCTGTTATACAGCTTTTCATAGAATCCATGACGGGCCATCAAGCTCGCATGAGTTCCCTGCTCAATAATATGGCCGTCCTGCATCACCAGAATCACATCCGCCTCCTTTATGGTAGACAGACGATGGGCTACAATAAAACTGGTGCGATCTTTCATCATTCTGGCAAAAGCATTTTGGATCTTCTGTTCTGTACGGATATCAATGGAAGAAGTCGCTTCATCCAGAATCAGCATAGGCGGAAGGCACAGCATCACTCGGGTAATACAAAGCAGCTGCTTTTGCCCCTGAGAAAGAATTCCCCCATCCTCTGAGATCACCGTGTCATACCCCTGAGGCAGACGCTTAATAAAGCTGTGGGCATGGGCGGCTTTGGCTGCGGCAATCATCTCCTCCTCTGTTGCCTCCGGCTTTCCCATCACAATGTTCTCCCGGATAGTACCGGACCTTAGCCAGGTTTCCTGAAGCACCATGCCGTAACTGGAACGCAGGGAACTTCTTGTCATACTGCGCACATCCTTCCCAGAAACCCGGATACTGCCATTCTTCACATCGTAGAACCGCATCAAAAGATTGATCACCGTTGATTTTCCGCATCCAGTGGGCCCTACAATAGCGATCCGCTGTCCTTGCTTCACCTTCAGATTAAAATTCTCAATAAGGGGTTGTTCCGGTGTGTAGGAAAACCATACATGATCCGCCTCCGCGGTGCCGTCGGGCTCCCGAAGCTCCCAGGCATTGGGATCCTCCGGTACCTCCGGCTTCTCTTTCACCAGTCCAAGTACGCTGTCTGCGCAGGCTAAAGCATTCTGCAGTTCTGTCACCACGCCGGAAATTTCATTAAACGGCTTGGTATACTGATTGGCATAACTTAAAAAGGACACCAGCTGCCCAACAGAAAGCTTCCCTCCCGCTGCCATGACCGCTCCGAAAATTCCCACGGCAGCATAGACCAGGGAATTGACAAACCGGGTGCATGGATTCGTAAGGGAGGAGTAGAAAGTAGCTTTCATAGAGCAGTCCCGAAGCCGTTCATTTACCTGGTCAAACCGTCTCTGAGCCTCCTCCTCATAGGCAAAAGCCTTTACTACCTTCTGATTGCCGATCATCTCATCAATGATCCCGGTCTGCTCTCCCCTGGCCTCTGACTGGCGCCGAAAGAGCCGATAGGTGCGGGAGGCAATAAAACTAGCGGCCAAAAGAGAAAGAGGGGTCAGCACTACCACCACTGCGGTGATAACCGGATTGATAAAAAACATAAAAAGAAGCGTCCCAAGTATCGTGAGGACCCCAGTAAACAGCTGTGTAAATCCCATAAGCAAACCATCGGAAAACTGATCCACATCTGCGATCACCTTGCTCACTACCTGGCCATAAGGATGGCTGTCAATATAGGAAAAGGGCAGTATCTGGATCTTTTTAAATGCATCCTGGCGCATGTCCCGGATCACATTGTAGCTGATTTTGTTGTTGCAAAGATTCATAATCCACTGCGCTGCTGCGGTGATGCCCACCAGCGTTCCCATTTTCACAAGGATCTGGAAAACTCCCGCAAAATCCACCTCGCCTGTGCCAACCACCAGATCCACCGCCTCTCCGATCAGGATCGGGTTATACAAAGAGAGGGCAACGGAAATGCCTGCACAAAGAACGGAACAGACCAGAAACAGCCGGTACTGCTTAATATACTGCAGCACTTCTTTTAACGTCTGAAGCTGTTTTTTTCGCTTGTCTGGATTGCTTTTATGCATTGACACCACCTTCTTTCGGAAATTGGGAATAATAAATCTCCTGGTATACCGGACAGTCTTTTAGCAGCTGCTCATGGCTGCCGATCCCCGCCGCTGCCCCGTCCTCAAGCACAATAATCTGATCCGCATGCTGGATGGAAGAAGCCCGCTGGGATACGATAAATACGGTGGGGGCGGGTTTCATTCCACGGATTGCCTGACGCAGTCTGGCATCTGTAGCAAAATCCAGAGCAGAAGCGCTGTCATCCAAAATCAGAATCTCCGGTTGCTTTACCAGCGCCCTGGCAATGGTCAGCCGCTGTCTCTGACCTCCGGAAAGATTTCTTCCCCCCTGTTCCACTCTGGCATTCAATTTTTCCGGCCTGCTTTCCACAAACTCCCTGGCCTGAGAGATAGCAAGAGCCCGGTTCATCTCCGCTTCAGTGGCATCTTTTTTTCCCCACCGGAGATTTTCTTCCACAGTACCAGCAAAAAGCACCGCTTTCTGAGGAACTACACCGATCATGGACCGGAGTGCTTCCTTACTATACTCCCCTATAGGCACTCCCTTCAGACAAATTTCCCCAGCGGTAGCATCATAGAATCTTGCAACGAGATTCACCAGGGAGGTTTTTCCGGCTCCTGTTCCTCCGATGATACCCACGGTTTCTCCCGCCTTCACCCGGAAGCTGATATCGCTTAATGACTCTGCCCCTGCGCCATGATAACAAAGCCCCACATGGGAAAATTCCAGAATAAAGCCTTCTTTCGATGTCTCTGTCTGTGCGCCCCGCCTGGCCGCCTGCAGCCTTTTGCCGC
>CABRXX010000100.1:0-6300 GCA_902475025.1 uncultured Lachnospiraceae bacterium | reverse complement strand
TACTCCCCTCGAAAGACCAGTAGCTCCCCTACTGGTCTTTCACTATAAAAAAATAAAACATAAAGAGAGGTAATTCCATGAGCAATGTAATTATTCCCCAAGGCTATCGGCCTGCACTGAATCTTTACGATACGCAGAAAGCCATTGGCACTGTAAAACGGCTTTTTGCAGATACCCTGTGTGCGACCCTGGGACTTCATCGCGTGTCAGCACCCTTGTTTTTGGAGGCCTCTACAGGATTAAATGATGATTTGAACGGCGTGGAGAGAAAGGTGACCTTTGATCTGAGGGATACGGGAACAGAAGCCCAGGTAGTACAGTCGTTGGCAAAATGGAAACGTCAGGCTCTGAAAGAGTATGATTTTCATGTGGGAAAAGGGCTGTACTGTGATATGAACGCTATTCGGAGGGATGAGGAGCTGGATAATCTTCACTCTGTGTATGTGGATCAGTGGGATTGGGAAAAGGTTATTGATGAGAGCGACCGGAATTTGGATTATTTAAAAACGGTGGTTCGTGCGATTGTCTCTGCCGTATGCGCTACGGAGATGAATCTTCACGCTATGTTTCCGCAGCTTTTCGGTCTGCCTTTGCACACTCCGGAGGTAGATTTTATTACTACCCAGGAATTGGAAGATTTGTATCCGGATCTTTCTGGCAAGGAGCGGGAGAATGCATATGTGAAGGAGCATGGCACTACTTTTTTGATGCAGATCGGAAAGAAGCTGCGCAGCGGTAAGCCTCATGACGGAAGAGCGCCGGATTATGATGACTGGGATTTAAACGGAGACATTCTGTTTTGGAATCACACCCTGGGATGCAGCTATGAGTTGAGCAGTATGGGGATACGAGTGAGTCCGGAGAGCCTGGATGCTCAGCTTCGGGAAGCTGGCTGTGATGACCGCCGCACACTTCCTTTCCATAAAGCGCTGCTGGCAGGAGAGCTGCCTTACACCATCGGCGGAGGCATTGGTCAGAGTCGCCTTTGTATGCTGCTTCTTGGCAGCGCTCACATTGGAGAGGTGCAGGCCAGTGTCTGGGATGAAAAGACCAGAAGAATCTGTGCAGAAGCAGGGATTCCTCTGTTGTAGCATCTGGCTACAGGGACGTGTTGCCCTTTGTATATGAATGTCGGATTTTTGTTGGAAACAAACTTGCTCCCTTTTTCATATTTTAAAGAAAAAGGGAGTTTTTTTATGGGATTTCAGACAATTTCCGCCAGAGAATTAAACCGCTGTGTCAGAGACGGCCGGCGGATAATAATAGATCTTCGCTCGCCCCAGGAGTATGGGGCCTGTCACATCCAGGGAGCGGTGAATCTCCCCTATGAGGAGCTGGAGCAAATGCTTTCTGCAGCGGGAAAATCCGGCAGAACTGCTGTCTATGAAGCCTTGAGCCGCAGGGGATTTCCGGCAGGGAATCTTTTGAAGCAGGAGCTGGTGCTTTATTGCGAACGGGGAGCTACCAGCATGGCAGCGGCCCGGGAGCTGGCAGAACTTGGATTTCGGGTAAAAAGTGTGGTAGGAGGGATCCGGGCCTACCGGGGCCCCTATTTGGCAGGAACTGACAGGCGCCTTAGATAAAGAAGAAACGCCGAAGCAGTTGACAGGCCTGACTACTTGGCTTAAGATAGGAATACAGATATGGGAATGACCGCCGGCTGTAAGGAACAGCGCTGGACATCCTTCCGAATGGGCGGGTGTTCGGGGCGGTTATTGAGATTTTACAGGAGGAATTTTACATGAAACTATTTGTAGCTTCAGATATACACGGATCTGCCTATTATTGCAAGAAGATGCTGGAGGCCTGTGACCGGGAGCAGGCGGAGCGAATCCTGCTGCTGGGAGATATTCTTTACCACGGTCCCAGAAATGACTTGCCAAGGGAGTACGCGCCGAAGGAAGTGATCAGGATGCTGAATGAACGGAAAGATCACATTTACAGTGTCAGGGGCAACTGTGAGGCTGAGGTGGATCAGATGGTTTTGGAATTTCCGGTTTTGGCTGACTATTGCCTGATACCTGTTGGAAAGAGAGTGGTGTATGCTACTCATGGACATGCCTACAACGAGGAGAAACTTCCGCCCATGCATCCAGGGGATATTCTTCTTCATGGGCATACCCATGTGCTGAAGGCGGAACGCAGGGAGGGGTATCTTCTTTTGAATCCCGGTTCTGTGTCGATACCTAAGGAAAATAACGTGCCGAGCTATGGAATCTTGGAGGAGAGCTGTTTTACCGTGAAGGATATGGCGGGCAATGAAATTCTTCATTTGGATCTGGGGGAAACTGTATGAAAATGGCAGAGCTGATTGCCCCTTGTCACTTTGGCCTGGAGGCAGTTTTGAAAAAGGAAATCCTGGATCTGGGCTATGAAATCAGTCAGGTGGAAGACGGACGGGTTACCTTTTTGGGGGATATGGAAGCCATCTGTTATGGGAATGTTTTCCTGCGGACAGCAGAGCGGATACTTTTGAAGGTGGGAACGATTCACGCAGAGACTTATGATGAGCTTTTTGAGGGAACGAAAGCCCTGCCCTGGGAGGATTATATTCCTGTTAATGGGAAATTCTGGGTGGCAAAGGCTACTTCCATTAAGAGCAGGCTGTTTAGTCCTTCAGACATCCAGTCTATTATGAAAAAGGCCATGGTAGAGCGGCTGAAATCAAAATACGGTGTAACCTGGTTTCAGGAAGATGGGGCGTCCTATCCGGTGCGGGTGTTTTTAATGAAAGATCAGGTATCCATTGGCATTGATACCTCTGGGGTATCTTTGCACAAGAGAGGATACCGGCTGATGACTGCCAAGGCGCCTATTACAGAGACGCTGGCAGCTGCGCTGATCATGCTGACGCCTTGGAAAAAAGACAGGGTTTTGGTGGATCCTTTTTGCGGCAGCGGCACTTTTCCGATAGAGGCTGCCATGATGGCTGCCAATATGGCTCCGGGGATGAATCGTTCTTTTCTTGCAGAGAGCTGGGAGAATCTTATACCGAAGAAATATTGGTACAATGCCATGGATGAGGCGTCGGATCTGGTGAATGACCAGATTGAGACGGATATCCAGGGCTATGATCTGGATGGCGATGTGGTGAAAGCGGCCAGGGAAAATGCAAGAAATGCAGGGGTGGATCATCTGATCCATTTCCAGCAGCGTCCGGTAGCAGAGCTGAATCATCCGAAAAAATACGGATTTATTATTACCAACCCTCCCTATGGAGAACGAATCGAGGAAAAAGCCAATCTTCCAGGACTTTATCGGGAGATCGGGGAGGCTTTCAGACGGTTGGATTCCTGGTCGGAATATGTGATCACATCCTATGATCAGGCGGAAAAATATATCGGAAAAAAGGCGGACAAGAATCGAAAGATCTATAACGGAATGCTGAAAACCTATTACTATCAGTTTTTGGGGCCAAAGCCTCCAAGACGGAAGGATACAGTAAAAGAATGACGAAAAAAATGGGCAGAAACAAAAAGGGGAGGAAAAGAAGTGCTGAAAAAAACAGGAGCGCTCTTTTTGCCGCAGCAGGGATTCTGGGGCTTCTGACTACTTTCTCCTGCCCTGCATTGGCAGAGACGCAGTCTTTAGATGGACTTCTTCCTTCTGTTCCTGTATTTGAACGGTCGGAGTATGAGGGGATAGCGCTTTTGCCGCAATTTCAGATACCAAGAGAACTTCCGGTGAGGTACGATGCCAGGGATATAGGAAAAGAGCCGACGGTGAAGAGTCAGGGAACCTTAGGTACCTGTTGGGCGCTGACGGTGACTTCTGCCCTGGAAGCTGCGCTGCTTCCGGAAGAAACCCTGGAATTTTCGCCGGATCATCTCTCATTGAATAATGGCTTTCAAATCACTCAGAATGAAGGCGGAGACTATATGATGGCTATGGCCTATTTAAGTGGTTGGTACGGGCCTGTACTGGAGGAGGAGGATCCTTATGGGGACGGTGTTTCTCCGGAGGGTCTGACACCTCGGGTGCATGTACAGGAGATGCAGCTTCTGGAGGGAAAATCCCGGCAGGAGATCAAGGAGATGATCTATAAATACGGGCCGGTTCAGACTTCTTTGTATCTGGACAGAGAGCAGACTTCCAGTGAACTTCCCTACTATAATCCTGAGACCTTTGGCTATTATTATCCGCAGGAAGAGATAAACACTCATGATGTGCTGCTCTTGGGATGGGATGACGCTTATCCGAAGGAAAATTTTAAGCTGCAGCCCAAGGAAGATGGGGCGTATATCTGTCAGAATACCTGGGGAACTGATTTTGGGCAGCAGGGGATCTTTTATGTATCCTATGAAGACGGAAATATTGCCAGGGGAGGCGTAGCCTACACCAGGGTAGAGCCGGAGGATAATTATGATTTCATCTACCAGACGGATGTGTGCGGCTGGCAGGGACAGCAGGGATATGATGGGGAAACCTGTTATTTTGCCAATGTATATACTGCCGGGGAGACTGAAAATCTGGAGGCGGTAGGATTTTATAATACCGGGGATTTTTCTGTATATGAGATTTATGCGGTGGAGGAATTTGTATCAGAGGAATCCTTTGCACAGCGCAGGCTTCTGCAGAATGGGTGGCTGGAAAATAAGGGATATTTTACTGTAAAGCTGGATGTGCCGGTTGCCCTGGAGAAAGGACAGCAGTTTGCCGTGGTGGTGAAGATCACTACCCTTGGGGCCAAAATGCCGGTAGCAGTGGAACTGAACAAGGATTCTTACACACAGGGAGTGACTCTGGAGGGCAAGAGAGGTTATCTAAGCTATTCCGGAGATACCTGGGAATTTACGGAGGAAAAATTCGGCACAAATGTGTGCCTGAAAGCATATACGGTGCGCCGATAGAAAGTGAAAACAGTAAATCGACGGACGGCCTGTGGAAGGAGAAACTGTTAATGAACCGGTGTGCTGGAAGATGATGAAAGAAAAGAACTGGAAGATGGCAGAATGGAGCGGAGACGATGAAGGAAAAAAAGATCATTTTTGCAACAGGAAATGAGGGAAAAATGCGGGAGATCCGCATGATTTTGGCAGATATGGACTGTCAGGTGATGTCTATGAAGGAGGCTGATGTAAAGGCAGATATTGTGGAAGACGGGAAAACTTTTACAGAAAATGCAGTAATCAAGGCAAAGACGATTATGGAGCTTACCGGTCAGATGGCGATGGCGGATGATTCCGGCCTGGAGATTGATTATCTGAATAAGGAACCGGGTATTTATTCCGCCAGGTATCTGGGGGAGGATACGCCCTATGAGACTAAGAATCGGATCTTGCTGGAGCGCTTGGCGGGGATCCCCAAGGAGCAGCGTACAGCCCGCTTTGTGTGCGCCATTGCCTGTGCGATGCCGGATGGCAGGATTCTCACCACAGAGGGCACTATGGAGGGCTACATTGGCTGGGAGAGCCGGGGGGAAAATGGGTTTGGATATGATCCCATTTTTTACCTGGAAGAATTTGACTGTTCCTCTGCACAGCTGACACCGGAACAGAAAAATCAGGTGAGCCACAGAGGAAAAGCTTTGCGGAATATGAAAGAACTGCTGAAGGAGCTGTAAGCCATGAGAATATTGATTGTAAGTGATTCACACGGATATAATGGAAATTTGAAGCGGGCAGTCGAGAAGGAGTCTCCGGTGGATGCTCTGCTGCATCTTGGGGATTCCCAGAGCAGTGAGGAGGAAATGAGCCGCCTGGCAGGGTGTCCGGTGTATATGGTGGCTGGGAACTGTGACTATTTTACCAGACTTCCCATTACACGTTTTGTGGAGTTTGGGAAAAACCGGATCATGCTGACTCATGGACATCAGTATTTTGTAACTGTGGGAACCAGAGACCTTCTGGAGGAGGCCGGGAGCAATCACTGTAATATAGTGATTTACGGTCACACTCACCGTCCTGTGATGGACGGAACCAACGGAGAGATCCTGGTGCTTAATCCTGGAAGCATTTCTTTTCCGAGACAGGAAGGGAGATATCCCAGTTATATGGTGATGGAGATTGATGAGACCGGGGAAGCGCATGTGCGGCTGGAATACGCTTGAGTTTTTTCCATTTGCGTTGGTGTGGAATTGTTTTTTTGGCGGTTGCTGAATATTTTTGAGCCCTGTTAGCTGTTTTTTGAAAAGCCGGATAAAAAATAATGGAAAAAAACTGAAAAAAAGATAAAAAAACGGTTGACAATTTCTTGAACGTGTAATATAATCATTTTTGCGTCTGGGTAAGAGCATTTGTCGAGTACCGGGGTGTGGCTCAGCTTGGCTAGAGCGCCTGGTTTGGGACCAGGAGGTCGCAG
>CABRXX010000099.1:0-6342 GCA_902475025.1 uncultured Lachnospiraceae bacterium | reverse complement strand
ACCTCTCAGGGAGAAAAGCTGGAGCGCTGGGGGGACTACCTGCTGGTACGTCCGGATCCTCAGGTGATCTGGAACACCCCCAAAAAACACCGGGGCTGGAAACATCGGAACGGCCACTATCACCGCAGCAAGAAAGGCGGCGGGGAATGGGAATTTTTTGATCTCCCGGAACAGTGGAGCATTCAATACAAAGAACTCACCTTTCACTTAAAGCCTTTCAGCTTTAAACACACCGGCCTGTTTCCGGAGCAGGCCACCAACTGGGACTGGTTTTCAGAAAAGATCCGCACTGCCAATCGCCCGGTAAAGGTGTTGAATCTCTTTGCCTATACAGGCGGCGCCACCCTGGCAGCAGCTGCTGCCGGAGCCTCCGTCACCCATGTGGACGCCTCTAAGGGCATGGTGGGCTGGGCCAAGGAAAACGCCGTAGCCTCCGGCCTGAAGGATGCCCCTATCCGCTGGCTGGTAGATGACTGCGTAAAATTTGTGGAGCGGGAGATCCGTCGCGGAAACCACTATGACGGTATTATTATGGATCCTCCCTCCTACGGAAGAGGGCCAAAGGGAGAGATCTGGAAAATAGAGGAATCCATTCACCCCTTTATTCAGCTTACTGCCAAGCTGCTTTCGGATGAGCCCCTCTTTTTCCTGGTTAACTCCTACACCACCGGACTGGCCCCGGCAGTTCTCACCTACCTGATCAGCACAGAACTGAAAAAATTTGGCGGACATGTAGATTCCCAGGAGATCGGTCTGCCGGTCACCCAAAGCGGTCTGGTTCTCCCCTGCGGTGCCTCGGGACGCTGGGAGCGGTAATCCATTTCAAGGATCTCCTGAAATAGCCTTTTCGCTATAGCATCTATATCTCGCCGAAGTTTTTTGTATACTTTGTATATGGCGTTCTGCTATAAGCGAAAATTTCAGCAGTGAAGCAGCCCATTCCAGCTGTTATAGCTGAACTGTTACAATTTTCACCGGAAAATCAAAGAACTGCTGCAAAATAGTATGCTTCTTCATACCTTTGCAGCAGTTCTTTTTTCATATTTTCTCTTATTTTTTACGGCCGCCCTGTTCTGCCGCAGCCTGCTTATCCTATCTCAGCACCTGCTCCACCATCTTTGGCAGTTCCTCAAGACCGTTGATAAAAGGAACTTCTCCCTCCACGGTTCCAAAGCCATATCTGGCATGGATAAAAGGCAGGCCCGCAGCTTTTGTGCTGTTGTAATCTCCCTGGGTATCCCCCACATACACAGCCTGATCCAACTGATTCCGATCTGTCAAATGGCGGATATTATAGCTTTTCTCCCGTCCAGTATCTCCAAAACACAAAAAGTCTTCGATCAGATGCTCCACCTTTGCCCAGTGAATAAAATCCTCAATATAACCGCTCTGACAGTTGCTCACAATATAAAGGTGATACTCTTTCTTCAGCGTTTCCAGCGTCTTTACCACCTGCGGATAAAGAACTCCTCCATTGGTTTTCAGATACTCCACCTCAAACACACAGCAGCCTTCTGTCAGCTCCATGCGCCGCTTCCCCTCCACCATAGAAAAGAGCGTATCTCCGATTTCTGTCATGGTCATACCCATTACCCGACGAAGATCCCGGTCAGTCAGGCGAAGGTTCAGCTCCGGCGCCTCCTGCTCCAGATACAAATTCCAGGAATCTGCCACCACTTCACAAGAATCCCACAGCGTACCGTCCACATCAAAAATGATTCCTTTTTTCATCTTCCCTATCCTCTTTTATCCCTTTGCTTACCAATTCCAGTTGCCTGCGATCTTCTCAACTATACCATGATACCCTTGATTTTACAATCATCTTATTCTTGCTTTCTTTATCCCTTTATTTCATTTGTTTTATTACATCTTTTTATTTATAACATTCTCTTTTTATTGATATTTCTTTTGAATAATGATATAATATACTTAATTTTCAATCCTACAAAAAACTTCTATCTTTTTAAAAATGATTTCTTACCAGCTAATCTTCGGCATCTAAAATTTTTATTTCCAAAATCATTATGGGTACTTTGACAGCTTAATGAGATTTTACACTGCTTTTTATTGTCAGCTCCCTAACACAGACGTTCTGACGTTTCTTACTTCTTTTCACTGTTTTATTCTTGACAATCCCCTTCAACTGTATATAATGATATATATACAGTATATACTTTAAGAATGGAGCTCCTATTTTGAAAATTTTAATATCCAATCAATCTGAGCTGCCCATCTATGCACAGATCCGGGAACAGCTCAAAGAACAGATCCTAAACGGCCAGATTCCAGAGGGAACGGTGCTTCCCTCCATCCGAAAACTGGCTAAGGAACTGGGCTGCAGTGTGATCACTACAACCAGAGCTTACAGCGACCTGGAGGCGGAGGGCTTTATCGCTTCCGCTCAGGGACGGGGCAGCATTGTCCTCTCCCAGGACAATGCTCTTTTGCAGGAACAGGCCCTTCTTCGTATCCGTGAGGGACTGACCACCGCCATCCAGACAGCGAAGGCGATCCGTCTGAAAAAAGAAGAGCTGCTGTCCCTGGCAGAGAACCTTTGGGAGCAAAGCAGCTGACCTTATTCCGAAACCATTCCTGTTAATCATCAAAATAAATCAAGACAATAAATACCCTCTGCCGAACACCCCCGGCTTGCACTCCTGCACGTTTATTCAAATCGGGATATTATGATACCTGCACCCTTTATCACCCCGCTGCCTTTGGCAGCAGAATGGAGACGCTATGAATTTACTGGAAGTCGCTCATCTTTCAAAAAAGTATCCGGGATTTGCCCTGCAGGACATTTCTTTCTCCCTGCCGTCTGGATATATCATGGGCTATGTGGGGCAGAACGGCGCCGGAAAAACTACTACGCTAAATGCCATCACTCACCTGAACCGCTGCGAAGGAACCATTCAAATCGACGGTATTCAATATGAAAACGACCCTGTGAAATATCTGGAAGCTATTGGCTTTGTGGGGGATTCCTCCTATTTCCCGGAGGATTTGAATCTGCGGCAGATCCGATCTATTTTAAAAGATTTTTATTCCACCTTCCGTCCGGAAGAATTTGATCACTATGTAAAGCACTGGCGTCTGCCAGAGCGAGCCAGGATCAAAGGCTTTTCCCGCGGGATGAAGGTGAAGCTGATGTTTGCTTCCATTCTGTCTCGTGACACTAAACTTCTGGTACTGGACGAGGCTACCAATGGCCTGGATCCCATGGTGCGCAAGGAGATCCTGGGGCTCCTCCAGGAATACATCAGCGACGGCAGCCGCAGCGTTCTTTTTTCCACCCATATCCTGGAGGATCTGGAACAGATTGCCGATTTTATTTTCTTGATCAATGAGGGAAAAAAGATTTTCTGCGATACTAAGGAAGAATTGCTGGAGACCTATCTGCTGGTCAAAGGAGGCCGGGAAGATCTCACCCCGGAGCTGAAAAAACAGCTGATCGGTCTTGAAGAAAATGCCTTTGGCTTTGAGGCTCTCTATTCTGTAAAGAACGGCCTGCCTCCCGCAGGCTGGCTGTCTGCCAAACCTTCCATCGACCAGATCGTTGTGCATATAATCGAAGATATGAGGTGAACCTATGAAAATTCTAAATTATGCAAAAATTGATTTCATGAAGCTGAAGGATTATGCCTGGTTCCTGCTGTTTCCTGTTTTAAGCTGTGTCCTTGTCCTCCAGGATCCGAGTGCCCCTCTCTACGTCTGCGTTTTGTACTCTCTCTTCGGCGGCGTGGTCTGCGCTTCTCTGCCTTTCGCCTCTGAAACCAGAGCTGCCGCAGGATTCCTCCAGCTTCTCCCCTCCAGAGACGGCGACAATATCCGGGGACATTTTCTCTTTTCCTTCTTTATCCAGATCGCATCCCTGGTTTTGGGCCTGGCAGCTTCCTTTGTTGTCCGGTTATTTCAGCCGCAGCTGCCCTTTGTTTCCCTCAACACCTGCGGGCTGATGTTCTCTTTCTCCCTGGTCCTTGTGGGCATCCAAAATCTGATGTATGTGATCTTTCGCTATCAGGCTGCAAAAGCAGTGGTATTTATCCGCCTGCTGCCCGCCTTTCTCTTCTTTTACGGCGGACTGCTGACCAACAAATATCTGAATACCCCTGCATTCTCAGACATTGCGGCCTGGATCTTAAATCCCGGCAGTCTGATCCTGACTGTGCTCTGCCCCATTCTTTACCTGCTTATGGCCCAGGCCGGCGCAGCTCTCAGTACCCGAAAAGGATTATAAGAGAGAGCCAGATTGCAGAAGCCGTAAGGGTACTGATGGAGACTCCAGAAGGCTTGTAAGAACGATCCTGATTACAGGAGCTGTCAGAGTACTGCCGGGGCAGCAGCCGGAAAGGCTTGCAAGAAAGCTTCCTTACAGCCAGGGCAGCTTTTTCTTCTGCATCAGCTGCTCCATCTTTCGCTGATTTACATCGGAATGCTCCAGCTCTCTGGAATAGCGGTGTACCAGCTCCATCAGATCCTCCAGGGATACTTCCTTTCCGTTTCTCAGCCACACAGCCATCATCATCTCATAGATCAGCCAGCTGTGTACAATGCCGATCTGAGCGGAAGCCAGAATTTCTTCATCATACACTGCCCCACAAAAATAGGTGAACAGAAAATAAACCTGAAGCTGCTCAAAGGGTATCTCCCAATCTGGCCAGTGAACCTCCAGCCACTGGGAAAAGTCCCGGCAAATCTTCCGATAGTTCCCATATCCTCTTTGATACAGCCAGTCCTTTGTCTCCTGCAGCCAGAGCGGCCAGTCCTCTTTCAGCGCCTCAAACCGTCCCAGGCTGTTTACCATCCCCCGGATCCACTGATAGCATCGAACGCTCTGACCCGCTCTCCAGTCCCTTTGACTGCTATTTTCTCCGCTATTCTTTTCTGCTTCCGGAAGAGCAAAAAATTCCTTGTGTAAATCTGGTGATGTCCCATCCTCTCTGCTCTCAAGCAGAGCCTGCTCCCAGAGGACCGGCCAGTCAAACAACTTTCCCTGCTGGTAATAATCCTGCATTTTGTCAGCCAAAACAGAAACAAGGTAGCAGCGCCGGGCCAGAGACAAGCTTCGATTCTGAAACAGTTCCAGCATCACCCGGCGTCCCTCCACCAGCTGTCCGTAAAAAAGTTCATCAAACTGCGGATACTGTTCCTCCCTGTCCCGATAAAATTCCCGAAAGGCCAGAGGCTTCTGCCTGGAAAGAAGAAGTCTGGCTACCTCCGGACAGGAAACCGACAGGGAAATCTCCCTCACATTTTCATACTCTTCGATATGTCTCGGATAGAGACGACAGGTTCGGCAAAGACTTTCCGGTCCCAGGTTTCGATACAGATCACAGAGATTCTGCTCATCCAGAAAGCTGCATCGTTTTTCCCCATCCTGGCGGAAACACTGCTTTCTCCAGTTCACAGAACGAAACAGTCTCCGTCGATATGGGCTCCGGCAAGCCTTATACCGTCTCAAAGACTGTTTGTCAATCATAATCTGCCAGCCCGCACAGCAGGTATCCTCACACTGGTCTGCGGTGCAGCGAAATTGTGGATAATAATCCGGCAATACATACAGCACAGCTGCCACTCCTTATCGAATGATTTTGTAATCCTGTTCTGCCAAGAGTTCCAACGCCCGCTCCAGATTCTCAGCCTTCACCAGCAGATAATCGGTATTATAGGTGGCAACTGTGAGCACGCTGATCTTTGCCTCAGCCAAAATTCCTGTAAGCTCTGACACCAGGCCGATCAGAGAAAACTCCAGTTCTCCCTGAATGCGGAAGGCTCTCCACCCATCGCTTCTTGCAACCGTTTCCTCCGGCGCATTCCTGGTACTGCAGATTACCGATATTTCCTCATCTGTTTTTCCCAGGAAACAATATTTGTCCGTAAAATCCACACGGCTGATATCATCCACTTTACACACGGAAAATTCCCGCTTCATTACCTTAATCTTCATATCTTACCTCCTAAAACTAAAAGGCTGTCCCAAAAGTTCCAATCTGTGGTGCTTCAGGCCGCATTTGAAAAACTGATTGGAAAACTGTTTTTCAAGATTACCTGAACACCACTGCCGAATACCTTTGGGACAGCCTTCTTTCTCATTTCTTACGCTTCAGCAAAATCGTCTTTGCCTACTCCGCACAGAGGACACTCAAAATCTTCCGGAACATCCTCCCACTTGGTGCCGGGAGCAATACCGCCCTCCGGATATCCTGCCTCTTCATCGTATTCCCAACCACAGGTTTCACATACATATTTCATAATCTTGTTCTCCTTATCTTTTTCTTTATCGGACATCTGCCAGGGAAAATCTCCCGACGCCCCACTGCTCAACCCTTTCTTCGCCTACTG
>CABRXX010000098.1:0-6619 GCA_902475025.1 uncultured Lachnospiraceae bacterium | reverse complement strand
CAAATCAAAAACTGCTTCCGGCTGTGCCCTTCTGGCAGAAGGTGTGATGAGACAGTATATCGTCCAGTGTACCGTCCGTCTGTCCCCATGCAGAAAAAATACAGAGGAAAAATGCTGAACCAAACAAACATCGCATCCGTGTATGCCGGATCCTAGAGTTCCCTTTATCCACTGATGCAGCGCTTTCAAAATACGGAGGAAATTACTTATGAATGCAATGACAACTTTGAAAAAACTGGGTATTGAACAAACTTTTCGTTTTATCTATAAAGATCCTGATAAAAATATGGTAAAACTTTTAGACTGGGCTGACAAATTTTCCGGCGGTGAATTAGAAGCTCAGAGAAAAGCCATCCGGGAGGCAGTGACCGATCCGAATCATCCTTATTACAACTACGTCCGCCGTCTGTTTACAGATGTGGATCCTCACGTGCTGAGAACACTGGCAGTCAATTTCTTCATCAACGCTGCACTGGTAGGCTGGCCTAAGGAAGAAGAACTCCGCAAAAAATATAACTGCAACATCCCCTGGGCCATTCTTTTGGATCCCACTTCTGCCTGCAACCTCCACTGCACCGGATGCTGGGCAGCAGAATATGGCAACAAACTGAATCTTACCTTTGATGAAATTGACGACATTATCTGCCAGGGCAAGAAATTGGGCGTGTATCTCTACATTTACACCGGTGGAGAACCCCTTGTGCGCAAAAAAGATCTGATTCGCCTCTGTGAAAAACATTCGGACTGCGTCTTTTTATGCTTCACCAATGCCACTCTCATTGATGATGCCTTCACGGATGAGATGCTGCGGGTAGGAAACTTTGTTCCCGCCATCTCTCTGGAAGGCTTTGAGGAGGCCACGGACGGGCGCAGAGGCGATGGCGTATACAGCAAAGTGACAAAAGCGCTGGAACTGCTGCGCAGCAAAAAGCTGGTGTATGGAATCTCCTCCTGCTATACCAGCGCCAACTATGAATCCATTACCTCTGAGGAATTTTATGATTCCCTGATTGAAAAAGGCGCTTACTTTATCTGGTATTTCCATTATATGCCAGTAGGAAACGATGCAGTTCCGGAACTGATGCCCACCCCGGAGCAAAGAATCGGCGTCTATCGCCGGATTCGGCACTACCGTGCAACCAAACCTCTGTTTGCCATGGACTTCCAGAATGATGCGGAGTATGTCGGCGGCTGTATCGCAGGAGGACACCGTTATCTTCACATTAATGCCAATGGAGATATTGATCCCTGCGTGTTTGTTCACTATTCGGATTCCAATATCCGGGAAAAAACACTCCTGGAGGCGCTCCAGTCTCCCATGATGATGGCTTACCATGACAATCAACCCTTTAATGACAATATGCTCCGCCCCTGCCCCATGTTGGAAAATCCGGAACGGCTGCGGCAAATGATAGCTGGAACAAATGCCCACTCCACAGATCTTCAGTCTCCGGAAAGCGTAGAGCATCTTTGCTCCAAGTGCGATCCGTATGCCAAAAACTGGAAGCCTGCAGCCGATCAGCTCTGGAAAGAATCACAGAAAAAGGAAATAGATTGAAAAAGTAACCGAGGGCGAGTATAATAATCCCATTATGATTTGGGAGAAAATTCTATGAACCGCACAAAAGAAGCCCTCAGCGAAGCATTCTGGCAGATCCTGGAAGAAAAGCCCTTCAATAAGATCACTGTCCACGATATTGTGGAGCGGTGCCAGGTGAACCGCAACACCTTTTATTATCATTTTGCAGATATTCCCGCTCTCACAGAATACTCTGCAAAAGAATTGACGGATCAGATCCTGCAAAAACATTTTGATCCAGGATCCCCTTTAAGCTGCATCACTCCCATTGTGGAGGAGTGCCTGAAACGAAAAAAGGCCTGTCTGCATCTTTATCGTTCCGTTCAGCGGGAGGTTTTTATCCGCTATCTCAACGATGCCAGCTACTACTTTGTAAACTGCTATCTGGAACGCACAGAGGATACACACGCGCTGTCCCAGGAAGACTGCAAGACCCTGGCTCACTTTTACAAATGTCTCCTCTCCGGTTTGATTCTGGACTGGTTTGAATCCGATATGTCCTACGATTTCCAGGGGTTCTGCGAAAAAGTCTGTACGCTTCTGGATCTGGCAGGCAAACATACGAAAGAGCATCTCTTTTAAAAAGAAGCTGCCACAAAAGATATCCCGTACGCTCCTTTCAGGAGAAGCTTCTCGGAATGCAAGATTAGCTGGTATCATAGAAAAAGCGATATTTCACCTAACAGGAGGAAGCACATGAATTTTCTTAGTATTTTTGATGTGATCGGCCCCAATATGATCGGTCCATCCAGTTCCCATACAGCCGGAGCCGTTGCCATTGCCCTATCCGCCAGAAAAATGTACGGAAGGCCTATTGAAAAGGTTACTTTTACCCTGTACGGATCTTTCGCCAGAACCTACCGGGGTCACGGAACCGACAAAGCCCTTTTGGGGGGAACTTTGGGTTTCCATACAGATGATGAACGGATTCGGGATGCCTTTGAAATCGCAGACCGCATGGGAGTAGAGTACCATTTTATTCCGGATGAAAAAACCGTCACCAACCACCCCAACACCGCGGATATCTTCTTTGAAGATAAGGAGGGCCACACCCTGTTTGTCCGGGGAGAATCCATTGGCGGAGGAAAGATGCGGATTGTCCGCATCAATCACATTGATGTGGAATTTACCGGAGAGTACAGTACCCTCATTGTTCAGCAGATTGACAAGCCGGGCGTGGTGGCTCATATTACCCAGTGCCTGAGTCTTCATAACATCAATATTGCTTTTATGCGGCTTTTTCGGGAAGAGAAGGGCACGACTGCTTTTACGGTGGTTGAATCTGATGAACCCATTCCCCGTGATATTCTGCAGTACATCCGAATCAATCCCAATGTTTCGGATCTGATGCTCATTGAAATGTAGGAGGTTCCTTATGGATTTTTATACTGGTCAGAATTTACTGGATTTGTGCTTGAAAACCCAGATGCCCATCTCCGCAGTTATGAAACAGCGGGAGCTTACGATGGGTACCCTCACAGAGGAGGAAATTGACAAAAAACTGGAAACTGTTCTGGAAATTATGGAAAATTCTTCTCACGCCCCTATCAAAAATCCCGGGAAATCCATGGGCGGGCTGATCGGCGGTGAGGCAAAAAAATTACAGGAACACAGCCAGACAGACCGGAGTGTAACTGGAGCTGTGCTTTCCAAAGCCATGGCCTACAGCATGGCTGTCCTGGAGGTAAATGCTTCCATGGGGCTGATCGTCGCCGCCCCCACCGCAGGTTCCTCCGGGGTGCTCCCCGGCATTCTTATGGCCCTGAAAGAAGAGCGTAGACTTACAGACACCGATTTATACAAAGGGCTGTTAAACGCCAGCGCCGTCGGATACCTTTTGATGCGAAACGCCTCTGTCTCCGGAGCAGAAGCAGGATGTCAGGCAGAAGTGGGGGCGGCCTCCGCCATGGCCGCCAGCGCCATCACTGAGATCATGGGAGGAACCCCCAGCCAATGTCTTTCTGCCGCTGCCCATGCCCTCTCCAATCTGCTGGGGCTTGTATGTGATCCCATTGCAGGACTTGTAGAATCCCCCTGCCAGACCCGAAATGCCATCGGGGTAGCCAATGCCCTCACCTCTGCCGAACTGGCTCTGGCCGGCATTTCCCATCCCATTCCTTTTGATGAGATGGCCGAGACCATGTACCATGTGGGAAAAAGTCTCCCCTTTGAACTTCGGGAGACTGCAGTGGGGGGCTGCGCCGGCACTCCCACTGGCTGCGCCCTGGGCTGTTCCATCTGCAGAAATGAATGAGAGAAAAAGAGGGTGTTGCATAAGCCCTCCGGCGGTACCCTTTCGGGTGATTTTCCTCCGAAAACGAACGCGTTTTCGGAGGAAAACACACCGAAAATCCACCGGGGGCCGTATTATGCAACACCCCCTTTTTATTTTGCTATACATCTCCCGGCCTGAAACCTCAGACAAATGTTCTCTTACTTTTGGGCAGTATCCTTTTTAATAGGATCCTTTGCTTTTGGATAAATCCGTTCCATCGTTTCATCATCATAGTGTTCATCCATCCACACCTGCCAGGGAGCAATGGCTTCCACACCGTCCTCCCGCTCTCCGTAGCGCAGCAGAGCTCCGCTGGATACAATGATATTGCAGGTCATAAATACGATAAGGCACCAGGTGACTACTTTTCCGATCTTCACCGGTATCTTCTCGATCCATCTGGTCACCACAGGATATACCACTTTAAACCATGCAATAGCTGCGATTCCCCAGTAAAAACAGAACAGCAGGTTGATCCTCCCCCCCAGGTTAAAGGGAATGGCGCTGTAATCCCAGAAAATCTTGCCAAATACAATCTCTGTAAAAATGCTGCAGAAGTATTCGTAAGCTCCTCCTAACAACGTACCTGCCCAGAACAAAAACATTTTGCTCCGGTCCTTATACTTATAGAGCATGGCTGTCACCGCAGCCACCGCAATCCCCCAGACAATACTGAACGGTCCCCAGACCACGCTGCTGCGGCTCATCCAGTACCCCTGGGCAAATCGGCAGAATACCGTCTCCACCAGATCTCCCAGAAAAGCACCGATAAAAAACAGCACCACTACCTTATAAAATCCGCAGCCGTAGGCAAACACCGTCTTTTCCTTGGGTGCTGCCACAGCCTTCTGGGCCTTTGGATAAGCTTTATGTAAACGGCGGTCAATGCGGTCTGCGATCCATTTTCCCAGTTTCGCCGTCACATTGGCAATCTGATTGTTGGCCATCTCCCAGCGATCCAGCCGTCCTCCCCTGCCTCGCAGCAGCATATAAGAGGCCAGCACATCCACTGCCAGAATCGCTACCATAGTCCAAATCACCACCGGGCGCACCAGGCTTGGAATCAGATAGAACACCTGCAAAACCAAAGCGTTCAGCCATTTCACCGCCACGAAGCCCAAGACCCCCCACAGCAGGGAAGCACCAAGACAAATATAGCCATCCAGATTCAGCCTGCGATCAGAATAATCCCACCACCGCTCATGATAAATCAGCTCAGCCAGATGTCCGGCGATCCACTCAATCACTGTGGTATAGATCACGATCCCTACAAACAGCCAGATGCCGTCCAATCCCCGCAGCGTTACAGAGATCAGTACCCCTGAAAAGCCGTATATAATACAAAGGGGAGCGTTAACCAGCCCTCTGTTGGCAAACACTCTCTGCCGCACAGTGGCATAGACTGTCTCCATCACCCATCCTGCAAAGGAATACACAAAAAACAGCCAAAATAATTCTAATATTGAAAATCCCATACTTACAACCTTTCTGTGGCGCAGATCGTTCCTCCGCCTACTACATTTTCTCCGTCATACAGCACCACTGCCTGCCCTACAGTGATGGCCCGCTGAGGCGTATCAAACACGATCCTCACCCTCCCGCCTTCCAGCACCTCTGCCTGGGCGGGAGCTTCCTTTGCATGGTATCTGGTCTTGGCAGTGACTTTCAAAGGTTCCCTGGGAGGCTCACAGGAAATCCAGTTAAAATCCTCTGCCTGAAATTCCCTGGTAAACAGCTCCTTCTCCTCTGAAAGGATCACCTGATTTTTCTCCAGATCCTTCCTGCACACATACATGGGCGTCGGAAGAGCCAAACCCAGCCCCTTCCGCTGACCAATGGTATAGCGAATGATTCCCCTATGCTCTCCCAGCACCTTCCCGGAAGTATCTACAAACTCCCCTCTGGGATAGGTTTTTCCCCGGTAATGCTCAATAAAATCTCCGTACTTCCCATTGACCACAAAGCAGATATCCTGACTGTCATGTTTCCTGGCATTGGTAAATCCGAAACTGTCTGCCAGCTGACGCACCTGTTCTTTATTTTCATACTCTCCCAGCGGGAAACGGGTATGAGCCAGCTGATCCTGACTCATAAAATACAGCACATAGCTTTGATCCTTTGCCAGATTCTTGGCTTTTTTCAGCAGCCATCTGCCAGAAGCCGCGTCAAAAGTGCTTCTGGCGTAGTGCCCTGTCACAATGGTATCACACTCCAGCTCCCTAGCCCTGCGGTAAAGCTTCTCAAACTTCATATAACGGTTACAGTCGATACAGGGATTTGGAGTAGCGCCTCTCTCATAGGACTCCACAAACCGGTCTATCACCTGACTGGCAAAATCCTCTGTAAAATTGGAAACATAAAAAGGCATCCCTAAGCGAAATGCTACGGCTCTTGCATCCTCCGCATCATCCAGAGAACAGCAGGTATGCCCCTTAGGAAGATCCACCGTCTCATTGCGGAACAGCTTCATCATTACGCCAATACACTGGTACCCCTCCCTGCACATCAGTGCAGCCGCCACGGAGCTGTCCACTCCGCCGCTCATGGCAATCAAAGCTCTCTTATCCATTCTATTCCATTCCTTTAATATTATTTCCGCCCAAGCAGAAACTCTTAATATTTTGAAAAAACGGGTTCTGACCGGGCGTTTCGTGTCTTTTCATAATATCACAGGCGACTTCAAATAACAAGAAAAACAAAAATGAAAAACAGTAAACACATATTTTGTGACACAGTCGCCGCCACCCGTAAAACGGGTGGCTCGG
>CABRXX010000097.1:0-6958 GCA_902475025.1 uncultured Lachnospiraceae bacterium | reverse complement strand
GTAGAACACTAGCCTTCCAAGCTAGATACGTGGGTTCGATTCCCATCACCCGCTTGTGAGTCTGTAGCTCAGTTGGATAGAGCAACGGCCTTCTAAGCCGTGGGTCGGGGGTTCGAATCCCTTCAGGCTCGTTTTCTTGAAAAAGAAAATTTTATACAGGTTTGAAACGAAACCATTATGGTGGGTATAGCGCAGCTGGTTAGCGCGCCAGATTGTGGCTCTGGAGGCCAAGGGTTCGAATCCCTTTATCCACCCTACATTAATGGGCTATCGCCAAGCGGTAAGGCACAGGACTTTGACTCCTGCATTCGCTGGTTCGAATCCAGCTAGCCCAGCTTGGCGATTTGCCATATTATGGGATATTAGCTCAGTCGGTAGAGCACTTGACTTTTAATCAAGTTGTCCGGGGTTCGAATCCCCGATGTCTCATGAAGATGCTGTCCGAAAGATGCTTTCCGGCTGATTTTTGGGCAGCGTTTTGCTATTAGAATAAGGTTTGAAATAAGCGGATATGGCGGAATTGGCAGACGCGCCAGATTTAGGTTCTGGTGTCCATGACGTGCAGGTTCAAGTCCTGTTATCCGCATTCATAAGGGGATGCTGCAAAACACGAATTTTGGTGAATTTTGCAACATTCCCTCTTTTATTTTTTGATACGGATTATTTTTTTGATATGGGAAGGATACAATTCCTGATGAAGCGAATGCTTCCTTGCCACCGATCTAACAGAATGTTGGAATATTTCCAGCCGCTGTTTTAGTTTTTACGGCCTGTGAAGCCGGACGGTACTACAGGGAAAAATTTGACAAAACAGGCTTTTTGCGTTATAGTAAAAAAGATTACAAAAAAATTACATTATGATTACGAACCGTAAAGGAGACACTGTGAAAAGTTTAAAAAAATGCAAAAAGATTTTGCTGCTGTTTTCTTTAGCAGCCGCCTTTCTGCTAGTGCCGGTAAATCGTACGGAAGCAGCCACCAATGTAATTGCAAAAGCCAAAAGCAGTAAAGTAAGCACGGGAAAATTCGTGGAGAACGCAAAGGGACGCCGTTATCGTTATAAGAACGGAAAATATGCCAAAAATAGATGGCATTCTATTGGCGGAAAGATTTACTATTTTGCCTCCGATGGATATGTGGAAACCGGTTGGTTTACTTATCAGAAAAACCAGTATTATGCCAACAGCAAGGGGCAGGTATATTACGGACGCTGGCTCAGTTTAAAGAACAAAAAGTATTATCTTAAGAGCAGCGGTGTTCGCGCGGAAAAAGAGTGGATCAAAAAAAATAATAAGTACTATTATTTCTTGGAAAATGGAGTGATGGCCTCCAGCAGACAGGTTTGCACAGGAGGGAAGTACTATTATGTGGGAGCCGACGGGGCGAGGAGAACCAATATCTGGTTGACCCAGAAAGGAACACGCTACTTTTTTGGCAAGGATGGGGTCCGTTACAAAAATAAGTGGGTAAAGTATAAGGGAAAGTACTATTACCTCGGGAAAAACGGAGCCATGGCAAAAAGCCAGTGGGTAGGAGATTACTATGTAGGGAAAGACGGCGCCCGGAAAGTGAACTGCAAGGTGGATGGATATTATCTGGATGCTTCCGGGAAGAAGGTAAAGCCGCTGAAGTTTTCCGGAGAATATCTGATCGTGGGAGACTCCAGAACGGTTGGGATGGATCAGGCCGTATCCACCACCAAGACAAAATTCATTGGAAAGGTGTCTATGGGTTATGATTGGCTGAAATCAGTGGCAGGCCCGAAGGTGCGTCAGTATCTGGCCGGTAATCCAAAACTGAAGGTGGTCTTTGCCTTTGGCGTCAATGACTATGGGAATATCGAACGATATATTAGCTATTATAAAAGCCTGATGAAGGAATTTCCGGATACAAAGTTTTATTTCCTTTCTGTGAATCCGGTAAAGGATGCTCAGTCCCCTTATGTGAAGAATTCCCATATTAAGTCATTCAACGCAAGATTAAAGAAGGAATTTGGGAAAAGCTATATTGACAGCTATACCTATTTAATGAAAAGCGGGTTTTCCACTACAGATGGGATTCATTACACTGCAAATACGTACAAGAAGATTTACAATTACATTTTAAAGAAAGCAGTCTGATATAGATAAGGCTGCCCCGTAAAGTCCAGGCTCTTCTGCCTTGCTTTGCCGATAGCTCTTTGGTATTCCGGCAGAATAAAGGTGAGAGGCCATGCTTTGCGGGGCAGCCGTTTATGTTAGGAGAGGTATTTTACAACCTCCCTGCTGTCTATGTGATTATGCAGGAGAGGTTTCCGTTATTTTTTCTTGCTGCTGTTTTTGGGTTTCAGCAAATGGGAAAGAGGCATATCTTCTGACAATTCATCCGAGGAGTGATCCGGCTGCTCGGAGTACTGTGAGTCATACGGATAGGGCTGTCCATAGTACTGAGGAGCGCCTGGATACGGTTCGTTTGGATAGGGCCCGTTGGGGAATGGTCCGTTTGGATAAGAGCCATTGGAATAGGATCCGTTGGGATAAGTACCGCCTGGATAGGCAGCCCCTGTGTACTCTTGATTGGTGTAGAAACCCTCTTCATTGGAATGGTTTTTTGCATCCGTTTCCTGTGGATAGGGTTGATTTTGGAAACCATTGGGATAGGGAGCGGAGTATCCGTTTCCCGGATAAGGGGGATAACCGCCAGGTTGGCAGGAAGCGTATCCGGAGGGAGCGCTTCCCATAGAGGCCTGCTGTTTCATCTGCTTTTTTTGCTTTCTGGTAAGTTTTGGCTGTGAAGGAGCATATCCCTGGAAACACTGCTGAGGCATCGGCTCTTTTTTAGGTGCCCGAAACAGGGTCATGCGTCCAGTCCATCCGACAATGCGGACAACGATGATGCCAACAAAGATGCCAATGCTGTCGATCATTACATCCCGGGCAGCAGGAGAGCGCCCAGCCACAAAGGACTGATGATATTCGTCTGCGCAAGAGAAGCCGACGCAGAACAGTCCGGCCAGCAACATCAGCAGCAGCCCGCGAAGTCCGTAGACGTACAGCGGAAAAGATACTGCAATGGCCAGGGCAAAATATTCGGTCATGTGGGCAATCTTCCGAATGGGGCCATTGAAGCGCACTGCCAATTCATCGATCTCCCAGGGCTCAAAATTGGCTCCCAGCAGTTTGCCGCCCGTTTCCACAATCTTATAGCTGACCTTGTAGCTTACCTGGGAGGAAACCTCTCCCGGCTGGGCGGAAAAAGAAAATATCAGGTACATCAATACGATAGCCGGCAGTAGAGAAAGCGGCTTCAAAAATGTTCTTAGCATAAATATACTCCCTAAAAATATAAAATAACAGTTACTTTTTACTTCTGAAATTTTCTGTTATTTTATCACCCGGTTTCCGGCATGTCCAGTGGTTTAAGAAAGTTATAAGAAAAATCATAGTAAAATCAGGGTAAAATGTTGAAAAGCCGGGAAAACTCCTTGACAATCCCAGGTTCCGTTCGTATAATATGAAAGTGCGCGAAGAAACACATTTTGTTTTTGCGCCGATCTTTCCTATTAAATAAGGAACAGCAACCACAGATGAGCATTGCTCAATCAAATCAGGAGGTGAAAGAAGAATGCCAACATTTAATCAGTTAGTAAGAAAAGGCAGACAGACATCCGTAAAAAAATCTACTGCACCGGCACTCCAGAAAGGATTTAACTCTCTGAAGAAAAAAGCTACCGATGTATCCGCTCCTCAGAAGAGAGGCGTGTGTACCGCAGTAAAGACAGCAACTCCTAAGAAGCCGAACTCAGCTCTTAGAAAGATTGCCAGAGTACGTCTGTCCAACGGTATTGAGGTAACCAGCTACATTCCCGGTGAGGGACATAACCTGCAGGAGCATAGCGTAGTGCTGATCCGCGGAGGCCGTGTTAAGGACCTTCCCGGTACCAGATATCACATTGTTCGTGGTACATTGGATACAGCAGGCGTTGCCAAGAGACGTCAGGCACGTTCCAAATACGGTGCTAAGAGACCGAAAGACGCTAAGAAATAAAAAGTAGTTTTTTATAAGTATCACAGAACAGAACTATATTGTTTCAATGAAGTTGGAGGAATTCGTATTCACCAGTGGTTGCGGGTTAATATAGAAGTCCTTTCCGCATGAAACGCAAATGTAGAACGACACATTGTGAGTACCTATGATCTAATAAGTTGACAGGAAATAGGGACGGCGGCCGATTAATCATAGAAGTGATATTGCAGAGCTGAATGGCCATGATCCGAGGTGAAAGCTGTTTTGGCAGGTATACCTGCGGCAACTGTTTTCGTTTCGTATCACTGTTCTTGTCAGGAACCATAATTAAGGAGGGAAGTAACGTGCCACGTAAAGGACATACTCAGAAAAGAGACGTATTGGTAGATCCCATCTACAACAGCAAAGTGGTTACCAAGCTTATCAATAACATTATGTTAGACGGTAAGAAGGGTGTTGCTCAGAAGATTGTATATGGCGCATTTGCCAGAATGGAAGAAAAATCAGGAAAGCCGGCTCTTGAGGTTTTCGAAGAGGCTATGAACAATATTATGCCGATGCTGGAAGTAAAGGCAAGACGTATCGGCGGTGCTACCTATCAGGTACCCATCGAGGTTAGACCTGACAGACGTCAGGCACTTGCTCTTCGCTGGATTACTCTGTTCTCCCGCAAGAGAGGCGAGAAGACCATGGAAGAGAGACTGGCTAATGAGCTTATGGATGCAGCAAACAATACCGGCGCATCTGTAAAAAAGAAAGAAGATATGCACAAGATGGCAGAGGCAAACAAAGCATTTGCTCATTATCGTTTCTAGGCCGGAAGCACTTAGCGAAAGCAAGCACACAGTGCGCAGCTTGAGTTTAGTGCGAGGCCGTTCGCGAACCTTAGTGAGCGGACCAGCAGGGGAGGCGAACTTAGTTGAGCGAACCTACCAAAGGGCACTTAGCGAAAGCAAGCACACAGTGCGCAGCTTGAACTATGGATTATTTTAGGAGGAGAAAATGGCTGGAAGAGAATATCCATTAGAGAGAACTAGAAACATTGGTATTATGGCTCATATCGATGCTGGTAAGACTACCACCACCGAGCGTATCCTGTACTATACCGGTGTGAACTATAAGATTGGAGATACTCATGAAGGTACTGCTACCATGGACTGGATGGAACAGGAGCAGGAGAGAGGTATCACCATTACTTCGGCCGCTACCACATGCCATTGGACATTACAGGAAAACTGTAAGCCGAAGCCCGGCGCTTTAGAGCACCGTATCAATATCATTGATACCCCGGGCCACGTTGACTTTACAGTAGAGGTGGAGCGTTCCCTTCGTGTACTGGACGGCGCTGTAGGCGTGTTCTGTGCAAAGGGCGGCGTAGAGCCTCAGTCTGAGAATGTATGGCGTCAGGCCGACACCTACAATGTACCCCGTATGGCGTTCATCAACAAAATGGATATCATGGGTGCAAACTTCTACGGTGCTGTGGATCAGATTAAAAACAGACTGGGCAAGAATGCGATTTGTATTCAGCTTCCCATTGGTAAGGAAGATGAGTTCAAGGGCATCATTGACCTGTTTGAGATGAAAGCCTATATCTACAATGATGATAAGGGCGATGATATTTCTATTATTGATATTCCTGAGGATATGGCAGAGGATGCAGAGCTGTACAGAAGCGAGCTGGTTGAGAAGATCTGCGAGCTGGATGACGATCTGATGATGCAGTATCTGGAGGGAGAGGAGCCTACCAATGAGGAGCTGAAGAAGGTTCTGAGAAAAGCTACCTGCGAGTGTACAGCAGTTCCCGTTTGCTGCGGTACTGCTTACAGAAACAAAGGTGTACAGAAACTTCTGGATGCAGTTATTGAGTTTATGCCCTCACCGTTGGATATCCCGGCTATCAAGGGTACTGACATGGAAGGCAATGAAGTGGAGAGGCATTCTTCAGATGACGAGCCTTTCTCCGCTCTGGCCTTCAAGATCATGGCTGACCCCTTTGTTGGTAAGCTGGCATTCTTCCGTGTATATTCCGGAACCATGAATTCCGGTTCTTACGTTCTGAACTCTACCAAGGGTAAGAAGGAGCGTGTTGGCCGTATCCTGCAGATGCATGCCAATAAGCGTGCAGAGCTGGATAAGGTATACTCCGGAGATATCGCAGCAGCCGTTGGATTTAAGCTGACTGCTACCGGTGATACTCTCTGCGATGAGCAGCATCCGGTAATTCTTGAGTCCATGGAGTTCCCGGAGCCGGTTATCGAGCTGGCTATCGAGCCTAAGACCAAAGCTGGTCAGGGCAAGATGGGAGAGGCTCTGGCAAAGCTGGCTGAGGAGGATCCTACTTTCCGTGCTCATACCGATCATGAGACAGGCCAGACCATTATCGCAGGTATGGGAGAACTCCATCTGGAGATCATCGTTGACCGTCTGCTTCGTGAGTTCAAGGTAGAGGCAAACGTTGGTGCGCCTCAGGTTGCATACAAAGAAGCTATTACCAAAGAGGTTACTGTGGACAGCAAGTACGCAAAACAGTCCGGCGGACGTGGTCAGTACGGTCACTGTAAAGTTATCTTCAAGCCCATGGATCCCAATGGAGAGGAGACCTTCAAGTTCGAGTCTACCGTTGTGGGCGGCGCTATTCCTAAGGAATACATTCCGGCAGTTGGCGAAGGTATTGAAGAGGCTACCAAGGCTGGTATCCTGGGAGGTTTCCCGGTACTGGGCGTTCATGCAAACGTATACGATGGTTCTTACCATGAGGTAGACTCCAGTGAGATGGCATTCCATATTGCAGGTTCTCTGGCATTTAAGGAGGCTATGCAGAAGGGAAGCCCGGTACTTCTGGAGCCCATCATGAAGGTAGAGGTTACTATGCCTGAGGAGTACATGGGAGATGTAATCGGTGATATCAACTCTCGCCGTGGACGCATCGAGGGTATGGAAGACATCGGCG
>CABRXX010000096.1:0-7157 GCA_902475025.1 uncultured Lachnospiraceae bacterium | reverse complement strand
ATTGCAAAAATAAAGGCTGCCGCTGCCGGCGGTCTTTATCTTGTTGCCTGCGGCATTATGGAGCTTTTGCTGCTGGGCTATACAGACGGTTTTTCCCTGATAGAGTATTATCAGGCAGGAGCGAAGTATCATACCGGCGGCGGCTTTGTGGGGGGCTTCTTTGTGAATCTGTTCTGCCCTGCAGTGGGCGTTGTGGGAGCCGGTATTATGATGGTGATTATGGTGATTATCTGCGTAGTTCTGATTACTCAGCGCTCCATTTTTGCCAGCATGAAGCACCAGGGTTCCCGGGTTTACCGTTCTGCCAGAGAGGAACAGGCCAGAAGACGGGAGCAGCTTATGCAGCGCAGAGAGTATGAAAAGAAGAACCCCGAGATATTTACCCTCACGCCTTCCTTGGACAGTACGGGAAAAAAGCGGGGGCAGGATGCAGTTCCGGTGAATTTTTCTGTACTGGATAAGGAACCCAGAATAGCAAACCGGGTGACTGGCGTGACTGCGGATACGGATCTTTCCGGTCTGCCGGAGGTTTATCAGGACGAGATCAAGCAGGTACTGCCGGAAAAGACCCAGGAGAGTTTAAATATTCCTGTTCTGGATTTTCCGATTCAGCGGGGCGATATGCCTTTAGAACCATCCGGACTTGAGGAAAAATCTCCGGACTTGGAATCGGATAGAGAAGAACCTGCCATAGAAGGAGAAACGGGGCTACTGTTTCATAAGAAAGATTCACTTTGTGAGGATGAGCTTATCATAAAGAGAGGCTCCCCCTGTGAAAATGATCTGCTGACAGGGGAGGCATGTTTGACACCTGAGGCAGGATTTTCAAAATTGGACAAACCAGGGAATGAGGCGGAAGAAGAGGAAACACTGCCCTCCAATGAGCGAAAAGAGGGAGGAGAGGGGACTTGCCGAAGCCCGAGAAAAACAAAAGCCTCCAGGGAAGAGATACAGCAGGGAATCGATACGGTGGAACAGGAGATTGAAAAAAGCTCGGCTTCTGTAACGCCCAGATATGAATTTCCGCCCTTAACCCTTCTAAAAAAACCTTCCAGAAGCCGGGGCGGCAGCACAGATGGAGAGCTTCGGGAAACAGCCCAGAAGCTGCAGCAGATACTGCATACTTTTGGAGTGAACGTCAAAGTGACCAACGTAAGCTGTGGCCCCAGTGTCACCAGATATGAACTGATGCCGGAGATGGGGGTAAAGGTAAGCCGAATTACCAATCTGGCAGATGATATTAAACTGAATCTGGCAGCAGCGGATATCCGTATTGAAGCGCCCATACCGGGAAAAGCGGCAGTGGGCATTGAAGTACCCAATAAGGAGACCAGCGGTGTGCTGCTTCGGGAATTGTTAGAATCTGAAGAATTTAAAAATCATCCCTCCAAGCTGTGCTATGCAGTGGGAAAAGATATTGCAGGCAAAGTGATCGTCTCCGACATCGCCAAGATGCCTCATCTGCTGATCGCAGGCGCTACCGGTTCCGGAAAGTCTGTGTTTATCAATACTCTGATCATGAGTATTATCTACAAGGCGAAACCGGAGGAGGTCAAGATGATCATGATTGACCCGAAAGTGGTGGAACTTAGTGTTTACAATGGCATTCCCCATCTGTTTATCCCTGTGGTGACAGATCCAAAGAAAGCGGCAGGTGCCTTAAACTGGGGCGTGGCAGAGATGACTCAGCGTTTCAACAAATTTGCGGAAGCAGGGGTGCGGGATCTGAAAGGATACAATGCCAAGGTGGAAGCACTGAAAAATATCGAGGATGAAAATAAACCGGAAAAACTTCCTCAGATTGTAATCATTGTGGACGAGCTGGCGGATTTGATGATGGTGGCTTCCGGTGAGGTGGAGGATGCCATTTGCCGCCTGGCTCAGCTGGCCAGAGCGGCTGGAATCCATCTGGTAATTGCCACTCAGCGTCCCTCTGTGGATGTGATTACGGGACTGATCAAGGCCAATATGCCCTCAAGAATTGCATTTTCTGTGTCTTCCGGTGTGGATTCCAGAACTATTCTGGATATGAATGGAGCGGAAAAACTGCTGGGAAATGGAGATATGCTCTTTGCGCCTCAGACCTACAAAAAACCGGCCCGCATCCAGGGAGCTTACGTTTCTGACGGCGAAGTTTCTGAAGTGGTAGAGTTTTTGAAGGAAAAAAACACTTCCACAGCCTACAATGAACAGATGGAAGCGCAGATTGAGCAGGTACAGAAAAGCGCTCTTGCAGCTGGAGGCGGTGATGTGGACGAACTGTTTGCGGATGCAGGAAAGTTTATCATTGAAAAGGACAAGGCTTCTATCGGAATGCTGCAAAGATGGTTTAAGATTGGCTTTAACCGGGCGGCAAGGATCATGGATCAGCTCTCAGAAGCAGGCGTGGTGGGCCCTGAGGAGGGCACCAAACCAAGAAAGGTTTTGATGTCTGAAGAACAGTTTGAAAATTATTTAGAAGAAAACTAGAGAAAACTGCGAATTTTTGTTGAATTTTGATGACCTTTGTTTTATACTTAAAGTGTGTTGGCCTGTTTAGACAGGACCAGGTGTGAAACGTTACAATGAACAGCGTTCCGCATGATAATAGTTGGAGGTATGTTATGTACAAGATTTTGGAAGCAAAGACTCTTGCGGGCAATATCTACGAGATGGTAGTAGAAGCTCCGCGCGTTGCAAAACGTTGTTTGCCGGGCCAGTTTATTATTGTGAAGCTGGATGAAGAGGCAGAGAGAGTTCCCTTGACAATCTGCGATTATGACCGGGAAAAGGGAACGATTACGATTGTGTTCCAGCCAATAGGAGCTTCTACTCACAGATATGTGGGACTGAAGGCCGGCGATTCTTTTATGGATTTTGTAGGACCTCTGGGAAAACCATCTGATCTTTGCACAGATCCCCTTGAGGAAGTGAAAAAGAAAAAGATTCTCTTTGTTGCAGGCGGCGTGGGAACTGCCCCTGTTTATCCCCAGGTGAAGTGGCTTCATGAGCATGGTATTGAGGCAGATGTGATCATCGGCGCAAAGACCAAGGATCTCGTGATTCTGGAAGAAGAGATGAAAAAAGTTGCTGCCAATGTGTACGTGACTACTGATGACGGTTCTTACGGACGCAGCGGTATGGTAACAAAAGTGATTGATGATCTGATCGATTCTGAAGGGAAGGAGTATGATCACTGCGTAGCCATCGGGCCCATGATCATGATGAAATTCTGCTGCCTTACCACAAAGAAACACAATTTACATACCATCGTCAGCATGAACCCCATCATGGTAGATGGAACAGGAATGTGCGGAGCCTGCCGTCTGATGGTAGGAGACGAGGTAAAATTCGCATGTGTAGACGGCCCGGAATTTGACGGCCATCTGGTAGATTTTGATGCTGCTATGAAACGTGCTACCATGTATAAAACCGAGGAAGGCCGTGCTCTTTTGAAAGAGCAGGAGGGTGAGACCCATCACGGCGGATGCGGACATTGCGGAGGTGACGAATAATGGCAGACGTATTAAAGAAAGTTCCTGTATCAGAACAGGATCCCAAGGTGAGAGCTACAAATTTTGATGAGGTATGTCTTGGCTATACAAAAGAGGAGGCCATGGAAGAGGCCAGCAGATGTATTCACTGCAAAAATGCCAAGTGTGTAGAGGGATGTCCCGTAAATATTGATATTCCTTCCTTTATCGCTGAAGTAAAAGAAGGAAATATGGAAGAAGCTTACAAGGTAATCTCTTTGTCCAGTGCACTTCCTGCTATCTGCGGACGTGTCTGTCCTCAGGAATCCCAGTGTGAGGGAAGATGTATTCGCGGCATCAAGGGAGAGCCTGTTTCCATTGGAAAACTGGAGCGCTTTGTTGCGGACTGGGCAAGGGAGAATGGCATCAAACCGGAAGCTCCAGCCCAAAAGAATGGCCATAAGGTTGCAGTCATCGGTTCCGGCCCTTCCGGACTTACCTGTGCCGGAGATCTGGCTAAAATGGGCTATGAGGTAACCATCTTTGAGGCGCTGCACAAAGCTGGCGGCGTTCTGGTTTACGGTATTCCCGAGTTCCGTCTGCCTAAGGATGAGGTAGTAGCAAAGGAAGTGGAGAATGTAAAAGCTCTTGGCGTTAAGATCGAGACGAATGTGGTAGTGGGCAAATCGGTTACGATTGATGATCTTCTGCAGGACGAGGGCTTTGAGGCTGTATTTATCGGCTCCGGCGCCGGACTTCCCATGTTCATGGGGATTCCCGGAGAGCAGGCAAAAGGTGTATTCTCCGCCAATGAGTATCTGACCAGAAACAATCTGATGAAGGCTTTCCGCGATGACTATGACACACCTATTGTTCACGGCAAAAAGGTGGCTGTAGTGGGCGGCGGAAACGTGGCTATGGATGCAGCAAGAACCGCTCTTCGTCTTGGGGCTGAGGTACATATTGTATACCGCCGCAGTGAGGCTGAGCTTCCTGCCAGAGCGGAAGAAGTACATCATGCTAAGGAAGAGGGCATTATCTTTGATCTGCTGACCAATCCCAAGGAGATCCTGGTGGATGAGAATGGCTTTGTAAAAGGTATGACCTGCATTAAGATGGAGCTTGGCGAGCCGGATGCATCCGGAAGAAGACGCCCGGTAGAGATTCCGGGTTCTGAGTTTGATCTGGAGCTGGATACGGTGATCATGTCTCTGGGAACTTCTCCCAACCCGCTGATTGCTTCTACGACCTACGGACTGGACACGAACAAGAGAAAATGCATCATTGCGGAGGAGTCCACAGGAGCGACATCCAAGGCTGCCGTATTCGCAGGCGGCGATGCTGTGACCGGAGCAGCTACCGTTATTCTGGCTATGGGAGCCGGCAAAACTGCTGCAAAGGGCATTGACGAGTACATTAGAAACAAACAGTAAGAGTTTATAAGAGAAAAACAGGGCTAATAAATTTTAGCCGGAGAAAGGACAGCCGACAGATTTGAATAGCGATTTGTTGGCCGTCCTTTTTTACTTTTCATTTTATATAAGGATAACTATATGACTATTACCGTGATCTGCGTTGGAAAAATAAAAGAGAACTACCTGAAAGAAGCGATCAAAGAGTACAGCAAGCGATTAAGCCGTTACTGCAGGCTTGCGATTGCGGAGCTGCCGGACGAACAGACACCGGAAGGGGCCAGTCCGGCCCTGGAGGCTCAGATCAAGGAGCGAGAAGGTCAGCGAATCCTAAAGGCTATAAAAGAAGATTCCTATGTGATTGCTCTGGCTATTGAAGGACAAAAACTTACCTCTGAAAAATTTGCCTGTACTATTGAAAAACTGGCTATTCAGGGGAAAAGCCACGTTACCTTTATAATCGGAGGCTCTCTTGGACTGGCACCGGAGGTGTTAAAAAGGGCAGATTATCTGCTGTCCTTTTCAGATATGACCTTCCCACACCAGCTGATGCGGGTGATTTTGCTGGAACAGGTCTACCGGTCTTACCGCATTATCCACCATGAGCCCTATCATAAATAGTTTCAGGCTTGCAGCAGAAAGGAGATTTCTATGAGAAAATTTCAGAAAATGATTTTGTTGGCAGGGACTCTGGCAGCAGAGACCTGTCTGGCAGCACCAGCTTTGGCGGATTCTCTGGAGGAACTGGCCCACATCTTTGAAAAACAGAATATCCAGCAGCCCTCCATGTTAAGTGAGCAGCTGGGGCTGGAGCAGCTTCAGGAGGCTATGAAGGCGCAAGGCTTTTCCTTTTCTCTTTCAGGAGCGGTCTCCTCTCAGGATACGGCGGTCTTTACGGGTTTGTCTCCGGAAGAATCTCCCAGCGGATATGCAGAGATTTCCGGAAGTGTAGATCCAAAACAGAAACAATGGCAATTTGATTTTGATATGGGCAGTGAAGAAGACTCCGTTTTTGAGATACTTCTTTATGGAGATACGGAAAAGCTGGCCTTGAAGCTTCCACAGTTTTTTGAGGGAGCAGTTGGGATTCGATCCGGAAATTTTCAGGAACAGTATAAGGGCTCCGCGCTGGAACAGCTTTTAGGGGAACTTCCAGAGATACCGGAGGTGAATTTAGATTTTTATCCGGATCCGATGCTTCCGAACCAGAAGGAAGTCCTGAAAAATTCCGATATTACCTCCCAATTGTCAGATCTTGACCAGGTGGAAAAAGTGCAGGAGAAAGATCAGACGGTTTATGAGCTGACGGTTCAGACAGAAGATCTTGCGGAGATTTATGAGGTACTGCTGGCAGAGTACTTTACTTTTTTTGAGGAGGCTGCTCAGCTTTCACCAGAGAATCTTTTCTATATGGAACAGGCAGCAGAACAGATGGCCAGTGAGACGGCAGAGTCTTTGCGGGAGACCCTTGGAGAGGAAATTCTCCTAAAATTCTATGTCAAGGATGAGCAGATAGAAAGAATCTGGTATCGGCTGGAATTTCAGCAGCCGGAAACAGAAATTTCTTCCTACTCCCAGGAGTATCCGTCAACAGAGTCAGAGGGGCTTTCTGGTTCTTATGAAAATGCAGAAGCGGAAACGGTCACAGCAGAATATCAGATCATTTTTGAAGATCCCAAGGATCCCTGGAGAGTTTTTGACCTTCGGATGGATATTGAAGATTCTGAATCCCAGGCATCCATCTGGGTCACCAAGCAGACGGAACAGAACGCCGAGGGATTTGAGACGAATATTACGCTTATGGTTCGTGAGGACGGATATCTGGAATATTGGGATACGCCTATTACAATTTCCTATGAGGCGGAGAGCCGGAGGCTTTTGGCTGCTTTGTCTTTGGGGGAGGAGGAAGAGGAGGTACTCCTGAAACTGGATGGAAGATTTACGGATATCAAGCCGGGCGAAGGTTTTACCTTCCAGGTTGACGGGCTGACTCTGGAGGCGGAAGGGGAGAAAGCAGGAATCACCGGAAGCTTTTCTCTCTGTGCTGATCCTGGAACGCTCTCTTCCTCTCAGGAAAAAATGATTTTGGAGTTAAATCCCGGAGAACTTCTGCAGTTTTTCAATGAAATCGCAGTAAATATAAATAACTGGATGAATCAGATGGGGATGCTGGATGAAACGGAATGATTTTCCAGCTGTCATAAAAAGGCGGACAATTTCATAAATATAAAGAAGGGCAGTCGCAGGAAATACAAAAGCAGGGACTGCCCTTTCTGAATGAAAAAACAATTCC
>CABRXX010000095.1:0-7205 GCA_902475025.1 uncultured Lachnospiraceae bacterium | reverse complement strand
CATTCTCTTAACCAGCTCCTCTGCATACTTGGTGGGATGCAGTTCCAGGAATGCCTGGCCGAAGCAAGCGGAGAAAGTAGGAGTGGGCTCGGTGATTCCGCGCTCGGTACCAGCAAGTTTTGCTGTGAAACCGGACAGGAAGTAGTACTGAGTCTGCTCCGGAGTCAGAATAGATACAGGAGGAAGTACGCCGAAAGCATCTGCGGACAGGAAGATTACTTCCTTAGCTGCCGGAGCTGCGGATACGGGACGTACGATTTTCTCAATGTGGTCGATGGGATAAGAAACACGAGTATTCTCGGTTACGCTCTTATCATCGAAGTCAATCTTGCCGTTCTCATCCAGAGTAACGTTCTCAAGAAGAGCATTTCTCTTGATGGCATTGTAGATATCCGGCTCAGACTCTTTGTCCAGATTGATAACTTTTGCGTAGCATCCGCCTTCAAAGTTGAATACGCCGTTGTCATCCCAGCCGTGCTCGTCATCACCGATCAGAAGACGCTTCGGGTCAGTGGAAAGAGTAGTCTTACCAGTTCCGGACAGACCGAAGAAGATTGCGGTGTTTTCACCGTTCATATCTGTGTTTGCAGAGCAGTGCATGGAAGCGATGCCCTTCAGCGGCAGATAGTAGTTCATCATGGAGAACATACCTTTTTTCATCTCTCCGCCGTACCAGGTATTTAAGATAACCTGTTCGCGGGAAGTGATGTTGAAGATAGCAGCGGTCTCAGAATTTAAGCCCAGCTCTTTGTAGTTCTCAACTTTTGCCTTGGAAGCGTTAAATACAACGAAATCCGGCTCAAAGTTCTTCAGCTCTTCCTCAGAGGGAACGATGAACATATTCTTTACAAAGTGTGCCTGCCAAGCCACCTCAACGATGAAACGAATAGCCATGCGGGTATCAGCGTTGGTACCGCAGAACGCATCTACTACAAACAGTCTCTTGTTGGACAGCTCTTTCAGAGCGATTGCCTTACAAGCATCCCATGCTTCCTGAGAAGCCGGATGGTTATCATTCTTGTACTCATCGCTGGTCCACCATACAGTGTCCTTGGAGTTTTCATCCATAACGATGAATTTGTCTTTGGGAGAACGTCCGGTATAAATACCAGTCATAACGTTAACAGCGCCCAATTCACTTACCTGACCTTTTTCGTAGCCTTCCAGCTCCGGTTTGGTCTCTTCTTCAAACAACAGCTCGTAAGAAGGGTTGTACACGATCTCAGTGGTACCGGTAATACCGTACTTAGTTAAGTCGATGTTTGCCATTTTACATTTACCTCTCTTCTTTATAGTAGTGTGGGGCCAATCCCTGTGGATAAGGGCCGTTGGCGCCTGTTTACAGAAAGCCAAAAAATGACTCTTATATAATTATACATAATTAGTCTACAAAATCAACAAAAAAATACTTGAATTTATTGAAATTTAAGAGATGGGCACTCGATGACAGGCTAAGGTAGGCAGGCGCAGAAATTTATGATATACTTTTAAACATGGAACTATAGAGTGAATAGAAACAGATCTTTCCTATGAGTGGCAGGGAAACCGGTGTCCTTGAAATAGGAATGGAAGGGGCAGAAAAGGTGGAGAAACGAGTATGGAGAATGAAAAAGTGTTTGCAATGGAATTTGGAAAAATCTATCCATTGCTTATTGCGAAAGCAGAAAGAAAAAATCGAACCAAGCAGGAGGTAGATGAAGTGATCTGCTGGCTTACCGGATACACGGAGAAAGAACTGGAAGAAAAACTTTTGGACAATATATCTTACGGACAGTTTTTCCGGGAAGCACCTCATATGAATCCGAATTGTGAGAAAATCACAGGCAGTATCTGCGGCGTGAAAATACAGGAAATAAAAGACCCTCTGATGAAAAAGATTCGTTGCCTGGATAAGCTGGTGGATGAGCTTGCAAAAGGGAAGGCCATGGAAAAGATTTTAAGAAAATAGAGTTTATGGATCAGATACGCTGCGTCGTAGCTGGAAACAGAACGAAGAGAGCAGGAATTCGAGAGCAATCCAGAATACAACCGAGGAGGAGAAACAATCGAAGAGAAGATTCTGCTTGACAGGAACAGTAAGAATGGGTAAGATAACTGATAGAAAACAGAAAGGCTTTGAAAGTGTTTAAGTAGAAGTTCATTTTCCAACAGAGAGAAGATGCCGCTGGCTGAAAACATCTTCAGGTTCAGATGAATTTTGAAATTCCCACTGGAGCTGCATATCTGAAAAATGGAGTCATGGAAAGTGGAGCCATTGAGTAGGAAATGACGGTCCGTGCACGTTACGCATATTGAGTGTCTGTGCAGAGACTGCGCAGAAATCAGGGTGGTACCACGGAGATGATTCGTCCCTCTTTTTAGAGGGGCGTTTTTTGTTTCACAGGATCAGGGCTTTTGACGCCTCGATCATCATAGAAAATGGTTTCCTAATGATAAAAACGCTCCGCGGAATGGCTGACAAAACAGCCTTGTACAGGCGCAGGCGAAAGTGGATGATAAGCGGAAATGAAAGGAGATACCTAATGAAAGAGAAACTTCAGGCAATTAAAGAGCAGGCTTTGGAGCTGATTTCCCAAGCGGACAGCCTGGACAAGCTGAATGAGGTAAGAGTGGCTTACCTGGGGAAAAAGGGAGAGCTGACAGCTGTTTTAAAAGGAATGAAGGATGTAGCCCCCCAGGATCGTCCCCTGGTAGGACAGATGGTAAATGAGACCAGGGAGAGCATTGAATGTGCTCTGGAGGAGACGAAGAAGAATCTGGAATCAAAGGCAAGAGAGGCGCAGATGGCCAGAGAGGTAATCGATGTAACGCTTCCGGCGAAAAAAAATAATGTGGGTCACCGCCATCCAAACGCGATTGCGCAGGAGGAAGTGGAGAGGATTTTTGTGGGCATGGGCTATGAAGTGATCGAAGGCCCGGAAGTAGAATACGATGAGTACAATTTTGAAAAGTTGAACATTCCTGCCAACCATCCGGCCAAGGATGAACAGGATACGTTCTATATTACTAAGGATATTGTGCTGCGTACCCAGACCTCTCCGGTTCAGGCCCGTATCATGGAGCAGGGAAAGCTTCCGATTCGGATGATCTCTCCTGGTCGGGTGTTCCGCTCCGATGAGGTGGATGCAACGCACTCTCCCTCCTTCCATCAGATCGAAGGACTGGTGATTGATAAAAATATTACCTTTGCAGATTTGAAGGGAACTTTGGAGGAGTTTGCCAAAGAGCTGTTCGGGCCGGAGACAAAGACAAAATTCCGTCCCCACCATTTCCCTTTCACAGAGCCTAGCGCAGAGGTGGATGTCTCCTGCTTTAAGTGCGGAGGCAAAGGCTGCCGGTTCTGTAAGGGCAGCGGCTGGATTGAGATTTTAGGCTGCGGTATGGTACATCCCCATGTGCTGGAGATGTGCGGCATTGACCCCAAGGAATATACCGGTTTTGCTTTCGGTGTAGGTCTTGAGCGGATTGCGCTGCTGAAATATGAAATCGATGATATGCGTCTTCTTTATGAAAACGACTATCGCTTCTTAAAACAGTTCTGATGGAGGAAAAATAGATGAATACAACATTATCATGGATCAAGGCATATGTTCCGGATTTGGATGTCACTGCCCAGGAGTATACAGATGCCATGACCTTAAGCGGAACCAAGGTGGAGGGATTCGTGAGAGCAGACGCGGATCTGGAAAATATTGTAATTGGTCAGATTGAAAAAATTGAAGCTCATCCCGATGCGGACAAGCTGATTATCTGTCAGGTGAATGTGGGAACAGAGACTACCCAGATCGTTACCGGCGCACCGAACGTGAAGGTGGGAGATAAGGTACCGGTAGTTTTGGACGGCGGCCGGGTGGCAGGAGGCCACGACGGAAAACCCACTCCCGGGGGAATTGCCATTAAAAAGGGGAAACTGCGGGGCGTTGAGTCCAATGGTATGATGTGCTCTATTGAGGAGCTGGGTTCTACAAGAGAATTTTACCCAGATGCTCCGGAGTACGGCATCTATATTTTCCCAGAGGATGCCAAGGTGGGAGAGAGCGCCATCAAAGCTCTGGGACTGGATGATGTGACTTTTGAATATGAGATTACTTCTAACCGGGTAGATTGTTTCAGTGTGATTGGTATTGCAAGAGAGGCTGCTGCTACATTCCGGAAAGAGTTTCATCCTCCGGTGGTGACTCCCACAGGAAACAATGAGGATGCTCGCGATTATGTGAAGGTGACAGTGAAGGATCCGGATCTTTGTCCGCGATACTGTGCAAGAGTGGTGAAAAATATCAAGATCGCACCCTCTCCCCAGTGGATGCAGAGACGGCTGGCCTCCGCTGGTATCCGTCCCATCAACAATATTGTAGATATTACCAACTATGTGATGGAGGAATATGGCCAGCCCATGCACGCTTTTGATTATGACCGGATTGCAGGTCATGAGATTATCGTGAGACGGGCAGAGCAGGGAGAAAAATTCGTGACTCTGGATGGTCAGGAACGGCAGATGGATGAGAACGTGCTGATGATCTGCGATGGGGAAAAATCAGTGGGGATTGCAGGAATCATGGGAGGAGAAAATTCCATGATCACGGATGAGGTAAAAACCATGATGTTTGAGGCCGCCTGCTTTGACGGAACCAATATCCGCCTTTCCTCCAAGCGCATCGGTCTTCGCACAGACGCTTCCGGAAAGTTTGAGAAAGGACTGGATCCCAACAATGCCAAGGCTGCCATTGACCGGGCCTGCCAGCTGGTGGAAGAGCTGGGAGCCGGAGAAGTTGTGGGCGGTATGGTAGATGTGTACAGCAAGGTGAAAGAGCCGGTTCGGGTGAAATTTGAGCCGGAAAAGATCAACGCTCTGCTGGGCACAGATCTTTCTGCTGAGGAAATGCTGGGATATTTCCGGAAGATCGATCTGGAATACGATGCACAGGCCAATGAGGTGATCGCTCCCACCTTCCGCCATGATATTTTCCGGACAGCGGATCTTGCGGAGGAAGTGGCCAGATTTTATGGATATGACAATATTCCCACAACCCTGCCTTCCGGTGAGGCTACCACAGGAAAGAAGCCGAAAAAAATGCGAATCGAGGATGCGGCAAAGGAGATCGCAGAGTTCTGCGGTTTCTCTCAGGGAATGTGCTATTCCTTTGAAAGTCCCAAGGTGTTTGACAAGCTGATGATCCCGGCGGATTCCCCGTTGAGAAATGCCATTCAGATTTCCAATCCCCTGGGAGAGGATTTCAGCATTATGCGTACCATTTCTTTAAATGGAATGCTCACCTCCCTGGCTTTTAACTATAATCACAGAAACAAAAATGTTCGTCTTTATGAATTGGGAAATGTTTATCTGCCCAAGCAGCTTCCGCTGACAGAGCTGCCGGATGAGCGGATGAAATTTACGCTTGGTATGTACGGAGAAGGAGATTTCTTCACCATGAAGGGAGTGGTGGAGGAATTTCTGGAAAAGGTAGGGCTGAAAGAGAAAAAGACCTACGATCCTTCGAAGAGAAAGCCCTTCCTTCATCCAGGGCGCCAGGCGGATGTGATCTACCAGGAAAAGGTCATTGGATATCTGGGAGAGGTGCATCCTCAGGTGATGGACAATTACGGTATTGGAGAGAAAACCTATGTAGCGGTTCTGGATATGCCCCAGATCGTTGAGTTGGCCACTTTTGACCGGAAATACAATGGGATTGCCAGATATCCGGCAGTGACCAGAGATATCAGCATGATTGTGCCCAAGGATGTTCTGGCAGGACAGATCGAAGCGGTCATTGACCAGCGGGGAGGCAAGATTTTGGAAGGCTATCATCTCTTTGATATTTATGAAGGCAGTCAGATCCAGGAAGGCTTCAAGTCCATGGCTTATTCCATCAGCTTCCGGGCAAAAGACCGGACTTTGGAGGAGGCAGATATCACTGGCGCTATGAAGAAGATCTGGAACGGATTAGAGCGTTTGGGAATCGAAATCCGGTCCTGAGGTTATTTCAGAAAACCGAAAAAGGAGCAGGCAGGTTCCAGTGATGGAAAGAATGGTAACTGTGTCACGTTCCTTTTTGGATATCTGTAAGGAGAATGGGACAGCTTAGAGATTTACGGAGCCGGGATGGGAAGAAAACCGGTTCCGGGATTAAAGTTTATACAGGCGTGAGGTTTCAATTATGAGAATTTACATGATCCGTCACGGTGAGACGGAATGGAATAAGCTGGGACGTCTTCAGGGGCGAACCGATATTCCTCTGAATGAGACTGGCCGGGAATTAGCCCGCAGGGTAGGATATGCCCTGCGGGACATTCCTTTTTCCAGGGCAATCTCCAGCCCGTTAAGCCGGGCTGTGGAGACAGCCAGGCTGGTGCTGGAGGGTCAGAAGGATCAGGCAGTTTTACAGCCTGGTTCCAACAGCAGGGAAAATGGGGACAGGGAGATGGCGCTGTCCAAAGGGGGCAGCGGAGAAATTCTGGAAGTCGTTACGGATGAAAGACTTCAGGAGATGAGTTTTGGGGTCTATGAAGGCTACACGGCAGCCAGTAATCATTTTCCTGCAACACCGGGGTATCCAACGCCAGATGCGGAATTTCACAATTTTTTCGATGAACCGGCCAGATATCATGCACCGCAGGGAGGCGAGAGTTTTGAACAGCTTCTTGCCAGAACCAGAGACTTTCTAGAGGAACTGGCTGCAATGAATGGGGAAGACGAAACCAAAGATGTGTTGAAAAAGGATGGAACACATAGGATAGTCAAGAAGCAGGAGAACTGGCTGATCTCTGCTCACGGAGCCACTTCCCGGGCGCTTCTTGCCAATATCAAAGGGACTTCCTTGGAAGATTTCTGGAAGCAGGGCGTTCCGAAAAACTGTTCTGTTTCCATTGCTGAAACAGAAAACGGAGAATGGAGACTGCTGAAGCAGGATGTAATTTACTATTGACTTGTATCGCATCCGTGTACCTGGGATAATACAAAAACGGGTATGATAGAAAGCGATTTTATGTGGGAAGAAATTTCTTATAGAAATAATTTTATAGAAAGCGGTTATAAATTATGAAAACGTCCGATTTTTATTATGATCTGCCTCAGGAGCTGATTGCCCAGGATCCCCTGGAGGATCGGGCTTCCTCCCGGTTGATGGTGCTGGATAAGGAAACCGGGGCAGTAAAACATCATGTGTTTCGGGATATTTTGGAGTATTTAAATCCAGGAGACTGTCTGG
>CABRXX010000094.1:0-7443 GCA_902475025.1 uncultured Lachnospiraceae bacterium | reverse complement strand
CGGCCTGATTGGAGCCAACGGTGCCGGAAAATCTACTTTCTTAAAAATTCTTTCCGGCAAACTGGACACCACCAACGGCACCATAAGCATCACCCCCGGACAGAGACTTTCCGTTCTGGAACAGGACCACTTTAAGTATGATGAATTTCCGGTACTGGATACGGTAATCATGGGCAATCAGCGCCTTTACGATATTATGAAGGAAAAAGATGCCCTGTATGCAAAACCGGATTTTTCTGACGAGGACGGCATTCGCGCCAGCGAACTAGAGGGAGAATTTGCAGAGATGAACGGCTGGGAGGCAGAATCCGATGCAGCTACCCTGTTAAACGGGCTGGGCATTGACACCAGTCTCCACGCTTCCCTCATGAAAGATCTGAACGGAAACGAAAAAGTAAAGGTACTTCTGGCCAGAGCCCTGTTTGGCAATCCGGATATTCTGCTTCTGGACGAGCCTACCAACCATCTGGATCTGGATGCCATCGCCTGGCTGGAAGAATTTCTCATCAACTTTGACAATACCGTTATCGTAGTTTCCCATGACCGGTACTTCTTAAATAAAGTCTGCACTCAGATCGCAGACATTGACTACGGCAAGATCCAGCTCTACGCCGGAAACTACGATTTCTGGTACGAGTCCAGCCAGCTGATGATCAAGCAGATGAAGGAAGCCAACAAGAAAAAGGAAGAAAAGATCAAGGAGCTGCAGGAATTTATCCAGCGCTTCTCCGCCAATGCTTCCAAATCCAAGCAGGCCACTTCCAGAAAGCGGGCACTGGAGAAAATCCAGCTGGATGAGATCCGTCCCTCCAGCCGGAAGTATCCCTACATCGACTTCCGTCCCAACCGCGAGATCGGAAACGAGGTGCTTATGGTGGAAAATCTTTCCAAAACCATTGACGGAGTAAAGGTACTGGACGACATCACATTCACCCTGGGCCACAATGACAAGGTGGCTCTGGTAGGCGGAAATGAGCTGGCAAAGACCACCTTCTTCAAAATTCTGATGGGAGAGATGGAGCCGGACGAGGGCACCTTCAAGTGGGGCGTCACCACCTCCCAGGCTTACTTCCCCAAGGACAGCACCCAGGAGTTTGACAATGACCTGACCATCGCCGACTGGCTCACCCAGTTCTCCGAAATCAAAGACGCCACTTATGTCCGGGGCTTTTTGGGACGGATGCTCTTTGCCGGAGATGACGGCGTTAAGAAGGTGCGTGTTCTCTCCGGAGGAGAGAAGGTGCGCTGCCTCCTCTCCAAGATGATGATCTCAGGAGCCAATGTGCTGCTCTTTGACGAGCCCACCAACCACCTGGATATGGAATCCATCACCGCCCTAAACAACGGCATGATCAAATTTCCGGGGGTTATGATCTTCTCCTCCCGCGACCATCAGATTGTTCAGACCACCGCCAACCGAATCATGGAAATCCTGCCAAACGGCAAGATGATCGACAAGATCACCACCTATGACGAGTATCTGGAAAGTGATGAGATGGCAAGAAAGAGATCCGTTTATACCGCCGAGGAAACCGAGGATGTGATCCTGGAAGATTAATTCACCGGCTGCAATTTTTCATAGTATTAAAAACAGGGCTGCTGCCAAGCAGGACGGGACTGCGTTCTGACACCGAAAACAAGGTGCAAAAAAGTCTCCTCCTCTCTTTGGCAGCAGCCTCTTTATTCCCATCCGTAGTAAATCAGGCCGCTTACGCCGGAAGATATTCCTCCCAAACCATTTTCAAATAATCCGAAAATCCCGCTTTTTCCACTGACTCCGCCGCCAGTATCCTGCAGCTTCCCAGCTTTTTCTCCCCCAGATAATAGATCTGTTCTCCCAGAACTGCTCCTTTTTCCACCGGCGCCCGAAGATTCTCTCCCCACTTGATCTGTGTGGTGATTTTCGAAAAATCCTCAGCAGCTGTGCTTAAGTATGTAAACGCGCCCTCATATTCGCAGCAGATCTCCCCCTTCTTCCCTCCTGCCACAGGTACCAGCGGCAGGGCAGTCTCCTGGTGAAGATCCCGGTAAAGGCTGCACACGGCAAATCCGTAATTCAACAGCTGGGAGGCATTGCGGAACCGGGTCTTGGAATCCGGCGAAGTCATCACCACACTGATCAGACGAATTCCGTTTCTCACAGCGGTGGAAGAAAGACAATATTTTGCCAAACTGGTGCTGCCCGTTTTCAGTCCATCACATCCTTCATAACTGCGCAGCAGCTTATTGGTATTCGTAAGGGTAAAGGGACTGCTGCCTTTGGCCGTCACATGGGAGATATCCTCCATCCAAACGCTGGAATAACGGGTGATCTGTGGATGCTTTACCAGAAGCTCTCTGGACATGAGAGCCACATCCCTGGCAGAGGTATAATGTTCCACCGAGTCTGTAAGACCGCAGCAATCCACAAAATGAGTGTTTTTCATACCAAGCTCCTCTGCCCTTTCATTCATCTTCTGAACAAACGCCTCCTCGCTGCCTGCCAGATGCTCCGCCATAGCCACTGCTGCATCGTTTCCTGATGCAATCACAATACATTTCAGCATGGTTTCCACAGTCTGCGTTTCCCCTTCCTCTAAGAACACCTGGGATCCTCCCATGGACTTGGCGTGGGCGCTGGTAACCACAGGATCCTGGAGATCGATTTTCCCCTGATCCAGTGCTTCCATGATCAGCAGCATGGTCATCACCTTGGTAACACTGGCCGGATGAACTTTCTCATCCGCCCCCTTCTCATAGAGTACGGTTCCGGTGGAGGCCTCCATCAGCAGCCCGTGAGGCGTCTCTATGACAACAGCATTCTGGTCTGCCGCCTCCTGAACCGCTGTCTCCTGCCAGTCTTCCAGATGATCCGCCTGACGCACCGGCAGATCATCCGCCCACTGCGCCCGAACCTCCCCCTTCCATATCTGCGGAAGCTGTTTCTCTGTCTGCACCCCTGTTAATCTGAATTCTGTTTTTTCTGCCGCCTCTGCCTGCATGGCCACAGCCAGACACAGGGGCAAGCAAATACCTGTTATCCAAAATTTTTTCCACATAAAAAAACCGCCGGACATTCTATTTATTAATATATAATAGAATGTCCGACGTTTTATGACTGAACCCGGCCTTTTCTACAGCATGGGTGCCATCAGCCGCAGAAGGCTTTGGGTCAGTCTGGTTCCCATATTTCTGCTCCTGCAATATTCTTTCGTAACCTCTCTGGAATGGGCAAAGGTATCCAGCGCATCCGCCTTCACCTGCATCACTGCCCTGGAGCGGTACATCCACACGCCGCACTCAAAATGAAGATACAGGCTGCGGTAATCCATATTGATAGTCCCCACAGTAGCCACCTCGTCGTCGCAGACAAAGGATTTGGCATGAATGAAACCAGGGGTATATTCATAGATCCGCACTCCGGAATCAATCAGCTGCTCATAGTAGGAACGGGTGAGAAGAAACACCAGCTTTTTATCCGGAATGCCGGGAGTCACAATGCGCACATCCACACCGCTTTTGGCTGCCAGGCAGAGGCTGGTCATCATCTCGTTGTCAATAATCAGGTAGGGGGTAAAAATATACACATACTGCTTGGCCTGATTGATGATATTCAGATATACATTTTCTCCCACCGTCTCATGATCCAGGGGCGTGTCACTGTAGGGCTGTACAAAACCATCCTCTTCGAAATTTTCTTTATAATAGTAATGGGTTCTGTATCGCTCTAAATGTAAAAGCTCCTCTGTATTTCCTTTCATAACGCTCCACATCTGCAGAAACATCACCGTAAAGCTCCAGACCGCTTCCCCTTTCAGCATAACACCGGTATCTTTCCAGTATCCGAACCGCACCTTTTTATTAATATACTCATCTGAAAGGTTGATGCCTCCGGTAAATCCAGTATGGCCATCAATCACCATAATCTTCCGGTGATCCCGGTTATTTAAAACTACGGATATCATAGGACGAAACCGGTTAAATACCTCGCACTGGATGCCTCTGGCACGAAGCTCCTCATAAAACCTGGCTGGAAGAGTGTTCAGGCTTCCCATATCGTCATACACCAACCGCACATCCACCCCGGCTCTGGCCTTTTCCTCCAGAATATCCAAGATGCTCTGCCACATTTCACCGTTGTTGATAATAAAATATTCCAGGAAAATAAAATGCTCTGCCTTTTTCAGCTCCTGGATCATCCGCTGATACAAAAGCTCCCCAATAGGAAAATATTCTGTGGCAGTGTTGCGGTACAAAGGAAAACCCGCATAATCTCTCAGATACACGGACTGCTTATTCACCTGCAGATCCGTCTCCCGCAAAGCGCTGCGATCCTCCGGCTGCTCCCTCATAGCATCCTGGCTCACCCGGTTCGCCATGGCAAAGCTTTCCTCCATCTCCTTTGCAAGACGGGATTCCCCAAACATCAGATAGATCGCCGCGCCCACAAGAGGAACTGAGAGAATCAGAATGGTCCAGGCCAGCTTGTAGGAGGGATTGATCCGCTTATTGGCAATCCAAAGCACTGCCAGGATACTTAAGATCTCCACCACGGTGGCAAACCACTGGTACTTGCTGCCCAGCAGATAGATAAATCCCACTACCCAGGCGATCTGTATCAAAATTGCCAGACCTACGATAAATAACCTGCTAAATAAACACTTGAAAATCTTCTGCATAACCGCTCCCTGCTTGGTTTCCCTTCCAGATAAGAAATCCCTGGTCATGAGACCAGGGACTTTGACTGCACACTAATTAAATTTACGCTTACGAGCAGCTTCAGATTTTTTCTTACGTCTTACACTGGGCTTCTCATAATGCTCTCTTTTACGAATTTCCTGCTGAATACCAGCTTTTGCGCAATTTCTTTTGAAACGGCGTAAAGCGCTATCCAAAGTCTCATTCTCTTTTACGATTACATTTGTCATTGTCTCACACCTAACCTCCCTCCAGCTGTAATTTGTGCACAATACAACTGTCTGGGTATTTTTACTGCACTAAAATCATTATAGCAGATTTTTCTAATACGTCAACAGTTTTTGCAACTTTTTTCACAACTTATATTTTGTCAATAGTTTTGCGACAAGTTTTTGAAATTTTTTCTAAGCCAGTTTTTTTATTTCCTCTTCAAAGAGTTGTGCGGATGTCTTAAAACCGAAAATTCCCCTTGGATAGTTGTTTATCCAATTTTCTATATACTCAATGTCCCGGTCCTGCTTCTCGTCAAAATCTTCCCCTTTTGGTATGTGACGGCGTATAAGACGGTTATTGTTCTCATTGGTTCCCCTCTCCCAACTACTATATGGGTGGCAGTAAAAAGCAAAGGTCCGCTTTTCTCCCTCATGTAATACGGACCGTTCTAACCCCTCATAGTCTGAAAACTCCACGCCATTATCTACGGTAATGCTTCTAAATACCTTTGTGAACATATCGCCCCATTTCCTTTCTAATCGGTCAATGGCTTCTACTACACTGGCCGCCTTTTGGTCCGGCGACTTCACTATTATTTCATCTCTTGTTTTTCTCTCTGTAAGAACGAGCATACACGACTTTGTTACCCCCTGTTTGCCCTTTACCGTGTCCATTTCCCAGTGCCCAAAAATTTCTCGGTCTTTTACTTCGTCCGGGCGGTTCTCTATGCTTTCCCCTGCGGACGCTCTTTTTTGCACCTTAACCCTTTTATTATGCTTTTTTCTTTTTCCCTTTACTGGCAAATCTTTGTTTGTGAGTTTGAGGAAAATTCCCTTATCAATGTATCGGTATAATGTTCTTACGCTTATAGAAGTAGTAAACTCTATCCCGCTTTCTGCTGCCGCCGCCAATGCCGCTTCCGGGCTATATTTATCTTCTATTATTTTCCCCTCTATATACTCCGCAAGTGGGCGGTCATTTCCTATTTTTATATTCCGCCCTTTTCCCTGGGCGTTCCAATCATGGTTCTTTTGCCCCAAATCGCTGCTATACCTTGTTTCCTCGGTGTAATCGCTATTTCTGTGGGTATATTCTCCCCTCTTTATCTCCCTATAAATAGTGCTTCTATGAACGTGCAAATATTCCGCAACCTCTACTACTTTATGGCCGGAATTTAACATGGTTTCCATTTTAATTCTATCGTTTTGGCTCAAATGTTTAAATAATTTTCCCATGAAATTACCTCTCTTGTGATAAAACGGGCACGAAAAAGTCCGTGCCGTTGTTTTATCGCTTCCCGGCAAGTAATTCCTATGGTAATCGTAATTCATATTGTGCCCGGTGCGTTATACTTTTTCTGTTTACAATGATGTGGACATTGTGGGGTCCAGGCTCCTAACTTTTATTTTGGTTAGGACGGTTGCTCACCGCCCAGGCGTGCCGTCTGTTTGCCTGTCCTGCTACACGCCGCCCGGTTCTCATTAAACCCTGGCAGAAACTTGTCAACCAATACCACAATGCCCACCATTGCAACCCGTCAACTGTTTATAGGGGCTTCGGACCCTCACGCCGCCCATGGTCAGCGTGGCCGTTTTAATTGCCGGGCGGCTTCGCTTCCGCCACGGCGGTTGTTCTTATGCACAACGGGTCTGTTCCACCCATGCTTGTGCTTCCTCTGTGCTTCCAAACCAATCATTATAAATATCTTTTCGGCTTGTACTTGTGTATGTGCTTTCCGGGCACGTTTCCGCTTCTTTGCTTGCCGTAATAGCGGCTACCACTCTGCCCCTATCATCAAATGAAGATGTTACACAATACCATGTTTTCATATTCTTATCCTTTCCGGGCGGCTTCGCTATCTCCGTCCCTTTCCATTCTTTCGTCAATAGCCTTGGCAATAAACTCATTTACGCTTTGCCCTGCTGCCGTTGCCGCCGCTTTTATTACTGCTTTTCTGCCTTTTGGCACTTTTATTTCTATGCGGTCATAATTCCGTTTGTTAAATTCGTTTTGGTATGCAATTTGATTAAATTCTCCGGTTTTAATTCTTGGCATTTTCCAACCTCTCTTCCTATTTCGGTAAATTCCCTCTTCCTTTCTCTTGCCAAATGATTTATAATAATTTTACAGTTTGGGCGGCTTTGGCAAGTCCACCGCCCTTTCTGTACCCCTAAAGCCTATTCGTTAGGCTTTTCTTTTTTTGCCATGTCTCTGACTTCCTGCACCGCCTTGGCAACCTCTTCCATGTTCTTGCAATTACTGAATTTATCGGCTACCAGGTTAAGGATTACTTCCATTTGCTTATCTGTCATGTTCTCGCTCATGTTATCTCCTTTCTATGCTTGCCCATGTATTCGTTAAGTATCTCTCTTAACTGTCTTTATTATATAACATATGTCGGCATATGTCAATACATATTACGACATATTTTTATTTTTTATAAAAATCCCTCAATGTGTGGCTGCTTTCCGCTTCACATTGAGGGTTGTTTTTATCTTCTGCTTTCTATCACGAAAATAATTTCGTTGACTTTTGCCTGGTTTGCTTCATTAC
>CABRXX010000093.1:0-7662 GCA_902475025.1 uncultured Lachnospiraceae bacterium | reverse complement strand
ATCTCTCCATTATGATTATTATGCTTCAAAAAATGATATTTCTTAGCAATTTTAATTGCACCTTCAATGGCTTCCGTTCCAGAGTTAGTGAAAAACACCTGCTCCATACCTGATGCCTGATTAAACAGCTTTGCAGCTTCAATTGCCGGAACATTATAAAAAAGATTAGATGTGTGCAGCAGCTTTTCCATCTGTTCTTGCAGTGCGCGTGTGTAATTCGGATCGTGATATCCCAGGGCACACACACCGATTCCAGACCCGAAATCCAGATACCGTTTTCCCTCTGTATCATAAAGGTACATACCTTCTCCATGATCCAAGACAATAGGATAACGGTTATATACAGGAACAAACTGCTGATTTGCTTGTTCAATATAAGGATTCATTTCAGTCTTTTTCCTCCACCACTTCAATTTTAAACACATTGATCACATCCACATCTGGACAACAGAATACAATGGAGCCATCCGGTTGGCTGGGAAGTTTTCCGCCGTACCGCAGAATGTCAATGTAAGGGAAAGCCACATGCATGGCCATTGGACAGAGATTGCCTCTTTCGGTATCAAAGTCAAAGGTGTCTCCAATTTGATGACCACGATGACACCCCATATGACCTTTTTGATCAATTAAACTGATTTTAATTTTAGGCTTTTTCATCATTGATTTCCTCCAAAAATTGTTCAATGGGAATTCCCTTGTATTTATCAATATCATGCACATTGGCATAAATAATTTTTTCGAGTTGTCTCATTGCGATTTCTACGCTCTCTAAAAGCAGTCCTGATTTTAAATAATGCCCTACTACAATTGCCATAAAAATATCCCCTGTGCCCGGAAAACGCACCGGTATTTCATCATAAGGGAGCAAGACACACGAATTTTTCGGAGAGTTTTTTACAACAGTAAACATTCTTCCGTTAATGTTTGCGCTTGTAATCACAACCGATTTAGCATCAAGCATATGTAGTCGATTTGCGATTACTTCAATTTCCGCCTCAGAATAGGTGTTTTTAACTGTGTATCCGGATAAAAAACACGCCTCCGTAATATTGGGGATAATCACATCTGCAATAGAACACAACCGTTTCATATAAGTGACTGCTTGATTTGTCACACCATTGTATCGTTTTCCGTCATCCCCCATAATAGGGTCAACAAAAATCGAAGTACCTGATTTTTGTTGTTCTTTGCAATATTCATATATGAGACATGATTGTTTTTCTGACACAATAAATCCAGTACAGATTGCGTCGAAAGAAAACATGAGTTTCTTCCATACCAGAAGCGTATTTTCCATATATTCTGTTGTATCCAGAATATCAAACTGACCATAATCCAGAGTGTTGGAAACAAGTGCAGTAGGCAAATTGAAAGTTTCAAATTTCAAGTGAGATAAAACAGGAATCATGACAGATAAGGCGACCTTTCCATACCCCGCCATATCATTGACCAGTAAAATTCGAGTTTGCTTTTTATCTTCCATAGCCATACTCCCTCAGTAACTCAAATAACAAAGTCTGCACAGCATTTTTCCTGACTCTGTTTGAAAAATCTTCTGTAATGTGGTTTCTACTGTGTTCTTTCCCAGATTATCTTCATAAAAATTCACTAAAAAATCCGCTTCCACAAGAATCTGATAGTCAATCCCGTCTATATCTGTGTAAGTGTGATGATGGCCAACCAAATAGCAGATGCGTTCAATATCTGCTTCTTCAAACTTAAGCTTTTTTAACATTTTTCGAGCATATGCAGGACCTTCCTGCTCTTGCAATTTTCCATTACACCTTCCGTATTTTTCTTCTGACGGACGGATTCCGATATCGTGTACCAGTGCTGCACATTCGGCTAAAAACTGGGTGTGTTCATCCAGCTGTTCCATATGGCCAATCATCTGTGCAAAGCGATGCACCTTTATCAAATGGTGAATACGCTGGGGATCGTTTTGATTGAAAGCAATCATTTCTTGCGTTAAAAGATCGACTATTTTTTCCAGATTCATAAAGTCCTCCTATTTCACTTCCTCTTTTAAACAAAGTGCCAACAACTCTTTCCCTCCATCAGTTTGGAAAAGCCCTTTGATATATTCTGCTTTTTTTCGATCTGGGCGAGTTTCGTAACAGTTTACAATGAGATCTGCTTCTATCAGAAGCTGTAAAAGTTTGTTTTTGATATCATCGTAATCATGATGGCAGATAACTAAGTCGATAATTCTTGGAATATACGAGGGAAGGTAATTTGCTTCTTTTAAAAAACGAGTGACAAGAAGCGGAACTGCCTGCTTCTGATTATCTTGACTGGCATCCCCGTTATAATGTTCTTTACAATACTTGATTGCAATATCATGTAAAATCGCGGCTGCTTGTAGTATCTGCTGTTCTTCGACGGGAAGCTTCTCTTGCTCTCCCAATAATTTAGCCAATGCGTAAACCTTAAGGATGTGCTGTGTACGCCTGCTATGCCCTTCCTCATAGCACATTGCGTTATACAAGAGATGAGTTTCATCGTTTATCACGTTGACAATCATCCTTTCATGAAAAGATTTTAATATCTTTTTATAGAATATAACATTACAAACGGGTCTTGCGTTGCGCTTGCAACATATAATTCAAAATGCTATACTTTAAATTAGGAAAGGAGGGACAGCATGAGGCTTGATATTGAACAACTAACCTTACTTCCTATTTTCAAAGGCATTCGTGAGGAAGATCTTCCGGCAATGTTGACCTGCCTGGGAAGTTTTCAGAAAAAATATCAGAAAGATGAAGTTATTTTTTTGGAAAGCAATGAAGTCAGAAATGTTGGTATTATATTGTCTGGAACTGTGCATATGGTCAAGGATGACTCCGAAGGCTATCAAACACTTCTTGTTGTAATGAAAGAGAATGAACTATTTGGGGAATCATTTTCCTGCGGAAGTCATTTAGATGCACAGGTCAGCTTTTTGACTGCTGCACCTTGTGAAGTTTTGTTTTTGCCCTTTCACAAAGTCATCCATTCCTGTAAGATGAGCTGCACCTTCCATCATCGGCTGATTGAGAACATGGTCCAGTTGATTGGAGATAAAAATGTCCAGTTGATGCACAAAATTGAAGTGATTTCCAAAAAGACACTTCGAGAAAAAATATTAGCATACTTACGACAACAGGCTATGGAGCAGAGCAGCAAACAATTTACAATTCCTTTGGGACGGCTCGAATTGGCTGAATACCTGTGTGCTGATCGTAGTGCAGTGACCAGAGAATTGTCCTATATGCAGCGAGATGGTCTAATTATTTATGATAAAAACACATTTCAGCTGCTATAATAAAAAAGCACAGATCTTTATGTTGTAAATAGGAAAAACCTGTTTGAGAAAATATTGGGGGTTACTCATATTTTTAAAATTCCATAAGGTCCCAATTAGCTCATTGGCACAATCCAATTAAAAAAGAATCCATGTTGCGCACGCAACATGGATTCTTTTTTGTTTATGTTACACTTCGTATAGTTATTATGAATTCATATGAGCATAAGGAGGAAAATATATGGGCTTTCATGTTACCAATATGCAGCTGAGTGCATTATTTCAGACATGGCAAACCAATTATGACATCTATGCTCCCCGTAATTTTTCCGGCGGTGGGCGCTTTTCGGACACAGACTGTATCCGATACGGAAAAATCGACTGTGTGGATGAGATCGTATTCGATAAGAAGTCGGAGTATTCCTTCAAGGAGATTCTGACCCCCATTTCCCAGACACTGTTTTTCTTTACGGAAGGCGAAACCAAAGAAGCAGATGCTCCCAAGAAAGGAGCGGTCATCTTCCTGCGCAGCTGTGATTTCCACGCCCTCAAGCGACTGGACGATATGTACCTGCACAACGGCCCTGCTGATTACTATTATCAGCGCCTGCGGGAGAATATCAAAATCGTACTGATGGGCTGTGCACATTCCTTTGAAAATTGCTTCTGTGTCAGCATGGGTACCAATGTCAGCACCAACTATGACATGAGCATTGATCCCCAGCCGGACGGTACTTACCTGGTGGATTGCAAGGATGAGGCATGGACACAGCAGCTGGAGACTGCGGAGGTTCCTCGGTTGGAGGTTATTCCGAACCATGTGGAAGAAAACGATGTCACCGTGAAAATCCCGGAACATCTGACCGCAGAGGTCGCCAAAAGCACCATGTGGAAGGAATACGACAGCCGCTGCATCAACTGCGGACGCTGTAACTTTGTGTGTCCCACCTGCACCTGCTTCACCATGCAGGATCTCTTTTACAGTGAGAACGGCAAAGTAGGAGAACGCCGCCGTGTCTGGGCCTCCTGTATGGTGGACGGCTTTACCGATGTGGCCGGAGGCGGCAGCTACCGAAAGAAGAACGGAGAACGGATGCGTTTCAAGGTGCTGCATAAGGTGCTGGACTACAAGCAGCGCAACGGCTATCACATGTGTGTGGGCTGTGGCCGGTGTGATGATATCTGCCCGGAGTACATTTCGTTCTCGGGCTGCATCAATAAATTGGACAATGCTATGGCGGAGGTGACCGAGCAATGATGAAAAATGATTATATCCCGTTTCCCTCTAAGATTTTGGAGGTCATCCGGCACACGGAGATTGAGTATACCTTCCGTATGGAATTTCAGGGAGAAGTCAAGCCGGGACAGTTTTTTGAGGTATCCATCCCTAAGTACGGAGAGGCGCCCATCTCGGTCAGCGGCATTGGGGAAAACTTCGTAGATCTAACCATCCGCCGGGTGGGCAAGGTCACGGGTGAAGTGTTTGAGCGCTATGTAGGTGATACGCTTCTGCTGCGCGGCCCTTATGGAAATGGGTTTGATGTATCCGATTATATGGGCAAGGACATTATTGTCATGGCTGGCGGCACTGGTCTGTCTCCAGTCCGTGGTGTAGTGGATCATTTTTCTAAGCACCCTGAGCAGCGAGGTCATATGACCCTGATCGCAGGCTTTAAAACACCCCATGATATTCTTTTCCGCGATGATCTGAAGCGTTGGGAAAAGAACATGGACGTCATCCTTACGGTAGACTGTGCTGAAGAAGATGTAGCCTGCCATGTAGGACTGGTCACCCAGTACATCCCTCAGATTCAACTGGGCGACGTGCAGAATACCGTTGCTGTCGTAGTCGGTCCTCCCGCCATGATGCGTTTCTCTGTGCAGGGACTACTGGGCATTGGTCTGCCGGAGGAAAATATCTGGATCTCTCAGGAGCGTAAGATGTGCTGCGGCCTGGGAAAATGCGGACACTGTAAGATTGGCGATACGTATGTCTGCCTGGATGGTCCGGTGTTCAACTATACCAAGGGGAAGTTCCTGGTGGATTGAGGAGGGGTACCATGGATATCAACACAAAAGCACTGAAAAAGAACGCATTCCGCGTCACCAAGGAGCGCGGCATGACCGCCTCCCGCATCCGTGTCCCAGGTGGACATTTGGATGCCAAGTATCTCGGGGAGATTCAGAAAATTGCGGAAACCTATGGTAATGGCACGGTTCACATTACCTCCCGTCAGGGCTTTGAGATCCCCGGCATTCCCTTTGAAAAAATGCCGGAGGTCAATGCGGCACTTCAGAGTCTGATCGACGGGCTGGAGATCAATCAAGAGGAGGCAGGTCATGGCTATCCCGCCTCGGGTACTCGAAATATCACCGCCTGCGTGGGCAACCGTGTCTGTCCCTACGCTTGCTATGATACCACCGCCTTTGCCCAGCGCATTGAGAAAGCGGTGTTCCCCAATGACCTGCATTTTAAGATCGCTCTGACCGGCTGTCCCAACGACTGTGCCAAGGTGCGGATGCATGACTTTGGCATTATGGGTATGACAGTGCCTCAGTTTGAGCCAGACCGCTGTGTCAGTTGCGGAGCTTGTGTGAAAGCCTGCAAAAAGAAGTCCGTAGAAGCTCTGACACCGGTGAACTTCCGTCCCCAGCGAGACGCACGGCGCTGCATCGGCTGCGGTGAGTGTGTGCTGGCCTGTCCCAATGCCGCATGGACCCGCAGCGATAAAAAGTATTATCGGCTCACACTGCTGGGCAGAACCGGTAAGAAGAATCCCCGCCTGGGTGAAGATTTCATCAAATGGGTGGACGAGGATAGCATTATTAAGATCATTCTCAACACCTATGACTATGTGAAGGAGTACATTGATCCCAACGCTCCCGGCGGCAAAGAACACATAGGCTATATCGTAGACCGCACCGGCTTTGAGGAATTCAAGCGGTGGGCCTTGCGGGATGTCACCCTGCCGGATATCGCAGAAGTTATGACACCCATGTACTGGAAGGGTGTGAAGTATTGATATGCGCCGGAAAGATAGAGAAATTATGGGCGAAGAAATCAAAATGATTCTCCAAAAGGGAGAATACGGAATTCTGTCCACGGTTGGCCAGGATGGAAAGCCGTATGCAGTTCCACTCAGTTATGCCTGGAAGGACGGGCTGATCCATCTGCACTGTGCTGCGAATGTGGGAAAGAAACTCGAAAATATATCCTACTGCTCGGATGTTTGTTTTGTGGTCGTTGGTGATACCACAGTGCAGCCCGAAAAGTTTGGTACTTTGTATGAGAGCGTCATTCTGACCGGTCAAATGATGCCGTCAAAAGATAAGCAGGCCAGTCTGATTGCATTGCTTGAAAAGTACAGCAAAGAATTTCTGGAAAAAGGGATGCAGTACATCCAGGCAGCATGGGACAAGACCGGCGTATATATTATTTACCCCGAACAAATAACCGGAAAAGCGAAACGAACCGCAATGCACAGTAAAGTATAATTTCTTGTGTTCGATGAAAAGAAATTTACAATGCCATAATATCGCTTACAGGTTGAATTACCGTTCCTGCTCTTTGTGCTTTCTCTTATAATGGGTCTGCTGCCCCTTCTGTGCCTGCCGCACCAATCTCCGTACAGCCTGCTGCTCCATTTCTTCATGCAGCATCCGAGAAACCGCCTTTTTGCTGTCAAACATCAAAAGCGGGCTGTACTTCTCGCCGTAAACCTCCTGCGCCCGGTTCTCCGCCTCCTGCTCCTTGCTGGGGCGGATGGCCTGCCTTGCTTCATACAGCTGCACCGGATCAACGCCCTGAGCCTGCTCTCGAAGCCCGGCATATTCAGCCAGGGCAGCGTCCAGCTCGGCGGAATATTTCTGCTCCTGTTCTTCCAGCTGTTTCAGGCTCTGCTCCATGGCGGCGATGTCTTTGGGAAATTTATCGGCAGCATCTTCCTCGGTATATGCCAGCGATGCCAGAAGCATATTTTTCTCCGAACACAGTTCCTGCAAATCCTCTGTCAGTGCCGCAATCTTAGCCGCCAGTTCCCGGTGCCGGAATACATGAACCGCAGAGAGCGTCTTTTTTTCGGAAAGCAGACTGCGGCGCTCCTTCGTCTTATCCCGAATGTCCTTTGCAAGCTGATTGTACTGTGCGAGAGCAGGGCGCAGCGTATTCAGCGAAGTGTTCAGACGCTCCTTGCCTTTGCGGAGATACCCCAGCTGATAGCAGAACAGCAGCAGATTTTTACGCAGATTCTCCATGGCATCGGCAAGTGCCGGGATGGTATTTTTAACTGCCTGCGCCAGTTTTTTGACCTGCCCTCTCAGTTCACGGAGCAGGGCATTGTCCGCCTTGATCTGCCGGTTCAGTTCGCACCGGTCAGAGA
>CABRXX010000092.1:0-8427 GCA_902475025.1 uncultured Lachnospiraceae bacterium | reverse complement strand
ATTTCCTATGTAAAAAGAAGTCTGCCCGCAGACTTCTCCGCCTGCGGCGGGTTGCTTCAGCGACATCTTTCCTGTCCGCCGCTGTGCGATCCTGCGGAGCATTTTTTCATAGGAAAGAATTTCCTATGAAAAAAAAGAGCCCGCAATAAGCGGACTCAATTCATCAGTCATCAAATCCCCCTTATTGTTCGAGATCACTCGCTCAGGTTGGCACCTTCCGTTACCGGGGTTGCCGTGGTTTCACAGGTCCTTTGTACCTCCGCCACTCTGAATAAAAGGTTACAGTATTGTATTGTACACACTATTTTAAAAAAATCAAGAGTTTTTCCACATTTTATAATTTATTTATGACTAAAATGTGTTCCTACGCAAAATCACTGATGAAATCACTGTATATCTAGATATCTTCGCTTTATAAATATCTCATCAGCGGTCTTCCTTCTGCATATATTTCATATAATTTACTACCATAAGAGCAATCTTGAAAGTCAGAGCGTCATCAAAGACCCGAATATCCAGTCCGGTGCTCTTCTGCAGCTTTTCCAGCCGATAGACCAGGGTATTCCGGTGTACAAAAAGCTGTCTGGCAGTCTCGGATACATTCAGGTTATTTTCAAAAAATTTGTTGATCGTGGTGAGCGTCTCCTCATCAAAAGCATCCGGCATCTGTTCCGTAAATACCTCATGCATAAACATTTCACAAAGATTCATAGGAAGCTGATAAATCAGACGGCCGATACCCAGAGTATTGTAAGCATGGATCGTCTTTTCTGTATAGAAGATCTTTCCCACATTCAGCGCCATCCTGGCTTCTTTATAGGAGCGGGAAACCTGCTGGATCTCCTGTACAATGGTTCCGTAAGAGATTCTCACTGCCGACATGGCTTCTGTATTCACCATATCCTTAATCATTTTTGCAGTTTCAAAAATCTGTTCATAGCCTTCCTTATCATCCAGCTCCTTTACCAGAATAATACTCTTTTCATCTACTGCGGTAATAAAATCCTGACTTTCATTGCCAAACAAACCCCTTACGATCTCCATGGCTGTATTGTCTTTTTCTGTCTTTGTCTCAATAATGTAGACAACCCTTCTGGCTTCCGCTTCGATATGAAGCTTCTTGGCCCGATTATAAATATCCACCAAAAGCAGATTGTCCAAAAGCAGATTCTGAACAAAATTATTTTTGTCAAACCGTTCTTTATAGGCAATGATCAATCCCTGAAGCTGGCATACAGCCACCTTTCCCATAATATGAACGTCTTCCCCTGCTCCCTTGGCAATCAAAATAAATTCCGGCATTTTATCATCCAGAACTTTAAAAAAATGGCAGCCATATACTTCCTGGCTGTCTGCCAAAGACGACGCAAACTGCCTCACAGTATCAGAACTGATCTCCTGCATTTCCCAGGTACTGGCAATCTGATTTCCATCGGTATCCAGGACGGAAAAATCCACCTTCGTAATACTTTTAAGCTCCTCAATGGTGTTTTTAATTATCTGATTGGAAATCATAGTTACTCCTTCTCTTCTTAAAAACAATAAAATATCGTCACCTGTTTCTTAACTCTACTATTTTACACGAAAGAAAAACGATTGGCAACTAAAAACTAGGGCTGGGGAAAGAATATCGTGATACCATTAAAATGGATCTCTTTCCCCAGCCCCTTTACATTTACGCCACTGGCATCTCTCTTATTTTACTATAAAAGCCCAGTCTCAAAGCAGAGTTGTTCCGGACTGCTTGCAGACCGGGACGGCTCTGTTTTAGAGACGCTAACTCGTATGAGCAAGTAGGCCGACAGGCCGGATTGCGGGAACACAAAGCGTGGAGCAATCCGAGGGGCTTCTATCCCTGGTGGCGTCCGCATCAGCGGACATGAAAGTTAGTTTGTAATCGTCAGCTCAGTCTCTTTGTCAAACACATGAATCTTATCTACATCCAGAGCAAATTTTACCATATCTCCGGTTCTTGCCTGAGTTCTGGGATTTACTCTTGCAGTCATGTTGCTTCCATTTACTGTGAAGTACAGGTATACTTCTGCACCCAGAAGCTCATAGACCTCAATCTTTGCTTCCAGGACTGCTTCGGATTTTGCAATCAAATCTTCATCATCTGTGATATCCTCAGGACGGATACCCATGATTACAGTCTTTCCATTGTATCCTCCATCCATCAGCTTCTGTGCTTTCTTTGCAGGAAGTTTGATAGAAGCGCTGCTTCCTACTTTCAGGTAAACCTCCTGACCCTTCACTTCCACCTGTGCCTCAAGCATATTCATCTGGGGAGATCCGATAAAGCCTGCTACAAACAGATTACCAGGAGCATTGTACAGATTCTGAGGAGTATCTACCTGCTGTACTACGCCATCCTTCATAACTACAATCCTGGTTCCCAGAGTCATAGCCTCTGTCTGGTCATGAGTAACGTAGATGATGGTGGCTCCCAGGCTCTGATGAAGTTTGGAGATCTCCGTTCTCATCTGAACACGAAGCTTTGCATCCAGATTGGAAAGCGGCTCGTCCATCAGGAATACCTTAGGATTCCGGACAATGGCACGTCCCATAGCTACACGCTGTCTCTGTCCTCCGGAAAGAGCCTTCGGCTTACGATCCAACAGCTTCTCCAAATCCAGAATTTTGGCTGCTGCTCTTACCTTCTGATCAATCTGATCTTTTGGAAGCTTGCGCAGTTTCAAACTGAATGCCATATTATCATATACTGTCATATGAGGATACAGAGCATAGCTCTGGAATACCATGGCAATGTCTCTGTCCTTCGGTTCTACGTCGTTTACCACACGATCACCGATCTTTAAAGTTCCCTTGCTGATCTCCTCCAGACCTGCAATCATACGAAGTGTCGTAGACTTACCGCATCCGGAAGGTCCTACAAAAATAATAAATTCCTTGTCCTCAATCTCCAGATTAAAATCCTTCACTGCTTCAAATCCATTGGGATATACTTTATAAATGTGCTCCAAGGATAAACTTGCCATTTCTTTTCCTCCTAAAATTTTGTTCTATTCGTTTCAACCGCATCCTCTTGTTGTCATTCATAGTATTCAGTATACTAAACCTTCCTCTTTCCTGCCATTGATGAAGTTCACAAAGATTTTTCCATTCCTTAGTCGTTCTGACCAGTAACCTTTTTTTCATCCGTTTCTCTTGTAATTCTGACGAATAACAAATTTTTTTCTGTACAATATGACGAACTATGATAAAATATTGATAAATATTCTATTGGCCCAAAGGGGACACCAAACGCAAAACAATTCTTCTGAAAGCTTTTAACTGGAATACTATTTTATCATACAAATGGAGCGAACATGAATTACATTGTACTGGATCTTGAATGGAACCAATGCCCGGATGGCAAAGAACGGGAGGAAGCTTTGCTTCCTTTCGAAATTATAGAAATCGGCGCTGTGAAACTGAACGAAAAACAGGAAGTTTTGGACCATTTTCACGAAGTAATCCGTCCTCAGCTTTACACCACTCTTCATTTTATGACCAGAGAAGTGGTTTCTCTTCGTGAGGAAGATTTTTCTTCCTGCCGTACCTTTCCGGAAGCAGCAAGGGATTTTCTTCACTGGTGCGGAGAAAACCCTCTTTTTTGTACCTGGGGCCCTTCGGATCTTCTGGAACTTCAACGAAATCTGGATTGGTACAAAATACATTGGAACTGGAAGTTTCCTCTGTTTTATTATGACATTCAGAAAATTTTCAGTATTGTTTATGAAGATCGGAAAACAAGGCGTGCGTTGGAATATGCTGTAGATTTTCTGGAGATTGAAAAAACTTCTGCTTTTCACAGTGCTTTTTCAGATGCAGTCTATACGGCAGAAATTTTAAAACATCTATCCACAGAAGATATTTTGGATAATTTTTCCGTGGACTATTACCGCACTCCCAAAAACCGCAGACAGGAAATTCATCTTACCTATAAAACCTACTATAAATTTGTTTCCAAACCTTTTGGCAGCAAAACCGATGCCATGAAGGATCGGCTGGTAACCTCCACACGCTGTTATTTATGCAAAAAAAATGCCAGAAAAAAAATTCGCTGGTTTTCCAGCGGTTCCAAAAATTATCTTTGCTTGGCTTACTGTGAAGAACATGGCTGGATAAAAGGAAAAATCCGTATGCGCCAGCATACGGACGGTACCTTCTATGTAATTAAAACCTTGAAACTGATCTCTGAGGAAGAGGCCTATGGGGTAAAGGAAAAGCAGGAGATCATCCGCCTTCGCAGACGGCTAAAACGTACTTTTCATAAATAGTATTCTGGTGATTTCCACTGATATTTAGAGATCACCAGAATTTCCTCTATTTGAACTCTGTGATGCTTACTCTTTTATTTTGTAGACTTAAAATTCCGGATCAGTTCCTCCACCTCTGTGAGCAGGCAGTCCACTTTTCCATAAAATGCATCATTGTTGCAGGGATTTTCCAGTTCTTTCTCCAGCTCGTCCATCACATTCTTGATCTCTTCCATGCGCTTTTTCCCGTTATTATCATGGTAAAGCAGATAACGGCTTCTCTCATTTTCCTCTGGAGTCATTTTTTTCAGAACCACTTCCACATTGGGTTTTTCTCCAATGTAGCGGTAAGTGATGGAGGGAGAGGCGTGGTTTAACAAATTCTGAATATAATAGATATCCCCTGTTGCCTTATAATATCTCCAGGCAAAGGTCTTTCTCATCGTCTGTGCGCCAATAGAAGTCAGTCCGATACTCTTTCCTGCACTCTTCAATGCCCGGTAAGCCTGCTCTCTGGACAGAGCGGCAGGGGAACTGGCATGTCCGAGAATCAAATAGGCTTCCGGATCCTTTCCTTCTGTAAATTCATCAATAATCTTTCTTAATTCATCGGGAATACGAAAAGTTCTTTTTATATTTTTTGTACCTATGTATGCCTCAATGGTCTCTTTTCCGCGAATATCCTTGTTCTTAAATTTTAAAATTTCCTGAAGCTGCAGACCGGTTCCCACACCGATTTCAAACATAATATAATATTTGTCATCCATCTCTCTGAGCTTATCTTTAAACTGCTGCAAGGTTTCATCATCTTTAATCGGAGCTACCCAGTTCATTTTTCTACCTCTCTGTCTTAAAATTATGGTCTACATGGTCATGCTGCCGCGGCGCTTTTGGAATCCTCCTGCAAGCAGAGCTTTTCCGGTTCGCCGTCTATATAAAGCTGCAGCAAATCTGTTCCATCTGCCGGATCGCTTTACCGCAGCTTTTTTCTTCTCAAAGATTCACATCATTTTACCGATTTTTCTTACTCTTTTTCTTTGCTGATCTCATCCAGCATCTTTTCTGTCTCCCGGAGCTTTTCTTCTTCTTTACGCTGTCTGGCCAGCTTTTCTTCCTGCTGCTGCCGTCTTCGCTGCTCCTCCTCCATGGCCGCCCGAAGCTCCTGCTCGATCTCCGCCATAGTCATATTGTCAATCTCTTCTTCCCTTCGGATTCTCTGTTTTTCTGCCTGACGGCGTTTTTTCCTCATCCTTGTCTCTCTGGTACAGCGAAGGAACAGAATAAAGATTACTACTACCACCACTGCAAGAATCAGAGAACCTATCAGAAACACGATCAGCTTATTTTTCTCAGCAAAATTTACTGCTGAAGCATAAATACCCTTGGCTTTATTTACCACTACCATGGCAGTTCTCTCAATTTCCGCTCTTTTCTTTCGCTCTGAGGCATCCTTTAAGAGTACTTCCATGTCCCGCTCCTGCTGGAAGGAGTAGGTGATGCCTGTGGGAATGGAATAAAATTCCACAGTGGATACTCCTACCGGCCAACCCCCCATCTGATAGGTGACAGCTCTGGTCAGCTGTCCTGTTGTTTCCGCTACAGCAGTCAGATCATCCACGGACGCAGTCACCGGTATCACAGCAACTCCTGCATTTGAGTCATATAATCTTTGCTCCAAAGCCTTTGATTTAAAAGGCTCTGCAGCCTTTCCTACATAATTCAGCTTCATTGCCTCATAAAAGGTAGGGCCCTGACCAGCCTGTCCCACTGCTGTCTTTTGGAACTGAGAGAAACCGTATTCCAGTAAGGTGGCAGTATCCCGATAGGTTCTATCTGAGCCCGGTTCCCGAAGCACTACGCACACCAGATTCAGATCATTTTTAGATCCAAAGGTTACCAGTGTATTCCAGGCATCTGAAGTATATCCTGTCTTTCCTCCCAGACACCAGTCTCTGTAATAGTCGCTGTCCTTCTGCATCATCTTATGATGATTTAAAAAATATCTGGTAGAATCTGTTTCATTGGTGGGAGGACAGGATGCCTCCGAAGTACACATAAATTCCCGTACAGCAGGATTCTCATAGGCAGCTCTGGCAATCAGCGCCATATCTCTGGCACAGGTATAATGGTTTTCATTGTGCAGACCGTGGGGATTGGTAAAATGGGTGTTCACACAGCCAAGCTCTGCGGCTTTTTCATTCATCAGATCTGCAAAACCGCTTAAGCTGCCCCCCAGATATTCTGCAATACCATTGGCAGCATCATTGGCAGACTCCAGCATCAAGGCTTCCAAAGCCTGTCTCAGGGTCATCTTTTCTCCCGGCTGGATTCCTGCATGACTGCTCCCTTCCTCCAGGTCATATACAATCTCAGAAAAGGTAATGGTGTCATCCAAATTTCCCTGCTCTACAGCCACAAGACAGGTCATAATCTTGGTGATGCTGGCAGGATACTGTTTCGTCTCTGCATTTTTACTGTAAAGAACAGTCCCGGTATCCAGATCCATCACATAGGCTGACGCTGCATAAACCGCTTCTCCCTTGGGCCATCCGGGTATCTCATTGGTGTCAATAGGATCATTATACTCCTCAGGAATAAATTCGGTCTCTTCCTCCTGGTTTTCTTCCTCCTCTGCAAGCGCTGGCACTGTGCAAAACAACAGGCAGAAGATAACAAGGAGCAGAGGGAAAATGCCCTGAAGTTTTTTCTGTTTCATTCTCATACGCCACCTCAATTAACAAAACGTTTTACAATGTATTGATTTGCCTCTAATTCCTGGGAATCCTCCAGCGGCTCCAGCCTTCCGTCTCCATATTTTTTTTCCAGCGCTCTTGAGAGCAAAAGGTCACAGACATGAGGATTCTTCGGAAGCAGCGGACCATGCAAATAGGTGCCGATCACATTCTTATACATGACCCCCTCCTGCTTATCTTTATTATTATTCCCAAATCCATAAGAAACTTTCCCAAAGGGCTGATTTCCCTGGATATAGGTTCTTCCGGAGTGATTTTCAAATCCTACGATGGGATAGGGCAACAGCTCATTTTCTATAACAATATTTGAAATCAGTCTTGGACTTCCCTGTTCCGTATAAAGATCCACCAAAGACAATCCTTCTATCCGGCCATCCTCCGTATCATAGTAATGACCCAGCAGCTGAAAACCGCCACAGACGGCGATCACTACTCCATTATCCTCCACATAATCCCGAAAATCTTTTTGCAGAGCTTTCAATTTCTGGCATACAATCATCTGCTCTCTGTCAGAACCGCCTCCTAACAGCACAATATCCAACCCCGAAAAATCAATGTGGTCTGTCACCTGAAATTCCTTTACTTCCGCTTCAATTCCCCGCCACTGGCACCGCTTTTTCATACACTGGATATTGCCTCTGTCTCCGTAGAGGTTCAAAAGATCCGGATAAAGATGTCCGATGGTTATTTTCATAATTTAGCGCTCCATATCTTTTAAAATATTGTGAGTTCCATACAGGGCAGTATAATTCACCAGCACATACAGATTCTTGCTTCCTTCCCTGATTCTCTTTTCAATGGCCGTCTTAATATCCGGTATCAGTTCCGAAGAGATGTCCACATATTTCAGCCGCAGTCGCATATCCTGGCAGCGAATGCCGCTGACTGTGATAGATTTGATATCCTCTGAACAAAAACGGTCAAAATCCACATCCCAAAGCCAGGAAATATCAATTCCATCCTGTGCATTGTCATTGATGGCGATGATCAGATCCTTATCCTCTTTATCCTCCATCACAGCAGATATATTCTGATTAAATCCCGCAGGATTCTTGGCAAGATTCAGAAGCACTCTGCAGCCCTGAATATGAAATACCTCGTTTCTCCCGTTCTGGGGATTGAAGTCCTTTAAAACCCGATCAAAATTTTTCAGTTCCAGGCCTCCGGTGCGGGCTGCACTGTAGGCTGCCAGAATATTATAAATATTATAAAAGCCCCGGTAATCAGCCGCAATATGCCGGCCTTCCACATCAAATTCCAAACCATGTTTCATTTGAATATGGGATGCCTCAAAGTCCATGCATGGCCGCTTAAAATCACACTGAGTACAGTGATATACTCCGATCTGACTGTAGTGATAAAAATCATATTCCAGTCTGGCGCCGCATTTTTTGCAGAATCTTCCCTCCCGC
>CABRXX010000091.1:0-8460 GCA_902475025.1 uncultured Lachnospiraceae bacterium | reverse complement strand
CGGTCAGAAAGAGCTAATTTCGTTTCCTGTCTGTGTTGCTTTCTCTCTGCGTACGCCCAGTACGCAGAGAGAAAGCGCCTTGCAGGAAGTGAAATTGGTTCTTTCTGACTCCAGGATCTCAGTCATAGAGATTTTTCGAAATTTTCATTCTGTCAGCGGATAAATAAAATTAAGAATTAATTTCTTGTAAAAATTTTGTAATATAGTATAGTATAAGTAGGAGAAGTTTGAAGGGAAACAACAGCGTCTGCAAGGAGTTAATTATGAGGTTTTTGATTAATAGATGGAAAAGAGGATGTTTGCTTCTGTTGGCTATGGCGGTGATGATGACCAGCGCAGTTTCGGTTCAGGCTGCCGTGTCTGGGGGCGGCCACACGCAGGGGAGTTCCGGTACTTACAGGAATATGGTGGCTGTGGCCAGGAAGAATAAGCTTCCCAAAGGAAAATGGGTAAAGAGCAGCCGTGGGATCCGCTATCAGAAGAAAACGGGAGGCTTCCTGAAGAACAAATGGTACAGCGCAGGAAATAAAGTGTACTGTTTTGATCGTTCCGGTTATGTGCAGACAGGGAGCTTCTATTATAATGGTAAGAAGTATTATGCAGATTCCAAAGGGGCTGTTTATGTAAACAAATGGAGACGCACTGCTCAGGGCATGGTTTATTACGGATCTGAGGGGATTCAATACGGCTGCGGCTGGAAAACCATTGGAGGAAAGCAGTATTATTTTTCCAGAGAGACCAAGACGGCGGTAAAAAGTTCCTGGGTGGGCAACAGCTATGTAGATAAGAATGGCGTCCGGGTAAAAAACAAAACAGTGGACGGGCGAAAAATTGATAAGAACGGCATTGTAAAGACGCCTTCCAGGACAGATAAATATATTATCGTGGGGGCTTCCCGGATTGAGGATATGAGTACAAAGGTAAGAGGCAAGGACACCATATTCATTGCCAAGGGAGGACAGGGCTATAATTGGCTGGTAAGCACAGCAGGACCGAAGCTGGAACAGTATTTGAAAAAGAATCCCAGATGCAAAGTGATTTTTAACCTGGGAAATAATGACACCAAAAACCTGAAATTTTATATCAAATACTATAAAAAACTGATGGCAAAATATCCAAAGACAAAGTTCTATTTTTTGGACTGTACTCCCGGAGATCCGGAGAGACAGGCCGCCAAAAATGTGCGCCGTCAGCAGTTTAATAGAGCCATGAAGGCAGAGTTTGGAAGGCAGTGTATTGGCGGTTATGATTATCTTTTCCAGATTGATTTTACTGCTTATGACGGGACTCATTATCCGGCGGAAGTAAGCCGCAAGCTGTATCAATATATTATCCGTAAGGTGAAAAACTGATATGACAGGAAATGAAAATTATGAAGAATTGAAGGGGTCTGCAAAATCTTTTTTGCAGGCCATTACTTCTGACAATCTGTATTACGGTCTGTTTTTGCTGGCAGTGTTGCTGATCAGCCTTAAGCTGGTGAGCCTTGCTTTTAAACCCTTAAAAAAGAAGGGAAAACTTCATGTGAGTTTCTTTGAGGGCTGCCTAAAAGCGTTTCTGGTGATTACCATTGGAATGAAGATCTGCAGTCTCTCTCAGGTGCTCTCCAGTTTTACCAGCCAGATCCTTATGTCCTCCTCCCTGATCGTAGTAGTTTTGGGCTTTGTTTTTCAGGAAGGGCTGACCAATATTGTTCATGGCTTTATTCTGTCTATTTTCCGACCGTTTCAGATCGGTGACAGGGTGTGTATCAATATTGACGGACAGCAGATCACCGGCTATATCCAGTCCATTGATCTGCGAAGCACCATTATCCGGAATGTGATAAATTCTTCCCATGTGATTGTACCCAACTCCAAAATGGACATGTGTGTCATTGACAACAGTTATTTTGACGCAAAATCTGTAAGTTCCAATTTTCTGGATTTTTCTATTACCTATGAATCCAACTTGGAGAAGGCCATTGCCATAGCTTCCAGGGAGATTGCAATGCATCCTTATGTAAGACAGGTGCGGGAAGAAAAAAATATCCAGCAGCCGGTGGCAGTGCTGGTTCGGGGGCTGGATCCCGACGGAATTTCCCTCCGTGCCTCTGTAGTGACAAAGACAGTAGAAGAGAACTTTGCTGCCTGCAGTGACATAAGGAAACGGCTGCTGTACTGTTTTATGGAAGAGCCGGATCTGGAGTTTGCTTACCCCCACGTGCAGGTGGTGCAGGAGAAAGAAGCAAAGCAGTAAATAATTCCAATATATATGTACAGAAATGAATTAGAAGGATATGTTATGGAATAATAGAAATCAGATAGAAATCAATTTTGAGCCAACGCTTGACAGCGCTGGCTCTTTGTGTTAATATACACCTAAATTTTAGTGAAGTGCAGTGCTAATATAATAAAGCAATGCACTGATGTAAGAAAACATCCGGGAGAGAAGTTCTTTCGTATCCATGCAGATATTCTCTCCGGCAGTATGAGGAGGAAGAATTATGAAAAAGAGTATGTTTACAGCAGTTACCGTATTGGCTATGGCAGTTTCTATGGCAGGCGCTTTGGCGGCAGGGGCGGAGGAAGAAAAGACCTTCACCGTAGGCTTTGACCAGGATTTTCCGCCCATGGGATTTGTGGCAGATGACGGAGGCTATACCGGATTTGATATCGAGCTGGCAGAGGAGACGGCCAAGAGACTTGGACTTACCTTTGTTCCTCAGCCCATTGCCTGGGATGCCAAAGATATGGAACTGGAGTCAGGAACGATTGATTGTATCTGGAATGGATTTACCATGAACGGGAGAGAAGAAGAGTATGCCTGGAGCGATCCCTATCTGGATAATAAGCAGGTGTTTGTGGTAACGGAGGATTCAGGAATCACAGACTGGGAAGGTTTGGCAGGAAAGATTGTAGAGGTTCAGACGGACTCTTCTGCTGAGGCGGCGTTGAATGAAAATCAGGACCTTACCGGAACCTTTGGGGCGCTGCAGACAGTGGCGGATTATAATACGGCATTTATGGATTTGGAATCCGGCGCTGTAGATGCCATTGCTATGGATATTGTAGTGGCAGGATATCAGATCGAGAAGAGAGAAGGGGGCTTTGTGATACTGAGTCAGGAGATTGCCTCCGAGCAGTATGGAGTGGGCTTTGCGCTGGATAACACCAAGCTTCGGGATCAGGTCAATGAGGTTCTGAAAGAAATGGCTGAGGACGGCACTATGGCCGCTGTTTCCAAAAAGTGGTTTGGAGAGGATATCACCATCATTGACGGTAACGGGGAGACAGCCACAGAAGCAGTTTCCAAGGGGATCCCAGAAGCAGCCACAGAAACGGCCCAAGAGGGAACTACAGAGTGAGAACGTGAAGTTTACGAGTAAAAGTCAGCCGCTGAGAAGCTGCAGAAAAAAACGGGAGGAACACCATGAATATTGAGGCAATGATTCTGGAGCTTACGAAAGGTATGATGGCCAGCATGAAGATTTTCTGCCTGACGCTGCTTTTTTCTCTGCCTTTGGGTATGATCGTAGCCTTTGGAAGAATGTCTAAGAATGGGCTGATCCGGACGCTTACCAAGATTTACATTTCTATTATGCGGGGAACCCCCCTGATGCTGCAGCTGATGGTGGTATATTTCGGCCCTTATTATATTTTTCGGGTTCGCATCAGCAATGACTATCGGTTCTATGCGGTGATCATCGGATTTGTAGTAAACTATGCCGCTTACTTTGCAGAGATCTATCGGGGAGGCATTGAGTCTATGGCCCGGGGACAGTATGAGGCGGCAAAATTGCTGGGCTATTCCAAAATGCAGACCTTTTTTAAGATCATTCTTCCCCAGGTGGTGAAACGGGTGCTGCCCTCTATCACAAATGAAATTGTGACTCTGGTGAAAGATACCTCCCTGGCATTTGCCATTGGATATATGGAAATGTTTACTGCTGCCAAGGCATGGGCAGCCAAGGAGACCAACATGCTTCCTTATGTGGCGGCAGCGCTGTTTTACTATGTATTTAATCTGGTAGTGGCAATGATCATGGAGAGAACAGAGAAAAAGCTCTCCTACTATGAATAAGAGGTATGGGTAATGAAGCTGTTGGAAATGAACCATATAAAGAAGAATTTTGATAATTTGGAGGTAATAAAGGATATCTCCCTTTCAGTGGAGGAGGGGGAGATCCTTTCCATTATTGGGCCATCCGGTTCCGGAAAATCTACCCTGCTTCGGTGTGCCGCCATGTTAGAGACCATTGACAGCGGAGAGATTTTTTATATGGGAGAGCCGGCAGCCTGGATGGGGCCGGAAGGACAGGCAATGTATTTAAAAGGGGAAAAAGCCAAAAAGCTTCACTCCTGTTTTGGCTTGGTATTTCAGAATTTTAATCTTTTCCCTCACTATTCTGTACTGAAAAATATTACAGATGCCCCCATTCATAATCAGAAACGGAATAAGCAGGAGGTTTATCAGGAAGCCATGGCTCTGTTGGAGAAGATGGGACTTTCCGATAAGGCGGATGCATATCCTTGTCAGCTTTCCGGCGGACAGTGCCAGAGAGTAGCCATTGCCAGGGCGCTGGCCTTGAAGCCAAAGATCCTCTTTTTTGATGAACCGACCTCTGCATTGGATCCGGAGCTGACCGGGGAGGTGCTGAAAGTGATCAAATCCCTGGCAGATTTGCACATTGCCATGGTAATTGTTACTCATGAGATGGCGTTTGCCAGAGAGATTTCCCATAAGGTGATTTTTATGGACAAGGGCGTGGTGGCGTTAAGCGGTACTCCCAAACAGGTATTTCAGGCAGAAAATGCAAGAATGAAGGAGTTTTTAGGAAAATTTCAGAGATAATGCAGGGAATTAGGTACTGGAATAATCGGAAAATCTGTATTATAATGGTGGAGTTGTCAGGAACATGGGACAGCTCCATTTTCTATTTCATAGGAAATTCCTTTCTATGAAACAAAATGCTTGGCAGGATCGCACTGGGACGGGCAGGGAAGATGTCGCTGAAGCGACCCGCCGCAGGTGAAGAAGTCTGCGAGCAGACTTTTTTTATTTGACAGGAAATTTCTATCAAATAGGATGGTACTCTGTGCAGGAACGCAGTGGCATCATGATGCAAATGTGACCAGATCCAGGGGGCGAGGATGTTGCAAAATACGAATCCCGGTGGATTTTCGGCATCTTTTTCGCAGAAAACGTGTCAGTTTTCGAAGAAAAATCATCCGAAAGGGTACTGCCGGAGATCTTTTGCAGAACTCTTTTTTGGAGGGAAAATGGAATGCATTTGCAGGCTGACATGGAACAGTTACGGGTTATTAGAAGAAAGAAGGGTTTATATGACTAAAATTGACATTATTTCAGGCTTTTTAGGGGCAGGAAAAACCACGCTGATAAAAAAGCTGATAAAAGAAGCCTTTGCGGGTCAGCAGATCGTTCTGATTGAGAATGAGTTTGGCGAAATCGGCATTGACGGAGGTTTTTTAAAGGACGCAGGAGTGAATATTACAGAGATGAATTCCGGTTGTATCTGCTGCTCCCTGGTAGGTGACTTTGGAAAAGCCCTCCAGGAAGTGATGGAGCGGTTTGCACCTTCCAGAATTGTGATTGAGCCGTCTGGGGTTGGAAAACTCTCCGATGTGCGAAGGGCAGTAGAAAATGTGGAAAAAGATTGTGATATCAAAGTGAACAGTTTAGTGACAGTTGCAGATGTATCCAAGGTAAAGATGTATATGAAGAACTTTGGAGAATTTTACAATAATCAGATCGAAAGCGCCGGAACCATTATTTTAAGCAGAACGCAGAAGGTAAGTCAGGAGAAGCTGGATGCAGCCCTGTCTCTGATCCGGGAAAAGAATCCGGAAGCTGTGATTATTACAACCCCCTGGGATCAGCTTTCCGGGGAGCAGATTTTGGGAGCTATGGAAAAGTCTGTGTCACTGGCAGATGAGCTGCTTCATCAGATGGAGGAGGAAGAGGCGTGTCCGGTATGCGGCCATCATCATGAGCATCACCACGACCACGATTGCGGCTACGGAGAGCATGACCACCATGACCATGAGCATCATCACGATCACGATTGCGGCTGCGGAGAGCATGATCATGAGCACCATCACGATCACGATTGCGGCTGCGGAGAGCATGATCATGAGCACCATCATGATCACGATTGCGGCTGCGGAGAGCATCATCACCATCATCATGCAGATGAGGTATTTACAAGCTGGGGGCGGGAGACTGCAAAGCAGTTTACAAAGGAGCAGATGGAAGAAATTCTTCGCAAGCTTTCAGAAGGAGAGGAGTACGGAGTGATCCTTCGGGCCAAGGGAATGGTGCCGAATGGGGAATGCGGCTGGATCTATTTTGATCTGGTTCCCGGGGAGTATGAGCTGCGGGAAGGGCAGCCGGATTATACTGGAAGACTCTGCGTCATCGGCTCCAAACTGCAGGAGAAGAAGCTGGAGCAATTGTTCGGGCTTGCGTAAGAGCTGCCGAAAGGAGGGGAGAGTATGTTGGAAGTACCGGTATATTTGATCACAGGTTTTCTGGAAAGTGGAAAGACCACCTTTCTTCAGGGGGTGTTAGCTTCTCCGGATTTTGCAGACGGCGAGAAGACGCTTCTGATACTCTGTGAGGAGGGGGAGATTGAGTATGATGAGAAAGAGTATGCCCGTCATAATATAGAAATTGTGACTGTGGAAAATGAGGAGGATTTGACGCTGGAGTTTTTGGAGCAGTGTCAGAAATTCTATAAGCCCCATCGGATTTTTATGGAATTTAATGGGATGTGGGATGTAAAAAAATTTGTGGAAGGCAGCCTTCCAAAGAGATGGGAAATTTATCAGACCATTACTCTGGTGGATGCCAGCACTTTTGGCGTGTATTTGAATAATATGCGCAGCATCCTCAGCAATATTTTTTCTTACACGGAGATGGTGATTTTTAATCGCTGCACTCTGGATATGGATTTGCAGATGTATCGCCGCAGTGTGAAGGCCGTCAACCAGCAGGCAATGCTGTCCTTTGAGGATGAGGAGGGCAATCCTCTGGAGCTTGGAAAGGAACAGCCTCCCTATGACCTGAATGCAGATATTATTGAAATTGATGATGTGGATTATGGACTTTGGTATCTGGATATGACGGATACTCCGGAGCGCTATGCAGGGAAGACGGTGCGATTTAAGGGCAAGGTGATGAAACCTAAAAAATTCTCAGAAAATTGCTTTATTCCAGGAAGAAATGCGATGACCTGCTGTGCAGATGATATCCGTTTTATCGGATATATCTGTAAATCGAAATTTACAGAGAAATTAAAGCAGAAGCAGTGGCTGGAAGTGACGGCGGAAGTGCGCTATGAATACGCTCCCGAATATCGGGGAGAGGGACCAGTACTTTATGCCAAGCATTTAAAATCCACAGAAGAACCGAAAGAGGATCTGGTATATTTTAACTGAATTTAGGGAGCACCGCAAAGGAAAGCAGACAGCTCGGCTCTGTTTTGCGGAAGCTCCCTTTTTACTGCCTGCAGCATAAGGCTGTGACAGACACTTGTACAGCCGTAATAATTTTTCAGAATATGCAGACGGATATGGAAGAAAAAGAATGCAACAATTTGTTGATATGAGATTTATTATCGGTATAATTTTCGCAAAAACGAAACAAGTTGTTGCATAAAGTAAAAACATGTTGAATAAGGCATTTTGCGGTGATATGATAGGGGCAGAAGACAAAAGAGTGAAGAAAAACACAGGAGGTGTCTTATGTCCCGGGAGAAATTATTTACAGATATCCATGTACATTATATTTATATGAAGTTCTGCCAGAAGATTTTGGCAGAAGAAACAGAAAAGTACTGCTTTTTAAGACGCCTTGTGCAGGCGCAGAGAGAATGGCCCATTTCTGTGTTTGCTTTTGTACTCTTAGATGATGAGATACATTTCCTGGCGGGTATCAGAAAAGAAAACGGGACTTTTTTTTTAGAACTTTTATCAGAATTAGTGAACGCAAAGACAACGAAGCGATGCGGTGAATTTGGAAAAGAAGCCCAGGAGTTCATGGAAGTTTGCAGGGAAAAACACAGCATTCCTGTGGAGTGTGAAGATTCTTTTCTTGAACTGGTAAGGCAGATCCACGCTCTTCCGGTAAAGGAGCGGTATGTGAGCAGCGTCAGGGACTACTGGTGGAGCAGTTACCAGACCTATCGGGGAGCCTACCAGTGGCAGTGTCTGGAGGAAAATAGTGTTTTGAACTGTTTTAGTCCGGAGCCGGAGCGGGGCCGTCAGCTTTTTTTGAAATTCCAGGCGGGAATTGGCCAAAAAGAAGTTCTTTGGAGAAAAGAAAAGCAGGGGGTGTCCGGCGACGAGAATTAGAAAAAAATACTAAAGGATTCTGAATTTTTTCCGAAGGTTATGACAAATAAAAAAAACGATGATATAATAGACTGAGTGTGTAAGGAGCAAAAGCATTCGTCCACAA
>CABRXX010000090.1:0-8504 GCA_902475025.1 uncultured Lachnospiraceae bacterium | reverse complement strand
GAAATGAATTAATTTGCGATAAAATGGCTTTGCTTACAGCCGCAGACTACTTATTTTCTGCTGCCCACCGGCTGTAGATATTTGCCAGGATAGCGCCGGAAATATTGTGCCATACGGAGAAGATGGCGCCGGGCACGGTGGCCATAGCCAGATCCGGAAAGGCGGTGCCTGCCAGTGAGGTGGCAAGACCGGAATTTTGCATTCCGATTTCTACGGAAACGGCCTTGGTCTTGGCAGGGGTCATATGCAGCAGCTTTCCGATACCGAAACCGCAGGCGTAACCCAGAAGATTATGGAGAATCACAACCACAAAGACAATCGCTCCGGTACTCATAATCTTTTCTGCGTTATGAGATACTACAGCCGCCACAATCAGGCAGATGGCCACAACAGAAACAGAGGGCAGCACGGATACCAGTTTCTGAGTGAACTTTCCAAAGAGCTTATTAATGAGAAAGCCCAGAGCAATGGGAACAATCACCACTTTGATAATGGACAGGAACATGCTGACAGGATCTACGGTAACTGTTGTTCTCAGTAAAAAATAAGTAATGGCAGGGGTCAAAAAGGGCGCCAGAAGCGTATTTACACTGGTCATACCTACGGAGAGAGCCACATCCCCTTTGGAAAGATAGGTGATTACGTTGCTGGAGGTGCCTCCGGGGCAGGTGCCTACTAAGACTACGCCGGCCATCAAAGCAGGATCCAGATGAAACAAGGTTCCCAGACCCCAGGCCAGCAGAGGCATTACGGTAAACTGAGAGACGCATCCGACAATGATATCCTTTGGGCGGGTAAAGACCAGTTTAAAGTCTTCCAGCTTTAGAGTAAGTCCCATTCCAAACATTACGATCATAAGCAGGTAATTGACCCAGGATGTCTGAATCCACAGACAGGATCCGGGGAGAAACAATGCCAGTGCGGCCACTGCCAGGACAATAAATGCCATGTACTGTCCCAAAAAGCTGCTGATTTTTTCTAAAACCTTCATTTTAATTTCCTCCTTCTAGTTAATAAATGCTCAGGAATGACCAAAGAAAAGATATGAGGATTACGAAACGGCAGGGTTTTGTTTCAGCAGGAAAGGATTTCCTGTGAAACAAAAAAACCTTTGTCTCTGTAAAAGAGACAAAGGCTGTTATCCTCTGCGGTACCACTCTTATTGCCGGCAAAAGCCGGCCACTCGCTCACATATCATTTAATATGGAATAAGATAACGGATATTAACCGTTCCGGCTTACTAGATCAAATCGTTTAGTCAGAAAACTCAAAGGTGATCTTCCTGGGATAATCGGATTGCCTTGCACCGTCCGGCAACTCTCTGAACTTCATATTTCCAGTACTTTTCCTCGTCAACGCTGTGCCTTTATTATTTGTTTTGTACTTTACCACCATAAAGTCTGTTTGTCAAGAACAATTCTGAAAAAATCGACTTCTTTTTGCATTTCGCAAAAAAAATCACGGTTTTTCGAAAAAAATTGACGAATATTCGAGCGAAAAAATTGGTAACCGGGTTTGGCTTTTTAAAATTTCAGGTTCATGGCCAAACAGTGCTTCATGGTGAACAGATTTTTGGAAAAAAAGCAGAAGGAAACAGCAGAAATTTCTTGTCCTTTTTTTCGTTCTGATATATAATAATCCCATCTTAAAAATAATTTACCAGGAGGATTTCGTATGAAAAATCAAGTGTGGAAATGTCTGTTTCTGGCAGCTGCAATCAGCGTATCAGTATCCGGTTTTGCATGGGCGCAGGAGGAGACGGAGACAGCGGCAGAACAGGATTCTGAAGTACATACAGAGGCGCTCTTAGAGACAGAAGCAGAATCTGAGACAGCGGAAGATGGTACGGAGGCACTGACTGAAGGAGCATCCGGAGCGGAAAGCCTTTCCGAGAATCTGTTTGATTTTCAGATCCAGATTGAGGATACGGTGTATCAGTTTCCTATGAGCTATGAGGAATTTCTCTCCTATGGCTGGGAATTGAATACCGACCACAGTGATGCAGAGATGGAATTAAGCCCCAATCAGTACGATTTGGTATACTTTAAAAAAGACGGCCTGGAGTGTATGACTTATGTGATTAATCTGGGCATGAACAGCCAGAAAGTTTCTGAGTGCTTAGTGGGCGGAATGGAGATCAGCAACTTTGACTGGGAAGTACAGCCGGGACAGATTTATCTGGCAGCAGGCATTGAGCGGGGAGTATCCACACAGGAGGATATTGAGGCGGCCTACGGCACTCCCACCAGTGTTTATGAGGGAGATCTGTATACCTCTCTCACTTACGAAAAGGACAGCTACTGCAAGGCAGAACTGTATGTGTACAAAGAAAGCGGTGTTTTAGAGGATATTGATATGAGAAATTTCGTGGCCCCGGAGGGATTTGATGCCGGTTCTGCCAGCGAAGAGGTTCCGGAGGACATTGCTTCTTATGAAATGCCTGCCGAGTTGGGAGAGGATTTGTTTTCTTACAATGTGGAGTTTGACGGCGTGCTCTACCAGCTGCCCTGCCCGGTAAGTGTTCTGGTGGAGAATGGCTGGGAAATTGACCGTAGCAATACGGAAGAAAGTATTGCTGCCAAGTCCAGCGGTTGGGTGGCATTCCAAAAGGGAGGCCTGACCTTTGATGTTCTGGCAAGAAACAGCGCTGATTATGCAACCATTCCGGAAAACTGCTGGGTGGAAGAGCTTAGCGTTGGCGGGTACGGCATGGAGACAAGCATGAAGGTTCCCGGAGGAATTGAGATTGGCACCACGGAAGAGGACCTGAAGGCAGCTCTGGAGGCAGCAGGCTTTAGCCTTGAGCCGGACGAAGGCAATCCCAATGCTGTAGTGATCGAAGAAGGCAGTACCTACCGCCAGTACCGGGTTGAGAAGGACTGGGCCAACGGCGTATCCTTCCTGATCTACACCGACGAATCAGGAGATCTCTATCCTCTGAATACGGTGTACAAAATTGAAATTAGTCATGAAAAAGAGTGATAAATACGGGAAAATACGGGAAAATTACGTTTTCCCCCTTGCATTTTACAATATATAGTGTTATCATGAAAAAAGCTGAAATATATTACTACAGGAGGAACGGGTTGCAGACCCGTTCTTCTTTCGTATCACAGGAAAATGTTTCCGTGGATGCGGATACCTGCAGTGACTGGCAAAATAGGAGGAATGAGATTGAGCAAACGTGAAATTTATGAGGAAAAAACAGAAGCGCTCCTGCTTCCCATTGTGGAGGAGTATCAGTTTGAACTGGTGGATGTAGAATATGTAAAGGAAGGCAGCAGCTGGTACTTAAGGGCTTATATTGACAAGCCGGGCGGCATTACCGTGGATGACTGTGAGGCAGTGAGCCGCCGTCTCAGTGATCTGTTGGATGAAAATGATTTTATTGAGGAAGCTTACATCCTGGAGGTCAGTTCCCCGGGGTTGGGAAGACCCCTGAAAAAGGAGAAGGATTTTGCCAGAAGTATTGGGGAGGAAGTGGAGATCCGTCTGTTTCGCCCCATTGACCATGAAAAAGAATTTGTGGGGATTTTAAAGGATTATGACAAGAACACCCTCACTGTCGAACTGGAAGATAACGAAATCATGAATTTTGCGAGAGACAATATCGCTCTTGTGCGTCTTGCGCTTGATTTTTAAGGAGGAATTTAAAAAATGAATAATGAACTGTTCGAGGCATTAAATATTCTGGAGAAGGAGAAGAATATCAGCAAAGAAACATTGATGGAGGCAATACGTCAGTCCCTTTTCCAGGCCTGCAAGAACCATTATGGTAAAAATGAGGTCACCAATGTGGTGGTAAACATTGATCCGCAGACCTGCGATTTTGAGATTTATGCGGAAAAGACTGTAGTGGAACAGGTGGAAGACGAGCTGAGTCAGATCAGCCTTTCCAATGCCAAGATGAAAGATGAAAAGTATGAGCTGGGAGATATTGTCCGGGTGGACATTAAATCAAAGGAATTTGGAAGAATCGCAACCCAGAACGCCAAGAACGTGATTTTGCAGAAAATCCGCGAGGAAGAGCGAAAATCCCTGTACAATCAGTATTATGAAAAAGAGAAGGATGTGGTTACAGGAATCGTTCAGCGTTATGTGGGCAAGAATGTAAGCGTGAACCTGGGCAAAGTGGATGCTATGCTCAATGAAAATGAGATGATCCGTGGTGAGGCTTTCTATCCCACCCAGAGGATCAAGGTTTATGTGATGGAGGTAAAAGATACTCCCAAAGGTCCCAGAATTTTGGTTTCCAGAACGCACCCGGAGCTGGTAAAGCGTCTCTTTGAGAATGAGGTGACAGAGGTGCGGGACGGCACGGTAGAGATTAAAAGCATTGCCAGAGAAGCAGGAAGCCGAAGCAAGATGGCAGTGTACTCCAACAATCCGGATGTGGATCCGGTAGGTGCCTGCGTTGGAATGAACGGCGCCAGAGTGAATTCTGTAGTGGCAGAGCTGGGAGGGGAGAAGATTGATATCATCAACTGGGATGAAAATCCGGCTTTGCTTATTGAAAATGCTCTAAGCCCTGCCAAGGTGATCTATGTGATGGCAGATGACGATGAGAAGACAGCCAAGGTAGTGGTTCCGGATTATCAGTTGTCCCTGGCCATCGGAAAAGAAGGGCAGAACGCCAGACTGGCTGCCCGCCTTACGGGATTTAAGATTGATATCAAAAGCGAAACCCAGGCAAGAGAGTCTGGAGATCTTCTGGAATATGAAGAAGATTACTATGAGGACGAAGAATACTACGGAGATGACTATGAGGAGCAGGAAAGCACCTCTGATCAGGAGAAATACCCTCAAAACGGTGCAGACTATGAGACTGCTGAAAACAGGTATGACGTAGAGAATGAGCTGTATGAGGAGCATCGGGATGATTATGAGGATCTGGCAGACGATGCATTCCTGGACGAACAGGAGTAAGGACAGCTTATGGGTCAGGTAAAAAAAATCCCCATGCGCAAGTGTGTGGGGTGTCAGGAAATGAAAGGCAAAAAAGAGCTGCTTCGGGTTTTGCGAACAGAGGAAGGACAGGTGGTTCTTGATACCACAGGACGGAAAAATGGCAGAGGCGCCTATCTGTGTTATTCCAAAGAGTGCTTTTTGAAGGCAGTGAAGTCAAAAGCCCTGGAGCGGGCTCTGAAAGTGTCTATTCCAAGGGAAACGTATGAAAACCTGGAAAAGGAGATTGATGTGATTGAAGGGAAATAAAATATTGTCGCTGCTTGGCCTGGCAAAGAAAGCCGGCAGAGTTGTCAGCGGCGAGTTTTCCACTGAGTCCGCCGTAAAATCAGGAAAGGCATACCTGGTTCTGGTTTCCCGGGAAGCGTCTGAAAATACAAGGAAGAAGTTCCAAAATATGTGTGACTATTATCAGGTTCCCATTTTTTTCTATGGAAGCAAGGAGGAACTGGGTGCATGCATCGGGCAGGAATTTCGGGCATCATTGGCTGTAAACGACGCAGGTTTTGCCAAAGCGCTTGGAAAACAGCTTGAAAATTTGGATGAGCGGAGGTCTTAGGTATGGGAAAAAGAGTACATGAAATAGCAAAAGAGCTGGGCAGGGAAAACAAGGAAATTATGGAAACTTTGTCGGAAATAGGGGTTCATGTGACCAGCCATATGAGCAACGTGGAAGACGAAAACTATGAGAAAATAAAAAGGAAATTTGTGAAAAAGACTATGACAAAAGAACCGGAAAATATAAATGAAAAGAAAACAGAAGGAACTGGAGAAGAAGTAAAACCGAAAAAGAAAAATATTATCCAGGTATTTCGTCCTCAGAACAGTAAAACTGGTATGGTTCGCCCGGGACAGCGTCCGGGACGTCAGCGTCCGGCAGGAAATGGGACCAGACCGACAGGATCGAAACCCCAGAGCAATCCGGTATCTGGCACTGCAGGATCAAAGCCTCAGGGAATGCCAGCAGCCGGTAGGAGCGCTTCTGCATCTTCGGAAGGAAAGACTGCCTCAATGGCTGCCCAGGAAGTGAAGACAGCAGCTTCTCCGGTATCTGGCTCAAAGCCCCAGACAGCGGCAGAGCATACGGGAACAGGCACAGCAAAGGCTGTCTCTGAGGCGGGAGCCTCTGTATCCAGAAACGCTGGGGAGACTGGAAAAGTTCAGACAGTAAAAGCCCAGGAGAATACGCCCAGACAGAGTACTCCGACAGCAGGCAATGCAAGACCTCAAAATAGTGAGAACCGTTCTCAGGGAAGAGGAGGTCAAAATGACAGCCGCGGAGGAAGAACTCAGGGGGATCGCTTCCAGAATAACCGGAATCAGCATAATGACCGCAACGGTCAGTCCAGGGGTCAGGGCTTCTCTGGAAACAGACAGTCAGAGGGCCGCGACAATCGTTCTTCCGGCGGAAGATATGAAGGAAACCGGGAGGGCGGAAGATTCCAGGGTCAGCGAAATGATCGTTCCTCCGGCGGCGGAAGAATGCCCAGTATTCCCAAGGCTCCCATGGAAACCAAGCCTCTTGAGAAAGAGGGAAGAGTGCGCAATGAGCGGGGAACCAGAAATGACAGAAGAAATGAAAAGCAGGGTAAGGGCGATAAGTTAGACAGAATGGAGCAGCGGGGCAGCTACCAGAATCAGAAAAACAACGGAAGAAACAAAACCCAGTCCAAGCCTGCAAAGCCGCAGCAGAAACCGGCAGAAAAGGAAGAGACGATTAAGAATATTATCATTCCGGAATCTCTCACCATCAAGGAGCTGGCAGACAAGATGAAGGTCCAGCCGGCAGCTATTGTAAAGAAACTGTTCCTTCAGGGAACTATGGTGACTGTAAATCAGGAGATCGATTTTGATACTGCGGAGGAGATCGCTCTGGAATTTAACTGCATCTGTGAAAAGGAAGAAAAGGTGGATGTGCTGGAGGAGCTTCTGAAAGAGGAAGAAGATGCACCGGAAACTTTAGTGTCCCGCCCGCCCGTTGTGTGTGTGATGGGCCATGTTGACCACGGTAAGACTTCTCTGCTGGATGCCATCCGGAATACCCATGTCATCGATCGAGAGGCAGGCGGTATCACTCAGCACATCGGTGCGTCTGTGGTGACCTGCAATGGGGAGAAGATTACTTTCCTGGATACTCCGGGACATGAGGCATTCACCGCCATGCGTATGCGGGGAGCCAATTCCACAGATATTGCTATTTTAGTGGTAGCAGCAGACGACGGCGTGATGCCTCAGACTGTGGAGGCCATTAACCATGCAAAGGCTGCGGGTATTGAGATCATTGTAGCCATCAACAAGATCGATAAGCCCAGTGCAAACGTGGAACGGGTGAAACAGGAGCTGACAGAGTATGAGCTGATTCCGGAAGATTGGGGTGGAAGCACCATCTTTGTTCCTGTGTCTGCCCATACTCATGAAGGAATCGATACTCTTCTGGAGATGGTACTGCTTACTGCAGAGGTGCTGGAGCTGAAAGCAAATCCCAAGAGACGGGCAAGAGGTCTGGTAATTGAGGCTCAGCTGGATAAAGGCAGAGGTTCTGTGGCTACTGTACTGGTGCAAAAGGGCGTGCTCCACGTAGGGGATCCCATCTGTGCAGGCCCCTGTTACGGCAGAATCCGAGCTATGATGGACGATAAGGGCAGAAAAGTAAAAGAGGCTGGTCCTTCTACACCGGTGGAGATTTTAGGCTTCTCCGATGTGCCGGGAGCAGGGGAAATCTTCCTGTCACCGGAGACGGAGAAAGAGGCCAGAAGTTTTGCAGAAACCTTTATCAGTGAAGGAAGAGAACGGCTTCTGGAGGATACCAAGGCAAAGATGTCTCTGGATGATCTGTTCTCCCAGATTCAGGCTGGTAACTTAAAGGAGCTGAACCTGATTGTGAAGGCAGATGTGCAGGGTTCTGTGGAGGCAGTAAAGCAGAGTCTCTTAAAGCTTTCCAATGAGGAGGTTGTGGTAAAGATTATCCATGGAGGCGTAGGCGCTATCAACGAATCGGATGTGATCTTAGCTTCTGCGTCCAATGCCATCATCATCGGCTTCAATGTGCGTCCTGATGCCATGGCAAAGGCCACGGCTGACAGAGAGGGCGTAGATGTGCGTCTCTATCGGGTCATCTACGATGCCATTGCCGATGTAGAGGCAGCCATGAAGGGGATGCTGGATCCCATCTTTGAGGAGAAGGTAATCGGCCACGCAGAGGTGCGTCAGACCTTCAAGGCCTCCGGTGTGGGAACGATTGCAGGTTCCTATGTATTGGATGGTGTGTTCCAGAGAGGCTGTTCGGTGCGCATCACCAGAGAGGGTGAGAAGATCTTTGAGGGCGCCCTGGCTTCCCTGAAGCGGTTTAAGGATGATGTAAAGGAAGTAAAAGCTGGTTATGAGTGCGGTCTTGTCTTTGAAAAATTCAATGATGTGAAGGAAGAAGATCAGATCGAAGCGTATATTATGGTGGAAGTGCCCAGATAATAATGGCAGCACAAAACCATGAAGGAGTGATAGCATGAGAAAAAACAGCATAAAGAATACCAGAATCAATG
>CABRXX010000089.1:0-8725 GCA_902475025.1 uncultured Lachnospiraceae bacterium | reverse complement strand
TACAGTTGGGACACTTGTAAATATGATGGGTTTTCCGATCCTGGGCAATCCGCTTCTCCTTCTGAAATACAGATGCCACCCGCTCCTTGGCCTGCAGGTATTTGGCATTCTCCTGGTACCGCTTCTGGATATTTTTGGAAAACATCCTGAAATACACATAGACCAGCAGAAGCAAAATCACGGTATTCAAAAATCGGAACCTCAGAAACAGATTCAAAACCATCAAAACCAGGGAGGCCCCCAAAATAAATTTTGAAAAATCATCTGTCCCATATCTGCCGGACATAAACCTCATAAACCGTTCCTTCATGAATAAATCCACCTTTCTTCAGGGCATTATAGAAAGTATGGTACCCCCAATCCAGATTTGTGTCAACAATCATAGAACAGAATTCACAGTTTTTTTATAGTTCAGGAACTTCTGCCAGAGGAAACTGAAGTTTTGCCTGGAAGGAATCACCTTCCAGCGTCACCTCAAATCTGCCCTTCATCATCTCCGTAAGACTCTTGGCAATGGAAAGCCCAAGACCGCTGCCCTCTGTATTGCGGCTTAAATCTCCCCGTACAAACCGCTCCTGAAGATCCTGAGCGCTGACCTGTATCCTTTGTCCGGATGTATTCTGAAAAATGATCTCTGCCGCCTGATCTGTCTTTTTCAGTTCCAGCACAACCTTCGTATCCTCCTGAGCATACTTTACAATATTTCCCAGAAGGTTTTCAAAGATTCGCCAAAGCTGCCGCCCGTCTGCCTCCACCAGCAGCGGTTCCTTCTCCAGCTTAAGGACTGCCTCCAGTTTCCGTTCTTCCAGACGCTCTGCAAACTCTCCGTAAGCCTGCTGCAGCATCTGGGAAAGATTCAGCTTCTGAGGGTGAAGTTCAATATTTCCGGTGCTGATCTTGCTGGCTTCGATCAGATCCTCCGTCAATTGCCGGAGTCTCTGAGATTTCTGTTCCAGCACTTTCAGATATTCGGAAGCTTTTGGATTGTTCAGCTCTTCCCGCTTTAACAGATCCACATAATTAATGATAGAAGTAAGGGGTGTCTTGATATCGTGGGATACATTGGTGATCAGCTCTGCTTTGAGCCGCTCATTTTTCAGCATAGAATCCACAGCACTCTGAAGACCGTCTCCCATCTCATTCACCGCCTGAGCCATCGCCAAGCTCTCTCCGGTCAGAAGTCTGGTGTCGATCTTATAGCTTAACTCGCCCTGAGACAGCTGGTTCAGCCCTTCCCAGACGCTCTGCTTGCCCACCTCGCTGCGCATCAGATACAGCAACACCGCCATATCAATGACTACTGCCATCACCACGCCGGCAAAACCGAAAAATCCCAGAAAGAAAATATTTAATGCAAAGAAAATAATATACCCGAGCACCAGACGCTTCGAATTCCTCCTGGCACTGTACACCTGCCGACATCCTAAAATCACTGCATAGCAGACGCTGTTGCTCCACAGCGTCTGGGCCTTGTTCCGCCTCACCAGACTTAAGAAACATGCCAGAAAGATCCAGTATTCTGCCACAAGAATCAGCAGACGGATATTCAGCCCTGTATACAGTCCTGCGTAATAGGAAAGTCCCAGCTGTCCATCCAGCCAGTCTGCCGCAAAATACAAAATGATCCCACCAATCAGGCTCAAGCCCACGGAAATCTCAGTGGGAATCCGGTCAAACCCGCTAAGCAGCGCCTCTTTATCCGGTCCCTTCCTTCCGGTGGTGGCAATGGCTGTTACTATCAGAAAAATCAGCAGCAGAATACAGCAAATCCCGATAATCAGGCTGGCTACTAAAATCGGCTCCCTCTTTTCAAAGGCCCGGTGCAGATCCTGAAGTCCGTCTCCAATCGGATAGGACAAATCTACTGCAATCAGCACTTTTTCCCCTGTGCCCAGAAACCGGGCACCGATAAACCAGTCGGAAGCCTCCTCGTTCATCACATATTCCGAATTGGCCACCATGATATTGAACCTGCGCTCGCCCTCATAGAGAAAGGACAAATCTTCCCGGTTTTCCACCATCCGCTGAGCTGCCGAAAAACTTTTCACCCCCAGGTTGGTGTACCGCTGTCTGGTGGCAGTGTTCTCCACATAATACCCTATATTGCTGGGAGCCTCGCTGTTCTCCTCACCCACCGGATACTCCAGGGCAGCGGTGTACTCCTGATATCTCCTGAAAATATCTCTGCTGGTAATACAGAGCATCTGATAATATTCCAGCAGCGCCAGAGGGGGCGTCACATTCATCCTTGCATAATCCGCAAGACTGCTCCCAGACACTGGCATCACCGTCTCCAGATCAGCGGACTGTGAAAAAAGCTGTCCGCCAATCTCATAATCCGACTTCTGAGAATCCATAAGATCCTGAATAACTTCTTCCATCTGAGACAGCCCGTTTTGATAAAAATCCATCAGATCTTTGATCCGGTAAGTCAAATTCAGGTTCAAACTGGCAGGATCCCTTGTCCCGGAAGCGTACTGACGAATATCCACCTCCTGATTCTCATCATACACTCCCCCCACCTCAAAAAGCTCCCGGTTCTCATCACTTTCAATTTTCTGGCGCACAGTCTGCTCTACCTGCTGAAAAAACACAGAAGTTTCCTCAAAACTCTTTCCCAGCTCTGACAGGCTGAAACTTCCTTCCATCCAATAAAAACCATTGGAAAGGCACAGCAGCAGAATACTCAGCAAAACTCCCTGAAGGATCCAATTAAACCATTTAAAGCCGGTTCTGTACCAGATCTGTTTGATATTCTTCATAAATCGGTGCTCCTTGTTTCCCTTCTGTAAAATACGTCCCAATCTCCGGAAGGTTATGAAATATTCTCAATCTTATACCCAATCCCCCACATTACCTTCAGATACCTGGGATTCTTGGGATCAATCTCAATCTTTTCCCGGATGTGACGGATGTGGACGGTCACGGTATTGTCTGCGCAGAAAGCCTCCTCCTTCCAGATCTGCTCATAGATCTGGTCAATAGAGAACACCTTTCCCTTATTCATGATCAGCAGCAGCAGGATATTGTACTCAATCCTGGTGAGCTTAACCGGCTCCCCATCCACAGTCACTTCCTTGCGTTCATCATTTACCATCAGCCCTCCGGTGCGGTAAACGTGCTCCTCCTCCCTGGCCTCCTGAATGGTGCCAAGAGTGGTATACCGACGGAGCTGAGATTTTACCCTGGCCACCAACTCCAAAGGATTGAAGGGCTTTGTCACATAATCGTCCGCCCCGATATTCAGTCCCAAAATCTTATCGCTGTCCTGAGATTTGGCTGACAGAATGATAATGGGAATGCTGCTCTCCTCGCGGATCTTCAAAGTGGCGTGGATACCGTCCATCTCCGGCATCATCAAATCCAGAATCAAAAGATGGATCTTCTCCTTCTTCATCAGTTCCAGAGCCTGTTTGCCGTCATAGGCTTTGAACACCTGATATCCTTCCTGCATCAGATAGATCTCCACTGCATCAACAATCTCTTTTTCATCGTCACAAACTAAAATATTATACATCTTGCTCCCCCTTGTATCTGCAAAATTATTTTCTGCTCTCCTCCTGGAATCCGCGCTTTTCTTATATTTTTTATGGGGATGCTGCAAAATACTAATCCCGGTGGATTTTCGGTGTGCTTTTTCAAAAAACAGATTCGTTTTCAGAAAAAACACCCGAAAGGGTACCGCCAAAGATGGTTTGCATCATCCCCATAAAGCAAACTGCCCCCGCCGGACCACACAGTTTCTTTCTTTAGTCTAGCAGAGGCAGTTTAAGAACACCCGTAAAAAATTATTAAATTTTCCTTAAGTCCCAAAAGCGCTCTATTCTATGGATTTCCTGTTCCTTATTTCTACTTATTTTTCATACTATTTTTCTTCTTATTTTGCCTCCATCACATGAAGCATATTGGTCATGTTACCCTTTCCCCGAACCAAGTTCGTGGAGGGATCTCCTGCTGTGAACACCACCATATCTCCGGATTCCACCAGCTTTTCCCGCTTCACCACATACATGGCATGAGAGATAATGTTCTCTGTAGAATCCTCCTGGTAACCCCGAAGAGGCTTTACTCCCCAGTCGATCATCATTTTCCTCTGAGCCCGCTCATTGGGCGTCACCGCGTAAATGGGCGCTTTGGGGCGGATGTTGGACACCAATCTGGCTGTCTGGCCGGACATGGTGGGGGTAACAATGCACTTGGCATGGACATGGGAGGCGGTCTGCACCGCTGCTACTCCCACAGCGCTGGAAACGCTGGCTCCTTTTAACATCTCATAATCGGGAATCTCATATTTGAGTTTGCTCTCTGTATACTCTGCAATCTTGACCATTGTCTTTAATGCTTCCACCGGGTATTTTCCCATGGCAGTCTCTCCGGAAAGCATAATGGCATCTGTGCTCTGATTGATCGCATTGGCCACATCCGTTACCTCTGCCCTGGTGGGCCTGGGATTGCGGATCATAGAATCCAGCATCTGAGTGGCTACGATCACCGGCTTGTACTGGGAATTGCACTTATCAATGATCAGCTTCTGATAATAGGGAACCTCATAGGCAGGGATCTCCACGCCCATATCCCCTCTGGCCACCATGGCTCCGTCCGCATACCGGATAATCTCATCAATATGCTCCAGCCCTTCTGCATTTTCCACCTTGGCGATCACATCAATGTGCTCCGCATCGTGTTCCTTCAGTATTTTCTTGATCTCTTTGATGGCCTTTGCGTTCCGCACAAAGGAAGCCGCGATAAAATCAATGTCCTGCTCAATGCCAAAGAGAATATCCTGACGATCCTTCTCCGTGATGGCAGGCAGATGGATCACTACATTGGGCAGGTTGATTCCCTTGCGCTCCCCCAGTTCTCCTCCATTGTCCACCCGGCAGATCACATCTGTATCTGTCACCTCGACGACCGTCATCTCAATCAGACCGTCATCAATGAGCACCCGGTTTCCTGGAACCAGATCCCTGGGAAGATCCTGGTAGGTCTGCGTACAGATCTGAGCATTTCCCTCCAGCTCTCTGGTGGTGAGCGTAAAAGTCTGTCCCTCCTTCAGGGTAACCTTTTTCCCCCCTTCCAGACACCCGGTGCGGATTTCCGGTCCCTTGGTATCCAGCAGGATGGCCACCGGCTTTTTCAATTCAGCCCGGACACTCTTTAAAAGATCCATCCTGGCTTTCTGCTCCTCATAGCTTCCATGAGAAAAATTAAACCGGGCCACGTCCATTCCGTTTTCAACCAGAGCCTTCATAATCTCCCGATTGTCAGAATTAGGACCCATGGTGCAGATTATCTTTGTCTTTTTCATTCTTCCGTCTCCCTTCTAAAACACCCGCCCAAACGGCCAGCTCCGCCTGCTTACTGCTCACTGTCTAAAATACAGGAAGCAAACGGGCTTCCCAATTCAGCCAGCCTTCTTACTGTTTCTCCGGAACGATCTCAAGCCAGTAGCCGTCCGGGTCAGTGATAAAATAGATCCCCATCTGCGGGTTTTCAAAGCAGATGCAGCCCATCTCTTTGTGCTTCTGGTAGGCTGCCTCATAATCATCTGTGTGAAATGCCAGATGAAATTCGCACTCTCCCAGATCGTAGGCTGTCGGATGATCCTTCAGCCAGGTCAGCTCCAGCTGAAAATCCGTGGTATCATTTCCAACATAGACAATGATAAAGGAGCCGTCAGGGGCAGTAATCCTTCTTTGTTCCTTCAGACCCAACGCTTCCTTATAAAAGGCCAGGGAGCGATCCAAATCTGCAACATTATAGTTTTCATGATACATCCTGAATTTCATAAGTTTCCTCCTGATTTTATTCTCTTCTTCTGTCCTGCATACAGCATTTTGAAGGATTTTCTCCTGCCATCATGCAATGCACTTCTTTTCTATCCTGGTATGAATTATAATCACTTTTTTGAAACTTGTCTACCCTGGGATTTAATCCTTGCCATTCCTTAACCAATTGGATATAATTGCATGGGAGAGAGAAAGTTCCAGACAGAACCAATCGTTCTCTCTCTTCTATTTTCTAAAGATAAGGATGGAATAATTATGAATATCCATACAGAAACCCCAAAAAATATTCAGGAAAAACCGGCAAAAAAGGTACCTGAACGACTTTCCGGCATTCTGGTGCATCCCACCTCTTTCCCTTCCCCTTACGGCATCGGAGATCTAGGACAGGGTGCTTACGATTTTATTGATTTTTTGGAAGCCTCCGGTCAGCATCTATGGCAGGTGCTTCCTCTAGGCCCCACAGGTTTCGGTGATTCCCCCTACCAGGGCTTCTCTGCCTTTGCAGGCCAGCCTCTGCTGATCAGCCCGAAAAAGCTCATTGACCTGAAGCTGCTCACTGCGCAGGACTGTCAGGATATGCCGGAGTGGAATCCCAGAAAGACTGACTACGGTGCTGTGATCACCTACAAAACCAGACTGTTTCAAATTGCCTTTGAGACCTTTCACCACACTCCGGACAAAACGCTTCTGGAAGAGTTTGAAGCTTTCTGTCAGAATGAGAGCAGCTGGCTGGAGGATTATACCCTGTTTATGGCCGTAAAAGATTACCACGAAGGCCGCTGCTGGCTGGAATGGGAGGATGAGATCAAGTCCCCCTCTGCCGCCGGCAAAGCCTTGTGGAAAGAAAAGCTGGCAGACACCATTCAATATTATCAGTTTCTTCAGTTTATGTTTGCCCGCCAGTGGATGGAACTGCGTGCATACGCTCATGACCATCAGGTGGAAATCATCGGGGATATCCCCATCTTTGTAGCTTTGGACAGCTGCGATGTATGGGCCAACAAGAAACTGTTTCAGCTGGATACCAAGGGCTACCCAACCAGCATTGCCGGCGTTCCCCCCGATTATTTCAGTGCCACCGGACAGCTTTGGGGAAATCCCCTTTATGACTGGGATTATCACAAAGATACCGGCTATCAATGGTGGATTGATCGGATCCGTCATCAGCTCACCCTGGTAGACTATCTGCGCATTGATCATTTCCGTGGGTTTGAAGCCTACTGGGCTGTACCTGCCGATGAAGAAACCGCTATCAACGGAACCTGGGAAAAGGGTCCCTGTGAAGATCTATTTTTGGCCATCCAAAAAGCGCTTGGGAAGGATCTGCCCATTTTTGCAGAAGATCTGGGTATCATCACTCCGGAAGTGGAACAGCTTCGGGATATGTTCCAGTTCCCCGGTATGAAGGTTTTGCAGTTTGGCTTTGAAAATATGGAAGATCACAATTATATTCCCCACTTTTTTACCACTGCCAACTGCATTTGCTACACCGGAACTCATGACAATGATACTACCATGGGGTGGTATGCGAAGCAGCCTGAGATCGTCAAAGACCGGATCCGCCGCTACGGAAATACCGACGGAAATATGGTGGGACTGGACTTTATCCGTTTCTGCTTTGGCTCCATTGCCAAATATGCCATCTTCCCCATCCAGGATCTGCTTCTGATGGGAAGTGAGAGCCGTATGAACACTCCTGGAGTGGCTGCCGCCAACTGGTCTTTCCGATACACTCAGCAGGATCTGACCAAGGAGCGGCAGGAATGGCTGCTTCAGACTACAAAACTTTATAATCGGTAAGGAGGACTTTTTATGTTTCGATTAATTCTGGCTGCTTCTGCCATTGTTCTGTTTCTGCTCCTCACACTTCCGGTGCTGTTGCTTTTATGGATCATGGAAAAATCCAGCCCCAGACGCAGCGAAATCATCCGTCTTCGCATGGTGCAATGGATCTTCCGTGTGATCACCTGGCTTTGCGGTACCAAAGTCACTGTGATCGGCGAGGAAAACATTCCCAAAGATCAGCCGGTGCTTTACATTGGAAACCACCGCAGCCTGTTTGACACCCCCTTAACCTACGCCCGCTGTCCTTCTTACACCGGCTACATTGCCAAAAAGGAGATGGAAAAGGTTCCTATCCTCAATCTGTGGATGAAAGGCCTCCACTGCCTGTTTCTGGATCGGGAGGATATCAAAGAGGGCTTAAAGATCATCCTGACTGCCATCGACTACATCAAGGCAGGTGTATCCATCACCGTATTCCCGGAGGGAACCAGAGGAAAGGATCCGGACGAGACTAAGATGCAGCCATTCCATGAAGGCACCTTTAAGATCGCCACCAAAACCGGCTGTCCCATCATCCCCATGGCCATCAGCCATTCCTCCCAGATTTTTGAAGATCACAAACCCTGGATCCGCTCCGCTCATGTGATCATCGAATACGGAGCTCCCATCTATCCGAATCAGCTTTCAAAAGAGGAAAAGAAATTTATCGGTAAATACGTTCAGAAAATCATGCAGGAAATGCTGGATAAAAATGTAACTATATAATCCTTCCAGTTTTGAAACTTAAAAAAGAAGTCTGTTCACAGACTTCTTTTTTTATAAAAGGCTCATTGGAATGTTTGGCGCATCGGAACGAGTGCAGCTCTTTCGTTCCATTGGATCATTGCGTTTTTTCATCCGGGCAAAAGGCCACTTCTCTAAGCAGCCTTTTCCGTCTCTGCTGCTTTATTTACTCTATTTCATTTATTGCCAGTATTAAATTTAAATACGCAATTCCGAACTTCTCCTCCGATGCATTTTCTGAAATCAGATCCTTTGCTTCCTGAATTCTTTGTTTCAGTTTTTCCAATGCCTCGGCATTATTTTCTGCATTGGCTGTCTCTGCCTTTTTTTGCGCGGAAGCAATAATTTCCTCCAACGATGTTTGATCG
>CABRXX010000088.1:0-8741 GCA_902475025.1 uncultured Lachnospiraceae bacterium | reverse complement strand
TTCTCCTACAGCTATGAGCTGGAAGGAAGCATTGAGGATAAACTGAACCAGATCGTACAGAAGATCTACGGCGGCAAGAAAGTGGTTCTGACGGCCAATGCTCAGAAGCAGGCAAAAGAGCTGGAAGCTTTGGGATACGGAAACTGCCCCATCTGTGTGGCAAAGACCCAGTATTCCTTAACAGATGACCAGACCAAGTTGGGAGCACCTACAGACTTTGAGGTTACTGTGCGGAACCTGAAGATCTCCGCAGGCGCAGGCTTTATCGTAGCCCTTACCGGAGAGATTATGACCATGCCTGGTCTGCCCAAAGTACCGGCTGCAGAGCGGATCGATGTAGACGAGACTGGAAAGATTTCCGGTTTATTCTAAAAGAGAAGGATAAGACTGTCCGGGAGAAATAAAAACTCTATCCTGTCAGTGGAGACGGACGGATATACTGATGTATAACCATAAATAAACACGGAGGTAAAGACCAATGGGATTTTCAACTGTACCATGCAATGAATTTGTAGAAGTCCTGGCTTCCAAGGCACCGGTTCCCGGCGGCGGCGGCGCATCCGCTTTAGTGGGTGCTGTTGGCACTGCACTGGGAAATATGGTGGGAAGCCTCACCGTAGGAAAGAAAAAGTATACAGATGTGGAAGCTGAGATGTATGAACTGAAGGCGAAGTGCGATGTTCTGCAGAAAGAGCTTCTGGCTCTGGTAGAAAGAGATGCAGAGGTATTTGAGCCTCTGGCGAAAGCATACGGAATGCCCAGAGAGACGGAGGAGGAGAAGGCAGAGAAAGCAAGAGTGATGGAGATCGTTCTGAAGGATGCCTGCTCTGTGCCCATGGAGATTATGGAGAAATGCTGTGAAGCCATCGAACTGATCAAGGAGTTTGCTGCCAAAGGTTCTGCTCTAGCCATCAGCGATGCCGGCGTAGGAGCAGCTTTCTGCAAGGCTGCCTTAAAAGGCGCCAGCCTGAATGTGTATATTAACACAAAATCCATGGCAGACAAGGAATATGCTGCCCAGTTAAACGCAAAAGCGGATGCAATGCTGGAGAAATATCCGCCCATGGCAGATGAGATTTTCGACAGTGTTCTTGCAAGACTGAAAGGCTGATTAATACTTACAAAAGGAGAATTTAACAATGGCAAAACAATTACTTGGCAAAGAAGTAACCGCCTCTTTGAACGAGAGAATCAAAGCTCAGGTAGCAGAGCTTCAGGCAAAGGGAGTGAATCCTACACTGGGAATTATCCGGGTAGGTGAAAATCCCAGTGATATTTCCTACGAGAGAGGAGCTACAAAGCGCTGCGAGACATTAGGGGTAGCCTGTGAGAAGATTTTGCTTCCGGAGGATGTATCTCAGGAAGAACTGCTGGCAGTGATCGACAAGGTAAATAAAGACAACCACATCCATGGCGTTCTTCTGTTCCGTCCGCTGCCCAAGCATCTGGATCAGGCAGTGATCGAAAATGCATTGGATCCGGCAAAGGATGTGGACTGTATGACCGATGGCTCTATGTCCGGCGTCTTTACTGGAAAGAAAGTTGGATTCCCGCCCTGTACACCTCAGGCATGTATGGAGATTCTGGATCATTATGGAATCGATTGTACCGGTAAAAAGGCAGTGGTGATCGGTCGCTCTCTTGTTGTTGGAAAACCGGCGGCAATGATGCTGATCAAGAAAAATGCTACGGTTACGGTTTGCCATACCAGAACCGTGGATATGCCTTCTGTGGCCAGAGAAGCAGATATCATTATTGTAGCAGCCGGCCGTGCCGGTGTGGTAGGTGCTGAGTATGTAAAACCGGGTCAGGTGATTATTGATGTGGGTATTAATATGAACGCGGAGGGCAAGCTTTGCGGTGATGTGGATTACGCAGCTGTTGAACCCATCGTGGAAGCGATCACTCCTGTTCCTGGCGGTGTTGGCAGTGTGACTACTTCTGTTTTGGTGGGTCATGTGGTAGAGGCAGCGGCAAGAACACTGGCTTAAAAGCAGTTCCCGGTTCAAACGATTTGAAGGGGAAAGATGTAAATAGCAGACATAGGAAAGATGCAGAGGATTTTCGGAGAAGGCAGTGCCGGAAATTCTCTGCATTTTAGCGCTGCGCCAATAGTTGGAGTGATTTCCTATTGGAGGTCTTGGAATTTTGAAAAAGAAAAATTTAGTGATTATTCATAAAAAACCTTATTTTTTATGAAAAAATATATAAAAGAATTTTTATTGCATATTGCATCTGGAACAAAAGTTTATTATAATAAGTCCGATGTAGTTTTAACTGTACTGCATAAGAGGAGGAAAAAATATGTCATATGTAGATGAAGTTCTTGCAGCAGTAGTTGAGAAGAATCCGGCGCAGCCCGAATTCCATCAGGCGGTCAAAGAGGTATTAGAGTCCCTGCGGGTAGTGATTGAAGCAAATGAAGAGGAATATCGCAGAGACGCACTGCTGGAGCGGCTGGTTACTCCAGAGCGTATTATCATGTTCCGTGTTCCCTGGGTAGATGATCAGGGACAGGTGCAGGTAAACAATGGTTTCCGAGTACAGTTCAACAGTGCGATTGGACCCTATAAGGGCGGCCTCCGTTTTCATCCATCTGTGAATCTGGGAATCATCAAATTCCTGGGCTTTGAACAGATTTTCAAAAATTCCCTCACCGGATTGCCAATCGGCGGCGGCAAGGGCGGCTCTGATTTTGATCCCAAAGGAAAATCAGACCGGGAAGTGATGGCATTTTGTCAAAGCTTTATGACAGAGCTTTGCAAGCATATTGGAGCAGATACGGACGTTCCGGCAGGAGATATTGGCGTAGGCGGTCGGGAGATCGGTTATTTGTTCGGACAGTATAAAAGGATTCGCAATGTATATGAAGGAGTCCTCACAGGAAAGGGCCTGACTTACGGAGGTTCTCTTGCCAGAACGCAGGCTACCGGCTATGGTCTTCTATATCTGACGGAGGAGATGTTAAAGTGTAACGGAAAAGAGCTGAAGGATAAGACGGTGGCTGTGTCCGGAGCCGGAAATGTGGCAATTTACGCCATTGAGAAGGCATGGCAGCTTGGGGCAAAGCCGGTTACTTGTTCGGATTCCACCGGCTGGATTTATGATCCCGAAGGAATTGATGTGGCTCTTCTGAAAGAGGTAAAGGAAGTAAAGCGTGCCCGCCTGACAGAGTATGCAGCCCAGAGACCTTCCGCTCAGTATCATGAGGGAAGAGGTGTATGGTCTGTGAAATGCGATATTGCACTTCCCTGTGCAACGCAGAATGAGCTTCATTTGGAGGATGCTAAGATGCTTGTGGAGAACGGCTGCTTTGCAGTGGCAGAGGGCGCAAATATGCCGACTACCCTGGAGGCTACGGAATACCTTCAGAAGCACGTTCTGTTCTGCCCGGGCAAGGCATCCAATGCAGGCGGCGTAGCCACCTCTGCCCTGGAGATGAGCCAGAATTCTGAGCGTCTTAGCTGGAGTTTCGAAGAGGTGGACAACAAATTAAAGACTATTATGGTAAATATTTTCCATAGCCTGGATGATGCATCCAAAAAGTACGGCATGGAGGGCAATTATGTAGCAGGAGCCAATATTGCCGGCTTTTTGAAGGTGGCAGAGGCGATGAAAGCCCAGGGCATCTGCTGATCTTAAAAGGCTGCAAGAGGCGCTGATTAAATTGCAGCTTTCAGATAAGAAGGCCGGGTACAGAAACTTTTTTAGGAAAGAGCCTGTATCCGGCTTTTTTATGTGGATTTAGCCTGAACCAACAATGGCTTTTGACGCTCGAATCCTAAAAAAGAATCAAAGGGGGCCGGAATAGAGCAATTTTAGTTTCAGCAGGAGCTTTTTTAGGTTTGCGGGTTGTAAAAATAAAAGGTACATGATAGGATAAACGTGGCACTGATATACAGAAAAATGAAACAGAAGGGCAGAGATAGAATTGTGGAATAAAAAGAGTAGCGTGAGAAAAAGATCTATATGGCGCAGAGCGGCTGTACTGGCGGCTTGTACCCCTTGCATTTTTGCCAGAGGGGTCAAGGCCGCCGGAGAAAATCAGACCCTGGGATTGGAAGAAAATCTAAAAAATTTAGTTCTGGGTGCAGAAGACCCCTATGATCTGCTGCTGATCGGAGTGGATCGCAGGGATGAGTCCTGGTATGGGAATTCTGATGTGATGGTACTTGTGACAGTAAATCCAAAGCAGGAAAGGATCTATCTCACTTCGTTTCTACGGGATCTGTATGCAGATATTCCGGGAGTGGGAGTGAGCAAACTGAATGCAGCCTGCGCCAGCGGAGGTCCGGAGCTGTGCGTGGAGACGATTGAAAGCACCTACAAAGTGGAGATTGATAATTATGCTATGGTAGACTTTAATGATATGATTCATATTGTAGATATTTTTGGAGGAATTGATCTGGAACTGACAGAGGATGAGGCGAAGGTGGCGAACGGATATATCCGCACCATGTGTGAGGCCGATCAAGAGCCATATGAACTGCATAAAATTGAAGGAGCAGGACTGCAGCATTTAGACGGATATCAGACAGTGGGGTACGCCAGAAACCGTTACAGTGGCAGCGGTTCGGATTTTGGCAGAACTATGCGGCAGCGGAAAATTTTAAAGGCGATCCTAGAGCAGGTGCGAAAGCAGGATTTGGCTTCTGTTGCTTCTATGGGGAAGCAGGCTTTCTCCTATTTGGAGCACGATATCAGTGGGACAAAGCTGGTTTGGCTGATCAGCCAGATTCCGGGATGGCTGGAATATGATCTGGAAGAGCAGAGCATTCCCTATGAGGGAATGTACCGCTCGGAAAATGAGCTTTTGATACCGGATCTGGAAGCTACCATCGAAAAGCTTCATAACACGATTTATTCATGAGATGGGAGTATCAGGGGAATGAAAGAAAAAATGGAAACTGCAGTGACTCAATGGCTGAACCAGCATCAGGGAGAGCGGACGGTGACGGAAATTTCTCCCGGGCTGGAGGCGCTTTTGTGGCAAACCCTGGTGCAGATGCAGAATCAGCCCTTTTCTACTTTAAAAGGGCTGGAATTTACCTATCGCATTAAGGGTCATGAGATTTTTGTGGACAGAAAGGACAAATCCATCACAAAGGCAACAGTGATTCTCTCCTTTTGGAAAGCATTGGAACTTCAAGTCCAGGGAAAAGAAGTGAAAGGGCCGAAAATGCTGGGGACTTTTGGCGCCAGTTATCTGTATCCTATTTTTCTTGAAATGGGAGTGATAAAGCGAAATATGAGACAGCTGGAGCTAAAAGAATTGTTTCCCTGCATAAACAGCAGGGATTTTGAGGCTGAAACTGGAGAAAAGCTGCAGATGAATTTTGAGAAAACAGTTGACGGATGAAGTTGACTGTGCTATCATACATAAGTATGCCGCACAGAGAGGTTTAAGAGCCATGCGCCTGCAGGGCCACCGTATCTGGCGAGTAATGATAAACAGGAGGTGCCATATGTACGCAATTATTGCAACAGGTGGTAAACAGTACAAAGTAGCCGAGGGCGATATCATTAACGTGGAAAAGCTTGGTGTAGAAGCTGGTGAGACTGTTACGTTTGATCAGGTGCTTGCAGTAAGCAATGACGGTCTTAAAGTGGGAGCAGACGTTGCAGCAGCAACCGTTACTGCTACAGTTGTAAAGAACGATAAGGCCAAGAAAGTCATCGTTTACAAGTACAAGAGAAAAACCGGATACCACAAGAAAAACGGTCACAGACAGCAGTACACACAGGTTAAGATTGAAAAGATCAACGGTTAATTGTGTATGATTTCCGTGACAATATTTGAGACAGATCATCAGTATCGGGGCTTTTTGTGTGAGGGACATGCAGGATATGCACAGGAGGGTGCAGATATTATCTGTGCCGCAGTGTCTGCTTTGACTTTTAATACTGTAAATTCTTTGGAAGCTTTTACGGAGGATGCATTCCAGGTGGAGCAGTCCGAGGATGGGGGATATTTGAAGCTGGTTATAACAGAAACAGTATCTCCGGAGGCTGAGTTACTGCTGAGAAGTCTGGTTCTGGGACTTCAGATGACGGAACAGAACTACGGAAGTGAGTTTCTGACAGTGCGCTGTCAGGAGCAGAAGGAAGAGGTACTCTTCCGCAATGATTGATTATTCAAGGAGGTGTAGGACATGTTAAATATGAACCTTCAGTTTTTCGCTCATAAAAAGGGTGTTGGTTCTACAAAGAACGGACGTGACTCTGAGTCTAAAAGACTGGGAGCGAAGAGAGCAGACGGACAGTTTGTAAAAGCTGGCAACATTCTTTACAGACAGCGCGGTACCAAGATTCATCCCGGCGTAAATGTTGGCCGCGGTGGTGACGATACCTTGTTTGCACTGGTTGACGGTGTGGTAAGATTTGAGAGAAAAGGAAGAGATAAGAAACAGGTTTCTATCGTTCCGGTTGCAGCAGAATAAGTAAAAGCAGAGGGGCTTCAAATCGTTATGGTTTGAAGCTCTTTTTAGAAATGAGGTAAATTATGTTTGCAGACAGAGCGAAAATTATTATCCGTTCCGGAAAGGGCGGGGACGGCCACGTAAGCTTCCGGAGAGAAAAGTATGTGCCCGACGGAGGTCCGGACGGAGGTGACGGAGGCCGGGGCGGTGATGTGATCTTTCAGGTAGATGAAGGCCTGAATACGCTGATTGATTACCGTCACAGAAGAAAATTTTCTGCCACCAACGGAGAAGAGGGCGGCAAACGCCGCTGTCATGGCAGTGACGGCGAGGATATTGTGCTGCGGGTTCCGGCAGGTACGATTATCAAGGAAGCGCAGAGCGGTCAGGTAATTGCGGATATGTCCGGGGACAATAAACGGCAGATCGTGTTAAAGGGAGGCCGGGGAGGCAATGGAAATATGCACTATGCCACTTCCACCATGCAGGCACCCAAATATGCCCAGCCTGGCCAGGATGCCAAGGAACTGGAGGTGATCCTGGAACTGAAGGTGATCGCAGATGTGGGCCTGGTTGGCTTTCCCAATGTGGGAAAATCTACCCTGCTTTCCAGGGTGACCAATGCCACACCCAAGATTGCCAATTATCATTTCACAACTTTGAGCCCCAACCTTGGAGTAGTGGATCTGGATGGAGGCCGGGGATTTGTGATTGCAGATATCCCGGGCCTGATTGAAGGAGCGTCTGAGGGTGTGGGTCTGGGCCATGAATTTCTCCGCCATATTGAGCGTACCAAGGTGATGATCCATCTGGTAGATGCCGCTTCCACGGAAGGCCGGGATCCGGTGGAAGATGTCTATAAGATCAATGCAGAGCTGGCAGCTTACAATGCGGATCTGGAAAAAAGGCCTCAGGTGATCGCGGCAAATAAGATTGACGCTATTTATGAGGAGGGGGAAGATCCTATTCAAAAGCTGAAAGAAGAATTTGAGCCAAAGGGGATCAGGGTATTTCCGATTTCGGCAGTGAGCGGACAGGGTTTAAAGGAGCTACTCTACTATGTGAGGGAATTGTTGGATCGGCTGCCGGATACTCCAGTGGTCTATGAACAAGAGTATTTTCCGGAAGAGCATATGGCGGACAATAATCTACCCTACACAGTGACAGTCTCTGAAGAAGATGAGCATGTATTTCTTGTGGAAGGGCCCAAGATTGAGAAGATGCTGGGCTATACCAATCTGGAATCAGAGAAGGGATTTCGTTTCTTCCAAAATTTTCTGAAGGATACCGGTATTTTAAAAGAACTGGAGTCTCTGGGTATCCAGGACGGGGATACTGTAAAAATGTATGGACTTCAGTTTGATTATTATAAGTAAGATGATAAATATGAATTAGAAAGCAACTGATTGCACGTATGAGCAGAAACTCCATCTGTCAGTCAAGGCTGCTGTTTCTATTTTGTACACTGTACGGAACAGAAACAGCAGAAGGACTGGTGGATGGAGTTATTGATTCTTTCAGAGGGAATTTTTTCCTATGAAGATGAGTGTATGAAAAGTCCTGATGGGAAAACACACCGAAACTCCACCGGAATTCGTATTTTGCAATAGCCTCTTTTTGAGTAAAGATGCTTAGAATACCAATATTTTAATATTGTTGACAAATATAGTACTATGTAGTACGATGTACATAGAGAAAAACAGGAGGTGAGAGGAGATGGAATTGGAAAAATGGAAAACCCAGATTGTCAGAGGAACGCTGGAATATTGCATACTCCTGATGCTGAAGCGTCAGACCTGTTATGGATATCAGATTTTGCAGAATCTGCAGCAGTATCCTATGATTGCTTCTACGGAGAGCACGGTGTATCCTCTTTTGCGAAGGCTGCAGAAGGAAGGATATCTGACTGCACAGTGGAAAGATTCTGCGGAGGGACTGCCCCCAAGAAAATATTATGAACTAACAAACGAAGGTCTGGACTATGTGGCTGCCATGGAGGGCGCTTGGCAGGATCTGATGGCCGCCATATCAGATTTGAAAGGAGAATAGAATATGAGTACATCAACTGAAAAATATTTAAATGCCATAGACAAACATTTAAAACCTCTTTCCGCACTGGAGCGGGCAGATATTGTAAAAGAGATCCAAAGTTCTATGTTGGAGATGGAGCAGGAGGGGCTTTCCGAACAGGAGATTCTGAAGCGCCTTGGAGAACCGAAAAAACTGGCAAAGCCTATCTGGGAGATCTTCTGACAAAGAGCAGAGGATTTAGCTGGAACCGTTTTTTGATTATCTGTGCGTTTTACAGTCTGGTAGGGTTCT
>CABRXX010000087.1:0-8815 GCA_902475025.1 uncultured Lachnospiraceae bacterium | reverse complement strand
TCTTTCTTTTATTTTCTATTTCCCATCCCCTCTACCCCATTCCTTTAAATCCATTTCTATTTTCTCTCTTTCAAAAAATATTTATATAAATTATTTTATAAAATTTTATTCATTTTTTCTCTTTTTTCACAAATCAACAGTTTTTATTTGTCGCTATTGCATAGTTATTACATTATATTTTCGTATAATTTATACATATTTTATCTATAGAAAATTTTTTTCAATAAAATCCATTGAATTTTTTGCAAGAATAATTAAAATGATGTTATCGATTCTTTGTTACTTTTTCAACAAGCAAAAATAAACAAAAAGAAAAGGAGACGAACATGAAAAAAAGAACATTAAGTTTACTTTTGACATCTGCTATGATTCTTTCCTCAGCACCTTTTGTGTTTGCAGAGGAAGCTGCCACGGAAGCAGAGTCTGCAGCTATTGAAACAACAATATCCGCAGAAGACACCCGTCCCCGTACAGTGATCACCACAGATTTGGAATGTGACGATATGGCATCTCTGCTGCACCTGCTGCTGTATTCCAATGACATTGACATCGCGGGCATCCTGGTTTCCGCTTCCTGTCATCACTGGATAGGTGATGGTGAGCATACCATCTCGGAAATCATGGGCGCTGATCAGGAATATAATTCTGGTGCTGATGCCAAACAATGGCGCCCCATGGAAGTGAATTGGATCTATGACCTGTTGGACAATGAATATGCAGAAGCATATCCAAACCTGGTAAAACACGATTCCCGCTACCTCTCACCGGAAGAGCTGACAGAGCGGACCAAAATCGGAAACATTGAGTTTGAAGGCGATTACCGTGAACCCACCGAAGGCTCTGATTACCTGAAGGAAATCCTTCTGGACGACGATATGCGCACCCTTTACGTTCAGGCCTGGGGCGGCACCAACACCGTGGCCCGTGCCCTTCTCTCCATCGAAGAAGAATACAAGGACACAAAAGAATGGGATGCGGTCTACAAAAAAGTCTGCGACAAGCTATCTCTGATCTCTTTCGGCGATCAGGACAACGCCTACGAAAACTACATTGCCGTCAACTGGCCGGATGCCAGACGCATGTACTGTGTAACCGGCGGCATCGGATATTTTACTTCCCTGAAAGCGACCATTCCCTACAGAATGTACTTCAAACCGGAATGGATGAAGGAAAACATTAAATTTGACCATGGCTCTATGATGGGCAAGTACCCCCTGTTCGGTGACGGTACCTACTATGAGGGCGAAAATCCTGACAGCCAGTTTGGTGATCTGGCTACTCTAAGTATGGAAAACTGCTGGCTCCACTCTCTTGACGGAGTTGTGGAACAGTATGAATTTATCTCCGAGGGAGACAGCCCCTGCTGGATGTACCTCATTCCTGTAGGACTTCGCGGTCTGGAAAATTCCGAGTATGGATCCTGGGGCGGACGCATGACCAACGAAGCAGTTGCAAGTGCGATCAAAGAATACGATCCCACTACAGGAGAGCTCAGCGGAGGATACAGCGTGCATCGCTGGTTCCCTGCATTCATGAACGACTGGGCCGCCCGCGCTGACTGGTGCGTAGCCGAAAATTATGAGGATGCTAACCATCAGCCAGAGGTTACCGCTGAATGCCTTGACTTTGAAGCTGCTCCCGGAGAAGTGATTGAGTTGAACGGTTCCGCTACTGATCCTGACGGTGATGAGCTGACCTACAACTGGTTTGTATACGATGAAGCGTCCAAATACTCTGGCACTAGTCTGGCCGGTCTGGATGTGTGGGCACACAGCTCCTCCTCCACTTCCTTCACCATTCCTGCGGACGCTACAGAAGGCGATTACTTTAACATTGTCCTGGAAGTAACCGACAGCGGCGCACCTGCTCTGACCCGCTACGCTCAGGCCATCGTAAAAGTGACTGCTCCAGTTGAAAAAGTAACCGAATAATCATAAACTAAAACCACCACATAGGAAGCAATTCTTATGAAACGAAAATGCCGCTGGAAAATCCTTCCATTTTTGGATTTTCCAGCGGCTCTTTTTATTTCTGTTACCGCATTGCGTCATAAACTCCGGCTTCAGAATTCCGGTTCAATCAGCCCATAGGTATTCCCCTTTCTCTTGTAGACCACATTCACTTCCTCTGTCTCTGCATTGCAGAATACAAAGAAATTATGACCAAGAAGCTCCATCTGAATGCAGGCGTCCTCCGGGTACATGGGCTTAATGCCAAAATGTTTGGTACGGATAATCTTCACATCCTCAAGAGGCTCTGCTTCCTTTTCCAGGAATTCTTTTTTGAAGTTTCCTCCTTCCTGATGCTTCTCCACAATTTTTGTTTTATACTTCCGAAGCTGGCGCTCAATGACCTCTTCCACCAGATCAATGGAGACGTACATATCATTGCTCACCTGCTCAGAACGAATAATATTTCCCTTAACAGGAATGGTAACCTCAATCTTCTGGCGCTCCTTTTCTACACTCAATGTAACCAGGATATCCGTATCCGGGGTAAAATAACGTTCCAGCTTGCCCAGCTTTTCTGTCACAGCACTCCTCAGTCCGTCTGTTACCTCGATGTTTTTTCCGCTGATCGTAAATTTCATATCATCAACCCCTTTGCAGTTTTATATGGTTATTATATCACATTTTCTCCAGTAATCAATGAACTTTCTGTAAATTCTTCACAAAAACGCAAAATGTCACGGTAGGGTAAAGAGCCACCAAACAGATCCAATGCGCTCCCCACAGTTACATCCAGCCGGCCCCGGCTCTCCTGCGCCAAACAGTCCAGATCTGCCAGGGTACCGATCCCTCCGGCATAGGTGATAGGGATCCCTGAATAGCTGCCCAGCAGTTTGATCAGCGGAAGATCCACTCCAGAAGCCTTTCCCTCCACATCCACTCCATGTACCAGAAACTCATCACAGTAAGAGGCCAGTTCCTTAAGTACTTCCACGGTAAGAGCCACATTGGTAAATTTCTGCCAGCGATCTGTCACAATATAATATCCGTCTCCCTTTTTCCGGCAGCTCACATCCAATACCAGATGTTCTCTTCCTACTGCCTGCCGCATCCGCTCCAGATTCTCCATGCGGATCTCTCCTCCCTGAAATACATAGGAGGTAACAATCACATGAGAGGCCCCTGCTTCCAAAAAACCCGCTCCATTCTCCTGCGTAATTCCGCCGCCTACCTGCCATTTCCCTGGGTCCTCTTTCAGAGCCAGCAGTGCCTGGGTTCTGGTAGCTTCATAGTAAGGGGAGGTAACCGGATTCAGCAAAATAATATGTCCCCCCTGCAGCCCGTCCTTCTTATAAAACCGGGCATAAAAATCTCCGTTTTTCTCAGAGACAAAATTTTCCCTGGCCCAGTCTCCCTCATCCTGCAGGGATCCTCCCACAATCTGTTTTATTTTTCCGTTATGTATATCAATACACGGCCGAAACCGCATCCCGTACGCCTCCTTGCTTTCCTTTGATCAAATCAATTCAGACAAAAGCCTAAGCAATCCTCTGTTCCTATTCTAACCTATCTTTTTTCTCTGCACAACCACTGCTTTTCATAATTTTTCTCCGAAAAATAATATCTTTTCGGAGAAAAACACATCAAAAATCCACCGGAAGTAATATTTTACGACATCTCCTTTACCTGGGCCTTGTCACTTCGGCGCCATCTTCCCTGTCCGCCGCAGTGCGATCCTGCCAAGCATTTTGTTTCATAGGAAGGAATTTTCTATAAAATAAAAAAAGCATCCGCAGCATCAATGTACATCGGACAAAACGCCTCAAGCCATGAGATTTGCCAGGTTTTCTGTGTTGGATGCCATCAGCGTATATCCATACGCTTCTATCGTCCGCCTTGAACATCCAGCAAATCTCTATGGCTGAGGTCTTGGAGTCAGAAAAGGCTGAATTTCACTTCTAAGGATTCACACCTGTATGGTCTGCCGCAGTTTCAGCTGTATTCTCCTTATTCTGATTGGAGCCGTTCATGATCCCGTCTCCCAAATTTTCCGCGCCGTCAATAATTTTCTTTCCGGCATCACCTACACCGTCCACAATATCTTTTCCGGCATCGCCCACACCATCCACGATATCTTTTCCAGCATTACCCAGATCATCTGCCGCATCTTTTATCGTTCCGTCATCTCCACGCATACCGTCTACATTGGAATTTCCTGCGTTTCCTCTGTTATCTGGCGCGCTGGTCTTATGCTCTGCATTTTCCGTAGTAGCTGCATTAAGATTCCCGGGCTTTTCTGTTGGCGTATTATTTTTGTCATTTCCACAGGCAGTCAGTGCTCCTGCACAGATCAGAGCCGCTGCGCCAATCACAAACATCTGAATCTTTTTCATACCATATCTCCTTTACCATTTATTCTAAGCAGCCGTTTGCTGCTCCTATGGTTAATATGCACCGTTCCCTCTGTTTTATTCTTTTTTGCATGGAATTCTTTTTCGGAACAGACGCTGCATCAGCTTCCCAAAATCAAAGGGTATAATGGGATAAAGATAGCTCTCCCCGGAAAGTGTTTTGTTACACAATAAAAAGAGAAAGATCAGCCCGGTTCCTGCCAAAAAGCCCGGCAGACCAACTGCAGCCGTAAAAATCAAAAGCATAAGCCGCATAAATTTCAGTGCATAGCCAAGCTCCAGGCTGGCCTGGGTGTAGTTTGCAATCGCCACAAATGCCATGTACAGCATAGTCTCTGAATGAAACCACCCGGATTTTACTGCAAATTCCCCCACTACAATACCTGCGATCACACTGAGTGGCGTGTTCAGCATAGTCGGGGTGTTGATAGAAGCCAGCCGCAGTCCGTCAATGGCCAGTTCCAGCAGAAGAAGCTGCCAGATGATGGGCACATTCGGCGCCTCCTCCAGCAAAATAAAGGAAAGCCCAGACGGTACCCATTGCGGATGCTCCAGCAAAAGCAGCCACACCGGTGTAAGAAACAACGTCAGCAATGCAATCAAAAACCTGGACAAGCGAAGATAAGTTCCGGTAACCGGAGGAAAATAATAGTCATCCGCCTCGTCCAGAATATCCAATAAGGCTGCAGGAAGGATCATGGCAGAGGGAGAGTTGTCCACCAGAATCACAATCTTTCCCTCCAGAATACTGGCTGCGGCTGTATCCGGCCGCTCTGTATATCGAAATTTAGGGAACGGATTCCACCATCGTTTGGGATGAAGGCACTCCGCCAGGCTTTCCTGATTCATCGTCAGGGCATCCACCCGGATCCCGGCAATCTGATCCTGAATTTTTTTCAAAAATTTTTTATCCACCCGATCTTCCATGTAACATAAAACCACGTCCGTTTTTGAGGCTTCTCCCACTGTCATTTGCCTGGTGGAAAACCAAGGGCTGCGGATCCGTCTGCGAATCAGTGCTGTATTAAAAATCACCGTTTCCACAAAACCGTCCCTGGACCCTCTAAGAGCCTTATCCTTCTCCGGCTCCTCCACACTCCGCACCGGATAGGTTCTGCAGTCAATAAGAAAACATTTGGTGTATCCGTCGATCACCAGACACATCATACCGGATAAAATCCCTTCTGCGATCTCCTGAGTCTTTTGTGCCAATTCCACTTCAATATAAGGAATAAATCCCTGAAACAATCCCTGGCTGTCCTGGGGAAGATCCGACGGCACAATAGAATAAAAAAAGTCCATCAATTTTTCCATGATTTCATCTTTCACAAAGCCGTCCACGAAAAAAAGACAGGCCGCTCTGTCTGCTACCATGGTCTGCCGCTTTACAATATCAAAATTTTCCTCGATCCGCAAAAGCTGACTTAACAGCGCCTCATTCTCCTGCAGACTGTTTGTAATTTTTTCCATAATTTTGGAGACTCCTGTTCTTCGTTTCGCTGCAGGTAACGTTCTGCAGTTGTATACTAAGAATAGAGTCTCCAAATTTTCAAAAAATATAATTGACAAAAATCTCACAAGTCAAGAGCTGCTTATCACTCACCCCCAAAACGCTTCCACCAATTTACCTCACGTCTCCCATATAGAACAGAGCCAGCGTACCAGGACCAGAATGAGCGCCAATGGTGGGGCCTACCGGATTAATGATAAAGTTCTGGATACCAAACCGCTGTTCCACCAGCTTCTTCACAAACTCTGCGTCCTCTATACAGTCACCGTGACTGATAAATACCACATCATTTTTATCTCTCCAGCTTCCGATCTGTTGTTCCATGGCATCCACCAAGGCTGTAAGAGATTTCTTTCTGCCCCGAACCTTGCCCACCGGGATCAGTTTTCCTTCATTGTCTACATGAAGCAGCGGCTTTAAATTGATCATGGTTCCCACCACAGCAGCAGCCTTAGATACCCGGCCTCCCCGGTAGAGATGGAACAGATCGTCCACGGTAAAATTGTGACATACATTCAGACGATGTTCTTCCAGCCACTGAACCAGTTTCTCATAGCTTAAGCCTTTCTTCTGCTGTTCTAAAGCCTTATGCACCAAAAGTCCCTGGCCCAAAGAGGCTGCCAGTGAATCTATCACCGTGATCCGGCACTCCGGATCCTCCTCCATCAGTTCTCTGGCTGCGATCGCCACACTGCCGCAGGTGCCGCTTAAGCCGCTGGAAAATGCAATATGAATAATTTGTTTATGAACCTTCAAAAATGCGCGGAACTTTTCTTTTGCCTCCTCCGGATTGATCTGAGAGGTCGTAGGCATGGAACCTGACCGCATCTTTGCATAAAATTCTTGATAAGGGAGTGGATGATCTTCATTATAACTTACTCCCTCCAAAAGATACGTCAAAGACATGAGCATCAGCCCGTGCTCCCGGACATACTCATCAGGTAAATCCACCATATTGTCTGAGGTAATTATATAATCTGTCATAGCAGTTCCTCCTTTTTATTCAGGCTTTTCCCACTAATCATACACTTTTTCCCAGATTCTAGCAATAAAAGTTTTATAATTTTTACTGTAATTTAATTTTCAGACGGTCGGGAAGCCGCAGTTCCTCTTCTGCAAAGAAAAAACGTCCGGATCCTTCTGTTTTTTCCCTCTTCCCCGCATAATCACTTCGTTGCTCTCATAAAATGAAAAAAACGGCAAAGAGGTGCTCCATGAGTTCTAAGACAAAAATCATGGTTGTGAAAATGCGGGAAATCATCTACACTGCCATTTTTCTGGTACTGCTTATAGCCCTGGCAGTTCTGCTTTTTTTCATGTTTTCCTCCAAACCTTCCAAGAAAACCTCCGGGCTCCAGCCAGCATCTGAAACCGATACGGCTCAGTACATAGCCGGCGTGTACACCACTCCCATCACCCTGGGAGAATCCACTGTGGATGTGGAGGTGGTGGTGGATGAAAATCACATCAACTCCATCCGGCTGGTAAACTTAAGCGAGGCTGCCACTGCTATGTACCCTCTGGTGTCTCCTTCTTTGGAGGAGCTGTCTGCTCAGATCTGTGAAAAGCAGTCTCTGGAAAATATCACCTGCCCGGAAAACAACAAGTACACTTCTCAGATGCTGCTGAACGCTGTCCATGATGCCCTGGAAGTTGCCAAAGCTGCCAACTGGCAATAGCCCTTTTCCATCTTCCAACGCTTTGAGGCTGTTTGCGCTCCATTACCGCTGGAAACTGCAGCGCCGCAGCAAAAGGACAGCCCCCATCAGTCCGAAAAATTTCCGAACGTATGGGGGCTGTCCTTTTTTATTGCTTTTATCTATTCCATAACACTCGATGCAAAAATCCTGGTCATTCCTTATATAGATACTCTGGATTTCCCGCACAGTGAAAAACAACTGTGCAGAAGCTTCTTTCGCCGTGTTAATTCTTCTTTGCCTTTCCTGTAAGGTAGTAGGGAAGTCCTACCAGCAGTGCTCCGCCAATCATATTTCCGATGGTAACGATGGCCAGATTGTAAACAGCTCCGCCAAGGCTTACTGCTGCGCCATTGGGATTTAACAGTCCAACCGTAAAGAAAGTCATATTGGCAATGCTGTGCTCAAAACCGCAGCTTACAAAAGTCACTACACAGGCAATACACATGGCAATCTTTGCACCCTCTGATTTCAGCCTTGCACCACACCAGATGGCTACGCATACGCAGATATTGCACAGGATACCTTTGGTCAGCAGATTCATGGGCGTTCCTGCCATCTTGCCGGCAGCCAGACTTCCAAAATAAGCGCCCACATCACCCGTAGCGATTCCCGTGAGACTGAAGATGCCTCCGGTAAGTACAGAACCTACCAGATTGCCCAGCCAGCAGATTGCCCAGTATTTCGCTACCTTGCCCCAGGTAACTGTCTTGGCATATCCGCCCACTGCCATTACCATATTGTTTCCAGTGAACAGTTCAGAACCAGCATTCGTCACCATGCAAAGACCCACGGAAAATACCAGACCGTTGATCAGTTTTGTGCTGTAAGCCCCTGCTGCATTAAAGGTTCCGCCTATGATCCCCATAAGGATACTGCCAAGGCCGATGTAAAGGCCTGCCATACAGGACATGAGAAAAAATCCCAGCAGGTTTTTTTCCATAAAATTCACTTTGTTTTTGGCAGTCGTGCTGACTGCTACGATATCATTTTCATACATAGGAATCACTCTCTTCCCCAATTTTTCTATTTACCGCAGGGGGCCTCCCCATTGTGGGAAGGGTTTTCTATATTTCCCCCTGCGTTTCTTCAAGCTGTCCCGAAAACTGCTGACAGTCACCATTTTGGTGTCATCCACCGTTTTCATCTTAGAACAGAATTCTGTCTTAAAGCCGCCTTAGAACAGGCCGGAAATCTTTCCAGTCTCGTCTACGTCGATCCGCTCTGCAGCCGGTACTTTGGGCAGAC
>CABRXX010000086.1:0-9039 GCA_902475025.1 uncultured Lachnospiraceae bacterium | reverse complement strand
GCACAGTAGGAAATCAGACTTGCGAGAATCATAAATAAAATGCTTTGAAAGCTGCCGCAGCGGGAAAACGGTATAAGAAAAAGCCGTTGACTCTGCGGCAGTCTCTTCTTAAGCAGTGCTTTCACAGAGGGAAAGACGCTCTTTGAAAGACGGCGGAACACGCAGGTGATCGAAAGACAAAAAGTAACAAGAGTAAAAATGAAAAAATTCCGCAGCTGCCCGATAGGGATATCGGGTATTTTGTTGTGGTTGAAGTTGAAAGGGGATACATAGTGATCCATCAGTATAAAAATAATGGATACAATATTGTTTTGGACGTGAACAGCGGTTCTGTTCATGTGGTGGATGATATTGTGTATGATGTAATTGAATTGCTGGAAAAAAAGATGCCGGAAGAAGAGATCCTCTCTTCTTTAAAGAACCTCTATCCACAGGAGGAGCTTTTGGAGGCATTGGATGAGTGCAGAGAATTAAAAGAAGCCGGAGTCCTTTTCACAGAAGACATTTACCGGGATGCGGTTTTGGATTTTAAAGCCAGAAAGACGGTAGTAAAGGCATTGTGCCTGCATATTGCTCATGACTGCAACCTGGCCTGCAAGTACTGCTTTGCGGAAGAGGGCGAGTACCATGGACGCCGGGCGCTTATGAGCTTTGAAGTGGGAAAGAAGGCGTTGGATTTTCTGATTGCCAATTCTGGCAGCCGGAAGAATCTGGAGGTGGACTTCTTTGGGGGGGAACCTCTGATGAACTGGCAGGTGGTAAAGGATCTGGTGAAATACGGGAGAGAGCAGGAGAAGCTTTACAATAAAAACTTCCGTTTTACCCTTACCACAAACGGTGTTCTTTTAAATGATGAAGTGATGGAATTCTGCAACAAGGAAATGGGAAATGTAGTGCTGAGCCTGGATGGACGGAAGGAAGTTCACGACAGGATGAGACCTTTTAGAAATGGAAAGAGCAGCTACGATCTTATTGTTCCTAAATTTTTGAAATTTGCAGACAGCCGGGGACAGGATCGCTACTATGTGAGAGGTACTTTCACCAGAAACAATCTGGATTTTGCAGAGGACGTACTGCATTTTGCAGACCTGGGCTTTAAACAGATCTCTGTGGAGCCGGTGGTGGCGGATCCTAAGGAACCCTATGCACTGCAGCCGGAAGATATTCCAAAGATTTGTGAGGAGTACGACCGCCTGGCAAGGGAGATGATCAAGCGGGAAAAGGAGGGAAGAGGATTTAATTTCTTCCACTTTATGATCGATCTTACCGGAGGCCCCTGCGTGTACAAACGGATGTCCGGGTGCGGCTCAGGAACGGAATATCTGGCAGTGACTCCCTGGGGAGATCTCTACCCCTGCCATCAGTTTGTGGGTATGGAAGAATTTCTCATGGGAAATGTGGAGGAAGGCATTACCAGGCCGGAAATTGTAGACCAGTTTAAGGGATGCAATGTGTATGCAAAGAAAAAATGCCAGGACTGTTTTGCCAAGTTTTACTGCAGCGGCGGCTGCGCGGCGAATTCCTACAATTTCCATGGAACCATCAATGATGCCTACGATTTAAGCTGCGAATTGGAGCGGAAGCGCGTGGAATGTGCCATTATGATCAAAGCCGCTTTGGCAGAAGGAAATGAGGAAGAGACTGCTTAGGAATATGCCTTTGGGGTCTTTTGAAAAAATGAAAAGGAGAAAAGACAATGAACAAGAAAAAAGCTTCATGGGTCATGGCCCTGATGGCTCTTCTTCTGGTGGTAACGGTGGTGACCGCAGCCATTGGCTGGGGGCCTACAGGGACTGGCGCTGCAAGAAACATTAATCTGGGACTGGATCTGCAGGGCGGCGTATCTATCACCTACCAGGCGGTGGGGGACGAGGCGCCCTCTGCGGAGGATATGCAGGATACTGTGTACAAGCTGAAACAGCGTGTGGACAATTACAGCACTGAGGCGAACGTATACCAGGAGGGAGCAAACCGGATCAATATTGAGATTCCCGGAGTGTCGGATGCCAATACCATTTTACAGGAACTTGGCAAACCCGGTTCCCTTACCTTCGAGCTGGAAGACGGAACGGTAGTACTGAACGGAAATGAGGTGGCTTCTGCTGAGGCTGGCACTCAGCAGGATAATATGGGCAATTCTCAGTATGTGGTTCAGCTTTCCTTTACAGATACTGGAAAGGCAGCCTTCGCAGAGGCAACTACCAACAATGTGGGCAAGCCCATCTACATTGTGTATGATGATGAAATCATCAGCTATCCTACCGTGGAGGAGCCGATTACGGACGGAAAATGTGTGATTTCCGGCAATTTTACTGCGGAAACTGCTGCAAATCTGGCATCCTCTATCCGCATTGGTTCTCTGTCTCTGGAGTTGGAGGAGATCCGTTCCAATGTAGTGGGAGCTCAGCTGGGTGAAAAAGCTATCACCACCAGCCTGATTGCCGGAGGCATCGGCGTGGCTATTGTGATGCTGTTTATGATTTTGGTATATCGGCGTCCCGGCCTGATTGCAGCTCTGGCACTGGCTATGTACACTGCACTGGATCTGGTGGCCCTCAATGCCTTCGATATGACGCTTACACTGGCAGGTATTGCAGGCGTGATCCTCTCTATCGGTATGGCGGTAGATGCCAACGTCATTATTTACGCCAGAATCCGAGAGGAGATCGCTGCGGGCAAGACAGTTCGTTCAGCCATTGATATTGGATTTAAGAAAGCGTTATCCGCCATCATTGACGGAAACATTACCACATTGATTGCCTGTCTGGTGCTGAACTTTATGGCTACCGGTTCGGTAAAGGGATTTGCCCAGACGCTGGCTCTTGGTATTGTGATCTCCATGTTTACTGCCTGCGTGATTTCCAGAATCGTTATGAACGCAGCGTATGCATTGGGCATGAGAGATGAGAAGTATTTTGGAAAGACAAAGGAATTGAAAACCATCGACTTCATTGGAAAGAAGAACATTCTGGCCATTATTGCGCTGGTGGCAATTCTCTCCGGACCTGTGGCTATGCTGGTGAACAGTGGGGCAGGAAACGGTGCTCTGAATCTGAGCATGGAATTTCGAGGAGGTACTTCCACGGATGTGACTTTCCAAGAAGCCTATACCATCGAGGAGATTGATGCCAAGATTAAGCCTGTGATCCAGGGAATCACCGGAGATGCAGAGATCCAGGCTCAGACCGTGAAAAACAGCAATGAAGTGATCTTTAAAACAAGAGTGCTTTCTGTAGAAGAGCGGGAAGCTCTGGAGAAGGAGTTGGATGCCCAGTTCGGTATTGCAGACTATACCACGGAAGAGGGAGACATTGCAAAGAGTATCAGCTTTGAAACGATTTCTTCTACCATCAGCGGAGAGATGAGAAAAGATGCCATTGTGGCTGTGATTGTGGCTGTGATCTGTATGCTGATCTACATCTGGTTCCGGTTCTCAGATATCCGCTTCGCTACCAGCGCCGTGCTGGCTCTCTGCCATGACGTTCTGGTTGTGCTGGCCTGCTATGCGCTGGTTCGGATCTCTGTGGGCAACACCTTCATTGCATGTATGCTGACCATTGTAGGTTATTCTATCAATGCCACTATCGTAATCTTTGACCGTATTCGGGAGAACCTGCGGTTAAGGCAGAAAAAAGATTCTCTGAAGGATGTGGTAAACCGCAGTGTGACCCAGACTCTTACCAGAAGTATTTATACTACCTTTACTACCTTTGTGACCATTGCAGCATTGTATGTTCTTGGGGTACCCTCCATCAAAGAGTTCGCCCTTCCTCTTATGGTGGGCATCCTGGCAGGAGGATATTCCTCTGTATGTCTCACAGGCGCTTTGTGGTATGTGATGAGAAATCATGCAGAGAAGAACGGTAAAATTGCTGTAAAGGAAAGCAACTGATTTATGGAAAAATGGTTTGTAGCGGCTAAGAAAGCCGACTTTCAGAAAATTGCGGAAAAATTTCAGATTAATCAGGTAACTGCCCGCATCATTCGAAACCGGGATGTGGTGGGGGAGGAAGCCATTGAAAAGTATCTGCACGGCAGCCGGGGGGATTTACACCCGGCTGCTTTCTTAGACGGTTGCAGGGAGGCTGCCAGACTTTTATGGGCGAAGATACAGGAAGGAAAAAAGATCCGGATTATTGGAGACTATGATATTGATGGGGTCAACGCTACCTATATTCTGTACAAAGGACTGCAGCGTCTGGGAGCAGTGGTGGATTATGAGATTCCGGATCGGATGAAGGACGGGTACGGCCTGAATATCCAACTGATCCAGCTGGCATATGAGGAAGGGGCGGATACGATTCTCACCTGCGATAACGGAATTACAGCAATTCCGCAGATTGCGTATGCCAAGAGCCTGGGAATGACGGTGGTGGTGACGGATCATCATGAGCCGCTGTTTACCTATGGCGAGGAGAAAAAGGATAATATCCTGGAGAAAAGAGAGGAAACTTTCCCGGAAGCGGAAAGTGATCCCAAAGCCGCGGAAGTGAGTCTGGTTTTGGATGGAAAATCAGCAGAAACAGAAAAAATATGGAATCTTCCAAAAGCAGATGTGCTGGTTGATCCCAAACTTCCGGATTGCCCTTATCCCTTTAAAAAAATCTGTGGAGCGACGGTCGCCTGGAAATTAATCCAGATGCTGTACCAAACGGCAGGATTGAATGAGGAGGAGGCAGACGGCCTTTTGCCCTATGCGGGCATTGCTACTGTGGGGGATGTGATGGATCTGGAGGGAGAAAATCGGATTCTGGTAAAGCTGGCCTTAAAAGCTTTGGCACACACAGATAATCTGGGACTGCAGGCTCTGATTCGTGTCAATGGGTTGCTGCCTGGCGAACTGACTGCCTACCATATCGGATTTGTCATTGGCCCCTGCATCAATGCTGGGGGAAGGCTGGATACGGCTAAACGCTCCCTTCGGCTTTTGCTGGCAGGGACGGAAGGGGAGGCCCAGATCCTGGCTGAGGAACTGAAGCAGCTGAATGATGAGAGGAAAGATCTGACCGCCCAGGGTGTGGAGGCGGCGGTGGAACAGATCGAAGATACGCCCATTGGGAAAGACCGGGTACTGGTGGTATATCTGCCGGACTGCCATGAGAGCATTGCCGGGATTGTGGCGGGGAGAATCCGGGAACGGTATCACAAGCCGGTGTTTGTGATTACAAAGGCAGAGGATGGACTGAAGGGATCCGGTCGCTCCATAGAGACTTATTCCATGTTTGACGAGATGGTTCGCTGCCAGGAGTTGTTTTCAAAATTCGGAGGTCATCCCATGGCTGCGGGTCTGTCCTTGCCGGAGGAGAATCTTCCTGTTTTTCGAAAACGGATCAATGAGCTTTGTACGCTGACGGAGGAGGATTTTGTGGAGAAGATTATGATCGACGTCCCCATGCCCATTGATTACATTACAGAGGAGCTGATTGAAGAGTTTCATCTTCTGGAGCCTTTTGGGAAGGGTAACACAAAGCCTTTATTTGCGGAAAAGAATCTCCGTCTTTTGAAAGCGGTAATACTTGGAAGAAATAGAAATGTGTTAAAATTTCTGGTTCAAAATGCATCTGGAGTCTGTATGGATGCCCTGTATTTTGGGGATGTGGAAGTGATGGAACAGTATATCAGAGAAAAGTTTGGAGATCTTGAGACGGAAAAACTTTTTCAGGGCAGGCCCAATGGAGTGACCCTCTCTGTCACTTACTATCCCTCTGTGAATGAATTCAGAGGCTGCAAAAGTCTGCAGATCGTAGTGCAGAATTATCAGTAGGATTATTTTATGAGATAATAATAGGTGGCTGCTGCCACGCAGATCAGTCCGACTACAAGGGCGGCAATGCTTTTCCCTATAGAAAGCTGGCAGATGTGATCCGGTTGATCCAGTTCATAGTTTACTGTGACCTGGCTTCCTGGCTGCACTGCCATGGGAACTGGAAGCAGATTAACGGCAGTATAGGTTTTGCCCTTTACCTCATAGGAAACTTTTGCGTACTTGGAGCTTCGGGCCTTTAAGGTCATAATTCCTGCCTGGGTGACAGAGAGGACGGTGGCAGCTGCCTGAGCTGTCTGTTTTTTTTTCTTGTAGTAATACATCCCATTGCCAGCCGCTAAAATGAACGCAATGATACCGATACAATAAAGTGCGATTACATCTTTTGTCATAGTTTAGATACCTCTTCTTTCCGCAGGTTTTTAATAAGCTGAAGGAAAACAACCAGGGATAGTTTACCATGGATTTTGTGACGGAACAACCCTATATTTTTTACTATTTTAATCAGAGTGTCCAAAGACTTGGCAGAAAGCGTTTGTTCATAGGGTTTTTGACAACCTCATCCTGGTTTATAAACGTTGGCTGCCAGACTCTTATGGGGACGGAAATGACAACCCATATTTGAGAAAAAACGCTCTGTTTCTCAGACTTGACAACAGACCATCCTTGTCATAAAATGAAAACTAGTGTAAAAAGCTCAAGAATGCTACTATTTGGAGGAATTGAAAATGGCAATTTCGTATAACCACAGAGCCATTGAGGAGAAGTGGAGAAAAAATTGGGAAGAGCATCCTGTCAATGTGGATGACGGGAAGAAACCAAAATATTACTGTCTGGATATGTTCCCGTATCCTTCCGGAAACGGGCTTCATGTAGGCCACTGGAGAGGCTATGTGATCTCCGATGTGTGGAGCCGCTATAAGATGATGCAGGGCTATTATCTGATTCATCCTATGGGCTGGGACGCTTTCGGCCTGCCTGCTGAGAACTATGCGATTAAGACCGGACAGCATCCGGCTATCTCTACGGCAGCTAATGTAAAAAATATTAAGCGTCAGATCAATCAGATTGCATCCATCTATGACTGGGACAGAGAGGTGAATACTACCGATCCGGATTTCTATAAATGGACCCAGTGGATCTTTGTAAAAATGTTTAAAGAGGGCCTGGCTTATGAGAAGGAGTTCCCCATCAACTGGTGTCCTTCCTGCAAGACTGGTCTGGCCAATGAGGAAGTGGTAAACGGCAGATGTGAGCGCTGCGGCACGGAGGTTACCAAGAAAAATCTTCGTCAGTGGATGCTTAAGATCACCAAGTATGCAGACCGTCTGCTTGGCGATCTGGATAAGCTGGATTGGCCGGAAAAGGTAAAGAAGATGCAGAGCGACTGGATCGGAAAATCCTACGGTGCAGAGGTGGATTTCCAGGTGGAGGGCAGGGAAGAGAAGATTACTGTCTACACCACCAGACCGGATACTCTCCATGGAGCTACCTTTATGGTACTGGCTCCGGAGCACGCTATGGCTTCCAGTCTGGCTACCGATGAGACCAGGGAGGCTGTAGAACAGTATATCAGCGATTCTTCTATGAAGTCCAATGTGGATCGTCTTCAGGATAAGGAAAAGACCGGTGTGTTCACTGGATCCTATGCCATCAATCCTTTAAATGGCGCTAAGGTGCCCATCTGGCTTTCCGACTATGTGCTGGCAGATTACGGCACCGGAGCAATTATGTGCGTACCGGCCCATGATGACCGGGATTTTGAGTTTGCAAAGAAATTCAATATTCCCATTATCCAGGTAATTGCTAAGGATGGAAGAGAAATTGAAAATATGACGGAGCCTTACACAGAGGCGGCAGGGACCATGATCAATTCCGGTGAGTGGAACGGCATGGAGTCCGCGGTTCTGAAAAAAGAAGCTCCTGAGATGATTGAGAAAATGGGACTTGGACGCAAGACGGTGAATTACAAGCTGCGGGACTGGGTATTTTCCAGACAGCGTTACTGGGGAGAACCGATTCCCATTGTACATTGCCCCCACTGCGGCAATGTTCCGGTACCGGAGGAAGAGCTTCCGCTTCGCCTGCCGGATGTAGAGTCCTATGAGCCCACCGGCACGGGGGAATCTCCTCTGGCAGCGATTGAAGAGTGGGTAAACTGTAAGTGTCCCGTCTGCGGTGCAGATGCAAAGCGGGAGACCAACACCATGCCTCAGTGGGCAGGTTCCTCCTGGTATTTTCTGCGTTATGTGGATCCCCACAATGACAAGGAACTGGTATCCAGGGAGAAGGCTGACAAATACCTTCCGGTAGATATGTATATTGGCGGAGTGGAGCATGCTGTGCTGCATCTTCTTTACTCCAGATTTTACACCAAGTTCCTCCATGATATCGGGGTGCTGGATTTTGATGAGCCATTTGTAAAGCTGTTCAATCAGGGAATGATCACCGGTAAGAACGGTATTAAGATGAGCAAATCCAAAGGGAACGTGGTTTCTCCGGATGATCTGGTGGAGAATTACGGCTGTGATTCTCTGCGTCTCTATGAGCTGTTTGTAGGTCCGCCTGAGTTGGATGCAGAGTGGGATGACAGAGGAATCGACGGAGTATACCGTTTCCTCAGCCGTTTCTACAAGCTGGTGATGGAGAATAAGAATAAGAATCTGGCTCCCACCAAGAAGTTGGAGAAGGCCCGCCATAAGATGATTCACATGATCACTCAGCGTTTGGAGAGCTTCAGTCTGAATACGGTGATTTCCGGCTTTATGGAGAGCACCAACAATTTGACTGCTCTTGCGAAAGAAGAGGGCGGCATTGACAAAGAGACTCTGGAAGCCGCAGTACTGCTTTTGGCTCCCTTTGCCCCACACATTGGTGAAGAGCTTTGGAGCGAGCTGGGCCATAGTGACAGTGTGTTCCATCATTCCTGGCCGGAGCACAGTGAGGAGGCCATGAAGGACGATGAGGTGGAAGTTCCGGTTCAGGTAAACGGAAAGACCAGAGTGGTAATCAGCATTCCAGCAGACTGTTCCAAGGAGGAGGCCATTGCCGCTGGAAAGGCTGCACTGGGAGATAAGCTGTCTGGAACCATTGTGAAGGAAATCTATGTGCCGAAAAAGATCATCAATATCGTGCAGAAATAAATACTAAGTGGCAAAATAAATACTAAAATAGAGCCTGGTATCCCTGCAAAGTACAAGGGATTAGGCTCTATTTCTATGTATGGGCTTTAGCCTGTTGAAGGCATTGGAGTTTTTCGTGTTCCGAAAAATGGA
>CABRXX010000085.1:0-9053 GCA_902475025.1 uncultured Lachnospiraceae bacterium | reverse complement strand
ACCACGCAGCGCACATTTTTAATAATGTTGCCGCTGCATCTTGCAGTGATCTTTTCCGGCTCCCGGCCCAGAATCTGCCTGGCTCTGGCTGCACCGTAAGCCAGGGCAATAGGCTCCGTACAGCCCATCGCCGGCACCATCTCTTCCTGGAGGATGGCCAGATAATTTTTGTATATTATATCATTTATCATAAGAATCTTTCCTTACTGGAACCGTTTAGACAGCCCCACCAGCAGTTCCTTGGGCATCAGGATATGATATCCGCCCGGATTTAACATAAAGCCCTTTGCATCCTTTACCAGCAGCTTTGCCAGATCCGCGTATGGAACCGCAATCGCTTTCAGCTTTTTGGTCTTGTTGAATTTCTGAAATTCCACAGGATCTGTGAAGATGGGCTGCAGGATCTCTTCATTCTTATTTTTTAAAATAGGAAGACGGTATTTTTTCTCTTTCAATTTCTGGGCATCGCTCTCCGGTCCTTCGTTCAGCTCAATGGCAACCAGATATCTGCTCTTAACCATATTGGCCGCCAGCTCCTCCTCCAGATCCTTTAAGTTCTCCTTCTCTTCATTGGGAACAGGCCGGGCAGCCTCCTGCATAAAATAGATTCCCGTCAGCTGCAGCTGGGGATTGAGCACCGGCATCTGATCTTTCTTCAGCTTGGAATAATCCGGGCGCTTTACCAGCTCCTCTAACTCAATGTTGGTAGTGGCTCCCTCATCTACAAACACCAGCTCATTCACTCCGATGGTGAACAAACTGGAAAAGAACTGAAGAAACTGCTCATTCTTAAACTGCACGCCCCGGAGCAAAACCTTTTTCTCCGTATATTTTTTGGCAAACTCCTGCAGCAGCGCTTCTGTCTCAAAGATCCAGACCTGGTCATTAAAAGTATCCGGATCGCAAACCACCAAAGGCATCCCCGTGTATGCGCAGAATGCCACGATCATAGTCTCCCGTTTCTGTATTTTTTTAATCAAAAAGCTCTTATCCACTGTCATTTGTTTTCTCCTTCACTTAAATCCTCTAAGGTAATTGCCTCCCCATCTCTCCAGATCCGCTCCAGATCATAGAACAGACGATTTTCCCGGTCAAAAATATGAACAATAATATCGCCGTAATCCATCAGAATCCAGTTAGCGCTCTGATATCCTTCCACCTGCTTTACCGGATAGCCGGCCTTGTGCAGCATCTCATCTACGCTGTCTGCCATGGCCTGTACCTGATTTTTGTTAGTTCCGGAAGCAATCAGAAAATAATCTGCCAAAACACTGACCTTCTCAATATTGATCACCCGGATATCCTCCGCCTTTTTCTCGTCCAGGCCGTGGTAGGCCAATCTCGCCATTTCTCTTGCATTTTTCTCCGTCATCCAAGTTCTCCCTTCCTTGTGTTTGATTCATCCATGCCGGAATTTTACTCCTCCGGCCGTCTGTCTTTGCACGCTTCATGATAATACTGATACGCCTCATAGGTCATAGGATCCACCTGTCCGGAACCTTTTTCCAGATAATGGAGCGTATCCCGCAGCGTCAGATAAACCGCCTGATCCAGATCCTGAAATGACAGCCTTCGGATCTCCTCCAGATTCTCAGCCTTCCACCGCATCGGTTCAATATAATCTGCCATAAATATAATTTTCTCCAGCAGGGTCATCTGTGGTTTTCCTGTGGTATGCCAAGTAATGGCCGAAAGGATCTCCGCCTCCTCCACTCCATACTTTTTCTCTGCCAGATAGGCTCCCAGCTTGGAATGAAGCAGATAAGGAGCGTGAAACTCAATGTCGCTTACCGGAATCTCATATTTCTGACACATCCGTATTTTCTTCTCATTAGGAATACACTTGGCACAGTCATGCAGCAGCCCTGCGATCTGTGCCTTCTGCAGATCTTCCCCATGGCACATGGCCAGGGAAGCACTGGTGTACATCACCCCCAAGGTATGGCAGTAGCGATCTCCATCCAGCTCCTTTCGAAGTCTCTTTTGTATTTTTGCCATATTATACTGCTTCATGTGGTTCCTCCCGATAAATTCCCTGCTGTTCGATATAGGAAATCACCTCATCCGGCAAATAGTAGCGGCAGCTCCTTCCCTGGGCAGTCCAGCTTCGAACCGTTCTGGAAGAAATGTCAATATTCAGACTGGACAGTTTCCGAATATCCGCATGAAACCTTTTCCTCAGATGGGCGATCTGACCGTCCAGTTCCTCCGTAGGCATGTGATCCCGCACAGCCACAACAATTACACAGAGACGGCAGATCTCCTCCGGCTCCCTCCAGGTCTCAAAGTTCATCAGAGAATCTGCTCCCATAATAAAATAGTACTCTGTATCCGGATTCTGTTCTCTTAAGCGCTGCAGCGTTTCTCTCGTATAAATATAGCCCTGCTCATGCATTTCCTCCAGAGAAAGCTCAAAATGCTCATTGGCAGCAATGGCTCTTCTCACCATCTCCACCCGCTCTTCATTGGAAGCCCCTCCCCGGCGCTGTTGTTTGTGGGGCGGATTCCCCGAGGGCATAAATAAAATCTTGTCCAGCCCAAACTGCTGAAACGCACTTTCGCCCAGTATCAGATGACCGATATGGATGGGATCAAAGGTGCCTCCCATAATACCCACTTTTTTGCCCATTCTCTCTCATCCTCCAGGACTGCTTATTTCTTTTTTGTCTCTCCGGGAAGCACAATTTTCTTTTTTTGATCCTTGCCTTCCTTGTACAGCACAATCTTCTTTCCGATCACCTGAACCACCTGGGATCTGGTGCGCTCCGCCACCATCTGTCCCAGCTCTTTGGGGTCATCCATGCAATTCTGCAGCACGCTGATCTTAATCAGTTCCCTGGCCTCCAGCGCCTCTGCAATAGCTGCCGTATTTTCCGGTGTCAGACTGCTTTTTCCAATCTGAAAAATGGGTTCCATGGTCATTGCCAGGCCTTTTAAATAAGCTCTCTGCTTACTGGTCATTCCTTATCCTCCTGGGCATCGGAAAAACTGTTTCGTTTTTTCCCGACATCCCGCTTTCTTTTAATCAATTTCCGGTGACGAATCACCAGCTTTTATTTTACCATAAGAACCGTATTTTCACAACCAAAAAACCCCGGGGATGTTCCAAAACACCTCCGGCAGTACCCTTTCGGGTGATTTTCTCAGAAAACCAACCTGTTTTCTGAGAAAATCACACCGAGTTCCACCAGATTTTGTATTTTGCAACCTCCCAGGGGTCTTTAAAATGTGCTTTATCATCTGTGGCTGCAGCCGGAACAGCCGTGGCAGTTGCCGGAACACCCGGAAGAATCCGGACAGCCAATGCAGTGCACTCCCCGTTTCTTTGCTCTGATAATATAGCCTGCTGCCAGACCCACTGCTAAAATAAGTATTATTCCAATGAGAATATCTGCCATCTCACATTCCTCCTTTTTACTCTCATTTTCTTTTTACTTCTGTCTTGCACTTAATCGATACGTTCCCTCAAATCCTCTGTTGGTCTTTAAAATCAATCCAACCACCACTGCCGCCATACAAAGAACGGCTGCAAGTCCCGGGAGAAATCCGGCTCCCACAGCGCCTGTGGTAAGATAAGTCCCTGTCTGATAAACAAGAAACGCTATGGTATAGCCTGTGCCAAGCTGAAGACAAATTCCACCAAACAGCCATTTGCGATCCTGCATCTCCGAATTCATAGCTCCCATAGCCGCAAAGCAGGGGGGCGTATAGAGATTAAACATAAGATAGGCCAGTGCTGCCGCCTTCGTCAGTCCCATAGCAGCCGCCACCTCATTGCCGCTTCCAATGAGCACCAGTTCCTCTGTATCAATAAAATTCGTAAGGCCATACACCACTGCCAGGGTTCCCACCACATTTTCCTTGGCAATAAACCCGGTGATCGCTGCTGCTGCCAGCTGCCATACGCCAAATCCCAGAGGAAGTAACAGCAGGGCAAAGGGATGAGCAATAGATGCCAAAATCGAGGTGCTCTCCATTCCTTCCTCCACCACACGAAACTGCCAGTTAAAGCTCTGCATAATCTGTACTGCCGCATTGCACACCAAAATGATGGTTCCAGCCTTCACAATGTAAGCCTTCCCTCTGGAAAGCATGGAGAACACCGCCCGCTTCAAACTGGGCGCTTTGTACTCCGGCAGCTCGATCAAAAAGAAAGATTTCCGATATTTATAGCCTGTAATCCACTTTACCAGCAAAGCGCCAAGAAGAATCAGCACAATCCCCACCAGATACATGGTTGGCCCCACCCACCATTCACCGCCAAAAAACGCTCCTGCAAACAATGCAATCACAGGTAATTTAGCTCCGCAGGGCATAAAGGGTGTCAGCATAGCTGTGGTTCTTCTCTCCCGCTCATTGCGGATGGTACGGCAGGCCATAACGCCAGGGATGGCACAGCCCGTTCCGATCACCATGGGAATCACTGATTTCCCGGAAAGTCCCACTCGCTTAAAAATGGGATCCAGCACCACTGTTGCCCTGGCCATGTATCCGCAGTCCTCCAACAGGGCAATGAGAAAATACATCACCATTACAAGCGGCAAAAAACCCACCACAGCTCCTACACCGCCAATGATACCATCAACCAGAAGAGACTGCAAGAAGGGATTGGCTCCCTCCACCAAACCTGCCACCCAGGTCTGGAAGGTTTCGATCCATCCGGTGAGCCAGTCTGCGATCCAGGTGCCCAAAGTGGACTGCGAGATATAAAACACCAAAAACATTACCGCTGCAAAAATGGGAATACCAAAATATTTATTTGTAAGCACCTCATCCAGCTTATCCTGACTGTTTTTATCTCTTGTAAATACTTTTCGGCTTTCCACCTGTTTTACCAGCTCATTTACAAAAGCGAAGCGTTCTCTGTCCGCTGCCTCCACAGCTTTCTTATCATGCAGGTTGATGTTTTCCTGCACATAAGGCGCTTTCTGCTCCCGGCCTGCCAAGGCAACCGCTTTCTCTACCACCCTTCGAAGCCCATTCTCCCCTGAGGCTGTGGATACCGTCTGCACTACCGGGCACCCCAGCCGCTCTGACAAAAGTTCCGCATTGATCTTCGTCTTCTTTTTCTCATTGATATCACTTTTATTCAGCGCTACCACCACCGGAATCCCCAGCTCCAGAAGCTGTGTGGTAAAAAACAGGCTTCTGCTTAAATTCGTAGCATCCACGATATTGATGATCACATCCGGGTTCTCATGCTTCACATATCCACTGGTAATGCTCTCCTCTGAGGTGAAAGGAGACATGGAATACGCTCCCGGCAGATCCACTGCCATCAGCTCCTCTCCTCCCTCATAAAGCACCTTTTTAATAGGGCTTTCTTTTTTTTCCACCGTAACTCCCGCCCAGTTTCCTACTTTCTCATTTCTTCCGGTGAGAGCATTGTACATGGTGGTTTTTCCACTGTTTGGATTTCCTGTTAATGCAATCCTCATTTTTCCTCTCCTTTATTAGTTTATACTAACTTTTTATCAAAAAAATAACTGTCAGAACCTACCATTATTTTTTCCCAAGACAAATCGATTCCAACAGTATCTTTTCTTCTATCCGCTGTCCGGATCAAAGCAGCCCGCAGCCTTTCTCTAAAAGCATACTCTTGCCCGGCTATACAGAAATGGCCTGGGCCAAATCCCGATCAATATTGTACCTGGCATCCTTGATAGAAACCACGCAGCTGCTTTTCTTTTTGGAAACCACTGTAATGGGCTCCCCACTGTAGCAGCCCAGTGAAAAGAGAAATTCATTCAATTCCTCATCCTGAGTAGCCACATCCTTCACAATATATTCCCTGCCTTCCTCTGCTTTCAGCAATGTCATACTGGCACCTCCTTGGTTAGCATCTTCTAACTTCTGCAAATAAAATACCACAGCACGTTTCCTTTGTCAAGAACAAGTTTGAAAAAACTAACTTTTTTTGTAACAATTCAGCCATGCACAAAATCACCAAAATTTGCATTCAAACTGATTTAAAAACCAAGCTTCTTCCGCTAAAACAAAAGACCAGACGTCAAATTCTGAAACCAGGTGCTTCCATTTTTCCGGCTCACGGACAGAGAATTGATCACAACTCTTCGCACCGGAAACTCCCCCACAGAGCCGACCGCGCTGAACACATAATCTTCTCCTCCTGCCTGCCCAAGGTAAAACATCATGTGCCCTGGGAAATACAAAAGATCTCCCGGCTCCATAGCATGGAGCACCGCCTCACGGTTCTTCCGGGACATAGAAGGCAAAAATGCATAACTGGGCAGCGGCGTTCTGCATTGATCTTTCCCGTCTCTTGGAAAAACAAAACCAAAACAGGATAAGACTTCCTGCACCAGACCAGAGCAGTCCACAGACTCATACATTCCTCCCCAGCCATACTTCTGTCCCAGAAATTGAAACATCAGTTCCAACAGATTTTCCCTGTTAAAGGGAAGGAAGCCTTCCTGAATCCCTGCGCCCAGGGGAATCGTCACCGTCTTTGTCCCGTATGTGCCATCCGGCCTTCGAATGGGAAGCTCTGCCCCATAACACCCCCAGGCTTCCCCCTGAGAAAAGGACTGCTCCATCTCCTCCTGTGACAAAAGCCTCAGCCTGGTTCCCATAGTCAACAGCTCACCTGTAATCTCCAGTCTCAGCCTTGGCACAGTAACTACCAGAAAGCGTTCCATCTGCTGAGCTTCCAGCCACTGCTGTCTGCTGCTGCAAAGCGCAATCTTTTCGCACTCGGTCCAACCCTCATAGTCCGCTGATCTCACATGGTAGAAGGATCCATCCTCCGTAATTTGATCCACCAGCACCGGAGTGTTCACCCGCAAAGCGGTCAGCTGATTGTCATCAAAATAAGGATCCGCCGGATCTGACCAGGAGGGTTCTTTTGACGGAACTGCTCTGACACCCGCCCGCTGGGTACAGATCCCATAGAAAAAAGGAAGGGCTTCCTGGTTTGCAGGACACTGCTCTTCCTCTGTGTTTCTTCCATTTTCCCACTGAACATTCTGTATATCCGTAAGCAGCCCTTCTTCCAAAAGTGTCTGGTTAAAGCCTTCTATCTCCTTCCTGGACCACAGGATCTCTTCCCTGTCCACACAGCTTTCCAGCCAGTATTCCGGTTCCTGCATTGCCCTGGTCACCCCGGGTGCAAAGGAAACTCCCTCCTGCTTCCGCTCATCCATGATACAAATTTTCGTTTTGCAAGTGCTGTTTTGCACAATCCTCTTCATCTGCATCTCTGACACAGCCAGACATCCCGCAGTATAGGGTTTCTCTCCCTTCACATGAAGAAAAATGGCAGAGCCTTTGGGATAAACCCCTTCTTTATTATAATCCAGCACCAGGGCATAATGATACTGAGGCGCATATTCGATCAGATGCTCCCCTTTTATCTCCCGTCTTTCCAGCTCCCGCACATCCACCATCTGATTGTAAGTATCCGGCTCCTCTGACCAATAAAGAAATTCCTGAACTTTTGTGTAGGGAAGCTCTGTGCCCGGGTTCTCCTGAATGCCAAAAGCCTCCGTGATCTCAAAAACCCCCACTGGAGTCTTGCCGTCCCCTTCCCGCTCCTTTCCCAGACCTTCCTTTCCTATATAAACCGTACAGGCCAAAATAGGCTGCCAGAGTGCTGCTGCTTCCTCCGCCCAAGTCTCCTGCCGTATTGCTTTTTGGGTCTCTCCCGTCTTTGCGCTCTCTGTTTCTCCACTGGAAGGCTCTTTGAACGGTTCCTTTCGCAGCATCACCAGAGCGCCTTTGCTTCCTCCCAGGTACTGCACCAGAATCAGCCGATCCGTACCCGGGTCTTTTCCATACTGCTTCAAAAGAAGCTGCCAGGGGTTCTCCTCCGGCCCGGTTCCAAAAGCTGTCCTTCTTTCCAGAAAAAGACAGACAGACAATAAAAGAAGCATCCAGATTAGACTTCTCCGGCTCCGCCCTTTTCTAATCCCTTTCTTTCCATACGTCCCTGCCTCATCCATCCTGTTTCCCATAGAAAACATCCTTCCCTTCCGGTCGGCAAGCTGCCCCCTATTTCCTAGACTATCTCTATTCTGTCCGGGCTTTCTTTATGCGTTTTACAAACCGTTTTCAAAGGAACCTTGCAGATCCTGAATCATAGACAGCATGAATCCTGGATTAGGACAAGGTTTTTAAAAAGGCTTCCCGCTCCTGCTTTAATTCTGCCTGGAGCTGGCTGCCATTCCACACTGCATTCTGATCTGTAAGGATCGCTTTCAGGGAAACAGACGCTCCCATCCTGCGCAGTCTGCCAAGAAACGCATCCATCAATGCTTCCGAAAAACCCGCCATAAGAAGCATCTCCTCTGCCATGGGAGGCGCCTCTCCTCCCGGCGCCATCAGAGGATTTCGCCAGTCCCTGGCCCCTGCCAGCAGACCGATGGGGGCGTTCTCCTGATCTTTCCCCACCAAAATCGGTTTGATTCCCATAGAAAAACAGATCTGACGAATCTTTTGAGCTTTTGATTCTTCCATTTGATACAGCAATACGGTTTCCTGTATTATTTTCATTTTTAACCTCCCAGCAACTGATTATTATAGATGGTATACCCTACAAGCTCTTTACCGCACAAAATACAAATATAAAAATGCTGCAAAACAACGGGCGTTCTCCGGTCTTCCTGCTCTCTGATACCTATATGGTTCAAAAACAGATCTTTGGAGTCCCTATGATCTTGCAGCATGGTCTTCTCTGATAAAAGGATGTCTGCGGCGGGTCGCTTTTGCGGCGCCTTTCCCATCCCCACTTTCTCTTTTTATGTAAGCAGGACGATAAGCCGGGTTATGTCGTGAATGGTCATCTATCCAGGCCTGCTGTCGCCAGCAGGCTCTAGCAACCTACCTAAAGCTGACGGGCCGCCATATGCTTTTATTCGGTCTTGCTTCGAATGGGGTTTACATGTGCCCTCCCTGTTACCAGGAAGGCGGTAGTCTCTTACACTGCCCTTCCACCCTTACCAGCCAGAAGCTGGCGGTTCATTTCTGTTGCACTTTCCTTGGAGTCACCTCCACCGGACGTTATCCGGCATCCTGCCCTGTGAAGCCCGGACTTT
>CABRXX010000084.1:0-9579 GCA_902475025.1 uncultured Lachnospiraceae bacterium | reverse complement strand
GATTGACAAGCTTATAGTTATATGGTAATATCTCTATTCGTAGCGGGTCAACCGCACAGGCTGCTGTGGCTCAGTCGGTAGAGCGTCACATTGGTAATGTGGAGGTCACGGGTCCGATTCCCGTCAGCAGCTTTGTTACAAAAGAGGAAGAAGCCCTTGCATTTGCAAGGGCTTTTAATTTTTTATTTCATAGGAAATTTCTTCCTGTGAAATAAAAATGCTTGGCAGGACCGCATAGCGGCGGGCGGGGAAGATGTGGCCGAAGCGACAGGGCCCAGGCAGCATCCCTTTTTTGCCCGCATTGACAGAAACTGTCAAAATCCAGTATAATATAAAAATGACGGTATTTGCGCAGAAGGCTCAAAAGAACAGGGCCTTTGGCCTGTCAGGCTGAAAAAAGAAGGGTAGATCCCGGACGGGCCGGGAGGATAGCCCAGTCTAACAACATTTAGGGGGATTTTTTTATGAAATATGATGTGATTATTATTGGAGCAGGTCCCGGAGGGATTTTTTCCGCCTACGAATTGATGAAGGAGGCTCCGCAGCTGAAGGTGGCTGTCTTTGAGGCTGGGCACTCTCTGGACAAACGGCATTGTCCCATTGACGGAGACAAGGTAAAGTCCTGCATTAAATGCAGAACCTGCGCGATTATGAACGGTTTTGGAGGCGCCGGTGCCTTCTCGGACGGAAAATATAATATCACCAATGATTTTGGCGGTACGCTGTATGAATATATTGGAAAGAAAGAGGCGATCCACCTCATGGAGTATGTGGATGAGATCAATATGAGCCATGGGGGCGCTGGAACGAAAATGTACTCCACCGCAGGCACAAAGTTTAAAAAGCTGTGTCTGCAGAATAAGCTAAAATTGCTGGATGCCTCTGTGCGCCATCTTGGAACAGATATTAATTATGTGGTTTTGGGGAATATTTTTGAAGAACTGAAGGAGCATGTGGATTTCTTTTTCGATACTCCGGTGGATCATATCCAGGTACTTTCAGACGGTGAAGGTTATCGGGTATTTTACGGAGATGAGTCTGCGGATTGCAGGGAGTGTATTGTCTCTGTAGGACGCAGCGGAAGCAAGTGGATGGAGCAGGTGTGTTCAGAACTGAAGATTCCTACAAAATCTAACCGGGTGGATATTGGCGTGAGAGTGGAGCTTCCGGCGGTGATCTTTTCCCATCTGACGGATGAGCTGTATGAGAGCAAGATCGTGTACCGTACAGAGAAGTTTGAGGACAATGTGCGCACTTTCTGCATGAATCCCTGCGGCATCGTGGTAAATGAAAATACGAACGGTATTGTGACTGTAAACGGCCACAGCTATGAGGACAGTGAGAAAAAGACAGAGAACACGAATTTTGCCCTCCTGGTGGCAAAGCATTTTTCAGAGCCTTTCAAGGACAGCAACGGCTATGGGGAGAGTATTGCCCGTCTTTCCAATATGCTGGGAGGCGGTGTGATCGTTCAGCGCTTCGGAGATCTGGTACGGGGACGGCGAAGTACGGTAAACCGCATTGAGGAGGGGCTGGTGACGCCCACCCTGGCTGCCACACCGGGAGATTTAAGCCTGGTGCTGCCAAAGCGAATCCTGGATGGCATTATCGAGATGGTGTATGCGCTGGATAAGATCGCACCCGGAACGGCGAATGACGATACCCTGCTCTATGGAGTGGAAGTGAAATTCTATAACATGGAGGTGGAGTTGGATGAGAATTTGGAGACAAAATACAAAGGGCTTTATATTATTGGAGATGGAAGCGGAGTAACCCATTCCCTGTCCCATGCTTCTGCCAGCGGAGTGTATGTGGCAAGAAAAATTGCAAAGTCCGGGAAGAAGGGAACCGTTTACAAAAATTGAAACTATTCTTGTTAAAACTCTTGTAATATTTGTAATTTTATTGTAAAATATACCCATCAGTTATTTTGGGAGGTATGATTTTGAAGAAAGTAAGGACAGGTTTTTTCTGTATGCTGCTGTTGATGTTCTGCTGTCTGGTTCCCTCTAAGGAGGCTCAGGCCGCCACATCCAGAAAGCTGTTTTCAGTGGTAGTAAACGATGGTTTTGTTAAGCAGACGGTGCCCTTCTATGAATATAAGGAAAAGAACGGCACCACCTATGTAAAGCCGGCAGCCAGTATGAGGAAGCTTCCGGTGTATGCCGGCGCTAAAACGGTGAGCGTCAGTCTCACAGAAAAGACCAGCTACTATAAAAATAATTACAGGAGTGTCACGTACAAGAGAAAAGCTTCTTTATCTGCAAACACGAATTTGATCTATACCCTGAAGAATAAAAAAGGGCAGAGAAAAACTGCAGTGCTGACGCTGCAGAGGCCAAATATGCCAAAGATCAGTTCCATGTCGGCCAAGACGCCCTCCGGCGGCTTTGTACCCGGCAAGGGAAAGATGACCTTTAAGATCAGCGCAAGATCTTCCGTGGCTGTGAAGGCTTATTATAAGATCAAAGACAGCAAGGGCAAGGTAGTGTATCAGAAAACACTGGGCACGAAGAAGAATGTGAATTATACCGTCAGCTGGAGCGGTAAACCGTCCAAGGGCAACCAGGCAGGGCTTTCCACTTCAAAATATGTACCTTCCGGAACCTATAAGGCTACCGCTTATCTTCAGTATAAGGTGGGAAATAAATCCAAGTATATCAGCAAAACAGTGACCTTTAAGGTTGGAAAGCAGAACAATTCCGGTTCTGCGGGAGATGATTCCCTTAACCAGGGAGACGGCGGATCCCAAGGGGAGCAGACGGTAAATAGCAATTGGAACTGGAAGGTGGTACTCACGGGAGATGATACCATCGACTATCTGGCAGAGACTATCTGCAAAAAAGTGCTGAATAACAAGATGTCTGCCATAGAGCGGGCCAGAGCTTTATACTGGTGGTGCGGAGAGAATATCAAGTACAGCAAGACTGCCTACAGCGATGGGGAGTGTAAGATCGACATTACCAGCGCCAAGGGCAAGGCGGCTGTGAAGGCCTACGGAAAGACGGCGGACGCTTTGCTTCGCAGCGGCAAGGCTTCCATCAACTGCAAGGACAGCTATTTTGCCAAGGCCAGCAGCACTGTTTTAAATACCACAAAGAAAGGCTGGCTGAAGAGAGGACTGGCTAATTTTAAGGGAGACTGTCTGATCATGTCTCTGACCTACCAGGTGCTTTGCCGCCACGCCGGGATTCCGGAGATTGATCTTGTGGAGAATGACGGCAGTGCAGGGCATCACTTCTGGAATGTGATGAAGGTGAATGGCAAATATTATTACACCGATGTGAATCAGGCTACAGAGCAGTTTAAGAGCCTGGGGGCTGTGCGCATTGAGTTTTTCCTGGCAGGCACCAATTACTGTTATCAGCATGGGCTGTACAATACAGTAAAGACCAGCCGTTATCCTCTGTCCAAGAGCGTGAGCAAGACGGACTGCCCTGGAAGAAGTAAGTAGAGAACAGCATAAAGCCGAAAAGGGATAAAAGAAAAGTAATACACAAAAGAGAGAAGAGACTGTTTGCCGCAGGAGGCTGGGGCGGACAGTTTCTTTTTTATACATAGGAAATTTCATTTCCTATGTAATAAAAAGCCTCCGGCAGGATGCATACTGCGGCGTACAAGGAAGATGTCGCAAGCGACCGCTGCAGGCGCTGAATATGCGAAGCCTATTCTTTGTTACTTAAGCGAAGCTGGTCTGAAAATTTATATAGACCTAAAAAGTGAACTGAGTTTACTATTGACAGAATTGCTTGAATTTACTATAATTAAACCAATGATTATGTGCAAAATTGATAAAAATGCGGAAAAATCGAGGGATTAAGGAAATGCTGAAGTTAGGTGTAAACAGAGAAAACCAGAAGCGAACCAACCGGGGATTGGTGCTGAAGCTGATCGCTACTCACCGGTGTACTTCACGGGTGGATCTGGCCAGAATGACCGGACTTACCAAGACGGCAATCTCTCAGATCGTGAATGAACTGATTGCCAAGGGGCTGCTGGTGGAAAAAGAAAAAGAAACTACATCTGAATTGGGAAGAAATCCGGTGGGGCTTGGAATTTCTCCCAAGGCACCTCTTTTTGCAGGATTGCTGGTGCAGAGAGGATACTGTGAGGCAGTGCTTTGCGATATGCAGCTGAATATGCTAAGAATAGAACGGGCCTGTGGAAATTGGACAAATGGGGAAGAACTGATGGCCAGCGCCTATGAGGTGATGGATCGGCTTCTGGAGGGACAGGAGAGGCCGGTGGCCATAGGGGCGGCCACCATCGGTCCTGTCAGTGTAAAGGAGGGCATGATTGTTCACCCGCTGTATTTTAACGAGGTGGAGAACGTTCCTGTCAGGGAGCTTTTGCATCAGAGATATCAGCTTCCGGTATATTTTGATCATGACAACCAGAGCGCAGTGTTGGCAGAGCATCTCTACGGAAATGGACGGGGGTATCAGGACATTCTGCTGGTGAGCGTGGGAGCAGGCGTGGGCTGCGGAATCCTGGTAGATGGAGAGCGGGTTCATAGCTATTCCGGTTATGCGCCGGAGATCGGCCATGTGTCCATTGATTATCAGGGAGAGCCCTGTATCTGCGGAAACACTGGCTGTCTGGAACGGTACATCAATTCCCCTAGAATGATGGAGAAGTTTCGGGAAGCCACTGGATTGGATCTGGAGTATGAGCAGTTTTGCAAAATGGATGACGCTAGAATTAGAAGCATTATGGATGATGCGGTGGAGAAACTGGCCAATGGGATTACCAGCGCTTTGAATATCCTAAATTCCCAGATTATTTTGCTCTGCATGGATTGCGGCTACTGGCCGGAGGAGTACATAAGGAAACTGGAGCAGCAGATCAACCGGAAAAAATTTGGAAATTTCGATATGCTGGTGCCTGTGAAGAAAACCCGTTTTCTGGGAAGAACCCAGGTGCTGGGCGCTGCCTGCAATGCAGTGAATCAGGTTTTTTACGGCGAACTGCTCTTATAGTAAATAGCATCTGTGTACCTGGGATAATCCAGTAAATCTCATGGTTTGAGACGTGTTGCCCCATGTACACGGATGTTGCATAGATTGATGGGATAGCGAGCGGAGGAGAGGAAAACACCGTCTTTTTTTGTGAAAAATATATAAAAATAGAAAAAGAAATTCGTGAAAAACATCAAAAAAACAATTAGTGTATTGACTTGATTAATTGCAAGTACTATACTGAAAACGTCTAAAGAGATTAATAGAGTAATAACAGATGAAAACAATTTCGGAGGTCTAAAACTATGACAGATGTTTACAGCATTGGCGAGATGGTGATTGATTTTATTCCGGGAAGCGAGGAGGCCAGCTATATCAGAAAGGCCGGAGGAGCTCCCGCAAACGTAGCTATCGCAGTGGCGAAAAATGGATTGTCTGCAAGTATGTGCTGCAAGGTGGGCGCAGATGATTTTGGCCGTTTTCTTATGAAGACTCTGGAAGAATATGATGTGACAGCAGCCTGCCCAAAACTGTGCGAGGAGGCGATCACTACCATGGCTTTTGTATCTCTGGCAGAAGACGGAGAACGGATGTTTACCTTTGCCAGAAAGCCGGGGGCAGATATGTTTTTGTCTGAGGAAGAAGTAAAGGAAGAGGATATCGAGAATTCTGCCATTGTTCATGCTGGTTCCTGTTCTCTGTCTGCAGAACCGGTGGCTTCCGCTACCGTGAAGGCCATGCGTCTGGCTCATGAAAAGGGAAAACTGGTAAGCTTTGACGTGAATTATCGGAACGTAATGTGGAAAGACGATATCGCTGCCTGCACCGCAGCGGTGATGGATATTCTCAAATATGTGGATCTTTTGAAGATTTCTGAGGAAGAGGTGGAGATGATGGGGGGCGAAGAGGCCCTGGCTGGACTGATGGAGAAAAATCACATCACGCTTCTCATCGAGACGCTTGGTTCAGAGGGAGCTAAGGCTTTCTTTAAAGGACAGGAGATCCGGGTGCAGGGCCGCAAGGTTCATGCAGTAGATGCCACCGGGGCAGGAGATGCTTTTTGGGGCGGATTCTTGTCCAGTCTGCGGATACAGGGAGTGAATAAGGCAGACGATCTGACTGCTGAGATTATCCGCACTGCCATGGAATACGGCAACGTTTCCGGCTGCATCTGCGTGCAGGGCAAGGGAGCGATTGTCTCCATCCCCACAAGAGCGCAGATTGAAGAATATATCAAAGTCAACGGTTAAAACCGGACACAGGAGGAACGAACATGCAGTCTGTATGGAATGAAAAATGTATTATTTCACCATCTTTGATCTGTCTTGATATGTGCAATCTGGAGAGCCAGGTGAAAATTTTAGAAGAGTCCGGCATTAAGATGCTCCATGTGGACATTCTGGACGGCCATTTCAGTCCCAGTATGCCTTTGGGGCTGGATACGGTGCGTCAGCTTCGGGCTAAGACCAATCTTCAGTTTGACTGCCATGTGATGGTGACAGAGCAGGATTATTTTGTAGATGAACTTTTGGATATTGGAGTGGAGCAGATCGTATTCCACGGGGAGACCCAGCCCCACATTGACGGGATGTTAAACAGAATCCATGCAAAGGGCGTGAAGGCCGGAGTTGCCCTGAAGCCCTCCACTCCCCTTTCTATGGTAGAGTATGTGCTGGAAAAATGCGATACAGTGCTTCTGATGCTGATCAATCCCGGATACGCCTTTGTAAAAGGAGAGAAGCAGGTGGCTTACGCAGACCGTAAGATCAGAGAGCTGCGGAGAATGATCACAGACCGGGGCCTGAATACCAAAATCGAGGTAGATGGACGGATTTCACCGGAGAATTTGAAGACTTACGGCAAAGATGACGTGGATATTTTTGTTACCGGAAGCACTTGCCTGGAGCGCAACGACCTGGCAGGAAGTTTTCAGAAGCTGAATGACCTTCGGGCACAGATCTTAAAATAGAGAGTGAAGGAGTAAAAAAATGGCATTCAAAGAGAACTATGAAAAAGCCTGCACCGATGTGGTTGCAGAATTACAGAAGACATTGGCAAGCATTGATCCGGCTTCCCTGGAACGTCTGGTAGAGGAGATCCTGGCGGCAGATCAGGTGTTCTTTGTGGGCGTGGGAAGAGTGATGCTGGCGCTGCAGTGCGTCTGCAAGCGTCTGGCGCATCTGGGCATCAAGGCTCACTATGTGGGTGAAATCACAGAGCCTGCCATTACGAAAAACGATCTTCTGATCGTTGGTTCCGGTTCCGGCGGATCCTTGTTCCCCCTGGGAATTGCAAAGAAGGCCAGAAAGATTGTGGACTGCAGGATCGTACATATTGGTTCCAATCCTAACAGTGAGATGAAGGAGATCTGCGACTTTATGGTTCGCATTCCAGTGCGCACCAAGTTTTATCTGGAGGATGAGATCGATTCCTGTCAGCCTATGACCTCTCTCTTTGAGCAGAGTGTTCTGCTGCTGGGAGATATTCTGGCAAAGATGATTATTGAGGACAAGCAGCTGGATATGAAGGGATTGTGGCAGTATCACGCAAATCTTGAGTGATTCCATAGCAGGATTGGCAGAATGCAAGGTTCGGCTGGAAGAATTAGGAGAACGATGATGAAAAAGCAGGATATGATGAAATATATGGGAACCATGCAGCAGGTGGCTTACGTCCGCCCGGTGACCTACACAGAGGGGCGTTCCACTGGCCTGAAGGCCTATCAGGTGAAGAACGGCTGCATGACCTATCAGGTGCTGGCAGATAAATGCCTGGATGTGGGAGAGATGACCTATAAGGGAATCAATATAAACTTCCTTTCCAAACCGGGACTTCAGGGAAGAAATCATTATGACACCAATGGGGAGGAGGCCATCCGCAGCATCATGGGCGGGTTGTTTTTCACCTCCGGTTTGGAGAACATCTGCGCGCCCTGTACCATTGAGGGAAACGATTATCCGATGCATGGACGGATACGTACTACGCCTGGAGAACATCTGAGCGCAGACGCTTTCTGGGAGGGTGATAAATATCATCTTACCGTCAGCGGAGAGATGCGGGAGGCAGCACTGTTTGGAGAAAATATGGTGCTGCGCCGTCAGATTTCCAGTGTGTACGGAGAAAAGACCATTACAGTTACAGATGAGATGGAAAATGAGTCCTACCGGGAAGAGCCTTTGATGATCTTATATCATATTAACATGGGCTACCCGTTCCTGGACGAACATACAAGGCTGTATATTCCTACCAGAAGCGTCACAGCCAGAGATGCAGACGGGGTGGGACATGAGGCGGAGTATGACAGGATGGACAGCCCCAAGGATAATGAACCGGAATATGTGTTTATTCATGATCTGAAGACAGATGAAAATGGAAATACAGAAGTTCTGGTGATCAATGAGGCGTTGGAGCTGGGCCTGAAGCTTCACTACAATACGAAGTATCTGCCTTACTTTATGGAGTGGAAATCTACTGCTTCCGGAGATTATGTGATCGGCCTGGAGCCTTCCAATTCCAGCGTATATGGGAGACCTTACCATGAGAAGGAAGGCAGCGTCCATAAGCTGGCGCCTTTTGCCAAGGAGAAAAATGAGCTGAAGTTTACCATCCTGGACGGAGCAGAGGAGATCAGGGCGGCAGTGAAAGCCTTTGGGGAAAAATTCCGGTAATTGGTGTTTCGGGCTGGCAGATCCTGGTGGTCTGCAAAGCAAAAGCGAAAAACGGTATCAGACAGTTTCGGGAAGTCCCGGCTGTTTATATAATTTATTAAGCAAAGGAGATCAAATATGAAACGTTCAAAGATTAACGCAATCATCAAAGATTTTGAAGCTATGCTGAAGGAATACAAATTTGCCCTTCCTCCGTTTTTGGATTTCACTCCGGAAGAGTGGGCGGAAAAAGGCCATGAGTACGACGAGATTCGTGACAATGCTCTTGGCTGGGATATCACAGACTACGGCGAGGGTGATTTTGAGACCAAGGGTCTTTCTCTGATCACGATTCGTAACGGCAATGTACATAATCCCAAATACACAAAATCCTATGCAGAGAAGATTATGATGCTGTATCCTGGCCAGATCTCTCCCAACCATTTCCACTGGAATAAGATGGAAGATATCATCAACCGCGGAGGCGGAGACATTGTGTTCCATCTGTGGAATGCAGACAGAGAGGATGAAGGGAAACTGTTGGATACGGATGTAGAGATCAACAAGGACGGACGCCGCTATATGGTTCCCGCAGGTTCGGATGTGATCTTAAAGCCCGGCGAGAGCCTGTCTCTGTATCCTTACTACTATCATGAGTTCATTATCCCGAAGGACGGACAGAAGGTTCTGATCGGTGAGGTTTCCATGTGCAACGATGACAATACAGACAACCGTTTCTATGAGCCCCTGGGACGTTTCCCCACCATTGAGGAGGACGAGGCTCCTTACCGTCTGCTTTGCAACGAGTATCCTGCTGCAAAAGACTGATTGAGATTCAGAGGCGCAGAGCGCTGAGAATAGAGAATAAAGGTATGAAAGGAGCAAATCAATGAGTGAGTATGCTGTTTCTATGGAGCACATCACAAAGACGTTTCCAGGCGTAAAAGCTCTGGATGATGTCCAGCTTCATCTGA
>CABRXX010000083.1:0-9823 GCA_902475025.1 uncultured Lachnospiraceae bacterium | reverse complement strand
ATTTTCTGAAGATCTATCTGGAAAGTGATAAACTGATTCATAAAAAATATATTTTTGATACAGAGCAGGCCATTCGTGACCAGCTTTTTTCAGGTCTGAAAATGACGGTGAAGATCATTGAAAAATTTCACCTTTCCGGCCAGTATACTGCCCAAAAGCTGATGCCTATTTATCAGGACAGCATTTTGCTGGAGCTGAAAAACTACAATATTTTTCTGTTTAATCTGTTTCGGGGGGCAAAGCTGGAATTTACAGATTCCGACAGCCTGAAGCTGACTATGGAGGATAATGTGGTGGCAGAGGGGAAGGAGGAGGAGCTTCTTCAGATCCTGGAAAAGATTTTCTGCGAGCGGTGCGGACAGCATCTAAAGATCGATGCGGTGCTCACAGAGCCAAAGGAGAGCCAAAACCGGAAATTTGCCCAGATCCGTATGGAGCAGGAGGTGGAAGCCATCTCCCAGAGGATCCGGAAAAGCAGGCAGGAAGAGGAAGAAAAGGAAGATGAATATCTGGAAGCTTCCGAGGCAGGAGGAGTTTCCGGATTTCAGGAGATGGCCTCCGGAACGAGGGCGGCTGGAGCAGGATCGAAAGGAGAGGAAAAGAAGCAGAAGGGATCCCCTGACGCAAAGAAGGAAGGGCAGGCCTCAGGCTCCGGCGGGAAAGCCGGGGAGAAGCTGGCAGGAGCACAGGGGAAGCCGGGCTTGCGCAGAGGAGGACGCTTTCAGGGAAGAGGCGAGGGCGGCCGCTACGGAGGTTCCGTCAAGCGCTCCGATAATCCGGATGTTCTTTTGGGAAGAGATTTTGAAGAGGATGCCATTTCCATTGAGCAGATCGCAGGAGAGATGGGCGAGGTGGTGATCCGGGGACAGATCCAGAGTCTGGAAACCAGGGAGATTCGTGGAGAAAAGACCATCATTATGATGGAAGTGACGGATTTTACAGATACCATCGTGGTAAAGATGTTCGCAAGAAATGACCAGATGGAGGAGATCAATGGAGCCATCAAGAAAGGAATTTTTGTAAAGATTAAGGGTGTTACCACCATTGACAAATTTGACAGCCAGCTCACCATCGGTTCTGTGATGGGAATTAAGAAAATTGCAGATTTTCGGAAACTCCGCATGGACACTTACCCGGAAAAGCGAGTGGAGCTGCACTGCCATACCAAGATGAGCGATATGGATGGGGTGTCGGATGTAAAAGATATTATCGGATGCGCCATGAAGTGGGGACATAAGGCCCTGGCGATCACGGATCATGGGGCGGTTCAGGCTTTTCCGGACGCCAATCATGCGGTACCGAAGGATGCAGATTTTAAGGTGATCTACGGAGTGGAGGGCTATCTGGTGGACGATATGCGTCTGATCGGTGAAAACTCCAAGGGTCAGAGCCTGGATTCCGTCTTTGTGGTGTTTGACCTGGAGACTACCGGATTTTCTCCTACCCAGAATCAGATCATTGAGATCGGAGCTGTCCGGGTGGAGGGGGGAAAGATCACAGAGCGGTTCAGTACCTTTGTAAATCCGGAGGTGCCCATACCCTACCGGATCGAACAGCTTACCGGCATCAATGACAGTATGGTGCTGGAGGCACCCAAGATTCAGGAAGTGCTGCCTGAATTCCTTACATTCTGTCAGGGCGCAGTGATGGTGGCTCACAATGCCTCCTTTGATATGGGATTTATCCGGGAAAACTGCCAGAGGCTGGGACTTGAGCAGGAGTTTACGGTGGTAGACACGGTGAGTCTGGCCAGAGTCCTGTTGCCTCAGCTGAATCGTTTCAAACTGGATACCGTGGCAAAGGCTTTAGGAGTATCTTTGGAAAATCATCATCGGGCCGTAGACGATGCAGGCTGCACGGCGGAGATCTTTGAAAAGTTCATTCAAATGTTAAAGGACAGAGAGGTCTATGACCTGGATGGGATGAATGAGCTGGGAAAATCGTCTGCTGATCAGATCAAGAAGCTTCCCACCTACCATGTGATTCTTCTGGCTGCCAATGACACCGGTCGTGTGAATCTTTATCGTCTGGTGTCCTGGTCTCACCTTCAGTATTACAACCGAAGGCCCAGAATCCCCAAAAGCGTACTAAGTAAATATCGGGAGGGCCTGCTGATCGGTTCGGCCTGTGAGGCAGGGGAATTGTACCAGGCAGTGCTTCGGGGAGCTTCCGAGCAGGATCTGGCCAAGCTGGTGAGCTTTTATGATTACCTGGAGATTCAGCCTCTTGGCAATAACCTTTTTATGACAAAGGACGGCTACGATGAGCCCAAAACAGTAGAGCAGTTAAAGGACTATAACCGGAAGATTGTGAAGCTGGGAGAACAGTACAACAAACCGGTGGTAGGCACCTGTGATGTACATTTTCTAAATCCGGAGGATGAGATCTACCGCAGGATCCTGATGAGCGTGAAAGGGTTTAAGGACGCAGACGACCAGGCACCCCTCTATCTTCGCACTACAGAGGAGATGCTTCGGGAATTTGAGTATCTGGGGGAGGAGAAGGCCAGAGAAGTTGTGATTACCAATACTGTGAAAATTGCAGAACAGTGTGAAAAAATTTCTCCCGTGCGGCCGGACAAGTGCCCTCCTGTAATTGAAAATTCCGATCAGCTGCTGACGGATCTTTGCTATCACAAGGCCCATGAGATATATGGGGAAGAGCTGCCGGAGATCGTGGAGGAGCGGCTGAAAAGAGAACTGAATTCCATTATCTCCAATGGCTTTGCGGTAATGTATATTATCGCCCAGAAGCTGGTGTGGAAGTCCAATGCAGACGGCTATCTGGTAGGCTCCAGAGGATCTGTGGGAAGTTCTTTTGTAGCCACCATGTCCGGTATTACGGAAGTAAATCCCCTAAGTCCCCATTATTATTGTGAAAAGTGTCATTACAATGACTTTACTTCCCCGGAGGTGCGGAAATTCTCCGGAATGGCCGGGTGTGATATGCCGGATAAAGTATGCCCCAACTGCGGCGCGCCTCTGAAGAAAGAGGGGTTTGACATTCCCTTTGAGACCTTCCTTGGGTTTAAGGGAAATAAGGAGCCGGATATTGACCTGAACTTTTCCGGCGAATATCAGAGTAAGGCTCATAAATATACGGAGGTTATCTTTGGGGCGGGCCAGACCTTCCGGGCGGGAACCATCGGTACGGTGGCGGACAAGACTGCATTCGGCTATGTGAAGCACTATTTTGAGGAGCATGACGTACATAAGCGGGCCTGTGAGATCAACCGTATTGTCTCCGGCTGTGTTGGAGTGCGCAGAACCACCGGACAGCATCCGGGAGGTATTATCGTGCTTCCCTACGGGGAAGAGATTTACTCTTTTACTCCGGTTCAGCACCCGGCCAACGATACAACCACGGATATTATCACCACCCATTTTGATTACCATTCCATTGACCATAACCTGCTGAAGCTGGATATTCTGGGACATGATGATCCTACCATGATCCGGATGCTGGAGGATCTGACGGGGCTGAATGCCAGGGAAATTCCTCTGGATGATCAGCAGGTGATGTCCCTGTTTCAGAGGACAGATGCCCTTGGCATCACGCCGGAGCAGATCGGGGGCTGTCCGCTTGGTTCCCTTGGGATACCGGAGTTTGGTACAGAGTTTGCTATTCAGATGCTGGTGGATACCAAGCCTCAGTATTTTTCTGATCTAGTGCGGATCGCAGGTCTTGCCCACGGGACGGACGTTTGGCTTGGAAACGCTCAGACTCTGATTCAGGAGGGGAAGGCCACCATTTCCACAGCCATCTGTACCCGTGATGATATTATGATCTATCTTATTGATAAGGGGTTGGACAGTGAATTGTCCTTTACGATCATGGAGAGCGTGCGGAAAGGAAAAGGATTAAAGCCGGAGTGGGAGGAGGAGATGTTAAAGCATGACGTGCCGGACTGGTACATCTGGTCCTGTAAAAAGATCAAATACATGTTCCCCAAAGCCCACGCGGCAGCGTACGTTATGATGGCCTGGAGAATCGCCTGGTTTAAGATCAATCAGCCTCTTGCCTATTATGCAGCCTACTTCAGTATCCGGGCCTCCGGCTTTGACTATGAACTGATGTGTCTGGGACAGGATCGTCTTTTGATGCACATGAAGGATTATGAAAAGCGGATGGATACTTTGAGCAAAAAGGAGCAGGATGAATATAAGGATATGAAGGTAGTGCGGGAGATGTATGCCAGAGGTTTTGATTTCATGCCCATTGATATTTATCAGGCTCAGGCTGGACGGTTTCAGATCATTGACGGTAAACTGATGCCGGCTTTAAATACCATTGACGGTCTTGGCGGCAAGGCGGCAGAAGCGGTGGTAGATGCGGTGAAGGACGGAAAGTTCCTTTCCAAGGATGATTTCCGGGAGAGAACCAAAGTGAGTAAGACGGTGATCGACCTGCTGGGAGATCTTGGAATCCTAAAAGACCTTCCGGAGTCTAATCAGCTGTCCCTGTTTGATTTTTCTTAAAGCTTTGAGGACAGAGGAAATGATAGAAGAAGGGCAGGATCAGACAGGAAGGAGCGAAGAAGGAGCTTTTCTTTCCGGCAGGAGAGAAGAGCGGGCCTGACAGGAACTGCCAACAACAGAAAGAACAGAGCAAGAGGAGAGAACTATGCTGGAGAAGTTTTATCCGGGCGAGTACCTGGATTCCACCTATGTGATTGATTTTGAAAAACTGGCGAAAGAGGGGTATCGTGGGATCATCTTTGATATTGACAATACGCTGGTGCCCCATGGAGCACCGGCAGATGACCGGGCAAAAACACTGTTTGCCAGACTGAAGGCTCTTGGCTTTCAGTGCTGTCTGCTGTCCAACAATCAGCTTCCCAGAGTGGAACAATTTAATAAGGACGTACAGGTGCATTTTATTGAGAATGCCCATAAACCTTCTGTGAAGAATTATAAAAAAGCTATGGAGCTGATGAAAACAGATACATCCAATACGCTGTTTGTGGGAGATCAGCTGTTCACAGACATATACGGGGCTAACCGGGCCGGGATACGGACGATTTTGGTGAAGCCCATTCATCCGAAAGAGGAGATTCAGATTGTTTTGAAGCGGTATCTGGAAAAGCCCATACTCTACTTTTACAGGAGGAAGAAGAGAGCATGAAGCATATTATTCTAATCGGATTTATGGGGGCGGGAAAAACCACTGTTGGGAAGAAGCTGGCCAAAAAACTGGGCGTAAAATTTGTGGACACGGATCATCTGATTGAAGTTCGGACGGGAAAGAAAATTTCAGATATTTTTCAAGAGCAGGGAGAGGCGTATTTCCGCAGCCTGGAGACACAGGCTTTAAGAGATCTGTCAAAAGAAACGGAGCAGATGGTGGTGGCAGTGGGAGGAGGGCTTCCCATGCAGCCGGAAAACAGGCCTCTTTTAAAAGAACTCGGCACTGTGATTTTTCTGGAGGCAGGAGTGGATGCTTTAATGAGGCGATTGAAAAATGACACGGTAAGACCTAAGCTTCAGGGGGGAGATTTGAGGGAACGGATCTCAACTTTGATGGCGGAGCGAAAAGAGACGTATCTCCAGGTGGCAGATCTCCGTATTTCTACGGAAAACAAAGGGTTTCATGGAATTTTGAAGGAGATTGAGGAAAAAATAGTTGAAAAATTCTAATAAGTATTATAAGATATAAAACTGAGAGATATTCGTCAGGTCAAGTCTGTTTGACCGGAAAGAGAACACGGATTTTATTAAGGAGGAATATCATTATGATATCAGCAGGTGATTTTAGAAACGGCATTACACTGGAGATGGAAGGCAATATTTACCAGATTGTTGAATTCCAGCATGTAAAACCCGGTAAGGGAGCTGCTTTCGTTAGAACAAAATTAAAAAATATTATCAACGGCGGCGTGGTTGAGAAAACTTTCCGCCCCACTGAAAAATTTCCCCAGGCGCGTATTGACCGGGTGGAGATGCAGTATCTGTACTCAGATGGAGATCTGTATCATTTCATGAATACCGAGACCTATGATCAGATTGCACTGAATGAGGATGCCATCGGGGATTCTCTCAAGTTTGTCAAGGAGAATGAGATGGTTAAGATTTGTTCTCACAATGGCAATGTGTTTGCGGTTGAGCCGCCTCTGTTTGTAGAGCTGGAGGTAACTGATACAGAGCCTGGCTTCAAGGGAGATACCGCTACAGGAGCTACCAAACCTGCAACGGTTGAGACTGGAGCTGTGGTATACGTTCCTCTGTTTGTTGAGACCGGTGATAAGCTGAAGATCGACACCAGAACCGGTGAGTATCTGTCCAGAGTATAAGGGTGACTGAAAAAGGGCTGCCAAGGATCAGAGCGTTTGGGTTTGGTATATACAGATATACCTGAAAAGACTCAATTTTCTCTGTTCTCTGGCAGCCTTTTTAAGATTTTTATAAGAAAAGGTTAGTAAAACCAGTGTCTGGAAAGTATTGTCTTTTGAATCTGCGGATGCTATACTTATCATGTCAGTGATGCAGGCTGGATACGGCAGCTTTTTGGGTGGTATTGTTCTAAAAGGCGAAAAGCGAGAGTTTCTTGAGGGAGACCGTTTTTTTCCAAACAGCAGCCTGCATGCGAATGAAATGAATTGGAATTACAGTGAGAGAGGGGATTTCTATGAATAAGAAAAAAATCTTAAGCGGTTTTCTGACAGGGACTTTATGTCTGGCCCTCTGCCTTCCCGGAACAGCCTATGCTGACGGTCAGAAGGTAGTGACGCTGGGAGCGGATCTGACCCAGGAGCAGAAAAATGCAGTATTAAAGTATTTTGGGGTTTTGGGGCAGAATATCCAGACCCTGACGATTAACAATCAGGATGAGAGAGAGCACCTTGGATCCTATGTGCCTCTGGAGCAGATCGGAACCAGAACCTACAGCTGTGCCCTGGTTTCCCCCACATCCTCCGGCGGTATCCAGGTAAAGACGGCGAATTTAAGCTGGGTGACCAGTAATATGATTGCCACAACTCTTTCTACCTCCGGCGTAGTGAACTGCGATGTGCTGGCTGCCTCGCCCTTTGAAGTGTCAGGTACCGGAGCCCTTACAGGTATTATGATGGCTTATGAATCTGCCAGCGGAGAGGCCCTGGATCCGGTGAAAAAGGAGCTGGCTACTCAGGAGCTGATTACCACTGGAAACATTGCCAACCAGGTGGGACAGACGCAGGCCACCAACATTGTGAATGAGATCAAGATCCAGGTGATTGAGGGGCAGGTGCAGAAGCCGGAAGAGGTGGAAGAGATCGTCCAGGAGGTAGTGGAAGAGGTAGAGTACGATTATCCGGAGTTTTCCCTTACGGATGAAGATTATGCCATGCTTACCGGACTGATGACCCAGATCGCAGAGCAGCAGTATGATTATGAGGAGATGAAGGATACCCTTCAGAGGGTAGAGGACAATCTTCAAGGCCTGAACGAGAAAGTAGACGGTATTGGTGAGGATGGAACGGAGACCCAGGAAGAGGAACCGGAGGAACTGCAGGCTCTGGACGAAGACCAGGAGGAGACGGAGCCGGAGACTTTGGATCCTGACAGTATCTTGATGAATACGGACGATACTGCGCTGGGAGAAGATGTGCCCATTGACGCTACCAATGAGGAGGCGATTCAGGAAACGGAAGCACCTCAGACGGAGGCTCCTGCAGAGGATGATATTTTTGATATCACGATCACAGATGATTACAGTGACCAGGAGACGGATCCTGTTATGACGGAAACGCCGGCGGCAGATCCTGGCACGGCAGAGACCCCTATGACCGATCCGGTTGCAGATCCTGCTATGACGGAAGCGCCGGCGGCAGATCCCGGCACGGCAGAGACCCCTATGACTGATCCGGAGACAGATCCTGCCATGACGGAAGCACCAGCGGCAGATCCCGCCATGACAGAAGTTCCCACAGAGGCTCCCGCTGAGACAGAGATACCGGAAGCAGCTCTTCTGGAGCTTACTTCATGTGTACAGGCACCTTTTTCCCAGGACGGCTCGGCTCTGGCAGCAGGAGAAAATCAGATCCGCCTGGCTTATGGAAATGACAATCTGGTGCCCGTATCTGGTACCGTGACTGTGACAGACGGAGAAGGAACTGTGACCACCATCGCTCTGAATGATTCTCAGCAGGTAATGGCTGTTCCCGCGTCAGAAGAGGATAAGCTGGAAAACGGCTGGAATGGCGGAACGGAGCTTCTCATCAATATGGCTCCTATGCAGCCCAATCAGACGTATACGATTACCGTGGAGGGTGTGCTGGCTCAGACCGCAGATCCGACTGTTTTGGAGGGAGTTCCCACAGCAGCGGTGAACGTTTCCTGGAATGTAACCACTCAAGGGACGGGAGCAGCGCTGAATACAGGAACTGTTACGGATCTTAGGGCAGGTGGCACAGTATCTGGTTCTGTGTATATGGATACTGCAGCCTATGCAGAGATCAATGGATACGATGAGGGCCTGATTACTTTTGATGTGACACAGCTTAGTCCGGAAACGGCAGGATTTACTATGACCTGTCTGCAGCCTGGCACCACCTCCTTCAATGTAGACCTTTATGATGCAGAGGGAAATTACTTAAGCTCTTTCACCAGAGCGGTCGTCATTCGGTAAGAGCTGGCAGGCAGCAGATCCAGGACGGCAAAAGTAAAAGAACAGATAAGCGGAAATAAATAAGAAAAGTAAGCAAAAAAGGATAAACAAAAAAGAATAATCAGCAGAAAGCTCCAGCAGAACCTGGGATCACACTCCAGCAGGTTAGGCGGGGCTTTCTGTTGGTTTGGGCTGTCTGGCAGAAATGCATATAAGAAAGGGTTTCGTCATTTGAAGAGAGGAAGACATTCCAGCCATTTTTCTGCCAGAAGCCGGTTTCCTTTCGCAGTGAGATGGATACCGTCGGTAGTGATAGAAGAGAAACCGTCTTTGCTGGCTGCCTGATCCAACATTTCCTGCAGAGGAAGAAAGGTCAGACCATAGGTGCGGGCGAGGTCGAAGATGGAGCGGGAAAGTTCTTGCAGCCAGGGACGCCAGAGAAGATACTTTTCCGGTTGGCAGAAAATGAAGGGTTCCATGAGGATGACCTGGCCAATGCCGCAGTCCAGAAAATCGGTTGCCAGGTCTGCATATTCTTCAGCAAAGGTTTGGCACAACCGGAAAAGTTCATGGGAAGAATAGTTCCGATCCATCCACATGCCCACATCGTTGACTCCGACCAGAAGGGAAATCCGGTCATAGTGCTCCTTTTTGGGCAGGCTCTGCCACAGAGTCCGCACTCGTGACACGGTAAAGCCGTCGATTCCTTTATTGGAAACCGAAAGATCAGGAATGGTTTGGACAAGGTTTCGGAAGATCATACGGACATAACCCAGGCCTAAGTTGTCAGGAGTAAAGTTATGATTGCAGTCAGTAATGCTGTCGCCAAGGAACAGAAGATTCATGGAAAGACCTCCTTTGATATTGCTTTTACTGTGGAATGTGGAATCATCATGAGAAAATAATCTGACAGAAAAGGTTTGCTGGATGCATTTGATGTTCTATCGGATTATGCTTCTATCATAGAATGCTGTCAGTGATTTTTCAATGGAATTTTGAAATGGGGCTGCTTCAATTCCATTGGTTTTCGCTAATGGGGAGTTCACATTCTGAAACTTTAAGAATTTTAGGAAGAAAAGGTGAAGAAAAGAGGTCGAAACTGCTAAAAACCTCTTTTAAATTGGGAAAAGCTATGGTATAATAGCCAAGAACTATGGATTCTAGCGTTACGCTGGAAGGAATCTGAAAGAAGGAGGCTTAAGTATGAAACACATTAAGACACTGAATACCAAGTCTTTGC
>CABRXX010000082.1:0-10613 GCA_902475025.1 uncultured Lachnospiraceae bacterium | reverse complement strand
TTACTCCAACACCGGCGGACAGGCTTCCAAGGCTACTCAGCCTGGTGCAGTGGCTCAGTTCGCAGCTGGCGGTAAAGAAGTGAAGAAGAAAGATATGGCTTCCATCGCTATGAGCTACGGCTATGTATACGTTGCTCAGATCGCTATGGGTGCTGATTACAATCAGACTGTAAAGGCTCTGGCAGAGGCTGAGGCTTATCCGGGACCGTCTCTGATCATTGCATATGCTCCTTGTATCAACCATGGTATCAAGAAGGGTATGTCCAAGGCTCAGACTGAGGAGCAGCTGGCTGTAGAGGCTGGTTACTGGCATCTGTTCCGCTTCAACCCGGCTGCAAAGGCAGAGGGCAAGGCAGCCTTCACTCTGGACTCTAAGGCTCCTACCGGAGATCTGATGGAGTTCCTGAATGGTGAGGTTCGTTACAACTCTCTGAAGCGCGCTAATCCGGAGAGAGCAGAGAAGCTGTTTGCTAAGAACGCAGAGTGCAATAAGGAAAGATATGAGTATCTGAATAAGCTGATCACTCTGTATGGCACAGAAGAGTAATCGGCAGACAGATTAGTGATCACAGTTATTGCGATCTGATTCGTATGAAATAGAGAACCGCTGCAAAGTGGGGTAGAGAGGTTTCTGAAATAGGACAGTGCGTCTCCTGGTAAGGAGACGGCTGATTTCAGAACCGTTGCTCCCACTTTGCAGTGGTTTTTTTATGAAAGAGAACCGGGAGAATGGGAGCAATTTGTAGCAAAAGAGATAAATTTCCGATAATTTGAGGTTTTCCTTGCTGAATCTAAGTTTTTGCACTATAATAGTTCCGGTGGGCGCAGTGCGCCCCCCGGATATTTTTATTTCATAGGAAATTATTTCCAGTGAGATCAAAAACGCTCCGCGGGATCGCACAGTAATGTCTAAAAAGCCGCTGAAAGGGCGGCCAAGAGATTTGAAAAACAGAAATGAGGAGATAGACATGAGCGAAAGAAAAGTGGGAACAGTATCAAGAGGAATCCGGTGTCCGATTATCCGGGAAGGAGATAACCTGGCTAAGATCGTGGTGGACAGCGTTCTGGAAGCAGCAGAGAGCGAAGGTTTTGCTCTGAGAGACCGGGATGTGATCTCTGTGACAGAGTCTGTGGTTGCCAGAGCTCAGGGGAATTATGCCAGTGTGGAGGCGATCGCAGAGGATGTAAAGAATAAGCTGGGCGGAGAAACGGTAGGCGTGATCTTCCCCATTCTTTCCAGAAACCGTTTTGCCATCTGCCTGAAAGGAATCGCTATGGGAGCAAAGAAAGTGGTTCTGATGCTGAGCTATCCCAGTGATGAAGTGGGAAATGAGCTGGTTTCCATTGAACGTCTGGATGAGGCAGGGGTGAATCCTTACAGTGATGTGCTGACGCTGGAACGCTACAAGGAGCTGTTTGGAGAAAATAAGCATCCTTTCACCGGGGTGGACTATGTGGACTACTACAGCCAGGTAGTGCGGGATGCAGGGGCAGAGGTGGACGTGATCTTTGCTAATCAGCCAAAAGCCATCTTAGAATATACAAAGAACATTATTACCTGTGATATCCATACAAGAGCCAGAACAAAAAGAATGCTTTATGCAGCAGGGGCCAAACGGGTGTGCGGCCTGGATGATCTTTTAAACGCTCCGATAAACGGAAGCGGCTGCAACGAAAAATACGGACTTCTTGGCTCCAACAAGTCTACAGAAGATACCATTAAGCTGTTTCCGAGAGAGTGTACAGATTTTGTTCTGGATATCCAGAGACAGATTTTGGACAGAACCGGAAAACATGTGGAAGTAATGGTTTACGGTGACGGGGCATTCAAAGATCCGGTAGGAAAGATCTGGGAGCTGGCAGATCCGGTGGTTTCTCCGGCGTACACACCGGGCTTGGAGGGAACTCCCAATGAGGTGAAATTAAAGTACCTGGCAGACAATGACTTTAAGGATCTTTCCGGAAGAGAGCTTCAGGAGGCTATCTCCAAGAGAATCCGGGAAAAGAGCGATAATCTGGTAGGAAACATGGCTTCTCAGGGGACCACCCCAAGGAGACTGACCGATTTGATCGGTTCTCTCTGCGATCTCACCAGCGGTTCCGGAGACAAGGGAACTCCCATTATCCTGGTGCAGGGATATTTTGATAACTTTACCAACTGATCTGTGTAAAGCAGATTTTGGGAATAAGCTGATATGACTGACAGAAAAAGAAGCGCCACACTGCCACAGACAGATTCCGCGTCGGGCAGGCGCTTCTTTTTTCGTAGGAAATGACTTCCTGGACTGGGAAATGGGTATTGATTCTGAGGAGAGAACCAAGTAGAATAGATTTGTTATAGAATGTCAAATAGAGATCCTGAAAATTTACGATTTGGAGGAAGGACATGGCAGCAAGAAGGCAGCGGAGGCAGTCCTCCGGTTTTTTGAGCAATGTCGGACTGGCTTTGGTACTGACTACGTTTATTTTTACTTTTGCAGTGGTGTTGGTTTTAAATGCAAAATGGCTATACTATATAGACATTACTATGCTGAATATTGATAAACAGTCCGGAATGACGGTGGAAAATATTAAGGCGAATTATGATACACTGATCCTTTACAATCAGTTCTGGTACTGGAAGGAGCTTTCTTTCCCTACTTTGTCTATGTCAGAGTCGGGACGCATTCACTTTCAGGAAGTGAAGCAGATTTTTGTGGCCGTACAGGTGCTGTGCATGACAAGTTTTGTGGGCTCTGTGATCTGGATCATAAAAAAGGCCAGGCGGGGACAATATGGCTATCTGAAGATTACAGGGCTTCTGTCACTGGGAATTCCGCTGGCGCTGGGGGTAGCGGCGATCTGGAACTGGGATCGTTTTTTTGTCACCTTTCACCATGTATTTTTCAGAAATGATTACTGGCTGTTTGATCCAAAGACAGATCCGGTGATCCTGATTCTGCCGGACGCTTATTTTTTCCACTGTGCGGTGTTTATGCTGCTGGTGATTCTGCTGGCAGGATCCCTGTGCCTGTTTTTGGCAAGAAAACACAGAGACCGGGTAATATCCCGGGGCAGGAGATAAGGAGCGGCAGTGTCACGACAGCTTTCGCTTCTGGAATTTTGAAAAGCGTGTAAATAACAGCAGATCGTTGATCGTCAAGAGACACAGACCGTTCGTATATCACTATTTACCATATTACTATATTTATATTAAGGAAGGAACAGAAACATGGATCTAAAAAATCTTCCAGCCTATGAGCTGGTCTTAAAGGAAACGATTCCGGATATCCAGTCAGAGGGATATCTGCTGCGGCATAAAAAAAGCGGCGCCAGAGTGATGGTGCTGGAAAATCAGGATGAGAATAAGGTGTTTAATATCGCATTCCGCACCGTCCCCGGGGACAGTACGGGAGTGGCCCATATTCTGGAGCATTCCGTGCTGTGCGGAAGCAGAAAGTTTCCTTCAAAGGATCCCTTTGTGGAGTTGGTTAAGGGATCCGTGAATACCTTTTTGAATGCCATGACTTATCCGGATAAGACCATGTATCCGGTAGCCAGCTGCAATGACAGGGATTTTGCAAATCTGATGCACGTATACCTGGATGCGGTGTTTTTCCCCAATATTTATCAGAAAGAGGAAATTTTCCGCCAGGAGGGCTGGAGCTATCAGATAGAAAAGCCGGAGGATGCGTTGGTTTATAACGGAGTTGTTTACAATGAGATGAAGGGGGCCTTTTCTTCACCGGAAGATGTGCTGGAGCGGGAGATTTTAAGTTCCCTGTTTCCGGATAATACCTATTATTATGAGTCCGGGGGAGATCCGGAGGTGATTCCGGAGCTGTCCTATGAGGCCTTTTTGGATTTCCACCGAAAATACTATCATCCCTCCAACAGTTACATTTATCTGTACGGTGATATGGATTTTGAAGAGCGCTTAAACTGGATGGATCAGGAATATTTAAGCCAGTTTGCGTATCATCCGGTAGATTCTGAGATAAAACTCCAGAAGCCTTTTGCAAATATGCAGGAAGTTTATCGGAAGTATTCCATTGCCCAGGGAGATACGGAGGAGGACAATACCTTTTTGGCCTTCAGCACTGTGGTGGGAACCAGCCTGGATACGAAGCTGGCCAGCGCCTTTGCGGTGTTGGAGTACGCCCTTTTAGAGGCTCCGGGAGCGCCTCTGAAAGAGAACCTTCTGGATGAAGGAATCGGAAAGGATATTATGAGCTCCTATGACAGCGGGATCTGCCAGCCCGTGTTCTCGGTGATCGCAAAGAATGGAAATGCCTCTGACAAAGAGCGGTTTCTGGAGGTGATCCGAGGGACGCTGGAGAAAATCGTAAAAGAGGGAATCTCTGAAAATGCTCTCCAGGCCGCCATTAATATTATGGAGTTTAAGTTCCGGGAGGCAGACTACGGCAGCTTCCCTAAGGGGCTGATGTATGGAATTGATGTGTTTGACAGCTGGCTTTACAGCGACCGGCATCCCTTTGATTATTTAAAGCAGCTGGATGATTTTGAATTTTTGAAACAGCAGGTGGGTACCGGATATTATGAGCAACTGATACAGACCTGGATACTGGACAATCCCCACGCCTCCCTGGTTGTGGTAGCTCCGGAAAAGGGGCTGACAGCCAGGATGGAGGAAGATACCAGACGCAGGCTTCAGAAGATCAAAGAGGGGATGAGCGAAGCCGAGGTGCGGGGGCTGATAGAAAAAACAGCAAAACTTCGTGGATTTCAGGAGACTCCCTCCACCCAGGAGGAGCTGCAGGCCATTCCCATGCTCTCCAGAGAGGATCTGAAAAAAGAAGCGGCTCCTTTTAAGACAAGAGAAGAAAATTGGAACGGCACCCAGGTGCTGTACCACGATTATCCCACCAACGGAATCGCTTACCTGAACCTGCTTTTTGACGCTTCCAGCCTGGAGCGGGAGGAGCTGCCCTATTTTGGAATTTTGAAAAATGTACTGGGTATGGTAGACACGGAGCATTACGGGTATCAGGATCTGTACAATGAGATCAACCGGAATACGGGAGGAATCACGCCGGGAATCAGCGTATTTCCAAATGAGGAGAACAAGGAGCTGGTTCGGGCAGCCCTTGGCGTGCAGGTGCGCACACTCTATGATAAGCTGGAGTATTGTTTCCAGATGATCCGGGAAATCCTCTTTACATCCAATTTAGAGCAGGAAAAACGGCTGAAGGAGATTGTAAGTAAATTAAAATCCAGGACCTCTGCCCGGCTTAATTCCAGCGGAAGCGCTACGGCGGCAGTCCGCTCCATGTCCTATTTTTCACCGGTGTATGTGTTAAATGACAGCATTAGCGGAATTGAATTTTATCAGACACTGGAAGATCTGGAAAAACATTTTGAAGAGAAAAAGGGATTCTTAAAGCAGCAGCTGAAAAAGGTGCTGAAAAAGGTGTTGAAGCCTCAGGGAATAATTCTGGATGTGACGGCAGATGAAGCTGTGCTGAAAGAGCTGCGGCCGCTGACGGAGAGCCTGGCAAAAGAGATGGCAGAATTTGCTGCTGACGGACACCTGGAGGGCGGCTTCCAGGCGGCCGGGGAGGCTAAAACAGAGGAAGGAAAGGCAGAAATAGACAGGAAACCAGAGCGCTCCTCTTTGAAGTATCTGACCGGATTAAAACCAGAAAAGAAAAATGAAGGTTTTCTTACCCCTGCCAAGGTACAGTATGTAGCCCGCAGCGGAAACTTTAAAGAAAAAGGCTTTGATTATACAGGGGCGCTTCGCGTGCTGAAGGTGATCATGAGCTACGAGTATCTGTGGACGAATATTCGGGTTAAGGGAGGCGCCTATGGCTGCAGCGGCAGCTTTGGAAGAAATGGAGATTCGAATTTTGTCTCCTTCAGGGATCCTCATCTTAGGGGCACCAATCAGGTTTATGAAGGGATTCCGGCTTATTTGGAGCAGTTTACAGTGGAAGAAAGGGATATGACAAAGTATGTCATCGGAACCATTGGTGAGATGGATACGCCCCTGAATCCTGCAGCTCTTGGCAGAAGATCCATGAATGCATGGATCTGCGGCCTCACAGAGGAGCGTATCCAGCAGGAGAGGGATCAGGTGCTTTCCGCCTCCCAGGAGGATATCCACAGGCTGGCGCCTTTCATGCAGGCGGTTCTTGACCAGAATTGTATCTGTGTTCTGGGCAATGAGGAGAAGCTGAAAGCAGAGTCAGATCTGTTTATGAAGCTGGAGGAATTTTAGAAAGCCTAATTCCTGCAAGCTATGCGCCAGGAAGCCGCGCTTGTGCGGATATTTGGCGCATGCTGCGAGGGGCAGATTCCCAGCAGCTGGCTGCGGGACGCAGCTTTCCATGTTTCACAGGAAATTCCGTCCTATGAAACAAAAATGCTCCGCAGGATCGCACTGCGGCGAACAGAGAAGATGTCGCCGCAGGCGGAGGGGATGTTGCAAAATACCTCCGGCGGTACCCTTTCGGGTGATTTTTCACCGAAAAAAAGCATATTTCCGGAGAAAAACACACCGAAAATCCACCGGAGCCATTATTTTGCAACCCCACTTTTTTACTTAGAAGTAGAGCGTTCAAATACAGAAAAAGGAAGCAACAGGAAGCGCGTTTGGGAAAAAGGTTTCAGAAAATAGATAAGGAAGAAATTTATGGAAAATACAAAATTTAAATCCGGTTTTGCCACCTTGATCGGCAGGCCCAACGTGGGAAAGTCTACACTGATGAATCATCTGATCGGACAGAAGATCGCCATCACCTCCAATAAGCCTCAGACCACCAGAAACAGGATACAGACAGTGTATACCTGCAAGGAGGGACAGATCGTATTCCTGGACACACCGGGAATCCATAAGGCAAAGAATAAGCTGGGCGAATATATGGTGACGGTAGCGGAGCGCACCTTAAGCGAGGTAGACGTGATACTGTGGCTGGTGGAGCCCTCTGATTTTATCGGCAAGCGGGATCAGCATATCGCAGAGCAGCTTCGGAAAACCAGGACGCCGGTGATTTTGGTGATGAATAAAGTAGATACAGTGGATAAGGAAAAAGTACCTGGATTTTTAGAGGCTTATCGGAAAATTTATGATTTTGCGGACATGATTCCAGTGTCCGCCCTCCGGGGAAAGAATCTGAAGGCAGTGCTGGATGCTATTTTCAAGTACCTGCCTTACGGTCCGGCTTTCTACGATGAGGATACTGTGACGGATCAGCCGCAGCGGCAGATCGCAGCAGAACTGATCCGGGAGAAAGCTCTGCGGTGCCTGGAGGAGGAGATCCCTCATGGTATCGCAGTGGCTATTGACAGAATGACGGAGCGGCCGGACGGAAGTATTATGGATATCGAAGCTACCATTATCTGTGAGCGGGATTCCCACAAAGGCATCATTATTGGCAAAGGAGGCGCCATGCTTCGGAAAATTGGAAGCCAGGCGCGTCGGGAAATTGAGAATATGCTGGAAATGAAGGTGAATCTTCAGCTCTGGGTGAAGGTGAAGAAAGACTGGAGAGACAGCGATTTTATGATCAAGAATTTCGGATACAATAAGAAGGAAATCTAGATGAGTCAGGGAATCAGGCTGACCGGCATGGTGCTGTCGGCAGTTCCGTCAGGAGAATATGATAAGCGGGTAGTGCTTCTGACAAAGGAGCGGGGAAAGATTACTGCCTTTGCCAGAGGAGCCAGAAAGCCAAACAGTTCGCTGCTGGCGGCAGCCAGCCCATTCTCTTTTGGGATTTTTACGCTCTATGAGGGGAGAAGCGCCTACACCCTGGTGCAGGCGGATATCTCCAACTATTTTTCAGAGCTAAAAGCGGATTTTGAAGGTGTTTACTACGGCTTCTATTTTATGGAATTTGCGGACTATTATGGCCGGGAGAATCTGGATGCCTCCGCAATGTTGAATTTGCTTTACGCTTCCCTGCGGGCTTTGGAAAATGCCAAACTTCCCAATGAGCTGGTGCGCTGGGTGTTTGAGGTCAAACTTATGGTGATCAACGGAGAATTTCCCCAGGATGTGATTTATGATTCCACCCTGCAGGAGGCGGCCCGGTTTGCTTTCCAGTATGTGATCCAGGCTCCCATTCAAAAACTGTACACCTTTGTGGTGAAACCGGAAGTGCTGCAGGAAATGAAGCAGCGTCAGAAGAAAATTCGGGAGGGACAGATCGACAGGAGACTGAAGTCTCTGGAAATCCTGGAGGATATGGTGGATATGCCGGAACCGCAAATTTTCTATTGAAAATATGTGGCTTTAAGGCTATAATGAATTGGATTGGTTTGGTAACTGACGAATTTTGTCGGTTTTTAGGAGGATACAGAATGAGAACAGGTAGAACCGGGAAGCTGGCTGCAGTGATTTTGTGCAGTCTGATGCTGAGCGGCTGCGAGATGCTGGAGGAGAAATTTCCATCCGAGAAAGCGCCTACAGAGACGACTTTAAAGATAGAAAAGGATGGGACTGTGACAGAGACAGTGATTGATAAGCTGGATCAAAGCTATTACAACAGCAAAGATCTGGAGACGATGATTAACAGCTCTGTCAGCGAGTATAATCAGCTTCATGGCACTGACGCAGTAAAAGTGGAGGAGCTTTTGTGGGAAGGAAACCAGATTTCTCTGAAAATGGTTTACCAGTCAGCAGAGGACTATGCAGAGTATAATAATGTAAAATTCTACAATGGTTCCATGCTGGGAGCAGAGATGGAGGGATACCTGTTCTATAATCAGTTTAAGAAGGTGGAGGATGGCCAGGCGGATCAGGCTGCTATTTCCAATGAGGAGCCTCTGAAACATAAGGAGCAGCAGGTGCTGGTGACCAACAGCGACCATGTGGTGGAGGTTCCGGGAAACGTGCTCTATGTCAGCGCCAATGGTTCACCCACAGGAAAGAAGTCTGTAAAGCGGGACGCTCAGGCGGAAGAAGCGAAGGAGGAAGGTCTGGTGCTGCCCTCGTCCGCAGTGTATGTGGAAGAGAAGGATGGCGCTGCCCTGACTCAGACAGATCTGGAAAAAACATATTTATATATTATTTATGAATTCTAAATTTAGGAGGAGAGCTATGGAAAAGACCATGGAGAAGATCGTTGCATTGGCAAAGGGCAGAGGATTTGTATATCCCGGCTCCGAGATTTACGGCGGTCTGGCAAATACCTGGGATTATGGAAACCTGGGTGTGGAACTGAAAAATAATGTAAAAAAGGCCTGGTGGCAGAAGTTTGTCACTGAGAATCCCTACAATGTAGGCGTGGACTGCGCTATTTTGATGAATCCTCAGACCTGGGTGGCATCCGGTCATCTGGGCGGATTTGCAGATCCTCTGATGGACTGTAAGGAATGTCACGAGCGCTTTCGTGCAGATAAGCTGATTGAGGATTACTGTCAGGAAAAAGGCATTGAACTGGAAAAGCCCATTGACGCTTTCAGTCAGGAAGAGATGAAGAATTTTGTGGAAGAGCACAACATTCCCTGCCCTTCCTGCGGAAAGCACAATTTTACCGATATCCGCCAGTTTAACCTGATGTTTAAGACCTTCCAGGGGGTAACGGAGGATGCAAAAAATACCGTGTATTTAAGACCGGAGACTGCTCAGGGAATTTTTGTAAACTTTAAGAATGTGCAGAGAACCTCCAGAAAGAAAGTTCCCTTCGGTATCGGACAGATCGGAATGAGATTACCCCCGGCAACTTTACCTTCCGTACCCGTGAGTTTGAGCAGATGGAGCTGGAGTTTTTCTGCGAGCCGGGAACCGATATGGACTGGTTTCATTACTGGAGAAGTTTCTGCATTAACTGGCTGAAATCTCTTGGAATGAAAGATGAGGAGATGAGAGCCAGGGATCATGATCCGGAGGAGCTTTGTTTCTACAGCAAAGGCACCACAGACATCGAATTCCTCTTCCCCTTTGGCTGGGGTGAGCTGTGGGGCATTGCAGACCGGACAGACTATGACCTGACCCAGCATCAGAATACTTCCGGCGAGGATATGAGTTATTTTGACGATGAGAAAAAGGAAAAATATATTCCTTACGTAGTAGAACCCTCTCTTGGAGCAGACCGTGTAGTGCTGGCCTTTCTCTGCAGCGCTTACGATGAGGAGGAGCTGGAGGGCGGTGATACTCGTACTGTGCTTCATTTCCATCCGGCTCTGGCACCTGTGAAGATCGGCGTGCTGCCTCTTTCCAAAAAGCTGAATGAGGGGGCAGAGAAGGTTTACTCCATGCTGGCAAAGAAGTACAACTGTGAGTTTGACGACAGAGGCAATATCGGAAAGCGTTACAGAAGGCAGGACGAGATCGGCACGCCTTTCTGCGTGACCTATGATTTTGATTCTGAGACGGATGGGGCAGTGACGGTTCGCGATCGAGATACCATGGCTCAGGAGCGGGTAAAGATCGAAGATCTGAAAGCCTACTTTGAGGATAAATTTGATTTTTAGACGCAGAGGCTTGCGGGACGCTCCCGGCTGGGGGCGGTTGGAACTGTTTAAGACGGATCTGTCCGTTTTGAGATAAATTATCAATTTTCTATTTTACAGGAGGAAAGAAAATGAGTGAATTAAAAGGTGCAATGATTATTGGACAGTCAGGCGGTCCTTCTTCCGTGATCAATGCAAGCTGCTACGGAGCTATC
>CABRXX010000081.1:0-10657 GCA_902475025.1 uncultured Lachnospiraceae bacterium | reverse complement strand
GGTTCTGTTTATGCAGCAGGATATGACCTGTATTCCTGTATGGAAGAGGAGCAGATTGCCATTGCTCCTCATACAACGGCAATGGTGGGAACCGGCCTGGCAGTGGCGATCCCGGAAGGGTACTTTGGCGGTATCTTTGCCAGAAGTGGGTTGGCGGCCAAGCAGAATCTGCGTCCTGCCAATTGTGTGGGAGTGGTGGATGCGGATTACCGGGGAGAGGTGAAGGTGGCTCTTCACAATGATTCAGAGGAAACAAGAATCATTGGAAACAGAGAGCGCATTGCCCAGCTGGTGGTGCTTCCCTATTTGTCTCTGGAGTTTGAGGAGGTTTTGGAGCTGGAAGAAACCGCCAGGGGAGAAGGCGGATTCGGTCATACAGGAATGAAATAGTTTATAGTATAAAAAGTCTGCTCAGAGTCCGGCGTTGGAGAGCCGGGTCTGAGCAGACTTTTTATACTATTCAACTGGCGCTTTTGAATTCGCTGTGAATACTTGCAGATTTGGAACGTTCTATAAAAATCTGGGTGTTTTAAATTGTGATGAAATGTTATGCTTTCTTGAATTTCCGGTATTTTTCTTCGCAGTATTTACATCTGTAAATTTCTTTCTCTTCATCAGCCAGGAAGAATACCTGATCCAGCTCCTGCTCAATGGAGGAGATGCAGCGGGGATTTTTGCAGCGGATGATATTTACCAGCTGTTTGGGAAGCTTTAAATCCTTTTTCCGGACGATTTCCCCATGCTGGATAATGTTTACGGTGATATTGTGATCAATGAAACCAAGGACATCCAGATTCAGATCCTCGATGGGGCATTCTACTTTGATGATGTCCTTGCGGCCCATCTTTTCGCTGCGGGCATTTTTAATAATCGCTACACAGCAGTCCATTTTGTCCAGCTTCAGATATTTGTAGATATCCATAGACTTTCCGGCCTGGATGTGATCCAGAACCACGCCTTCGTTTAACTGTCCAACGCTTAACATACTTTCACCTCCAGTAACGTAAGAATCAGGGCCATGCGGACATAGACGCCGTACTGAGCCTGTTTAAAATATGCGGCTCTTGGGTCATCGTCCACTTCAACAGAAATCTCATTGACGCGGGGCAGGGGATGAAGCACCATCATATCCGGTTTGGCCAGCTCCATTTTTTGCTTGTCCAGAATGTAGAAATCTTTCATGCGTACATAGTCTTCTTCATTGAAAAAACGCTCTTTCTGAACACGGGTCATGTAAAGAAGATCCAGTTCCGGAAGCGCGTCCTCCAGGCGGATCACTTCTTTAAATTCCTGATTGTTTTTCCGCAGAACGTCCTCCCGGACATAGTCTGGGATTCTCAGTTCCTCTGGAGAGATGAGAACGAATCTTACGTTCTTGTAACGTACCAGGGCATTAATGAGCGAGTGGACCGTGCGGCCAAATTTCAGATCGCCGCAAAGACCGATGGTTAAATTGTCCAGGCGTCCTTTTAAGGAACGGATGGTCAAAAGATCCGTGAGGGTCTGGGTGGGGTGCTGGTGTCCGCCGTCACCGGCATTGATCACAGGAATCCCGGATTTTAAGGATGCTACCAGAGGCGCACCTTCTTTGGGATGGCGCATAGCGGCAATATCTGCATAACCGGAAATCACCCGGATGGTGTCAGAAACGCTCTCGCCTTTGGCGGCAGAGCTGGAATCGGCCGAAGAAAAACCAAGTACGCTACCCCCCAGATTCAACATAGCTGCTTCAAAGCTGAGTCTGGTTCTAGTACTTGGTTCATAAAATAATGTAGCTAATTTTTTGCCGTCACAGGCATGTGCGTATTTTTTCGGGTTGGCTTCAATGTCGTTGGCCAGATCCAGAAGCTGATCCAGCTCCTCAACAGAGAAATCCAAAGGGCTCATCAGATGTCTCATAAAATCCTCCTTTGTGTTGTTAAGACGCATTTTTACTATCATATAATAAAGTCAGAAGAATTTCAAGCAGAATTTTAGAAAATTTTATTTTGCATTTAAGTGCCGTATGGTCTATACTGTTTATGATACTGTATGAAAGCAGAGTATCCGGAGTGTTGGAAACAGCAGCGTGTGACGAGATTACCGTGACAGAGGTATCGTTGTGCCAGAAATCATATTCTATCATTATAGAGAGACTGCATTGCAGTTAAGGGAGGATTGAAATGGCTTTTACAGAAAAGAAGAGAACATTGTTTTTGGGACTTCCCTGGACTTTTACGACCTATACCGTATCAGAAGAGCTGGTGACCATGAACAGCGGATTTTTTAAAAAAGTAGAAAATGATTGCTATATGTATAAAATCCTGGATGTGCGGCTGGAAACCAGCATCCTGGAGCGGATGTTCGGGCTGGGAACCGTTCACTGTTTTGGCGGAGATGTGACCCATCCGGATATGATTTTGAGCCATATTAAAAATTCCAAGGAGATCAAGGATTATATTCTTCGCAATTCAGAGGAGCAGAGAATTAAGAGAAAAACATTAAATACCCAGGACATCGGCGGAAGGCCTGATCTGGAAGATCTGGCGGATGATGCCTGTTTGTACTAAAGCAGGGCGGAGCTTCTGCACAGCATCCACTCAAAAAACAGGCCTGCCAGAAACCACAGAGGGGCATAGTCCAGTCGGATTAGGCCGTTGATATTCCAGGGTTCCAGGCTGTAATCCCAGGGACACAGATTCAGAGAGCGGAGAAAGAAACCTGTGAGATACTCTGCCGTAAAGATACACACCATGTAGATGAGGCCTCTGAGCACAATGTTCAGAGGCTTTAAGAACTGATAGGCCGGCAGGATCAGAGCTGCCATGCCGTAGATGGGAAACATCCAAAGGGAGGACTGGCCCATAAGCTTTCCATCCCCATGGATCAGGGAGCCCAGTCCGGTCCACAAAATTTCCATTCCCCATCCGATAAGACCGCATTTGATGAAAGCAAACATTTCGGTTCCTCCTGTATAGCTAATTTATAGGGTTGTTTCCCGGTTTGGCTCAAACCACCTGACGGGATGATGTTGTGTGAACAGTAATCAGTTTGTCCAAAAACGGAAGATTTTATTCGGGAATTGTCTGCACCATCAGAAAACCAAGAAGGCAGCGGGGCTGTTGTAAGAGAAAACGGATACGCTCGATTTCTATGAGCCAAATGGGCGGGGGCTTGTAATAAAACCGTGGGGCTGACAAAAACTGAGAGGAAAAGACGAGACGGAAAAACAGAGAGAAAAAATGTATGGCAGAAGAGGAGCAGCGTATGAAAAATTTATTGGAACTTCGAAATCAGATTGATGAGATTGACAGCAGAATCGTAGAGCTGTTTGAGCAGCGAATGGCCATCAGCGAAGAGGTGGCGGAGTTTAAAATTCATACAGGAAAGAAAGTTTTTGACAAGGAACGGGAGCATGCAAAACTGGAGACCCTCTCTGCCATGACCCACAATGAGTTTAATCGCCATGGAGTGGCGGAACTGTTTGGTCAGATTATGTCCATGAGCCGGAAGAAGCAGTATCAGCTTCTGACTAAAAACGGGGTGGCAGGGAGATTGCCCTTTATCGGAGTGGATGAGATTGAGAAAGAGAATATCCGGGTGGTTTTTCAGGGAGTGGAGGGGGCCTACAGCCATGCGGCCATGTGCGCCTACTTTGGAGATGCGGTTAATTCCTTTCATGTAAAAAGATTCCGGGATGCCATGGAGGCCATTGCAGAAGGGGCGGCAGATTACGCAGTGCTTCCTATTGAAAATTCTTCCGCAGGCATTGTGGCGGACAATTTCGATCTGCTGGTGGATTTTGAAAATTATATTGTGGGGGAGCAGGTGGTAAAATGCGAGCATGTGCTCATGGGATTGCCGGGAACCAGATTTTCTGATATTACAGAAGTATACTCCCATCCCCAGGCATTATCTCAGTGTGAGCAGTTTTTGGATGCTCATCCGGAATGGCGTCAGGTTCCCTACGATAATACGGCCCTGGCAGCGAAAAAGGTGGCGGATGACCAGAAAAAAAATCAGGCGGCCATCGGAAGCGCTTTTGCAGCAAAGCGGTTTGGGCTGGAGGTACTGGCAGACCATGTGTACTTTAATGAAGCCAACTCCACTCGTTTTATCATTGTGACGAATCAGAGAATTTTTCAGAAAGATGCCCGAAAGATCAGCATCTGTTTTGAGACTCCGCACTGCAGCGGTTCCCTTTACAACATTCTGTCACATTTTATTTATAATAATCTGAATATGAACCGTATTGAATCCAGACCTATTATCGGCAGGAACTGGGAGTATCGGTTTTTTATTGATTTTGACGGAAATTTAAATGACAGCAGCGTAAAGAATGCCCTTAGGGGGATTCGGGAAGAGGCCATCAACATGAAGATTTTAGGTAACTATTAATTGGTACTTCGCATAAAAAGGACGGAAAAATACGGGAGGGAAGATATCGTATGGGAAAGCTGGGAGAACTGATTTTATACCGCACAGAGGAGGAGAGCCTTCTTGGACGTCTGGAAATGGTGCTTTTAAATATGGAATTTTCCGATCAGCAGCGGGAGCAGGAAGGTGAGGGTTACTGTTTTTCCGCTTATGATAAGGCGCAGCTGCAGAAGGATTATTTTTCCTGTATGCAGGAGCTGATCGAGGTGGCAGAGTCCCATGGATTTTCCGGAAATCTGTGGCACTGTTATCTTACCTATCTTTTGGTGTATCATGAAAATGCTTACAGCAAGGCCTGTGAGATCCATGGAGCTGTGGAGGGAGGCATCAACCGGATCGCCCTTCATGATTTTGAAATTTTTATGGAGCTGTTTTCCTGGGATTTCCAGGAAATCGAGGAGGAGCTTCAAGTCTCCATTTATTCTATGGTGGCGGATTATGCCAATGCGGAGGGAGAACGAAAGATCTTTAACCGGCGGATCCGGGATCGAATCGGTACGTTAAGCGCAGCGCTTGCAAAGGCTCAGTCGCCGGAAGAGTTTAAACAGAATATGGAGCAGTTTTATAAGGAATTCGGTGTGGGAAAATTCGGGCTTCATAAGGCCTTTCGGGTGAACCACACAGAGGAAGGCGCCCGGATCGTTCCGATCACCAACATAGCTCATGTGTATCTGGAGGATCTGGTGGGATATGAAATCCCAAAGAAAAAGCTCATTGAAAATACAGAGGCCTTTGTCCAGGGAAGGCGGGCCAACAATTGTCTGCTTTTTGGGGATGCAGGTACCGGAAAATCTTCCAGTATCAAGGGGATTTTAAACCGCTATTACGATCAGGGGCTGAGAATTATTGAGCTGTACAAGCATCAGTTTCAGGATCTGAACGATATTATTGCTCAGATCAAAAACAGAAATTACAAATTTATTATCTATATGGATGATTTATCTTTTGAGGATTTTGAGGTAGAATATAAGTATCTGAAAGCTGTGATCGAAGGGGGGCTGGAGAAAAAGCCGGACAATATTTTGATCTATGCCACCTCCAACCGCCGTCATTTGATACGGGAAAATTATTCTGACAAAGAAGGAATCCGGCAGGATATGCACACCTCGGACACCGTGCAGGAGAAGCTGTCCTTGGTTTACCGTTTTGGCGTCAGCATCTATTTTGGAGCGCCGGATAAAAAACAGTTCCAGAATATTGTGACGGAGCTGGCAAAGCGGCACGGTGTGACGATACCGGAGGAGGAGCTGCTTTTGGAGGCCAACAAATGGGAACTTAGCCATGGAGGCCTGTCAGGACGCACAGCACAGCAGTTTATCGATTATCTTCTGGGAATACCGGAGGGAAAGGAGTAAACTATGGCAGTGAAAGTGTTTGCAGCGATTGTCATTGGCTCCACTGAGACGGAGATGAAAATTTTTCAGGTATCTCCCAGAAAGGGAATGAAAGAGATCGACTGTGTGAGCACCAGACTTAATCTCGGCGTGGATGCTTACAGCAAGGGACAGCTGGCGGTGGAGAAGGTGAAAGAGCTTTGCCAGGTGCTTCGGGAATTTAAGCGGATGATGGAAGGGTATCGGGCAGATGCTTACCGTCTCTGCGCCACCAGCGCTCTTCGGGAGCTGCGGGCTATGATCATCACCAGGGATTACATCGAGAAGCAAACCGGACTGAAGATTGAGATCTTAAGCAATTCCGAACAGCGCTTCCTGGATTATAAGAGCATTGCCTCAGAGAGCAATGCCTTTGAGACGATTATCCAGAGCGGAACCGCCATCGTAGATATCAGTGGAAACAGTGTTCAGATCTCTGTGTTTGACAATGACAAGCTGATCACTACCCAGAATATCCGTATGGGAAAGGTGAGCACCAGAGAACGGTTTATGCCAATGGCAAAAAACAACCAGCATTTTGAAGCGCTGGTGCTGGAGCTGATGGAGCATGAGATGAATGGTTTTGCAAGGCTGTACCAGAAAGACCGGCAGATCAAAAATTTGATTCTTCTGAACAATGAGCTTTCGGAGGTGCTTACTAAAAATAAGGAAGATGGCTTTTCCATCCCGATTATAGGCAGGGAGGAGTTTATGGAGGTGTATCCAAAGCTGGTGTCCTTGAACCCGGATGAGCTGACTGGCGAATTTGAGATTTCTGCAGATGCGGCTCCTTTTGTGGGTTCCTCCGCCATCTTTTGCCGCTGCCTGCTGGAGAAGACCGGGGCTGAGGTGATCTGGCTGCCGGATATCAGCCTGAATGACGGGCTGTGTTACGATTATGCAGTGGCAAACAAGATGCTTCGTTCCAACCACAGTTTTGATGAAGATATTATTGCCGCTGCCAGGGGGATTGCAAAACGATATAAGAGTAATATGCCCCATATCCGTAATCTGGAGGATATTACCCTGCAGATTTTCGATAAAATGAAAAAGATTCATGGATTGGGACAGAGAGAGCGGCTGCTTTTGCAGGTTTCCGTGATCCTTCACAACTGCGGAAAGTATATCAGCCTGGCAGATGTGGCAGAGTGTGCTTACAATATCATTATGGCAACGGAGATCATCGGTCTGTCCCATGCTGAGCGGAAGATCATTGCCAATGTGGTGCGGTTCAATACGCTGGAATTTTGCTATTATGATGAGCTGGCAGCTGCCAGTTATGTGAGCCGTGAAGAGTATCTGGTGATTGCCAAGCTTACCGCCATTTTGCGGGTGGCCAATGCCCTGGACCGGAGCCATAAACAGAAGTGCCGGGATTTTACAGTGACTCTGCGGGAGGATACTCTGGCGATTGTGGTAAATACGCAGGAAGATCTAACGCTGGAAAAGGGAACCCTGGAGGAAAAGGTAGAGTTTTTTGAAGAAGTGTTCAATGTGCATCCGGTGATTAAACAGAAAAAGAAAATATAGGAGGAAGGGAAGATGGCATCCATAGATTACACAAAACCGGAATATTACACCAACCGGGAATTAAGCTGGCTGGATTTTAATATGCGTATTTTAGGTGAGGCCAGAGACAAGACCAATCCTCTTTTTGAACGGTTGAAGTTTTTAAGTATCACGGCCTCCAATCTGGATGAGTTTTTTATGATCCGGGTGGCTTCTTTAAAAGATATGGTTCATGCCAGATACGCAAAGCCGGATATCTCCGGAATGAAACCGGAGGAACAGCTGGAGAAGATTCAGGAGAAAGCTCACCATCTGGTGGGACTTCAGTACTCTACCTACAACCGATCGCTGCTTCCCAGCCTGAAAAACGCAGGATGGGAGATGGTGACGGCCCATGAGTCCCTGACAGAAGAGCAGAGCGCGTATGTGGACCGGTATTTTGAGGAGAATGTATATCCAGTGTTGACTCCTATGGCCATGGATTCTTCCAGGCCCTTTCCCCTGATTCGAAACAAAACTTTGAATATCGGCGCTTTGATCTCAAAAAAGGGAGCTAAGGAAAAAGCAGAATTTGCCACAGTTCAGGTTCCGGCAGTACTTCCCAGAGTGATTGAGCTTCCGGGGAAGGAGCCGGGAAAGCGTGCAGGCATCCTGCTGGAAGAAGTGATTGAGCGGAATATTGAGAAGCTGTTTTTAAATTATGATGTGGTGAGCGCTCATCCCTACCGGATCATGCGGAATGCGGATCTGACCATTGATGAGGATGAGGCCTCAGACCTTTTAAAAGAGATCCAGAAGCAGTTAAAGAAGCGGCAATGGGGCGAGGTGATTCGTCTGGAGATCGAGGATAAGATGGATGAAAAACTGCTGAAGATCCTGAAAAAAGAGTTTGCAGTAAAGTCAGAGGAGATCTATTCGATCAATGGTCCTTTGGATCTCACTTTTCTGATGAAGATGTATGGGATGGAGGGATTTGATCATTTAAAAACACCGCCCTACAAGCCTCAGCCCATACCGGCGCTGATGGAAGAGCCGGATATTTTTGCCGCTATTCGGAAAAAAGATATTTTCCTGCATCATCCTTATGTAAGCTTTGATCCGGTGGTGGATTTTGTGCGGAAAGCGTCAAAGGATCCACAGGTACTGGCTATCAAGCAGACGTTGTATAGGGTCAGCGGTCATTCGCCTATTGTGGCTGCCCTGGCGCAGGCTGCGGAGAACGGCAAGCAGGTGTCCGTGCTGGTGGAGCTGAAGGCCAGATTTGATGAGGAGAACAATATTATTTGGGCCAAGATGCTGGAGAAAGCGGGCTGTCATGTAATTTACGGTCTGGTGGGTTTAAAGACCCACAGCAAGATTACTCTGGTGGTACGCAGAGAGGAGGATGGGATTCGGCGGTACGTTCATCTGGGTACAGGAAATTATAACGATTCCACTGCCAAGCTGTATACCGACTGCGGTATCATGACCTGTTCGGAAGTGATTGGAGAGGATGCAACGGCTGTGTTTAATATGCTGTCCGGATATTCGGAGCCAAAGCGGTGGAACCGTCTGGTGCTGGCTCCCATTTGGCTGCGGAATAAATTCCTTATGCTGATCCGGAGGGAAGCAGATCATGCCAGGGCAGGACGGCCGGCCAGGATTGTGGCAAAGATGAATTCTCTCTGCGACAGGGAGATTATAGAAGCGCTGTATGAGGCCTCTGCCGCAGGGGTAAAGATTGATCTGATTATCCGCGGCATCTGCTGCCTCAAGGTAGGAATTCCAAAAGTGAGTGAACATATCACCGTGCGCTCTCTGGTAGGTACTTTTCTGGAACACAGCCGGATCTTTTATTTCCAAAACGGCGATCAGGAGGAGGTCTACATGGGAAGCGCGGACTGGATGCCCAGGAATCTGGATAAACGAGTGGAGATTCTGTTCCCGGTGGAGGATCCGGATTTGAAAGAGGAAGTAAAGCATATTCTGGATATTCAGCTGGCAGATACCTTAAAAGCTCATGAGCTGAATTCGGACAATGTATATGAGAAGATTGATAAGAGGGGAAAGGCTCTTTTGGGGGCGCAGGCTTATTTCTGCGAGGAAGCCAGAGAACGGGCAAAGCGGGAGGCAGATCCTGCCTTAAGCCGGGTGTTTATCCCTGCGGAGCCTTCCGAGTAGCAGTTGACTGACAGTTTCGGAAAATGGAGGATGCATATGTTTCGTGATTGTACTAGAAAAATTCATATCGGAGATAAAGTGATTGGAGGGGGCAGCCCCATTCTGATTCAGTCCATGACCAATACAAGGACAGAGGATGTGGAGGCCACAGTGGCTCAGATCAATCGGCTGGCAGCAGCCGGCTGTGAGATTATCCGCTGCGCTGTGCCTACCATGGAGGCGGCCAGAGCGTTGAAGGAGATCAAGAACCAGATCTCCATTCCGCTGGTGGCGGACATTCATTTTGATTATAAACTGGCCATTGCTGCCATTGAAAACGGTGCGGATAAGATCCGGATCAATCCGGGAAATATCGGCAGCAGAGAACGGGTGTTGGCCGTGGTCTCTGCTGCCAAGGAGAGAGGCATTCCCATTCGTGTAGGGGTAAACAGCGGTTCCCTGGAGAAGGAAATCCTGGAGAAATATTCCGGCGTCACAGCAGAGGGACTGGTGGAGAGCGCTTTGCAGCAGGTGGCCGGGATTGAAGATATGGGGTACGATAATCTGGTGATCAGTATTAAGTCTTCAGATGTTCTGATGTGCGCCAAGGCTCATGAGCTGATTGCCTCTCAGACAGAGTATCCTCTTCATGTGGGTATTACAGAGGCGGGAACGCTGCTGTCAGGAACCATCAAATCTTCCGTAGGGCTTGGCATCATCTTGTCTCAGGGTATCGGGGATACCATTCGGGTTTCTCTCACCGGAGATCCTATGGAAGAGGTGAAGGCAGGAAAATTGATTTTAAAGACCCTGGGACTTCGCAGCGGCGGTATTGAGGTGGTATCCTGTCCTACCTGCGGGCGCACGCAGATTGATCTGATTGGTCTGGCTAATCAGGTGGAAACGATGGTAGCGGACATTCCTCTGAATTTGAAGGTGGCTGTGATGGGCTGTGTAGTAAATGGGCCTGGGGAAGCCAAGGAAGCAGATATTGGCATTGCCGGCGGAAAAGGGGAAGGACTTCTTATCAAAAAGGGAGAGGTGATTCGCAAAGTGCCGGAGGATCAGCTTCTTACAGCTTTGCGGAAGGAATTGGAAAACTGGAGTGAATAATCATGGCAAAAGCCTTTTATGATGTGTTTCCAGGGCTTGTGCTTCAGGAGGATCTGCGGGAATTGATGGGTCAGACGGAGGTTGTCCGGGTGACTATGAATTCCCGC
>CABRXX010000080.1:0-10770 GCA_902475025.1 uncultured Lachnospiraceae bacterium | reverse complement strand
TGTCAAACGATGAATTTCGTCGTTTAATTTCCGAATTTCGTCTTGCATTTCGTGATTCTCGAAGAATAGCTTCTGTTTTTCCATTTTCACCTTGTGTGTCCTTTCCTGAAATTCCAGGATAAACTCGTTCATCTTCTGATTTCTCACCTGTAACTCGTCCCTCTCTTTCGTCACCAGCTCCAGTGATGCCGCCTGCTCCTTCGCAAGCTGCTTCCACTTGTCGGTAGTATCCGGCAAATTCTTCATCTGCTCCGTTTGTTCGTTCTGCTTCGGCTCGTACCCTTTCGTAATTTCCATTAAATTCATTTTCTAAGTCCTCCTTACTGATATTCAGATGGAATGTTTTAGACAGATTGCTGTCACGCACCTTCTTACCATTCTGGTTCTGAAATGTGATGTGCTTCCGTTTCTCTGTCCAGTTTACGTTCCATCCAAACTGTTTCATTTTTTCTATAAACTTTTCTTTACTGATACAATTTTCCAGCGCCTTTAATACCGCCATTGCACAGTCAGCCACAAAGCTGTCTTTCACCTGCTGGCGGAACAGATTATATTTATCCTTACTCCATGCAATGACTTCCCCTTTTTCAATCTGACTTCCATCAAAATGTTTTCCTTTTTCTGCAATGGACAATCCATGTTCCCGGCACATCTGATTCGTTAGTTTCTTCATGCGTTCCAAATCTTGTCTGGTATTATGCAGCTTTTTTCCATCCTCATAGCTCACAGAATTTATAACCAGATGACAATGAATATGATCCTTGTCCTTATGCACCGTCACTAAAGTCTGGAATCCACTGAACCATTTTTCTGCAAACTCTTTTCCAAATTCAAAGGCCTGCCCCGGAGTAATCTGCTCGTTCTTATGCCAGGAAATAATGTTGTGAGCGTACATTCTCCCAGAATCTTTATTCCATATCTTCTTTTCCCCCAAAAATGTTCTGTACACCAGATCATAATTGATCTCATCATGACAATACGGACCTGTTACATAAGTCAACAGTTCACTTGTTTTGTCCTGACGCAGAACGTATTCGATGCAATTTCTCATTGCTCCATGTGAATTTGTCCGCTTATTAATCGTCTTATTAACAGCCATATCTTTTCACTCTCCTTTCGATACTTGAGGATATTTTTATTGAGATGATACAAAGCATCATCTGACGGAACGGAACCATCCGTATGCAACTTCCTTGCAATCTGATTGATATTTGTAGCAGATTCCCGAAGCTGACAAAGAAGATCTGCAAATATCTGATTCAGTCTTTTCAGTTCTTCTACTTCTTCTGCCGATACTATCTTTAAGTCAGCAATTGCCTTTATCACAACTTCCTGCTGTGTTCTCCCTGATTCCTTCACTTTACTTTGAAGCAGCTCATATTCTGCTTTGTTCATTCGTATGGTTACTGTATAATTTCGTTTTCTCATAAGCTTTTGTCTCCTCTCTTTGCTTGATTTCTGCTCCATATTCTCAACCACAACGTTGCAGCTAAATTAACAGGGAATTCCATAAGGGGATGCGTAGCGTTCCCCTTTGGTAGATGCAAGACAACGTCTTAGCCAATCCGTGGCAGTCTGGGAAGAAATATCCGGTGGATATTTCTAATGCAGAGTTGCCGCCATTGGCGTGCCGGGGTTCCAAGGTGGCAGCGCCCCTGGCAAGTTTAGGAACAGCCCAAAGGCTGTCTCCGGTGCAGAGTGGCTTGCCACTTTGCGAAACTTGCCTGTCATCTCCCCATCACTAAACCAACACCGACTAAATAACATTCCCCACTACATTTCCAACACCCAATTGAGATGACAGTGGTTTTGTGGTGTAAGAACAGACTGTAATAGAAATAGAAAAACTCCCCTCCTACAGATTTTCTGTTTCTGAAACAGTCTGGTCGTACACCACTCCGATGCGAAGTATCGGACAATCATGTGCCGTATCCGGCACTCTATGCCTTTATTTGCCTTACTTCTACAACATTTTCCATCTGCAAGTGCTTTTCTGTCATACTTCTCTGCTATTTCTGTTTTTCTTTTTCTAAATCACTTTCCTTTTCTGCTAAAAAGCATAAAAATAGCAGTCCTGATCACTCCCTCGATATTCACAAGCGGAAATGCCATTACTGCTATTGTTTTTTCTGTTATTCTGTTTACTAAAAGTGATACCTTCTGCCAATTAACTTCTTTGTTTCTGCTAGTTAAAAATTGTCGTGCATGTCGTCCAACATTTTTTCCAACTTCAGAATCCGTCTATGCTGATACCATATGAGTCCAGGAAGTGCTGCAGATAATAAAAAAGAAATACTTAAAATCTTTATTGCCTGTACTCTGGTTTCTATTCCACCACCATAGCTAAACCCACATACCAGATTCACGAATAAAATATAAAAATATCCACAAAATAAACTCATTTCAAAAATACATACTAATACTTTTTGTACCTTCTTTTTCATTCTGATTCTCCTTCCTCCATTTACAAATTTAGTTTAGCGAATTTCTCGCTATATTTCAATAGTGAATATCTCGCTAGTTTATTATTATGCCAGAGGTGAAAAGCATGTATAAAAGAATTCGTGATCTACGTGAAGATCGTGATCTTACACAAAAGAATATGGGTGAAATATTAAACTGCAGTCAGCGTATTTACAGTAACTACGAACGTGGCGATGTGGATATTCCCACTCACATTCTGATCAAACTGGCTGAATTTCATAACACAAGCGTTGATTATCTGCTGAACCTGACAGATGATAAACACCCCTACCCTAGAAAAAAGAATAGCTCCACTTAAAGCAGTCCGATTTATTTCAAGTAAGCCGGACTGTTTTCATTTTGTAGATAGCTAAAAACTGTCTGCAAAATCCAGTGCTGCATCCATATCAGCTTCTTTCTCCCAATCCAGATTATCTTCTGTAATCTCATCATCTGACTTCTCCACTGTCAATGTCCCATATGACATACTTTTTTCTCCCACCGCTTCTTTTACAAACTGTGCAAGCATTTCAAACAGATTCTTCGCCATAGCCATCGGGACAGATTCCTTTACGCCATCCCGGATAGCTGTTTCCACCCTTTCCAAAAACGCATCTTCCTTTTCTCTTGTTTCCAAATACGGATCTGCCGCATTCCTGTACTCCCTGGAAAAATAATCATTCAAAGCCACAACAACAGCTCTGGTATATGATTTATATTTCTCCCGGTCCATCGTCTGCAAATATTCCCATGCCTGTCTATCTTGTTCCTCACAGAGATTCAGGCGGATATTTGTATTGATTATCTTCCATTCTTTTCTCATACAAGCATCCCTCCATTTCGCTGGATTTTTCTCACAGTCATTGCCTCATAGCCTTTCGCTGTGGCACAGATGTCACGCACAATTGTTACCCGACTCTTGTCATATTCGCCAAAGTTCTGGATCATACAGCTGCCACCGCCAACCACATACAGACGCATCAATTCCGGATTATATTCCCGTTCTCTCAGCTTATGAAAAATTTCTTTTGTATAATCTCCGGCAGCTTTGCGGATGACCGTCAAATATTTTTCTCCAATATCTGCTGTTCCGGTGCGGATCACCTGTTCAATTACCAGATCATCCACCACCGTTCCCATTTCTTTCAACAAAGATTCCCTGACTGCAAGCACACATTGGTGCGTTCCATATTTCTCCGTAAAGCATTTTTTCTCTAATGGGCGGGAATTATTGATATACATAATGTTCATAGTTCCGTTTCCAATATCTGCCAACATGTTGATGCCTTTAAAATCCTGTAAACGGTAAAAAGCTGCCGCAAATCCCTGCGGATAAATATCAGCTCCTGCAAACTCCACATGATATTCTTTGTTACGAAATACGAAGTCCACACTGTCATTCTGAAGAAGATATTTCTGAAAATCTTCTTTCTGTGTAGCCACCCAAGTAAGAGAAAGTCCGGCTGCAATATGCACCCTTGCCTAGTTCATTCCTTTCCCCTCAAGCTCCTTCGCAATAGCGGCCAGCGTCAGCACATAGTAGTCTTCATCCTGCGTTTTCTCTGCACAAAATTCCTTGTGTTCTTCTCCGATCTGGTAATACATTCCATTGTAAACAAGAAGATTATTCTGAAAAATTGGCTCCTCGTCATATCTGGCTACACCGGATGGAAAGCATCTGGTGGCAGTTTTCATGTTTCCATAACCATGATCAATCCCGATCACCATAATTGTTTCATTTTTGTTGTTTTTCATCATTCTCATAATCATACCTCGTTCTTTCTTCTCTTATCCAATCCTATTAATACTTACGTGATTGATAAGATAGATATTTTATTTACTGGTTCTTTAATAATTCATATTTGATAATATGGATTATTAATAGCGACGGTTTTTCCAATATGGGATTCCCCATATCTGGTTTTCCTGTTTTCTGATGTCCGGAGATAGGAATTTCCTATGACCTGATTGTCCCAAATTGGACTATCCACCTTTAGGCGCTTCTCTTCTCCGCTTAATCATTTTCTTCTCCTAATGGAACTTCCCGGATAATATATTCGGTATCGCCATAAAAGCCATATTCATTACGCAATCTATGACGTTCCACATATCCATGATGCTCTAATTCCTTAATTGCAGAACGAACAGAATCAATCCCATCTCTGCTCAATGTTGCCAGTCCTTGCATATTGTAATTCCAGTCATCTGGCAAACTTAACATCAGCGATAATAGACCTTTCGCTTTCAATGTCAGATTCTTATTCTTGAAATGGTGATTACTCATTACCGTAAAATTCTTAGTTCTCTCTACACGAAAAATCTGTGCCATGCTCCTCACTTCCCTTCCAGTCCAAAAGAAAAAGCGTAAGCAATATCTCTATCACTCACGCCTTCTCTAAATATTTTATTCTTTTTTCAATGAATTTTTAATTCAGCCAATTACCTGCGTCTGTTCAATCCTCAGTTACAAACTTCAACTTTGTTAAATATAGATCAGTTCCATCAAAATAATCTCCTCCGCAATCGCTCTGTGCTGGTTAGCTGCCCGCACCCATTCCATCTGATCTTTCTCCTTATCAGGCAAAGGCTCTTTCTCTTCTAACTGTTTCAGAATCACTTCTTCCCTCTCTCTGGCTGCCTTGTCCACTTCCAGAAGATGCTCTCCAATGGTATCCTGCAGAAGCATCACTTGATACATTGAATTTCGATGGTTCTTCAGATAATCTCTGCGAAGAAAACCATACTTGCCAAGCTGTTCCATCTGTTCACCGGATTTATAGGTAAGATTCGGAATCAGGTATCCATTTACATTCGTATAAGTCAGTTTCATATATTTCACTACTCCTTTCGATTGATACGGGCTGTTCCGTATCACACACTTTCTGCCCCTTGTATCATGTTACGTCATTGCTATAAATCTTCCTTTCCACATCATTTTGAATTCAACCCGGGCAGATTTTCTTCAAAATCATGGTGAAAGTGCCTCGTTTCAGTGTTGGGAAAATGAACGAAAACACTTGATTTTACTGACTTTTTTCAATGTAACCTTATTATAACGTCCTCCCCCCATCCCACCTGATTATTGGGCCACTGCGCAAACCCCGGCAATGGCCTTGCTCCTTTCTGCAAATACGCTTTTACCTTTTCTCCGTACAGATAGGGATCCTTGCCGGCAATAATCCCCCACTGCATCAGAAGAGCAGATGCCGCTGTCACAAAGGGAGCTGCAAAGGAGGTGCCGGTAACCGGAGCATAACCTCCCCCTGCCGCAGGCGCCGTGATATTCACCCCCGGTGCAGCCAGATCCGGCTTGATCTTCTCCGGATATCTGGTGTACCCCCGCCCGGAAAATGCAGCGTAGGCCAGACGGGCAGAGTCGTAAGCTCCCACCGTAATCACCATCTCGGCTGTGGAAGGAATCGTCAGCGTCACCTGAGGCGAAGGCCTAAGAAAACCCGTTCCTTCATTAAGAACCTCCTGTCCGGGTAGCCACATATCATACTCCCCCCAGCGAATTTCACCTGGAGTCAGCTCCAGCTTCCAGATGCCGGAATCAATATAATTTCCTGCGGGGATAAACTCCAAATAGATCTCCTGATTGGTGCTGTAGGGAACCGGTACGCCGTAATAAACCAAAATCTCTGTATTTCCTAACCGATACCGGCCGATCTTGGGACTGCCGGGAATACTGCCGGAAGGCTGCAGCAAAATACTTTGTCCGTTTGGATGAATCAGGGCAATGTCGATCTCGTCCCCGTAATTTTTCCAAATCTGCAGGTTCAAAGCCGGTTCAAAGGCTGCCACCGCCAGTTCTTCTCTCTGCGTCTCTCCCTCCCTCAATTTTCCGGAGGCATGCCCTCTTCCCTCTCCCTCATTGCCAGCTCCCGTTATAATTACATTTTTCCATTCTCCTGCCATCGCGTTCATATAGGTCTCCAACAGGGAGGTGCCGGTGTGGGAACCATACACATTTCCAAAACTCAAATTGACTGCCACCGGTTTTCCCTCTTTTCTTGCTCTCCGGATCACATACTCCAGCCCCTGCATCAGTTGGGTTGTTCTTGGAAAATCTCCCGCGCCCGGCGTTCCAAGCTTCACCACTAAAAGATCGCTTTTGGGCGCACCGCCCCGGAAACGACCTCCGGAGGCATTCCCATTTCCCGCTGCAATTCCCAAAACTGCGGTTCCATGGCCGCTTCCGTCTATGCTTGGCACCACCTCATACCCCTCCCGCCTGCTGCCCTGAGCCAGAGCTTCATTGATCTCCTCCCTGGAAAACTCCGTTCCTTCCCGGAATCCTTCCGGCGGGGTCCCTGAAACTGCTGTCTGATCCCAGATGCTTAAGATCCGGGTAGTGCCGTCCTGGTTCCGAAAATCCGGATGAAAATAGTCCACACCAGAGTCCAGAACAGCCACGATCACCCCCTGCCCTTCCAAAACCCCGTCTCCCTCTGTTCCCTTCGCTTCAGGAAGCCCCCAAAAGCAGGAAGCGGCTTTTCCGCGGTTCACGGCAAAAAACAGCTGTTTTGGTTTTTCAATGTACTGTACCTGAGGCAAAGCTGCCAATTCAGAAATTCGTTTTTCCGGTACCCGAATGATTCCATAACCAAAGGATAAGGGAATCAGACCTTCCAGTTCCTCCAATTCCTTAAGGCCGAAAGACTCCTGGTTAAACTTAATGATCAGTTCCCAGGTATTTTCCTCCGGCTCATAGCCCACCTCCAGATTTAAAGATTTTTCCCGTTCCTCCTTTGTGGCATCCAAGGCAAGATTCAGAAGATTTTCTATCTTTTCATTTTCCATATACTTGTCTCTCCTTCTTTATTCCATTTTCCGCTCTGAGTTATGGCGCTGCGTTTCCTATCCGCATTCACTTTTCCCTTTTCCTTATTTCTATGCCATTTCCCATTTCTGTAAGAATTAAAAAAGAAGTCTGCTCGCAGACTTCTCCGCCTGCGGCGGGTCGCTTTGGCGACATCTTCCCTGCCCTCCGCAGTGCGATCCCGCGGAGCATTTTTGTTTCATTAGGAAGGAATTTCCTATGAAATAAGAAATTTTTAATAAAAATCCCGATGAATCTTCATTGCCGTTTCTTATGGGCTGTGCTAAACTAAAAGCATCTGAAATACAATATTATCACAATTTTCAGCCTTGTTTTGGCTGAAGAAAAAGAGAAAAAGGGGAGTTACAAATGAACGAACAGTATGATGATGACATGGATTACCAGCGTCAGGCTCAGGAGCGCAGGCTAAGACGCCAAAAAAGAAGACGCCGGGAACGAAATATGCGGATTGCCGTGTTTGCGGGACTGCTTGTCCTGATCTTGGCAGTGACTGCACTGATTTTTACTTTTGTATCACGAAAAGACAACCGTTCCGGCTCAGGAAATTCCGGAATAAGCGGACAGACTGACGGTTCCGGACAAATCCCACAGCAGCCCCAGACAGAAGCTCCCTCAGAGGCTCCCTCTGCCCCGGCTTCTGAGACTGATGCAGAGCCGGCTACCGAGGCGCCTGCACAGACTGAAAACAGTCAGGAGGATGCAGATATCCTCAGCCAGGCCAGACTTCTGGAAGCAGGCTACGATTACGATGGGGCTATTGAACTGCTGAAATCGGTACCGGGCTATGAATCAAAGGCTGATATCACTGCCGCAATCAGTGATATTGAAGCAGCCAAAAATGCCTGTGTGGCAGTGGATGTGAATACCGTACCTCATATTTTCTACCACTCTCTGGTGAATGATCCCTCCAGAGCCTTCAGCGCAGAATATGTAGGAAACCAGGACGCCGCAGACGGCATGAATGCCTGGATGACCACAGTGGATGAATTTGATAAGATCACCCAGCAGATGTACGACAATGGCTACGTCTTTGTGCGTCTCAGAGACCTTGTGGTGCAGACCACGGATGAGAACGGAAACGTACACTTTGAGCCCAACACCAATCTGCTGCTTCCCCCCGATAAAAAACCGGTAGTGCTGTCTGTGGATGACTTGAGCTACTATCACTCCTATGAATCTGCCAGCTACCCGGACAAACTGGTTCTGGATGAGAACGGAAAGGTGAAATGCCATTATGTAAAACCGGATGGCACTGAGCAGATCGGAGACTTTGACGTAGTTCCCCGGCTGAATACCTTCCTGGAAGAGCATCCCGACGGGGCTTACAAGGGAGCCCGGGGAATGATCGCTCTCACTGGCTACAACGGCGTTTTCGGCTACCGCACAGACACCGACTATAAGACAAGACAGAATCTTATGGACGATCAGGCCAAGTGGCTGGAAGCCCATCCTGATTTCGACTGGGATGCTGAGGTTGCAGAGGCCACAAAGATTGCTGAAGCCATCAAGGAAAGCGGCTGGGAATTTGCCAGTCATACCTGGGGACACCTTAGCGTTACCGGCAAATCAGTAGATGCCTTAAAGACGGACAATGAAAAATGGGTCAACACTGTACAGAATATCGTAGGCCCGGTGGATACTATTATCTTTGCCCACGGCAATGATATCGGCTCCTGGGAAGGCTACAGCTCTGACAATGAGGTTTACCAGTACTTTAAGAGCGCAGGCTACAACTTCTACTGTAATGTGGACGGTTCCGTTCCCTACTGGGTTCAGATCACCGGAGACTATGTACGTCAGGGACGCATCAATCTGGATGGCTATATGCTTTATCAGTCCAGCCAGGGCAATACCACTGTGCTGGATCAGATGTTCACTGCATCTCAGGTATTCGATTCCCGCAGACCCACCCCCGTAGTGGCAAACGGAGAAGCATAATCTTTTGGTTTCGTGGAAGTCTTAGGCAGTTTCAGAAGCACATATCCCGCAGAAAACATCGCAGACTTTAAAAAGGCAGCTCAAATCCGTTGATTTTCGGATTTGAGCTGCCCTCTTTTCTTTCTACAACTATTTTAGCATCCGCGTACCTGGGACAATGCGGCCAGATACAGCAGCTTCATAAACTGATCTTCATTTCCAAAGTGCTGCTTTTCTTATTCTGTCACGGCCTCCGTAGTTCCCTCTGTGGTATCCTGGTCTGCCGCTTCCGTTTCAGCGCTTTCCGTCCCTGCCTCTGTCTCATTTTCGGACACAGCTTCTGTGTCTGCCTCTGTCTGAGCCTCTGTTTCCTCTGCCGGTGCCTCTGTCTCTTCTGCCTCTTCGATCACCGCATTATCGCTGATCATCTCCATAGTCTTTTCCATCATGAGGCTGATTTCCACTGTGGGACGGTCAAAATCCTCTTTAAACTGTTCCACTGTAGGATATCCATAACTGGCAGCATATTCTTCACATCCGGCTTCATACTCCTCATCGGATACGGTGATGCCTTCAGTCTCTGCAATGGCCTTTAAGATCAGCTCCTGCTGCAGACTGCCCTTAATATTCTGCAAAAGCACTTCGTCAAACTGCTCCTCTGTCATACCATAGGCAGCCACCAGATCAGACAAACTCATTCCGCTCTCCTGGGCAGCCTGAATATAGGAATTCTTAATGGAAGCCATGGCAAAATCCACCAGCTCCTGAGGATAATCATTCACGGTACAGGTATTATACACCTGAGTCATGATCTCATTATATACCTGAAATCTCTGATCTTCACTAGCCAAAGTCTCCCGGACGGACTCTCTGTATGAATCTGCAGTGACATACGCTTCCTCACTAAGAACAGCTGCCAGATCATCGGTCAGCTCCGGCACAATATAATTTACCGTTACTGTAAATACCACTGCCTGACCTGCCAGATCCTCACTGGGATAATCTTCCGGGAAAGTAAGATTCAAATCTACAGTCTCTCCTACTTTTACTCCAATAAGGCCGTCCTCAAAGCCATCAATAAAGGAATCCGAGCCAATCTTTAAATCTGCTCCCTGGGCAGTTCCCCCTGCGAAAGCGACTCCGTCCTTCTTTCCTTCGTAGTCAATATTTACCAGGTCCCCGTCCTCCACGGTTCCCTCTGTCTCATACAGCTCTTTCGCCTGAATCTCTGCATTCACAGAGGACTCCACATCTGCATCAGACACATCCTTGGGCTCCACTACAATGTTTAGTCCCTTGTACTCTCCCACGGTCACATAATCAGTAGCCGTGTAGGCAGGGCGCTCTCCAAGCTCCACCAATTCGTCGGAAGCAGCTTCCGTAGCTTCTTCTGCAGCTTCTGTAGTTCCCTCCGGTGCTTCTGTAGTTCCTTCTGCAGCCTCTGTAGCTTCCTCCGGCGCTTCCGTGGTTTCTTCTGCAGCCTCTGTGGCTCCCTCCGGCGCTTCCGTGGTTTCTTCTGCAGCCTCTGTGGCTCCCTCCGGCGCTTC
>CABRXX010000079.1:0-10774 GCA_902475025.1 uncultured Lachnospiraceae bacterium | reverse complement strand
GAGCGAAGGTTTCATGTCCCATCAATGGAAGAGCAGAAGGTTAGGTCGGAAAAAAATCCGTCCATCTAAAGAAGAGCTGCTGCAGCAGCTCTCCCAACGCACGAAAATGCCGGAGGATATCCTGGCAGGCTGTTGCAGCGTCACAGTAACCGGACAAAATCAGCTGGTAATTGAGAATTATAAGAGTATTCTGGAGTATCAGCCGGAACATCTTGTGGTGCTTACCAGGCAGTGCCGAGTGGAGATATTTGGAAAAGATCTGAAAATTCTATACTATGCAAAGGAAGAGATGAAGATAACAGGGAGGATCCACCAGATTTTCTACCATGTATAGGGAGGAAGCAGATTGAAAGGACAGATTTTATTATGGCTTTGTGGTAATGTGCGCATCCGGATCTTCGGTGCCTTTTGTGAGCGCTTTCTGAATCTCTGCGCCTTCCATGGGCTGAAGCTCTGGGAAATTACACCGGTGGAGAATGGATACGAGGCCAGTATTTCTCTGGAAAATTTCAGAAAATTAAAGGCTTTGGTCAAAAAATGCCATGTGCGTCTGCGCATCTTGGAGAAACGGGGACTGCCCTTTTTTTTATACCGGAACAGAAAAAGAAAGGCTTTGTTTGCTTCGCTTTTTCTGGCTGCTTTTTTCACGGTCTGGCTGTCCTGTTTTATCTGGGATATCCAGGTGAGGGGAAATCTTGCAGTGACGGATGAGAAAGTTTTGGATTATCTGGAACAGGAAGGAATCCACCAGGGAATTTGGAAAGCTTCTCTGGATTATAAGCAGCTGGCTGCCTGCCTGCGCCAGTCTTTTCCTGAATTTACCTGGGTATCTGTAAAACTTCAGGGAACCAGGCTTTTGATTGATTTGAAAGAAACTATGGATTCTAGTCTGGCGGAGAATGAGCAGGCTTCTGGAAAGGGGAGTCTTGCTGCAAATCGGAACGGAACTGTGGTAAAAATTATTACCCGCGCAGGAACGCCTCTGGTGAAAGCGGGGGATCAGGTGAAAAAAGGAGATATGCTGGTTTCTGGACGAATCGATCTGCTCAATGATGCGGGGGAGGTTTATGACCATCAGTATGTGAAAGCGGATGCGGATGTTTATATTCAATATTCCTATTCCTATCAGGATGAGCTTTCTTTGAAGCAGCAGGTCAAAACCTATACCGGCCGGGAGATTTCCAGAAAACTTTTGAAATTCGGCGGATTTCATCTGGGACTTCCGTTTTTTTCTATTCCATACAGTCAATATGACTGCGTTACCACGGGACATCAGTTTCGTGTTATGGAGAATTTCTATTTGCCGGTATATTTTTCTGAGATTAGAGTAAAAGAGTATGAAATTTCAGATAAAATATTGGAAAAGCAGGAGGCAGAGCAAGTGATTTTGAAAAATTTGAAAAATTTTCTGGAAAAAATAGAAGAAAAGGGGGTTCAAATATTTCAAAATGATGTTAAAATAGAAACGACTGATTCTATATGCAAGGCCCAGGGCAGGCTTCTGCTCATCGAGAAGAGCGGCATGTATGTAGAGACAGAGCCGGTTTCAAATTTCTCCAAGGAGAGTGATACCGGAAATGACTGACATGCAGAAAGAAGGACCTATTCCCCTATGAGTTTAGTGGAAAAAATTATTTCCGTTCCGGCGGAACATGAGAAGAATGTGTTCGGTCAGTTTGACCAGTTTGTGAAAAAAATCGAAAAGTCCCTGAATGTGACCGTGATCAGCCGGGATGGCACCACAAAAATTGTGGGCAGCGAGGCAGCTGCGGAGCGTGGTTTTCGGATTCTTACCAACCTTATGGAACTGTCCAGAAGAGGAAACGTGATCACAGAGCAGAATGTAGACTATGCCATTGCTCTGTGTTATGAGGAAAAGGAGTCTGCTCTGGTGGAGATGGATCAGGATCTGATCTGCCACACCATTAACGGAAAACCCATCAAGCCCAAGACCCTTGGACAGAAGGAGTATGTGGATGCCATTCGGAAAAATATGATTGTTTTCGGCATCGGGCCTGCCGGTACGGGCAAGACCTATCTGGCCATGGCTATGGCCATTACAGCTTTTAAAAATGATGAGGTCAGCCGTATCATTATGACAAGGCCTGCCATTGAAGCAGGAGAGAAGCTGGGTTTCCTTCCCGGCGATCTGCAAAGCAAGGTGGATCCCTATCTTCGTCCTCTCTATGACGCTTTATATCAGATTATGGGACCAGACAGCTTTCAGAAAAATATGGAAAAGGGGCTGATCGAAGTGGCGCCTCTTGCTTATATGAGAGGCCGTACGCTGGACAATGCTTTTATTATTCTGGATGAAGCCCAGAATACGACTCCGGCACAGATGAAAATGTTCCTGACCCGTATCGGATTTGGATCCAAGGTCATTATTACCGGTGATCTGACACAGAAAGACCTTCCTTCTACGGTTCAGTCCGGTCTGGATGTGGCTTTGAAGGTCTTAAAAAAGGTGGAAGGAATTTCTTTCTGCCGGCTCACCAGTAAAGATGTGGTACGTCATCCGCTGGTGCAGAAGATCGTACAGGCCTATGATGACTATGAGGCAAAACAGGCTGCAAGGCAAAAAGACAGAAGCCGTGCAGAGCGAGTAAATGCAGGTACAAGATTACCGCAGAAATTCAGAGGTGAATCATGACCATTCATTTTGAAAATGAAAGCCAGGTAAAGCTTGATCTTCCGCTGGAGGAACTAGCAGAGTTGGTGATACAGCAAGCTTTGGATACGATGGAGTGCCCTTATGAGGCGGAGGTAAATCTGCTGATCACAGACAACCCTCAGATTCAGGAAATGAACCGGAATTTCCGTCAGATTGACCGGGCTACGGATGTACTGTCCTTTCCCATGGTTGCTTATGAGGAACCGGGAAATTTTGATTTCCTGGAGGAAGAGGAGCTTGCCGCAGACTGTTTTCATCCGGAGACGGGAGAACTGCTTTTGGGGGATATTGTGATCTCTGCGGAGAAGGTAGTGGAGCAGGCAGAGGAATACGGCCATTCTATAAAACGGGAATATGCGTTTTTGATTGTTCACAGTATGCTTCATCTCATGGGATTTGATCATATCGTCCCGGAGGAGGCAGTCTGCATGGAAGCAAAACAGAGGGAGATTCTGGATCAGCTGCAGATTCAGCGATAGATTTGCAGCTGGTTAGAATAATAGAAGCAGAACAGAAAAACAGTAACAGGAGAGGAGACGGATATTATGAGAGGAAAAAAACTTTGCGCATTACTTGCCGCTGCGGCTATGGCAGCGTCTGTGATGGGAACAGCAGCTATGGCGGAGGAGACCTGCAAAAGCTATCTTACTGGAGAGACCGTTCCCACTGAGATTGGTCGGAAACGGCCCATTGCAGTGATGTTTAACAATATTCAGGATGCGATTCCTCAGCATGGAATTGAAAACTGCGGTGTGATCTATGAAGCGCCGGTGGAGGGCAGCATCACCAGACTGATGGGATTGATGGAGGACTACAAGGATGCAGCCAGAATCGGTTCTGTGAGAAGCTGCAGAAATTACTTTATTTATATGGCCAGAGAATTTAATGCGATTTACTGTCATTTCGGTCAGGCCATCTATGCAGAACCTATTTTGAATCTGCCCACTACCCATAATTTAAGCGGACTGGCCGATTACGGCGAGCTGGTTTACTATCGCTCTGATGACCGGGTATCTCCCCATAATGTATTTACGGATTACGACCGGATTCAGGCTGGTATTGAGCATCAGGGCTATTATACCGACTATGCGGAAGGCTACTCCGGACACTACCAATTTGCTCAGGAGGGGGAGACTGTGACTCTTGAGGGGGGAGAAGATGCTCAGGTAGTGCTTCCCGGCTACACCTACAACCATGCCCGGTTCCAGTACAATCCGGAGACCGGACTGTATGACCGATATCAGTACGGAGACGCTCAGGTGGACGGAAATTCCGGCAACCAGCTTTCCTGCAAAAATATTATTCTCCAGTACTGCGACTGGGAGAATTTTGATGACAACGGATATCTGAACATTGACATGGTAAAGGGCGGCTACGGAAAGTATATCACCAACGGAAAAGCCATTGACATTTACTGGGAAAAGGAGCAGTATGATCCGGATTCTGAGTATTACTGCACCATTGAGTCTCAGTACAGCTATGTGCCTGTGCGCTTCTCCGATTTTAATGTAACCCGCTATTACGACATGAACGGAAATGAGATTAAGCTGAATCCTGGAAAGACCTGGGTCTGCATCGTCCAGAATACCTATACGGATCATGTGACCATCTCCGGAGATCCTGAAATTTCCAGCAGTGTAATTGATTTTTAAATATTTTAAAGAATGATAAATTGAAAGAAACAAAGAGGTTTGGCTTGTGAACAACAAAGGAAAAAGCTCCAAAAATTTTCTGGTTCAGGGAACCATTTTAGCGGCAGCTTCGATTATATCCAGAATTATCGGACTGGTCTACCGGATACCCCTGACAAACATTCTGGGGGATACGGGAAATACCTACTATTCTACAGCAAATGAGGTTTATAATATCATCCTGATGATCGCCTCCTTCAGCCTGCCCCTGGCTGTATCCAGGCTGATGGCAGAACGGCTGCATAAGGGGGAGATTCGGAATGCAAATCGGGTATTTTTATGTGCAGTGCGCTTTGCAGTGGTGAGCGGACTGATTCTGTCCTGTCTTACCTATCTGCTGTCCGGTATTCTTACGAAGCATGTGCTGAACGTGGAAATGGCAAAATATGCGCTGCGGGTGCTGGCGCCGGCAATCTTTATCTTTGCCATCACAGGAACTTTTCGGGGATTTTTCCAGGGACACTCTACCATGGTGCCCACTGCCATCTCCCAGGTGATTGAGCAGATTGTTCATGCGGTGGTCACCATTATCTGTGCCAACATCATGTTTAGCTACGGCTTAAAGCTGGCTAAGAACGAGGGAAATGATCTTCTTGGACCGGCCTGGGGGGCTGCTGGCGCTACCTTCGGCACCGTGGTCAGTGTCACAGTGGCTCTGATTTTTATGATGCTGGTGTATGTCACCTACCGGCGCACTTTTGCCAGACAGCTTCGTCATGACACCACGGGAAAGCGGGAATCCCAGGCTCAGATCTACCGGCTGCTGTTTCTCACCATTCTCCCCATTGTTTTAAGCACTCTGATCTACAATGTAAGCACCATCATAGATCAAGGTGTTTTTAATGCCATCTTAAAAGGCCAGGGATACACAGAGAAACAGTATGCCACGATCTGGGGAATCTATACGGGAAAATTTCGTGTTCTGATGAATGTTCCCCTGTCTTTGGCTTCCTGTCTGGGGCCGGCAGTAGTCCCCAGCCTGACGGCAGCCATCGCAGATCGGAACAAAAAGGAGGCCGTGCGGAAGGTGCGATCCTCTATTCGATACACGATGATCATTACTATTCCCTGTGCTCTTGGTATGGCAGCCCTGGGGGGGCCGATTATTGAGATGCTGTTCCATCCGGAAAGCGGCCTTCCGTTATCTGCGGGCATCATGCAGGCAGGAGCGCCCATGATCATTCTTTATGCCCTGTCTACGCTCACAACTTCTATTTTGCAGGGCCTTGGAAAGCTTCGCACTCCTTTGATCAACTGTGGTATTGCGCTGGTGCTTCATCTGGTGTGTCTCTTTGTATTTATGCGAAACTTTAATATGAACATTTACGGTGTAATTCACGCCAATACCTTTTTCGCCCTGGTGGTGTGCATTCTCAATGCGCTGGCCATCAAGCGTTTTCTGGCGTATCGTCAGGAATATCTGCGAACCTTCCTGATTCCCCTTCTGGCCTCTTTTGTGATGGCCTTTGGAGCTTACGGTGTCCATGCGCTCTTTCAGGGGCTTCTTGGAAATACAGTTGCAACTTTTATAGCAGTTCTGGCAGGAGCGGTGATCTATGGAATTGGACTGGTTTCCTTCCATGGCATTACCATAGAGGAACTTGCTGCCATGCCAAAGGGAAAGACCATTATTAAATTATTTAGAAAGCTTGGTTTACTCAGATGAATGAAAAAGCAGAAGCAATACGGAAAACATTAAAAGATAAAAATCGGATCGTAATCAAGATTGGGTCTTCCTCCATTACCCATCCTGAAACAGGCGCCTTAAACCTTACCAAGCTGGAGGTGCTGGTACGGGAGCTGTGCGATCTGAAAAACCAGGGAAAGGACATTATCCTGGTTTCCTCCGGAGCCATAGCGGTGGGGCGTCAGGCAATTCACTTTCATCATCGCCCTGAGATTATTTCTGAAAAGCAGGCCTGCGCTGCGATTGGACAGGCTCAGCTGATGATGATTTATCAGAAACTGTTTCGGGAATACGGCCATCTGGCAGCGCAGATTCTCCTTACCAGAGATACTCTTACCCAGGATCTGAACCGCTTCAATGCAGTAAATACGTTTGATGAGCTTTTGAAAATGGGAGCGATTCCCATTGTAAATGAAAATGACACCATCTCTACTTATGAGATTCAGTTTGGAGACAATGATACTCTTTCCGCCACAGTTGCCGCTCTGATTCATGCGGATCTGCTGATTCTGCTCTCAGATATTGACGGTCTCTTTACCGACGATCCCAACCGGAATCCGGAGGCAGAATTTATCCCTCTGGTAAAACATTTGGATAAAAGGTTTCTTAGTATGGGGAAAGGCAGCAGCAGCCAGGTAGGCACCGGAGGGATGGAGACGAAGCTCCATGCTGCCCAGATTGCCACAGAGGCGGGAACGGATTTAATCATTGCCAATGGGAAGGATTTTCATGTAATACATAAAATATTGCAGGGTGAGAACTACGGCACACTTTTTTGCAGCTGACTGCCAGGAGAGGAATAGACAGATGATAAATGAAAAGGAAATTGCCAGAATCAATGAGCTGGCAAGAAAATCAAAGGCGGAAGGACTGACGGAACAGGAGAAAAAGGAGCAAAAAGAGCTTCGTTGCAAATTTTTAGAATCAGTCCGGGGAAATCTTCGCGCCCAATTAAACAATATCGATGTGGTAAATCCAGATGGATCCATAGAAAATTTGGGAGAAAAATATGGAAAAAAGGGACATTAATCAGATTGGAGCAAGTGCAAAGAAGGCGGCCTTCCTTCTTGGACGTCTGGAAAGCGAAAAGAAGAATCAGGCCCTTAACTGTGCGGCAGAGGCTCTTTTGGCCCACGCAGAGGAAATTTTGAGAGAAAATGAAAAGGATGTGACAGCGGCCAGAGCGCACCAGATGAAGGAAGGTCTGGTGGACCGGCTGCTTTTGACTTTGCCCAGGATTCAGGCTATGGCAGAGGGGCTGCGTCAGATTTGTGCTCTGGAAGATCCCATAGGGGAAGTGCTGGGAATGAAAAAGCGGCCCAACGGACTGATGATCGGACAGAAACGGGTACCTCTGGGAGTGGTGGGCATTATCTATGAGGCAAGGCCCAACGTAACTGCAGACGCTTTCGGTCTTTGTTTTAAGACCGGCAATGCTGTGATCTTAAAAGGCGGAAAGGATGCCCTGTGTTCCAACCGGGCAATTGTGGCTGTGCTTCAGGATGCGCTGGAGGATTGCGGGCTTACGAGAGATTCCCTGCAGCTGATCGAATCTGCTGACCGCAGCGTCACAGAGGCCTTTATGAAATTGAATCAGTATGTGGATGTGCTGATCCCAAGAGGCGGGGCGGGGCTGATCCAGACCGTAGTGAGAGAGAGCACCATCCCTGTGATCCAGACTGGAACCGGGAACTGCCATATTTATGTGGATGAATCTGCGGATCTTTCCATGGCAGTATCCATCATCAACAATGCAAAGACCCAGCGTATTGGGGTGTGCAATGCCTGTGAATCACTGGTGGTTCATGAGGCAGTGGCAGAGCCTTTGCTGAAAGCCTTAACGAAAAAGCTGGAGGAGCATCAGGTAGAGCTTCGAGGAGATGAAAAAGCCCTGGAGATATTGCCGGACATCACGCCTGCTTCCAGTGAGGACTGGGGGAAGGAGTACTTAGACTACATTCTGTCCATCAAAACAGTATCTTCTATAGAAGAAGCCATTGCTCATATCAACCGATATAATACTGGCCATTCGGAGGCCATTATTACCAGGGATTATGAAAACGCCCAGCGGTTTCTGGATGAGGTGGATGCAGCTGCTGTGTATGTGAATGCGTCCACCCGCTTTACCGACGGCTTTGAATTTGGTTTCGGCGCTGAGATCGGCATCAGCACTCAGAAGCTTCATGCAAGAGGTCCTATGGGTCTGCTGGCGCTGACTACCACAAAGTACATTATTTACGGCAGCGGTCAGATACGATAGCCGCAGCGCCGGGAAGAATTGGGAAATTAGATAAGGAATAAGAGGATATGCAAAATACATTTGATCTGAATGCCATTGATCTGTCACTTGAGGCTCCCCTCACGGAACCAGAAAGACAACAGTGGTTTATGAAAAAAGCAAAGCAGCTGACACAGGAAAAATCGAGGGAGCTGGGAAGGCCCCTCACTGCCATGGTGAAAACCTTTGGCTGTCAAATGAATGAAAGGGACTCGGAAAAGCTTCGGGGAATCCTTCAGACAGCCGGCTATGAGCTTACAGAACAGGAGGAGGCAGACTTTGTCCTATACAATACCTGTACGGTTCGGGAAAATGCAAATCTAAAGGTTTACGGCCGACTTGGGTATCTGGGAGGACTGAAAAAGAAAAACTCCCACATGATGATCGCTCTGTGCGGCTGCATGATGCAGGAGCCGGAAGTGGTGGAGAAGATCCGACGCAGCTACCGGTTCGTGGATCTGATTTTTGGAACGCATAACATTTATAAATTTGCAGAGCTTTTGGTCTCTGCTCTGGAAAATGACCGGATGATCATTGATATCTGGAAGGATACGGACAAGATCGTGGAGGATCTTCCTGCCAGCAGAACTTATCCCTTCAAATCCGGGGTAAATATTATGTTTGGCTGCAACAACTTCTGCAGCTACTGCATTGTCCCCTATGTAAGAGGGCGGGAGCGGAGCCGTCGGCCCATAGATATTGTGCGGGAGATCGAAGGGCTTGTAGCAGACGGAGTGGTGGAAGTCATGCTTCTTGGGCAGAATGTAAACTCCTATGGAAAAAACCTGGAGGAGCCGGTGACCTTTGCCCAGCTTTTGCAGGAAATCGAAAAGATTCCAGGCTTGGAACGGATCCGCTTTATGACCTCCCACCCCAAGGATCTCTCCGATGAACTGATCACAGTAATGGCAAATTCGAAAAAGATCTGCCGTCATCTCCATCTTCCTCTGCAGTCCGGCAGCAGCCGTCTGCTAAAGATTATGAACCGGAAGTATACAAAGGAACAGTATCTGGCTCTCACAGAAAAGCTGAAAAAGCAGATTCCGGATCTGTCCTTGACCACAGATATTATTGTAGGATTTCCTGGAGAGACAGAGGAGGATTTCCAGGAGACCCTGGATGTAGTAAGGCAGGTGGGCTATGATAGTGCCTTTACCTTTATCTACTCCAAACGTACCGGTACCCCGGCTGCCGCTATGGAGAATCAGATTCCGGAGGATGTGGTGAAAGATCGATTTGACCGTCTCCTGGCTCTTGTCCAGGAAATCGGAAGAGAGCGGTCCGCCAGATTCTTAGGGCAGGTGCAGCCTGTCCTGGTAGAGCATCTGAATGAGCAGGACGCTGCGCTGGTGACAGGGCGGCTGGACAATAACCTGGTGGTACATTTTCCGGGAGATGCCTCTATGATCGGGAAGATGGTGAACGTCTCCCTGAAGGAATGCAGAGGATTTTATTATCTAGGGGAACCAGTGGGATAGCAGATTGTTTTAGTTTTATGAAAAAACTTGAAACGGAGCTTGATTGAGTAAACAGCTAAATATATTTCAATACGCTCGTATGGTTTTATGCCGTCCGGGCGTTTTTTAATACCTATAGGCTGGGCTGCCAGCTAAATGGAAAAGTGCGTCATCTGCACAGATAAGAAAACGGATATGGAATGTACTATTAAAAAATATATACAAAAAACACTGGATACTATATAATACTCCTATAAATTATCCACAAGGAAAAGAAACTATAAAATGAGACGTTGCGTATTGCTTTCCAAGGATCCTAAGACATTGAAAATATGCAATACAAAAAACGGATAAGGAGATAGGCATGGAATTGAAAAAAGTATGGATGTCCAAGGAGGCAGGGAAAAAAAGCCGATATGGATATCAAACAGTGGGTGGAATACTGGGAATCGTGCTTCTGATGACAGCTTTGCTTTTTATAGGAACCTTTTTCTCTCTTTCCCTGGGACTGCCGCAGCAAAGCTCTTCTATGATTTTGGTTCTTTTGGCCACTGCACTTGGGGGTGTATTGGCTGTAAGGCTGGGACGGCGCGGGATACAGGATGCCATGATTTTCTTTCTTACAGAAAATGGCCGCTTATGGATCATGGATTCCCGCGGGTTGTCCAACCACGGACATGGATTTTGGGGATTTGCACTTGGCACGATGGAAACCCAGGCTTTTTTGCGGATGCAGGGAAAACAGCCTTTTCTTCCAAAAGGTGCAGATGAAATTCTGAAAGTATTAAATATCAAAGAAAACAGCAGCCATTATGCCATCCGCTGCCAGTCACGTTATCCAAATAAGCGTGTGGCCAGGCATACATACTTTCTGATTAAAGGAATTCCAGATGAAGAAATGCTGCTGCAGGAATTGGAGCGAAGAAAAACATGGGAAAGCACTCTGGAACCGGTAGAAAATCGAAATCCACGCTATATTCTGATGAG
>CABRXX010000078.1:0-11443 GCA_902475025.1 uncultured Lachnospiraceae bacterium | reverse complement strand
GATTGGCATCACCCCTGCTGTAGCGGATTGCAGGTACAGGGCACCGCTATCTCCCCGGCTGCACGGTGTTTTTACTATACTAATTTTTCCGGGTTTTGTCAAGCATTACCGCAAATTGTCTCTGAGTATGTCTCTGAGTAGCTTGTCCCCCGGAAGCATCTATGGGGAGCGCAAGCTTTACCCCAAATCCTCCATGCGAACCTGGTTCCACAACCGCCGTACCCTGGTGGGCCTCCAGAATCTGTTTTACGATCATAAGCCCCAGGCCGTGACGCTGTTCCTGCACATTTTCATCACATACCATGTAATGCGGTGTTTTATTAAATTGCTCCAGTTCCTCCGGAGAGGCCCCCTTTCCATCGTCTGAAACCGCTATGGTACACAGGCCCTTCCCCACAGAAACACCGACATAAATGCTGCAGCCCTGTTCATTATGATTGATTGCGTTCTGAATCAGATTGCTCACTGCCCGCTTCATCAGATCTCTATCCGCCATGACCGGACAGAACGTCAGCCCTTCCTCTGTCTCCCACACAATAGGATGTTTCTCTTCAATATCCATATTGATAAAATCAACTGCCACCTGCCGGACAATGGCAATCATATTTTCTTCACGTAGATGGAGCGGCTGCATATTATACTCCAATTTGGATGCCAGATTCAGATCATTGATCAGATTCCGCATTCTCTGGCTCTGCCTCACAATAACCTCTGCCTTTTTGCGCCCCTCCACTGTCAGTTGGGAATCCTCCCTTAACTGACCTGCGTACCCCATTACCATAGACAAGGGCGTTCGGATATCATGGGAGACCCCGGCAATCCAGTTGGCCCTGGCTGTCTCCTTTCTCCGAAGCTGATATTTTTGGGTCTGCAGGATTTCTGAAGTTTTATTAATACTTTCTGCCAGCTCCCACAACAGCCCCTTTTCTTTAATGTAAACCGGTTCTCCCTCCGGCAGATCCCGTATCCCGTTTATAATAGGCTTCACAGAACGAAGCAGCTTTGAGTTTGCAATTATATAAATCAGAAAGATCAGCGCAGCATTGATAGCCAGAACCTGAAGGATCGCCCTTGGCAGGTTGGAAATAGTGTGGTAATCCCAGCTTGGCCACATGTGCTTCCAGAAGCTGTCCCTTGGATAGCCAAGCACCACCAGACCCTCCTTGGCAGCTCCGGTAAAGGTAGGATAACCGTCCAGGTATCCCCTGGTCAATCCCGGAATGTCTGCGATCGCATAGAATCTGGGGATGGTTTCCGGCAGCTCTTCTGTCTGCCATTTTACCTGCCCTGTTTGATTCTCTATATAGATCCCCCAGGCGCCGGAATCTTTAAGCTCCTGAGCAAGGGGAGACGGGAGGATATATCTGCCGTCCTCCCCCTTGCTTAACGCCCCTGCGACTTCTTCCGCTGTTTTCCAAGGATAGGCGTTGGGTGTCTGGGCTGCGGTAAAAAGAAACAAAAGTACCACATTCAGTACAAGAAGAAGCAAGCTGCTTAAAAGCAGAATCCCCACACAGCGTCTTATTAACTTCAGAACACTTTTCATATCATTTTTCCCCTGTGATCAGTTTGTATCCAAGCCCTTTGACCGTGAGCAGCGCTGCAGGCTGGGATGGATACTCTTCTATCTTTTCCCGGATGCGCCGGATATGAGCCATGAGAGAATTTTCATATCCAAACGGATTGTCTCCCCAGGCGGCCGCGCAAAGAGTATCAATGGTGACGATCCGTCCTGCATTCCGATAGAGGACGGTTAAAATCTCGTATTCCTTTGCGGTCAGAGGGATGTGCTCACCGTTTTTTATCACCTCTGCCCGATCAAAATCAATTTCACTGCTTTTGAGCTTTACAACCGGATTCTCCTCCTTGTAACTCCTCCGCAGGATTGCCACAATGCGAAAGATCAGCTCCCTGGGAAGAAAAGGCTTTACCACATAATCGTCTGCCCCGAGTCCAAAACCTCTGAATTTGTCCTCCTCCTCCCCTCTGGCTGTTAAAAATAGAATGGGGTATTCCCCCTGCTGTCTTAATTGTTCCATGAGATGAAATCCATTTCCATCAGGCAGCATCACATCAAGAACCGCTAGTTCCGGTTGTATCCTCTCTGCCTTGGCAAGAGCCTCCCGCTCGTTTTTTGCCGTTGTGATATTACAAAAGCCTTCTTCACTGAGAATGGAAACTACCATATCCAGAAGCTCCTGTTCATCATCCACCAGCAGAATGCGTTTGCTCTTTAAATATTCCAAATCCATACCCGATCCTTCTTTCTGTCTCATATCTGTTCCGCCGCCCCACCTGTAAACCGCCTTTTCTTTCTTCTGAAAAATCCTCCTGCTCACAGGCCGGCCTTCCCTTTGGGATTAGGGTGTCAAAAGCCCGAAGCCTTTTGAAAAGCCTTCCTAATTATATCACAGAATGCTTCTGTTTTGAGAGTTCCCGGAAAATGTAAGGGAAATGTAAGGAAACCGGAAGGTTCCTGCAAGGATGATGCCTTATGATAATTCTAACAAACATCCTGTTTGGAAGCGTATCGTCCTTTGCAGGCAGGTGCTGTAAAAAGAAAAAGAGAGGAGCAAATCTATGAATACCGCAAGCAGAATCATCATTGAGACAGAAAATCTCACAAAATCCTATGCTGGCTTTACCGCTGTGTCTGACTTAAACCTTCACATTCCAAAAGGCAGTGTTTACGGCTTTCTTGGCCCCAACGGCGCCGGCAAATCCACCACTATGAAACTATTTCTCGGCCTTACCAAGCCCACCAGCGGCTCCTTTGCCATTGACGGTAAAAGCTATCCCCAAAACCGGGCAGCGATTTTAAAAGAAGTGGGATCTTTTATTGAATCCCCTGCTTTTTACGGAAATTTAACCGGATGGGAGAATCTGGACCTTATCCGAAGGATCCTGGGGCTGCCAAGATCCGCGGTCTTGGAAGCCCTGGAGTTAGTGGGTCTTACCTCCTACAAGGATCGGCTGGCCAGAAAATACTCTCTTGGAATGAAACAGCGGCTGGGGCTGGCAGGCGCTCTCATGGGAAATCCACCCATCCTGATTCTGGACGAACCCACCAATGGACTGGATCCTGTGGGCATCCATGAAATCAGATCCCTTATCCGCTCCCTCCCGGAGAAATTTGACTGTACTGTGCTGGTTTCCTCCCATCTCCTGTCTGAAATTGAGCTGATGGCAGACTATATTGGGATTCTCAACAAAGGCCGTCTCCTGTTTGAAGGAACCATGGACACATTGAAAAAAAATGCTGCTCTACAGGGATATCCCACCGACAATCTGGAGGACACCTTCCTTGCATTGATCGGAGCTGATAATCAGCAGAGAGGAGGCGCGCGATGAGTCTTACGCTGGAATGCAAAAAAATAAAACGCACCGGTTTTGTTCCCGGCCTGCTTGGGGGAGGCCTTTTAGCCGCCGGGGTGCCTGTTCTCAATATGGCCGTCCGGGGGGAGATTTATTTAGGAAGCAGCGCCTCCCCTGTCTCTATTCTGATGAATGCAAACTGGCAGATGATGGCAATGCTCAATCTTTTGCTGATCGTAACAGGTGCCTGTCTGATGTACCACATCGAATATGGAGATCATGCCATCCAGAAAATGCGTACCCTTCCTATGAAAGAAAGCCGATTGTATTTCGGAAAAGCCACTCTGCTGGCAAGTATGTGCGCTTTGATGCTGCTTTTGGAAGCCGCAGCCATTGGTTTCTGTCTCCAGCGCTGGTTTCTTCCCTCAAACGCGCTGTGGATGGAACTGCTGAAAAATTTCGGCTATGCCCTGCTTTTGCTTCTGCCTTCCGCACTGATGGCGCTGCTTGTGGCTTCTGTCTTCCAAAACATGTGGGTATCCTTAGGTATCAGTGTGATGGGGGTGTTTCTGGCCACCATGCTGCCTTCCGAGAATTTTATTTTATCCCTGTTCCCCTTTGCCCTTCCATTCCAGATATTTTCCGGCACGGCGCAAACAGTTTTGCGCAATTATTCCATTGCGGCAGTCATGGAACTTCTGGTTCTTGGTATCGGGGAAATCTACTTTTTAAAAATCAGGAGGTATTTTGCATGAATTTTCTATCTCTCATTAAAGTTGAATTTCAAAAAATTCGCCGTTCCCGGATTTTTTTCATTCTGGCTATTGCCGCCGTCCTTCTATGGCTGCCTTCCATCTTCAATGTGCATCTGAATTTTGAAATGCAGGCAGAAGGAATTTCCCCGGAACACAACTTTTTCATCCAGGGCTTTATGGGAATGGCCTGGTTTATGTTTCCTGCCAGTATGGTTGTAGGCACTGTCCTGTTGTATATGACAGAAAGAACCAACAGGGGAATTTTAAAGATGCTTTCCCTGCCCGTCTCCGCTGCCAGACTATGCCTGGCAAAATTTGTGGTGCTTCTTGGGCTGTCCCTGTTTCAGGTTCTTATGACTGTTGTCCTGTATTTTGCAAGCGCAGCCATTGTCTCTTACACCCAAAATTATCATTTCATCCTATCTCCGGGGTTTGTTTTCCAGGAAGCCGGGCTGCTTTATGCAGCGTCCATTCCTATGCTTGCAGTTTTCTGGCTTCTGTCCGTGTGTATTCAGACGCCCGTTTTCTCCATCGGCATCGGGCTTGCCTCCATTGTGCCCTCTGTGCTGATGATCAACACAAAGTTCTGGTTCCTCTACCCCATGTCCTACCCTTTCTTTGTGATTACGGCTGAATATGGGAAACTCTCTTCCAGCCTTACCACTTCCCAGGTGCAGCTCTTCCCCTGGCTCCCTGTGGCTGCGGCGATCACTATACTTTGTCTGCTGATTTCCTGCCTCTGTTTCGGGCAGGCAGAAAGAAGATAATACCATGAAAAACAAACTTTTAACCGGAATTGCCACGCTTCTGTTGTTTCTCCCCTGGACCATTCTGCCTCTGCGAACCTTTCCCTGGGCTCTTACATCCCCAGCTGCCAAAATCATCATCTCCTGCTATGCCGCATTCATGATCTTGGGCGGAATTTTCACCATTTTCTGTTATAAAAAAGCCCGTATCCAAAATACTTGGATGAAAATCTGCTTCATTATAAACCTGCTCTATGGGGTCGGAGGCATCGCAGCTTTTGGGATGATGGCCGCTTCCCATCGATCCTGACAGCCACAGAATCCTGTTTGCCATCCGGAAAGGGAAGTGTTAAAATACCTTTCAGAACAATGCCTTCAGGAGGAATCGATCATGCTAATCCATGGAATGCAAAAATTGACTCTGCTGGATTACCCGGAACATCTGGCAGCTGTTTTATTTACCGGAAGCTGCAATTTTCGCTGTCCTTTCTGCCAAAATGGCAGCCTTGTCCTTGCCCCCGGGAGAGAACCTGTGATCCCTGAGGAGGAGATTTTCTCTTTCTTAAAAAAACGAAGAGGAATCCTCACCGGAGTCTGCATCACTGGAGGAGAGCCTACCCTTTATCCGGATCTTCCTGATCTGATCAGAAAAATAAAGGCTCTTGGATATCAGGTTAAATTAGATACGAACGGAACCAACCCGGCCATGATAAAAGCCCTCTTTGAAGAGGGCCTCTTAGACTATGTGGCAATGGATATTAAAAGTTCCAGGCAAAACTACAGAAAGGTAAGCGGATGCCCCGTTCTATCCCTGGATTCCCTTCAGGAAACCATTGATTTTCTGACCTCTTCCTCTGTGGAATACGAATTTCGCACCACCGTTGTAAAAGGACTGCACGAAAAGGAAGATTTTGCAGACATTGCCCAATGGCTTGCAGGGGCAAAGCGTTACTTTTTACAGGCCTATCAGGATTCCGGACAAATCCTGCTGCAAATGCTGGCCGGTAAAACTGCTGACAGCCCCTCCCCTCTTCCAAAGCTGGAGCCTTTCTCCCCGGAAGAGATGGAAGAGTTTCTCTCCATCCTGAAACCAGCTATTCCCTCTGCTCGTCTTCGGGGGACGGATCGATAATGCGGCACCAGTAACCAAACTGTCCGGGATATCCGGAAATTTTTGCAGGCCGAAACTCCGTAAACCCAAAGCTGCTGGCCAAAACCCTGCTCCTGCCCGCCCCGATTCCCGGCACCCCCAGATAATACCCCTTCTCCCTGCTTCGTCCCAGCAGCAGATGGTGATACTGGCAAAAGCCCTGCATCAAAAAATTGTTTCTTCCCACCGGCCATCCCTGCTCTCCCAGCCACTGAATGTCTCCCGGACAGAGAAGCAAACATTCCTCCTCCCCTTCAAAGAGCGCTGCTTTCCGGCACCGTTCCCTCAGAACTCGAAAAGCTGGGCTTTCCCCCCCTTTTTTCTCTGTTTTCTCATCTCCTCTTTTTAAAAATCCCTGGTTCCAGTCAGCGATCTGCTGAAAGGGCGCCTTCTCTTCTGCATTGGCCAAAACTTCCTCCGGCAGCCTCTCTTCCGGTCTTACCCGTTTCCGACATGTCTCCTCCATAGGATCTGTCCCTATTTTCTCCGGCCTTACTATTTCTGTATGATCCATTTCTACCGGATCCGCGTCTTCCCTGACAAGAACGGCGTCTCTTTGAACCATTTCGTCTTCCTGCTGCAATTTCAGCTCTTCCTTGCTCTGTTCCTCCGCTGTTTTCTGAATTTTTCCCTCCTCCGCTCTGCCCTCTGCCTCCGTCTGACCTGGCAAGTTCTCTTCTTCCGGTACAGTTTCCGTTACTGCCTCCGGCTTCTCTTCCGTCCTCCTTCTCCGTTCTCCCAAAGTCCAAAGTTTTTCCACCTTCGGCTCATCATTGGCCCAGTGGGAGAGAAAGTCCCGTCCATGACCACAGGGGATCCACATTCCTGCCAGTTGTTCAAAACTTTTCCCCTTTAAATTTACCGTATCCTCATGAAACTGCAATTTCTGCCAAAAAATATCTCCCTGGGGACATCCCATTCCCAGCAACACCGTATCATATCCATCCCCCTCTGCACCATAGCCTAAAATCTCCAGTCTCTTTTCCGGCCATCTTGCAGCTCGAAGCTGCAGTCCTACCCGCCAGATCCCGTTTCGCTCCTCCGCCTTAATAAATCCGGCATTCCTTTGCCGTTTTCCATCTATGTATTCGTAAAAATATCCCACAAAACGCTTATAATCAGACATTGGCTGCTATGCTCCTCCCAAAACTCCTCCCGCCCAAAATCCTTCTAAATCAGCAGTCAGAACTTTCCAAACGTCTTTGCTTCCATCCTATGATCCATGACAACCGATTATGCGGCCTGTACCCTCTTTCCGGTAAAACAGATCTGCCTGCGGCAGACAAAACAACAGATTCTTTTCATAGATCAGGCCGGTACTACCAGAACAAAGTGTGCTTCGCACACTCCGCAAACCAGTTTTCTAAGAGCACATCTTTGTTCCGCGCGCGTAGCTGCGCATATTTGCCCTCCGGGCTTTTTTATGTCATAGGAAGAAATTTCCTATGACATAAAAATAGCATCCGTGTCCATGGGACAACACGCCTCATGGACACGGGTGCTACCAAAACTGTTTCAAAAATAGCTATAATATCTTTTACATCACATAATCAGACCGAAGTCCCAAGGTAATGGTAAGCGTTGTCTCTTTATAAGCGCCTCCTGCTGCTGATTGAACGGTCATCTCTACCGTCTCGCCGCCCTTATAGTACTGAAGCAGCTTTGTCAGATCCTGCATACTGGTGACTGCCGTATCGTCAAAGGCTGTGATGATATCCCCTTCTTCCAGGCCGGCTTCCTCTGCAGGACTTCCGCTCCCTACATTGGTCACATACACCCCGGCCGGAACTCCGTAAAGCTGCACTACCTCAGAAGTTACGCCCTCGCCGCTGATGCCAAGGTATGCTGCATCCGCATCCTCCACCTTGCTTCTGGTTTCCTTGCTCATCAGTTTTTCCAGAATCGGCTGTGCCTTTGATACCGGGATGGCATATCCCATACCTTCCACACCATTGGAAGAAGCCTTTGCAGAATTAATGCCGATCAGTTCACCGCTCATATTCAGCAAAGCACCGCCGCTGTTTCCGGGATTGATGGCCGCATCCGTCTGAATCAAATCTTCATACTCTGTAACACCGTACGAATCCTGTATAGAAATACTCCGATCCTTGGCGCTAATAATTCCTGTTGTAACAGACTGGCCATAACCTAAAGCGTTACCAATGGCTACTGTCTGTTCGCCTACCCGCATGTCATCCGAATCTCCCATTCTGGCGGTCTTGATCTGATCCATAGTATCTTCATCAATATCCTCTTTATTCACAGCCACCACGGCCAGATCATTGGACGGATCCGTTCCCTTGATCTGTGCCTCATAGGACTTTTCATCAATAAAGGTCACTGTAAGCTGCGTGGCATCCTCCACCACATGATTGTTCGTGCAGATCAAAAGCTCTGTATCATTCTCTCCCATAATGATTCCGGAACCGCTGCTCTCGCTCTCATACTGTAAGGTCTGGCCCCTGAAAAAGCTCTGTACCTCCTGCACAGATTTGTTTGTGATAGCCACAATACTCGGCATGGCCGCCTCTGCAATATCTGCCACACCGGAATAGTTCAGGGTATCTGAATGATCTACCAGATCCGCTGTACTGATAGTGGAAAAAGGATTCTCAGAAACCGTCTCTTTCGCCTCTTCCTTCTTTGCATTCTCTGCATAAGTATAAACTTGTGTGGCCGTCCCAACAGCAGCTCCTATCATAACAACGCCCATCAATACGGCAAACCCTTTTTTCTTCATAAAATTACCTCCTCTATCTTCTTTTGGCTCTTTTGGCCAAAGCGTATGTTCAACTTTTTTCTTTTGTTACTACTTACTATATCCATTTATTTTGTTTGATTTGTGATAAAGGCATGGTAAATTTGTGTTCAAATTGTGTTTATTCTGTGAACGTTTTCCCGGTTGCCGGATTCCGGTTCTCAGAATTCATTTTCCAGCCTTAGGCGCCCCTCTTCCCTGTCCGCCGCAGTGCGTGCGATCCTGCCAAGCATTTTTGTTTCATTAAGGAAGAAATTTCCTATGAAACTAAAAAGGGGATCCAAAACTCTGCCGGTTCTGGAAATCCCCTCAAAATCAAATCTTTCTTTCAGAAAACGTAAATTCCCTACTTCAGGAAACCATTGACAATCTGCTCTTCCGCCTCTTCCTCTGTAAGCCCCAAAGTCATCAGCTTAATAATCTGTTCCCCTGCGATCTTGCCGATGGCTGCCTCATGGATCAAAGCCGCATCAAGATCATTGGCCTCCAGTTGGGGAATAGCCAAAATCCGCGCCTTGTCCATAATAATGGCATCGCACTCCGTATGACCGCTACAGGGGGCATTGCCCACGATCCGGGAATCAAATTTCTGGTAGGAAGAGTCTTTTGCCACAGATCTGGAGATCACATCTGCGCTGGCTCCCTCTCCGTTTAAGGTTACCTGGTAATCGCTGACTGCGGACTGATTTCCGTGAGTCATCAGCCGCTCCCGAACCACCAGATGAGCACCTGCTGCCAGCTGGGCCGTTGTGGTACGCACAGTGGAATCCACGCCTTTGATCTGTACCATCTCCATCTCCATGGAGCTTCCCTCCTCCATATGCACCTCTGTGCCTGGATTTAGGATTCGCTTGCCGCTGCCGTCCCCGGCTCCATAATGTTTCTCCACATATTTGATTCTGGCATTCTTGCCCACAAAGAAGCGATGAATCCCATCATGCTGAGAATCCTGGCTGCCGCAGTTGTCAATACCACATCCAGCCACGATCACCACATCACAGTCGTCTCCAATATAGAAATCATTGTAAACCGTTTCCTTTAAACCGCTCTGGCTGAGTACCACCGGGATGTGAACGCTCTCGTGTTTTGTCCCCGGTTTGATACGGATATCAATGCCGCTTCCATCCTCTTTTGAAGTAATATCAATATTAGCGGTGGTATTTCTGGCAGCCATCTGGCCATTGGCGCGGATATTGTAGGCTCCCTCCGGCACGGTATGAAGATCCGCCACTTCAGCGATCAGCCTCTTTTGTATCTCGTCCATCATGCCTGGTCACCTCCCTGATAAAATCTGCTGCACGCATCCACTGCGGAAGCGGTTCCCAGTAATTTGGGGAGAATCTCCTCCCGGGGCCCGTGATTAACGATCTGCCCCTCTGCAATCACCACGATCTCGTCTGCAATGTTCAAGATTCTCTCCTGATGGGAAATGATCAGAATCGAGCCTTCTTTGGTCCGCTTCTGCATCCTCTCAAACACTTGTATCAGATTCTGGAAACTCCAAAGATCAATCCCTGCCTCCGGCTCATCAAACACCGACAGCTTGGTTCCTCTTGCCAGCACTGTGGCAATTTCGATTCTCTTCAGCTCGCCGCCGGAGAGACTGGCATTGACTTCCCGCTTGATATAATCCTTTGCGCACAGCCCCACCTCAGACAGATACTGGCAGGCATCTGCCACGCTCAGCTGCTTTCCTGCTGCAATCCGCATCAGATCCAGCACCTGGATTCCTTTAAAGCGAACCGGCTGCTGAAAAGCAAAGCTGATCCCCATTCTGGCCCGCTCTGTAATATTTTTTTCCGTAATATCCTGGCCATCAAAAAATATTTTTCCGGCAGTTGGCTTTACAATTCCTGCGATCACCTTGGCCAAAGTGGATTTTCCTCCTCCGTTGGGCCCTGTGATCACTACAAATTTCTGATCCTCGATGGTCAGATCCACATTTCTAATAATTTCCTTCTGGGCTTTTTCATCCGAAACTTCGAAGGAAATTCCTCTTAATTCCAGCATAGTATTCCTCTCTTCGCCGTTTCATAAACTGGCGCTTTCCCATTCCGTAGCAAAACAGAGAATGCGCCCTGTGTATCTGCTGCGCTTATCTGCTCTCTTCCGCTTCCTTCTTTACAATGGCAATGTTCAGTTCCTGAAGCTGGGCTTCTGTCACCTGGGAAGGCGCTCCCATCATAATATCCTGAGCATTTTTGTTCATGGGGAATGCGATTACCTCGCGGATGGACTCTTCCCCGGACAGCAGCATCACCATCCGATCTACTCCTGGAGCGATGCCTGCATGAGGCGGTGCTCCATAACAAAAGGCATTGTACATAGCCGGGAATTTCGCTTTCACATCCTCCTCACCCAGACGAACCATCTCAAAAGCTTTGATCATAATTTCCGGGTCATGGTTTCTCACTGCCCCTGAGGACAATTCCACCCCATTGCATACCAGATCATACTGATCTGCCAGAATGCTTAAGGGATCAATCTCTCCCCTCTCTGCCTTTAACAGGGTCTCCATTCCTCCATTTGGCATAGAGAAAGGATTGTGACAGAACTCCAGCTCTCCTGATTCCTCCCCGATCTCATACATGGGGAAGTCCACGATCCAGCAGAACTCATATCGCTCTTTGTCCATATGTCCCTCACAGGCTGTACCGAAGATTTTCCGTATCACTCCTGCAGTCTTTCTGGCTGCCTCCGCTTTTCCGGCAGAAAGGCA
>CABRXX010000077.1:0-11501 GCA_902475025.1 uncultured Lachnospiraceae bacterium | reverse complement strand
TACCATGAGAAAAGAACATATGTTCTAAACTGGGCGCGTATACGATAAAATTTATTAAATACTAGAAAATATAGCTGGAATACGATATTATGAATAATATATGGAAAATTTTATGAAGTCATTGCCATATGGCGACAGAATTTAATGAAGCAAAATTTTCCGCTGAGGGAGGAGCAGAGGATGAAATTTAAGACTAACGGGATTGAGAAAAAGTGGATTTTGTATGATGTGGGCAATTCGGCCTTTACCTTGCTGGTGTCCACCATTATGCCGATTTATTTTAATTATTTGGCAGGAAATGCCGGGATTTCTGAGGTGGATTATCTGGCCTTCTGGGGGTATGCAGTGTCGGCAGCCACTTTTATCGTAGCATTTTTAGGGCCGCTGATCGGCACCTTTTCCGATGAGAAGGGCAGGAAGAAAAAGCTGTTTCTGGCTGCCCTGCTGGCAGGAGCCATAGGCTGTGTGGCATTGGGCTTTATGCAGTCCTGGGTGTGGTTTCTGGTTTTGTTTGTGATCGCCAAGTCCGCTTATTCCTTAAGCCTGGTGCTCTATGATTCCATGCTGCCGGATATTACTACCCAGGAGCGGATGGATGAGGTTTCCGCCAGAGGATATGCCTGGGGGTATATCGGAAGCTGCATTCCTTTTATTGGAAGCCTTCTTCTGGTGCTGTTCTATGAGAAGCTGGGGATTTCCATGAAGCTTGCCATGAGCATTGCCTTTCTCCTGGTGGCGGTATGGTGGGTGGCCCTTACCCTGCCTCTGTTAAAGGCCTACCGTCAGAAAAATTACCGGAAAAAAGGGGCCTTTGCCAAGGACAGCGGAGGACATCAGTTAAGAACGTTATTCCGGGAACTGAGAGAGCGGAAAAAAGTATGGCTGTTTCTTCTGGCTTTCTTTTTCTACATTGACGGCGTGTACACCATTATTGATATGGCCACTGCCTACGGCACAGCCCTGGGACTGGATACCACCGGGCTTTTGCTGGCCCTTTTAGTGACCCAGATTGTGGCTTTTCCGGCTGCCCTGCTCTTTGGGCGCCTGTCTGTGAAATGTTCCGCTTCCAGACTGATCTCTGTGTGCATTGCCGCATATTTTTTGATTGCCCTGTACGGTATTTCCCTGGAGAAGCAGTATCAGTTCTGGATCCTTGCAGTGTGCGTGGGACTTTTTCAGGGCGCCATCCAGGCAATGTCAAGATCCTACTATGCCAAGATCATTCCCCCTGAGAAGTCAGGAGAATATTTCGGTATTTACGATATCTGCGGAAAGGGAGCCTCCTTTTTCGGAACCTTCCTGGTATCTGCTGTGAGCCAGCTTACAGGAAGCGTAAATCTGGGAGTGGGAGCGTTGTCACTGATGTTTCTGCTTGGTTTCCTGTTGTTCCGAAAGGCCAATCAGGCAGCGTTAGAGGAGCAGTCAATTTGAAAGAAGTATATTATACAGAGGATGATACGGAGATTGCCCGGTCTGTGAAGGAGTATCTGGAGGCGCGGGGATTTCGGGTGCAGGTTTTTTCAAACAGCAGGATTACCAGGCAGGCGCTGCGGGTGAGGCAGCCGGAGGTTATGCTGATAGACTGGAATCTGCCGGATGGCCGGGGAGATGAGCTGTGCCGGTGGATCCGTCAGAATTTTCCTGGTTTGCCGGTGATTTTCCTTACCGTGCGGGGGGAGACGAAAGATGTGGTGGCAGGCTTTGAGAATGGAGCGGATGACTATGTGACGAAGCCCTTTGAGCTGGAGGTGCTGCATTCCAGAATCCAGGCGTTGCTGCGGAGGGCCGGAAAAACCGGAGAGACGAAGCTTCACTGCGGAGCGTTGACTCTGGATCGGGAAACTATGGCAGTATTCTGGGGACAGGAGGAGCTTCGGCTTAGCCAGGCGGAGTACGGAGTGCTTCTGGTGCTGATGGAAAATAAAGGAAGGACAGTGACCAGAAAACAGCTGCTGGAGCAGGTGTGGGACCGGGAAGGGAATTATGTGAATGACAATACACTTACCGTCACATTAAAACGGCTTCGGGGAAAATTGCCGGATGCTTCTTTCCTAAAGACCATCCGCAGCTTTGGATATCGAATGGAGGAGGAAGTATGAGAGAAAAAGCAGGACAGCAAAGAGGGATGGGGCTGGTTCTTCTGGTGATGGTTACAGGAATCAGCGTGATTTGCCTCTTTTGGATGCAGGAATACAGAAAGGCGGCTTTTCACCAGTTTTCCTGCTTTTGTCAGCTTGTGGCAAAGGAAGAGCCGGAGGCTTTGGAGCCAGTGCTTCTGGCTTTGAAAGAATATCAGGAATATTCTAAGCAGCAGGTGATGAAGAATGATTTTTTGACCCAGTACGGATACCGGGTCACCAGTTTTTCCAAAGGCCTGGGAGCAGAGTTTGCCGTTTCTGCCCTGGCCTTCTTTTTTGTATCTGCAGGTGTGTTTTTGCTTTTTGCAGCAAAGCAAAGGAAGAGGCTGTTTAAGCGTATCCAGGGGCTGACCGATTATCTGGAACAGGGGAAGCGGGGAGAGGCACCAGTTTTTCCAGTGGAGAAGGAAGATTGGTTTTCCAGACTGCAGGATCAGATGTATAAGACAGTGACAGAACTTTATCAGACCAGAGAGGAGGCGGTTTTAGCCCAAAGGCAGTTTGGAGAAAATCTGGCTAATATCGCCCATCAGCTAAAAACGCCCATCACTGCCGCACTGCTCTCTTTGGAATTGATGGAGAAGGCCGCTTCCGTTTCAAAAACGGATTCTGTGAAACGGCCGCTTCTGCGGCTGATGCATTTGGAGGAGGCGTTGCTGACCCTCTCAAAGATTGATTCCGGTAATCTGATATTGGAACAAAACAAGGTGGATGCATATACGGTGCTTGCACTGGCGTCTGAGAATCTGGAAGAGCTGCTTTCACGGAGGAGTGTGACGGTAGAGATACCGGAGAAGAGCGGTGTGGAATTTACTGGAGACTTGGAGTGGACCATGGAGGCTGTGATGAATTTGATGAAAAATTGCATGGAACATTCTCCGGAGGGCGGCTGTATTCACTGTGATTACGTTAAGAATCCCCTTTACACAGAAATGGTGATCTGGGATGAGGGGGAGGGCTTTGAGAAAGAGGAGCTGCCCTACCTGTTCCGCCGCTTTTACAGGGGGAAGAGAGCTGGCGCCCAGGGAAACGGCATTGGGCTGGCCCTGGCCAGACAGGTGCTGGAGCTGGAAAATGGAATTCTCACTGCAAAGAACTTGCCAGAGGGGGGAGCCTGTTTTGAGATTCGCATCTACCGTCACTGAGCTGTCACTTTCCTCTGCTATACTGTATGGAAACAGGGAATGCCCTCAGGCCAGGGAGACCCTGGAAAAATAGAGAGAGGAAGGAACTGAACGATGGAAATTTTGCGGTGTGAAGGCGTTAAGAAGGTGTATGGTTCCGGTGCCGGCCAGGTGTACGCCCTGGACGGAGTGGATCTGTCCGTGGATCAGGGAGAGTTCATTGCCATCGTGGGAGCCTCCGGTTCCGGGAAATCCACCCTTCTCCATCTGCTTGGCAGTGTGGATCAGCCAACGGAAGGGAAGGTGCTGGTGGAGGGATGGGATATTTCCAGACTGAATAAAACGAAGGCAGCTATTTTCCGCCGGAGAAAGGTGGGGATTGTGTATCAGTTTTATAATCTGATCCCCACGCTGACAGTGAGGAAAAATATTCTGATGCCGCTTTTGCTGGATAAGAAGAAGGCAGAGGAAGAATATTTCATGCAGGTGGTATCCAGTCTTGGACTGGAGGAGAAGTTAGACGCCCTGCCAAGCCAGCTTTCCGGAGGACAGCAGCAGCGGGCGGCCATTGCCAGGGCGCTGATCTACCGGCCGGCCCTTCTGCTGGCGGACGAGCCCACTGGAAATCTGGATCGGAAGAATAGCCGGGAAATTGTGGAATTGTTGAAATTGTCTAACCGGAATCTGAAACAGACCATTTTGATGGTTACCCATGATGAGAAGATGGCACTGGAGGCGGATCGTGTGATCACCATTGCAGACGGCCGGATCGTAGATGACCAGAAGCGGAGGTGAGAAGATGTGGAAGGATGATTCCTTGGGATACGGGAAGAAAAACCGGACTTCCGGCATTTCCCTTATGGCAGCTGCTTTTATCGCCTCGTTGTTTCTGTCGATGTTGTGCTGTTTGTCCTACAATTTCTGGGTTTATGAGATCGAGCAGATCATTTTGGAGGAAGGAGACTGGGAGGGAAGGATCACAGGAGAGCTGGAGGAAGAGAAGAAAAGGCTGATCGAAAAATTTGCAAATGTAGAGCAGGTGAAGTCAAACGCTAAGGCCTCAGAGCAGATGGGAGAAGCAGTCACAGACCTGTATTTTCGCAGGAAAGGCTCTATCTATCAGGACATGGAACAGATTGCAGATAAACTGGAGCTTAAGCCGGAGGAAGTGTTTGTCCATGAGCTTTTACTGTCCCGGTATCTGGTAAGCAATCCCCAGGATGAAACTCCGCCGCTTTTGCTTCCCTTTTTTCTGATGGTGGTGTTTCTGGCCTCGCTGTCGCTGATTCTGATCATCCATAATTCTTTTGCCATTTCTATGAATGACCGAATCCATCAGCTGGGGATCTTTTCCAGTGTGGGTGCGACGCCGGGACAGATCCGCATCGGTCTGCTTCGGGAGGCTGGGTTGTTTTGCGCAGTGCCTATCCTGGCAGGCTCTGCCGGGGGAGTGCTTTTCAGCTTTGGCATTTTGCAGGGGATCAATGGTTTGGGCGCGCAGATTGAAGGGCGTCATGAAGCTGTTTTTCAATATCATCCCCTGATACTGGCCCTTACGCTTTTCGCCTCCGGGCTGACGGTGTTCTTATCAGCCTGGATCCCGGCAAGCCGGCTAAGTCGGCTTACGCCTCTGGAAGCGATCCGCACCGGGGGCGAGGCCGGTCTGAAGCGGAAAAATCATTCCCTGCTTTTGCCAAAGATTTTTGGAGTGGAGGGAGAGCTGGCAGGCAACGGACTGCGGGCCAGGAAAAAGGCTCTGCGCACCTCCACCATTTCCCTTACCCTGTCTTTTCTGGCCTTTTCCATGATGCTGTGCTTTTTTACCTTGTCAGGCATCAGTACCGGCCATACCTACTTTGAGCGGTATCAGGATACCTGGGATGTGATGGCGGAGGTGAAGAACCAGACCATGGAGACGTTTGACCGGGAAAAGCTCGAGCAGCTGAAAGTGTTGCCGGAGGCGGAGAGCACAGTGATCTATCAGAAGGCCTGGGCTGTGTGCAGAGTTCCCGCAGGGAAGGTGAGCCGGCAGGTAGCAGCAGCAGGGGGCTTGGAGGCCATAGCAGGAGAGAGCATTGTAAGAGAGGGGGATGATTACTTGGTGCAGGCTCCTCTCGTAATTTTGGACGATGAAAGCTTTGCAGAATATTGCGAACAGATTCAGGCGGAGCCTTCCGGGGGAGCAGTGGTGCTGAACCGGATCTGGGACAGCGTAAACAGCAATTTCCGCTACAAAGCATACATTCCTTTCCTGACTGAAGAAGCTGTGGAGGAAGGCCGCCTTCTTTTGGAAGGCAGGACGGAAAAAGACGGAAAGACCCTGGAGCTTCCGGTGGCTGCCTTTACCGATCAGGCGCCCAGACTGCGGGAAGAGTATGAAAATTATAGTCTGGTGCAGTTTATCCCCCTGAGTCTGTGGGAGCAGAAAAAAGAAGCGCTGTGGGAGGAGGCCCAGGCCGTCTATGTCCGGGTGCTGGCTGGACGAGCGGAAGCTTCCATAGATGCAGAACCCCAGGTTTCCGGCAAGGATCAGGGGAAGAGTCAGAAAAAGGATGGGGAAAACAGACCGGAAGGAAGCAGGGAAGAAAATCAGGAAACGGGCCTGGAGCCCTCCTTATGGGAGGAGGCGTTTGCTAGGAAGGTGGAAGCGCTGGAGGAGGGCGTGAGAGACATCCTGGGTTCCGGGGAGGAAATCGTGATAGAGAACCGGATTGAGGAAAAGCGCTCAGACGACGCCATCCGAAAGGGATCCACCCTTCTGTTCGGCGGCTTCTGCGGACTGTTGGCCGTCATAGGGATCGCCAATGTATTTTCCAACACCCTGGGCTTTCTTCGGCAGCGGAAGAGAGAGTTCGCCAGATATCTGTCAGTGGGAATGACTCCCGCAGGGATGCGAAAACTGTTTTTTGTGGAGGCTTTGGTGATCGCCGGAAAGCCGGCTCTGATCACGCTGCCTTTGACTGCGGTAGCTGCCGCTTTTATGATCAAAGCCAGCTATCTGGATCCGGGCGAGTTTTTGGCCAAGGCTCCCATAGTTCCGATGCTGCTGTTTATTCTCTGTGTTTTCGCTTTTGTGGCGTTGGCTTACTATTTGGGAGGGCGAAAAATCCTGGCCTGTGACCTGTCTGATGCGCTGCAGGACGACAGTCTGATGTAGCGGGAAGAAATTTCCTATCTTGACAAACCCTCTTTCTTTGGCTAGAATAAAAAAATATAGAGATATCCCAGAGATTACTGGATTATTTCATATTTTAAAGGTGATGAGAAAGAGGAGTATCCGCAGCGCATCAAAAGAGAGGACAGCTCCAGGCTGAGAGGCAGTCTTGGGAAGCGGGCGGGGAAGGTAGCTTTTGAACCGGGAGACTGAACAGGTTCTTGGATGCTTGTCCAAATGACGGACAAATGGCTGTCATGGGAACAGTAAGTCTTTTCGCATACCTGCGTTATGGGTAGAGAGCCATGGAGGGTTGAGGGCCTCAGCCGTACATGGAAAATAAGGTGGTACCGCGACAGATTCGCCCTTTGCTTATGCAGAGGGCGTTTTTTGTGGGGGGGGGCAAAAGCCCTCCGGCGGTACCTTTTCGGGTGATTTTTCTCCGAAAACGAACACGTTTTCTGCGAAAAACACGCCGAAAATCCACCGGGGGCCGTATTTTGCAGCCTCCCACAAAAATGCCCCGTGCAGGATGGCACTGGGACGGAGCGGAATTATTTTACAGGAGGAGACTATGAGCAAAGAATTGGCAAAGACCTACGATCCAAAGGGAATGGAGGATCGGATCTATCAGAAATGGCTGGATAAAAAATATTTTCATGCAGAGGTGAACCGGGATAAAAAGCCCTTTACCATTGTGATGCCCCCGCCAAATGTAACGGGACAGCTTCACATGGGTCATGCCCTGGATAATACCATGCAGGATATTTTGATCCGGTATAAGAGAATGCAGGGGTATGAGGCCCTCTGGCAGCCGGGAACCGACCATGCGGCGATTGCCACCGAGGTGAAAGTGACCAACATGCTGAAGGAGCAGGGCATTGACAAGCATGAGATCGGCCGGGAGGAGTTTTTAAAACACGCCTGGAAATGGAAAGAGGAGTACGGCAGCCGGATCATCCATCAGTTGTATAAGCTGGGGGCTTCCGCTGACTGGGACCGGGAGCGGTTTACCATGGATGAGGGCTGTTCCAAGGCAGTGGAGGAAGTGTTTGTGCGGCTGTATGAGAAAGGCTGGCTGTACAAGGGAAGCCGGATCATCAACTGGTGTCCCAAGTGCCAGACCTCACTTTCTGACGCGGAGGTGGAGCATGAGGATCAGAACGGCTTTTTCTGGCACATCAATTATCCCATCGTGGGAGAAGAGGGCCGTTTTGTAGAGATTGCCACCACCCGTCCGGAGACGCTGCTGGGAGATACGGCAGTGGCAGTGAACCCGGAGGATGAGCGTTATCAGGATCTTATCGGCAAGATGCTGGTGCTGCCTCTGACCGGAAGGGAGATCCCGGTGATCGCAGATGAGTATGTGGATAAGGAGTTTGGGACCGGCTGCGTAAAGATCACTCCGGCTCATGACCCCAATGACTTTGAAGTGGGCAAGCGCCATGATCTGCCGGAGATCAATATCATGAACGACGATGCCACCATGAACGAGCTGTGCGGCAAATATGCAGGTATGGAGCGGTATGAGGCCAGGAAGGCCATTGTGGCGGATCTGGAGGAGCTGGGGCTGTTAGTAAAGGTAGTGCCCCACACCCATGCAGTGGGAACCCATGACCGCTGCCATACCACGGTGGAGCCCATGATCAAGCCTCAGTGGTTTGTGCGCATGAAGGAGATGGCCCAGGCGGCGCTTGATGTGTTAAAGACAGAGGATCTGAATTTTGTGCCTGAGCGTTTTGACAAGATCTATGTACACTGGCTGGAAAATATTAAGGACTGGTGCGTATCCAGACAGCTCTGGTGGGGCCATCGGATCCCTGCTTACTACTGTGAGGACTGCGGGGAGATGGTAGTGCAAAAGGGCGGTGCTCCCAAGAAATGCCCCAAGTGCGGCGGCACCCATTTCCAGCAGGATGAGGATTCTCTGGATACCTGGTTTTCCTCTGCCCTGTGGCCCTTCTCTACTCTGGGCTGGCCGGAGAAAACACCGGAGATGGATTATTTCTTCCCCACCGATGTGCTGGTGACCGGATATGATATTATTTTCTTCTGGGTGATCCGCATGGTATTTTCCTCTCTGGAGCAGACGGGAAAATCCCCCTTCCACCATGTGCTGATCCACGGACTGGTGCGGGATTCCCAGGGAAGAAAGATGAGTAAATCCTTAGGAAACGGCATTGATCCGCTGGAGATTATTGACCAGTATGGAGCCGATGCATTGCGTCTTACCCTGATCACAGGGAATGCGCCTGGAAATGATATGCGTTTTTACTATGAGAGGGTGGAGGCTTCCAGAAATTTTGCCAACAAGGTGTGGAACGCATCCAGATTCATTATGATGAACCTGGAGAAGGCCCAGATTCCGGCAACGATGCCAGAGGAGCTTACCGAAGCGGACCGCTGGATCCTGGCAAAGGTAAACCGTCTGGCAAAAGAAGTGACGGAAAATATGGAGAAATATGAGCTGGGTATCGCTGTGCAGAAGGTCTATGACTTTATCTGGGAGGAATTCTGTGACTGGTATATTGAGATGGTGAAACCCAGACTGTACAGTGAGACCGATACCACTAAGGGGGCGGCTCTCTGGACATTAAAGACGGTGCTTGCCAATGCCCTGAAACTGCTTCATCCCTTCATGCCCTTTATCACAGAGGAGATCTTCTGCACGCTGCAGTCTGAGGAAGAGTCCATTATGATCTCCTCCTGGCCGGAATTTACAGAAGCGTGGGATTTTGCAGAGGATGAAAAGGCCGTGGAGACCATCAAGGAGGCGGTGCGGGCCATCCGGAATGTGCGCAGCGGCATGAACGTGCCTCCCAGCAAGAAGGCAAAAGTTTTTGTGGTATCTGAGGATCCAAAGGTGCGGGAGATTTTTGAAAATGGAGAAGTGTTCTTTGCCACCTTAGGTTACGCCAGCCAGGTAAAGGTGCAGGCAGATAAGGAGGGAATTGGTGAGGACGCGGTGTCCGCCCTGATCCATGGAGCCTCCATCTATATGCCCTTTGCAGAGCTGGTGGATATTGAAAAAGAGATTGAGCGGTTAAAGGGCGAGGAGAAGAAGCTGGAGAAGGAACTGGCCCGCTCCAATGGAATGCTGAGCAATGAGAAGTTTGTCAGCAAAGCTCCGGCTGCCAAGATTGAGGAAGAAAAGGCCAAGCTTGCCAAGTACCAGCAGATGATGGAGCAGGTAAAAGAGCGTCTGGCTCAGCTGGGGGCTTAAGAAACCTTTCAGAATTTTTTCTCTGAAAAGCTGTGGAATTTTCTGCAATATGATGATATGATGACTTTATCATCCGTGTACAAATGGCAATCGTTTTCTGACCATGGATGCTATGAATATTATGGATACTTAGGACGATTTTGAAACGGGGGAAACATATAGCCAAGAGAGCCCTGGGGATTAGAAGCAAAGCCCGAGGGAAGGGGGGACTCAGATGAAGAAGATACAGTCAGGAGGCTCAGGCCGGATAAGGGAGCGGCTATGCACCGGAAGGGATGAGAAGAGTGGAATCCTGTCCGGAAGCATTGGCGGAATCAGAACCCTGGCCTTTGCGGCCAAGGGATGGGGCATGAGCCTGGTGTTTGCAGCTGCGGTCATATTACTTCTGCTGTTGGGAGGAGATTGGGCCCGGGGAGAAGAAGCCTACGGCTACATCCTTCCTCACAGCTCCTGGGCCTATCTTTCCAGAGAGGAGATTGCAGATATGCCGCTTCAGGTGGTATGCTATGCGAAGAATGAGATTTATGCCAGAAACGGCAGGCGGTTTGTGTCCAATGAGCTGCAGCAGTATTTTGATCAGCAGTATTGGTACAGCGGCATCTATGCGCCGGAGCAGTTTACTCCGGATATGCTGAATGCCTATGAGACAGCCAATGTAGGTCTTTTGGATTCCAGAGAGGCAGAGCTTGGCACCTATGCGCTGGACAGCGGACACTATGATTACAGTTCTGTGTACCAGTACATGAATGATTCCTATTACAGCTATTCCTACAATGATCCTCTCTATGTGGATCCGGACAGCTATGTGATCTATGACAGCGACCGGAGATATCTCTCGGTATCAGAGCTTGCCCAGATGAGTATTCAGGAGCTTTGCTACGCAAGAAATGAGATTTATGCCAGAAAGGGACGGCTGTTCCAGTCAGTGGAACTTTCCGACTATTTTTATCAGAAAAACTGGTATTGGGGGTATCTGTCACCGGAACAGTTTTCGGAGAGCTATCTGAATGAATATGAGAAAGCGAATATCCAGACGCTGCTGGATGAGGAATATGCAAGGCAGAGCGGAGGCTATCTGGTGGATCAGCCGGGTTATACCTATTCCGGTATTGGCAGCTATACCAGCTATTATGCGTACACGCCGGCGGCCACAGACTATGTGATCTGGGACAGTAATCTGCGGTATTTAAATGAGGCGGAGGTTGCCGGATTATCTTTGCAGCAGTTAAATTATGCCCGAAATGAGATCTATGCCCGCAGGGGATACATTTTCCAAGCCCAGGAGCTGAGGGATTATTTTGGAAGCAAATACTGGTATCACGGAACTATCCCCAGCAGCCAGTTTTCGACCTCGGTATTCAATGACTACGAGAAAGCAAACATTGAGTTGCTGAAACGATATGAATATGCTATGAATCCCAATGGTTATCAGCTGTACTGAGCAGAGGGCGATCAGGACAATGAATGATCGATGAGTTTACTGAATAATTTTGCATCAGAAAGAGGCTGCCGTAAAACAGACAGGAGAAGCTCTGTTTTGAGGCAGCTCCCTCTTTTTATTCATGTGGGCAATGAGTCGGGCAGACGCACTTGTGCAAATACTTGGCAAATGCTGCTCTGCAGGCTTGATAGGCTGCCAGCCATAAGCCCAGGGCATTTCCAAAAGCAGGAGGAAAAAAGGAGCGGCTGCAGGCTGGAGAAAAGAAAGAGAAGCGGAGAATATTATGTCACTTCAACTGATTTGGGGAAGTTCCGGCAGCGGAAAATCCCATTGGCTTTACAGCTCCATGATCCGGGAGGCCAAAGAGCATCCGGAAAAACGGTATATGATCATTGTGCCGGAGCAGTTTACCATGCAGACC
>CABRXX010000076.1:0-11688 GCA_902475025.1 uncultured Lachnospiraceae bacterium | reverse complement strand
GAAACGGCAGCGCAGATTTTGCGAAGCAAAAGCTGCAGCCCCGAAGGGGCCACAGGCAAACGAAAGAAAATGAGGAGAATTTTCTTGAGTCATAAAGGAGCTGCCGTGAAACGGCAGCGCAGATTTTGCGAAGCAAAAGCTGCAGCCCCGAAGGGGCCACAGTTAAATGGAGGAAATAGAGTATGAAAACAGGATTGAAAAGAGGACTGGTTCTGGGAATGAGCCTTTGCCTGGCAGCTGCATCTTTAGCAGCCTGCGGTAAAAAAGCGGAATTAGATACAACAGCGACTATTGCTGCTTTAGATGGAGAGAATGTTACAGCGGGCGTTGCAAATTTTTTGCTGCGCTATCAGCAGACCCAGTTTGAAAGCTCTTACGGTGGATGGTTAAAGAGCTATTACGGCGATAACCTTTGGAATATGGATCTGATGGGAACTGGAGAGCTGTATGGCGATACTTTTAAAAATGAAATTATGACAGAGCTGGAGCGGATGCTCTTGGCTGAAAAGCATATGGCAGATTACGGAGTAGAACTGACGGATGAGGAGAAAGCTGCGATCGCAGAGGCAGCTAAGACTTTTATCAGTGAGAACGAGGAAGAAGTTCTGGAGAAGATGAGCGCTACTCAGGAAAATGTGGAGCGTGTCATGACACTCTATACCATCCGGAATAAAATGGAGCATTCCATGAGCGCAGATGTGAATACGGAAGTTTCGGATGAGGAGGCTGCCCAGAGAACCGTTTCCTATGTAAGATTTGACACGAAGGAAGCATCTGAGGAATCCGCTGAGGATGAGACTGCCGGAATTGACGGGGAAGCAGACACGGAGAATCCCACAGAGGAAGGGACAGACAGTGAAGTTCTCACCGAAGGCAGTGATGCGCAGGACAGCGAGTCTGAATCAGAGGGAGCAGCAGAAGAAAGCACGGAAGTGAATACAGAGGCAGCCCTCACTGAGGTGGAAAATACTAAGACAGAAACTGCTGATACAGAGGAACCGGAGACCGAGGCTGGCACGGAAGAGATTACCGAGGCAGGAACTGAGGCTGCGGAAGAAACCACAGAGACAGGAAGCGAGGCGGACACGGAGACTTCCAGCGAAGAGGCTACAGAGGCAGTGACAGAGGATGAGGCCACCCGTCTTGCAAAGGAAGAAGCCAGGGCAAGGGCAGAGGCATTCCTGGCAGAGGCCAAAACCGCAGAGAATTTTGCAGAAGCCGCTGCGGCAGTGACAGAGAAAGATACGGATTCTTCTACTTCCAGCTACACTTTTGGAGAGGATGATACCTATCCTGATGAGGCCATTATTACAGCTACGAAAGGCCTGGAGGACAACACTCTGGTAGAGGAAGTAGTGGAAGTAAATGACTCCTACTACGTGCTTTATGTGGAGGATGCCTTTGATGAGGAGGCAGTGGCAGAAAAGAAGGATGAGATTGTAGCACAAAGAAAGCTGGATGCGATCAATGCCCTGTATGAGGAGTGGACAGAAGCTTCTGAATTTACAGTGGAGGAAAAGGTGCTGGATCAGCTGGTATTTGATCTGTCTCTGACTGTAGAGACAGAGGCTTCCACAGAGCAGGAGACCGTGGTGGAAGAGACCGAGATCACCACTGAGGTGACTGCAGAGACAGGTACAGAAGCTGAAACAGAAGCTGACACGGAAGCTGGTACAGAAGCCGAAACAGGGGCTGGTGCGGAAGTTGATACAGAGGCCAAGACAGAAGCGGAGTCAGAGGCTGATACGGAAGCTAAGTCAGAGGGCGATTCGGAAACAGAGACGGTTACAGAGACTGCGACAGAAGCTGAATAGGATGAGCCAAAGGGGATGTTGCAAAATACAAATTCCGGTGGATGTTCGGTGTGTTTTTCTTCGAAAAGATGTGATTTTTCGAAGAAAAATCACCCGAAAGGGTATCGCCGGAGGTATTTTGCAACGTCCCCTTTTTTTAATGCAGAAAGATGCCTATCAATCAAAACATCCCCTTAAGTGTTCGCTTAACTTATTGACATTGATTTTGCGGGCAGCCATTCTCAATGTTTCAGCGGAAGGCTCACCACAAAGGTAGCTCCGCCTCCTTTCGTGTCCTGCACAGTGATGTTCCCACGATGGAGCTTCACGATCTCTTTGGCAATGCACAGACCCAGGCCGAAATGGGCTTTGTTTTTGTGGGCAGTGTCGGCGCAGTAGAAACGCTCAAAGACAGCCGCTTTTTGTTCATCCGGAATGCCGGGGCCATTGTCAGATACCAGGATTCGGATATGGGAGGCGTCATTTTCCAGGGAAAGGGTGATCCAGCCTCCGGGCGGGGTGTAGCAGAAGGCATTGTCAATGAGGATGGAAAGAAGCTGGCCTATGCGCTCCCGGTCACAGATACATTTGGGGGTGGTATCCTCTGGAAGGGAAATGTTCCAGCTTAAGGATTTTGTTTCTGCCAGGGCTTCAAAGGATTCCCAGACCTGTAAAAGCAAGGTATCCATCTCTACCGGTTCCGTTTGTATGCTCCAGCTGCGGCTGTCTGCGCTGGCAAGCTGCAGCATATCGCTGATGAGCCGGGACATGCGCTGACTTTCCAGAGAAAGGGTGTCCAGAAACTGAACGTCAGCTTCCATACTACCATTTCGCACGGAATCCACATTGCTTCGTATTACTGTCAGCGGAGAGCGCAGTTCATGGGAAGCAGAGGCAATAAACTCCACCTGCTTTTTTTGATTTTCCCTCAGGGGACGAAGCATCCGATCAATAAAAAACCAGAAAAATAGACTCAGTACAGCAAAGGAAGTGAGGGCTGCCAGTAAAAATAGACGGCGCTGCTGATAGAGCTGTTCGTTTAAAGAGGAAAGATCATGGAGTACGGTGACGCTTAAGGTGCTGCCGCTTTTGGGTATCAGAGCGATGGAAGCCAGAAATTCATCCCCGCTCTCAGCGGTCAGAGAAAACTCGTAGTGTTCAATATGGGAGGACGGCGCTTTGGAGCTTACGGCAGAAATCTGGTATTGGGACAAAGCAGTGCGCTCTGCCAGGTTAAGAAGAAGGGACTGTTCCTGCCCCTCTTGAAGTTCTTGGAAGAACAGAGGGGTGCCGTTGTCTCGCAGACGCAAAATAAACTGATAGTGGTGTTCCATTTGTCGAATCCAGCTGTGGGACAGGGCAGACTGAATTTGAAGATTCTGGTACATGGTGTTTAAGTTTGTAAGAAAAGAGGATTCCTCCCCGCTGCGCAGTTTCTGCTCTGATAGAAAAAGGCAAAGCAGGGTGAATAGGATGAGAATGAAGCCAGTCACTCCCATACACAGGGCAGTGAGCTGGATTCGCAATTTATGAAACATAAAATCCTCCTTTAAAAATAGTATTCTGATTAAGCGAAGTCTGAAATTTCCAGGCTTTTAAAAAGTAGAAATTCTAATCCCAAAATGGAATAAAAAACGAAAATTTGAAAAAGTCAGGTATCGGACTGCTGAAGCTGGTAACCGATGCCACGGATGGTCTTTAGTTGGGTGGAGCTGCCTACGGTGCGAAGCCTGCGGCGCAGAAAGTGGATATAATTGTCCAGATTGCCCTCCTCTATCTCATGCTCCGGTCCCCATACCCGGGAAAGGATGGTGGAGCGGGGCAAGGTCTGCTCCGGATTTTTTAAAAACAGTGTTAAAAGTTCCCCCTCCCGACGGGATAAGGTACAGGAAGCGCCGTTGCAGCTTAAGAGATTTTGGAAGAGGTCAAAAGTAAGATCCTTAAACTGAAGACAATTCGTGTCTCTCAGTTGCTGAGGACGCCGGCAGATACAGCGGATTCGGGCCATCAGTTCCTCAAAGGCAAAGGGTTTGACGATATAATCATCTGCACCAAGATCCAGCCCCCGCACCCGGTCCTCCAAACTGCCAAGGGCGGTGAGAAAAATGACAGGGGTATGAATCCCACCCTCCCTGGCTTTTTTCAGCACCTGAGCGCCGGGCAGGAGAGGAAGCATCTGATCCAGCAGCACCAGGTCATGGCTGTTTTCCATAAGATAAAATAAGCCTTCCTCGCCGTCATTGCAAACCGTGACGGAAAATCCCTGCTGTTCCAGGGAAAGCCTCAGAGAACGGCAGAGGGAAAGATCATCTTCAATCAGTAAAATCCGCATAGGAAACTCCTTTTTGTATTTTTTCTAGCAGCTCTGTTTTCTGTTCCACATTTCTATGGCAGGTTTTTAAGGCATTTTGGTGAGATCAGAAAGACCTCCGTACAACTATCTATAAAATAATCATAGCACAGAAATCTCTAAATTACCTTTAAAATTTTGAACCAATATCATAAAAGCACAGGATTTTGTCTGGGAGAAAGGGGGCAGAGTCAGGGGGCCAGCGTCCCGCTTTTTAGAGGAAAATTAGAGGCTCTTTAGAGCCTGTTTAGAGAAAGGGATGATAGACTTTGGGCAGTGAGAAAGAATAAGATTTTCAAGGAGGAGGTAAATAATGAGAAAAACAAGTTTTTGGAAGCGTATCAGCGCAGCTTTTTTGGCGGCGGCCCTCTGCATGGGCAGCCTGCCGGCAGGTGCGCAGGAGGTGGAGGGAACCGCCATGGGCCGCTATCTGGAGGAGGATCTGACTTTGCCGGAAGAAGATTTTATGGCCTATGACATTGTGTGCACGAAGGAAGGAACTCTTCGGGTGGTAGGAAACGGAAGTCAGGGCTACGGTCTTTGGGACAGTACAGACGGAGGGGCGACCTGGGAACAGACCGGGACTTTTCCGAAGGAATATGACGAGGCGTTTTTTTTAACGATGTCCCTGTCTCCAGTGGGAGGCGGAGTGGCAGTTATTTTTGATGTGAAGCTGGATGAGGATGGCAATGCCGAGGAGGAACGTCTGTGTTTTCTTTCCTTTGACAGTCAGGGAACTGTCAAAGAGACGGAGATTGGTGTGGAGTACTGGCTTTCCAATCTGGAATTTACCAGGGACGGCAGTTTAGTGGGAGTCACCAACAAGGGCGGCGCCTATCTGGTGGATCCCACTACCGGAGAGGCGCTGCAGGAATTGGCTGCTTCAGAAGTGGAAGTTGCGGGAGTCAGCGGTTCAGAAGCGCTGCTGATCGGAAACGGCACCCTTCGACGGTATGACCTTGCTGCAGGAGAGCCGCTGGAGGGAGATGCTGCGCTGGAAGAGATGCTGTTTTCCTTAAATCAGACCTATGAACCTGCGACTACTTACGGTCAGGAAATTAATTTTGCGGAAGATGAGGAAGGACGGCTTTACTTTGTCACCAGACAGGGAATCTACTCCCATGTGATGGGGGGAGGCACGGTGGAACAGGTGGTGGACGGCACTTTGAATACTCTTTCCGATCCGGCCAATACCCTGATTGGAATGGCAGTTCAGAACCAGATCTTTTATGTGCTCTGTATGGACGGAAACGGAAAAACTATACTTCGCCGTTACGCTTACGATGCTGCTGTGGCCAGTGTGCCGGAGCGGGAGCTCACCATCTATTCCCTTCATCAGGACGATGCGGTTACTCAGGCTGCAGTAATGTTTCAGAAAGAGCATCCGGACACCTTTGTAAATTATCAGGTGGGGCTTAGCGGGACAGATGGAGTTACCGTCTCGGATGCGCTTCGAACCTTAAATACAGATATTCTGGCAGGAAACGGGCCGGACATTCTGGTATTAGACGGAATGTCGGTGGCCACCTACGCAGAGCAGGGACTTTTGACAGACCTTGCTCCTATTTTAAAAGAGATGGATGACCAGGAGGGACTGTTGGAAAACATTGTCTACGGTTATCAGCAGGGGGAGATGGTGCCCGCTGTCCCCACCAGATTTGCCATTCCTATGGTGGCGGGAGCAAAAAATCAGGTGGAAGCATTCCAGAGTATCTCCCAGCTTCCAGACTTTGCAGGAGAAACGGGAGCTATGATACCCTCTGAAATCATTTATCTGCCGGAGCGGCTGTATCCCTTCTATGCAGCCAGGTGGCAGCAGGAGGATGGTACGATGAATCAGGAGGTGCTGACAGAATATCTCCAGTGCATCCGCCAGAGTTATGAAAATTTTCAGGCTGCTGCCGATGAGCAGGATTTGGAAATGCTTTCTTATTTCCAGCAGACCCTGGCTGAGGTGGATCCTTCCCGTACCCTGGGACTTTACTACTATCTGGACCCTTACGGATTTGATGCGTTCCAGTTCCTTCAGTCTGATAAGGGAATCAGTTTTGGAATGCTTTGCGGCATCATGGATTATGCTGCCCTTTCCTCTGTAAATGTGGCCAATGGGAATTGTGCTGCAAAGGTATTTTACGGTCAGGAGCCTGAGATTTATCTTCCCCTGGCAACGATGGGAATCTTAAGCAGTAGTAAAGAGCAGGAAGCTGCCGCAGACTTTTTGAAGTTCCTGTTGTCTGAGAAAGGCCAGCTGGCCACTATTTCCGGATATGCAGGATTTGCGGTGAATGAGAAAGCATTTCAGGAAAATATCAGCGCAGGCTTTGGGGAAAATGAAGGAATGACTGCTTCCGCAGGAAATTCGAATGGGGAAATGTTGGAGCTTGAGTATACCTGGCCAACGAAAGAAGAACAGGAGACTTTGACTGCCGGAGTGGCGAAGTTAAAGCAGCCGGGAAGCTTGGAGGAAGTGCCCAGAAATACCGTGATAGGAGAGGCGAGAAGATGCATGTACGGTGAGATTTCTGCTGAGGAGGCAGCATCCTCCATTATGCAGAAGATCAATCTGTATCTGGCAGAAGGATAGCATCATGGGCAGCCGGGGAAAGGAGGACATATGGAACGCATGGAAATCTGGAAAAAGCACAACAGAAAGAAAAAGCGAACCTGGCTGGTGCCCCTTCTTTTCCTGCTGCCGGATCTGATCGGTGTAGCTTGTTTTACATTGCTTCCTTTTCTTCAGGTGATACGGCGCTCTTTTTTGAGCGCTGTATCTGCGCAGTGGGTAGGATTAAAAAATTATCAGGCAGTTTTTTCTAATACAGCTTTTCGGCTGGCTGCGGGAAACACACTGCGGTTTACCCTGATTTGTATTCCTTTGCTGGTGGCGCTTTCCCTGATGCTGGCAGTGCTGCTGCAGCGGGTACGCAGAGGAAAGGCGGTGCTGAAAGGAGCACTGCTGATTCCGGTGGCTGTCCCGGCAGCCTCTGTGGTGCTGGTGTGGAAAATGCTGTTTCACTTAAATGGCCTGGTCAATGGCCTGCTTGAGGGGTTGGGGATGGAGAAGGTAAACTGGATGGCCTCGGGGGCGGCGTTTTGGGTTCTGGTGATCAGCTATCTCTGGAAAAATCTGGGATATGACATGATCCTGTGGCTGGCAGGACTGTCAGGAATCCCTGTTGAGATCTATGAGGCGGCCAGGGTGGATGGAGCAGGAGAGTGGAAGTGCTTTACCAGAATCACGCTTCCCAACCTGATGCCCTCTTTATATACCATCTCTGTGCTGTCTTTTTTAAATTCTTTTAAGGTATTTCGGGAGGCATGGCTGGTGGCAGGGGATTATCCTGATCCCAGTATGTATCTTCTGCAGCATCTGTACAACAACTGGTTCCGGGATCTGGCCTTTGACAGGATCGCAGCGGCAGCAGTGGTAAACGGTGCCGTGGTGCTGGTACTGATTCTGTTTCTGCAGAGAGCCTGGGATAAAGAATAGCGTTTGTGTACAAGAGTGGGACGGCTCTTTGCGCACGGATGCCAGATTTTGGGGAAGGATACAGCAGATAGAAAATAAGAAGAAATTTATACTTAAAGGAGAGAGGGAAGGGCTATGCAGCGTCTGTTGCGTTTGTTGAGCGTATTTATTTTAGGGGTTCTGGCTGTGCTGATCTGTTTTCCGGTATTTTTTGCAGTGACCGGAGGCTTTAGCGCTCAATGGGAGCTGGAGGAGAAACTGGCGCCTGTGCTTGGAGGAGCCTCCGGGTCAGCTTTCTGGACCTTCCTTCCCCTGTCTCCAACTCTTTCCTCCTTGGTGGAGGTATTATTGGATTCTCCACAGTTTTTTGTGATGTTTTGGAACTCGATCAAGATGACGCTGCTGATCCTGGCGGGACAGCTTCTTTTTGGAGTTCCGGCGGCCTGGGCGCTGGCAAGATTCCGTTTTCCTGGTCAGAGAATGCTTTTGACCCTATATTTGGTTCTGATGCTGATGCCCTTTCAGGTATTGATGCTGCCTCAGTATCTGGTGCTGAATGAGACGGGGCTTTTGGATACCCAGTGGGCTGTGATTTTGCCGGCAATTTTTTCGGCTTTTCCAGTATTTTTGATGCATCGTTTTTTAAGCAGCATTCCAGAAGCGATTTTGGAGGCGGCCCGCATTGACGGCGCAGGACAGATCCAGATTTTTTTGAGGATTGGAATTCCCCTCGGAGCGCCAGGAATTGTGTCTGCTGTGATTCTTGGATTTTTGGAAGCCTGGAACTTAATTGAACAGCCCATGACATTTTTAAAAACAAAATCCCTGTGGCCCCTGTCCTTATTTCTTCCGCAAATCGGTTTGAAAGAGGCAGGGATGGGATTTGCAGCGGCACTGCTGATGTTGATCCCTGCGCTTCTTTTGTTTTTAAGCGGCCAGGAGTATCTGGAGCAGGGCATTGCGGCGGCTGCATTGAAGGAGTAGGAGGCGGATAATGAAGAAAAGTAAATTGCTGCGTCTGACAGCTTTGTTTTTTGTACTGATGCTTTGCTTTACAGTGCTGTCCAGAGCAGCTTATCAGAGTGGGACAGCGGTGGTAAAGACCGGAAAACCGGAAAATCGCACCATCAATCATCAGATCCGGGTGATGGGCAAGGTGGTGGAGAATCAGGAACTGGCAATATTTACAGAGCCAAATCAGCGGGTTACCGGGATCTATGTGAAGGAAGGGCAGCGGGTAGCCAAAGGGGAGCTGTTGTTTGAAATCGATACTGCATTGCTGGAGGAGAGTATTTTAAATCAGAAACAGGAGATGGAAAAACAGCAGCTCCAGGTGAAAGACGCCAGAAGCCAGAAAGATGTGAGCGCTATGCAGAAGGCAAATGATCAGGCGCAAGCAGCGGAAAATTATTCCCTGAGCGTAAATAGCACAGGCGCCAGGCTGCAGCGGGCAAAGAGGGATCTGAACAAGGCAAAGAAGGATCTGGAGGATTTTCGTAAAAATAGCGGCAGTGTTCAGCCGGATGGGCAGGTGCAGGAAAGCCTGGAGCAGCAGTACCAGGAAAAACAGGAGGCCTACATTCAGGCGGAGCAGGAGCTTACCACTTTGCAGTGGCAGATTGAAAATGCAGTGGATCAGGCGCTGAATCAGGCTAAGGGAAATGGCACTGCGGCCGGTCTGGCAGTGACGGAGCCGGTACTTACCCAATCGCAGGAGCTGATGGAGGAACCGCTGATCTCAGATATGGATCCGGTGTTTCCGGAGACTTCCGTCTCGGCGCCAGAGCCGGTGCTTCCGGATACTTCCGCCTCGCCTTCAGAGCCGGTGATCCAGGAGACTCAGCCGCCCGTATCGGCTCCCACAGATCCGGATACTTCTGCTCCCAGTCAGGATCCGGTGGTTCCGGAGACTTCCGAGACAGAGGAGGGAGGATGGGCAGATCCGGATTTTATCATTGAAGATCTGGAGCCGGGAGAGGGACAGACAGGATCCGGCAGCGATGAATCTCAATGGGATGATGAGGGGACTCTAAATGGCGGCGGCCTGGAGGATCTGGAATCGGATATGGACGGAGCCGAAACAGAGAATCCGGGTCCTACACAGGAGGAATTGGATCAGATAGAAGAAGAGGTAAGAGCATCCTATGCTCAGAAGCTGGAGGAAGCCAAGGAGAAAGTAGACACCGCAAACCAGGAAAAGGAGAAGGCCAGAGCAGCGTTGGAGACCTATCAGCAGGAGCAGCTGGCTGCCATGGATTCTGCCAATGCAAAAACAGAGCAGCAGCTTTTAGAGCAGATACAGATAGCCAGGGATGCCTATGAAGATGCGGCGATTGCGGCAAATGAGGCGGCAGTGACTTCCAGCCGGGCTGTGGCGGGTGCAGGCATTCCCAATGCCTCCAACAGCTCGGACCGAATGAATGAAATCACCTATGAGCAGATGGAGCTGGCGCTGGAAAAGCTGGAGAAACTCATGGAGAATCAGGGAAAGATCACCGCGCCTGCGGATGGACTGATTACGAAAATACAGATTACCATAGGGGAGAAAACCACAGATACTACAGCCATGCTTATGGCAGATTTGTCCAGAGGCTATTCTTTTACAGCGGAGATTACCGCAGAGCAGGAAAAATATCTGGGTACAGGAGATCTGGTGACCCTGAAGGGAGGAAGTAAAAAGAAAACTCTGGAAGAACAGCCGGTAACCGGGGTGAGGGCGGATGAAGAGCGGGAGGATGTGTACCATGTAATGGTGGAGCTTCCGGCAGATGCCTTTGAGATCGGCACAGCAGTGAGCCTGGAATTTACAAAGAAATCAGAAATGTATCCGATTTGTGTACCTTTGTCTGCTTTGTATCTGGACAACAGAAATCAGCCCTACGTTTTGACGGTGGAAGAGAAAGAGTCCATTATGGGAAGCGAATGGCAGGCAAGGAAAGTCAGCGTAACTGTTCTTGAGCAGAATGAAGCCTATGCGGCTTTGACGGAGGGAACGCTGGCATCCTCCCAGGAAATTATTGTAAATTCTGACAGACCGGTGGATGAGGGAAGCCGGGTGAGAATGGAAACCGGAGAGTGAGGATATGGGGAAAAAAGTTTGGGGAGCAGCAAGATGGATCCTTGGCATCTGTCTGTTCGTGGCAGCGGTAAACGCTCATTCCCTGGTTAGAACCTCGGCGGATATGGGGGCCGTATTCTTGGATGGAAGTCTGCCGGGGGAGAAAACAACAGAGGAGATTCTTGTTCAGGAGGCAGAACAGGAGGAGCCGGTGAAGGCATGCTTTTGGAGAGAAGAGCGGGAGGCTGTTCTTTCCTGTCAGGAGACGGGAAAAACTTTTCCGGTCAAGGTATTAAAGAGTAAAGGAAACCCGGAGTGTTTATTTCCGGGGACCGGACTGTTAACCTGGCGTCAGGAGGGCTGTGTGGTGGATGAAAAGACTGCCAGGGAGCTTTTTGGGACAGATCAGGCAGAAGGACAGTATCTTTGGTACAAGGAGAAACGGTATCAGGTGGTGAAGACGTTGGAAAGCCCGGAACCTGTGATGATGTGCCAGACCCAGGGAGAGGAGGAAACCTTTTCTTTTCTGGCCCTGGAGTTTGAGCAGGGGCAGAGCGTGAGAGAAGGAAGCGAACAGTTTCTGATGCGGTACGGTCTTTCCGGGGAAACGGTGGAGTTTACTTTCCTGGAAGCGCTGACAGCCAATCTTCTTTTACTGTTTCCGGCAGCAGCGGCTGTCCGTCTGTGCGCAGGCCTGTTTCAGGAAAAGCGGCGGATGGTTCAGGTGTTTGGACTTTTGGTGGGGGCAGGTACCGTGTTTTTGATCTGGAAGGGTTTTTCCTTTCCGGAGGCCATGATTCCCAGCCATTGGTCTGATTTTTCTTTCTGGCAGGGATGGTGGCAGCAGGAGCGATCCAATTTGCTTCGGATTTTGGGCACTGCGCTTGGAGAAATGCATCTGCTTCTGGTGTTTCGTATGGTGCAGTCTATGGTGTGCAGCCTGCTGGCTTTTGCGACAGTGATCGGAAGGTCGGGCAGATCCTAAAGGCATAATCATTTGTGTAAGAAATACCTGCGG
>CABRXX010000075.1:0-11693 GCA_902475025.1 uncultured Lachnospiraceae bacterium | reverse complement strand
AATTGTTTCTGTAATTTTAATTGGTTTTTTTACAGCTTCTGCCATTTTTAATGTTTCCTCCTATTATTTATAATTACGCTGCGCCTTTTGGGAGAGCGCAGGCAGCCTCACAGCCTGCGTTCCCTTCTCGCCTGTATGAAAACCTTCCTCTCCATTCAGGCTCAGGCTTCAGCAAGATGCAGTTATACTCCAAAGATTGCCATGAAGGTACCGGCCGCTACGGCTGTACCGATTACACCTGCAACGTTGGGGCCCATGGCATGCATCAGCAGGAAGTTGGTGGGATCTGCCTCCGCACCTACCTTCTGGGATACACGGGCTGCCATAGGAACGGCAGACACACCTGCGGAACCAATCAGCGGATTGATCTTGCCGCCGGAAAGTTTGCACATTACTTTTCCAAGAAGAACGCCGCCGGCTGTACCGAAAGCAAAAGCCACGAGACCCAGAATAACGATCTTGATGGTATTCATGTTCAGGAATGCCTCTGCGCTGGTGGTAGCTCCTACAGAAGTACCCAGCAGAATAACCACAATGTACATCAGTGCATTGGAAGCGGTCTCGGTCAGCTGTTTTACCACACCGCTCTCACGGAACAGGTTACCCAGCATCAGCATACCTACCAGGGGAGCTGTGGTGGGAAGCAGCAGACAAACTACAACGGAGATAATGATGGGGAACAAAATCTTCTCCAGCTTGGATACGGGACGAAGCTGCTCCATCTTAATCTTTCTCTCTTTTTCAGTGGTCAAAAGCTTCATAATAGGCGGCTGAATAATGGGCACCAGTGACATATAGGAATAAGCTGCCACTGCAATGGGACCCATCAGATCCGTCTGGCCTAACTTACCTGCCAGGAAAATGGAGGTGGGGCCGTCAGCTCCTCCGATAATGGAGATGGCTGCTGCCGCCTTGCCGTTGAAGCCAAGGAAGATAGCCAGGAAATATGCTATATAAATACCCAGCTGTGCAGCCGCTCCCAGAAGGAAACTCTTGGGGTTGGCGATGAGGGGACCGAAATCGGTCATGGCGCCTACGCCCATGAAGATCAGGGACGGAAGGATACTCCACTCATCCAGTACATAGAAATAATGCAGCAGGCCTCCTGCATGTTCGATTCCCATGGCATCCACATAGGGCGCTGCCATAATATCCGGATAGATATTTACCAGCAGCATACCGAAAGCAATGGGAACCAGAAGCAGAGGCTCAAATCCGTGTTTGATTGCCAAATACAGAAAGATCAGAGCAACTAAAATCATGACATAGTTTCCCCAGGTCAGATTAAAAAATGCTGTCTGATTCAAAAGATTTGACAATGTATTCGTAACGTAAGACATTTTTTACCTCCCAGTAATTTGAAAATTTGGGTCATCAAATTTAGTTCATGGTAGCCAGGGTATCGCCGTTCTCCACAGCTGCGCCTACGGTTACGTCAATGCTGGCAATGGTGCCGTCCTGGGGAGCCACTACCGGAATCTCCATCTTCATAGCTTCCAGAACCACAATGGTATCACCGGCTTTTACAGCCTGTCCTACGCTTGCCTCTACCTTAAATACCTTGCCGGGTACAGAAGCGGTCACTGCTACTGCTCCAGCACCTGCTGCTGCCTTAGGAGCTGCTGCCTTGGGAGCTGCTTTCGGTGCTGCCTTGGGGGCTGCCTGGGCTGCAGGAGCTGCCACAGAGCCAGTGCCTTCTTCTACGGTTACATCATATACATTGCCGTTCACTGTAATGGTATAAGTTTTCATCTTCATTTCCTCCTGTTATTAAGCGTTCTGCCACTTTCTTCTATTTGCTTTCTTAATCGTACGTACTACAAAACCATCTGCAGATGTATGCTCAGATGCTGCAATCGCTGCTGTAATCACAGCTACCAGCTCCAGATCATCTGTAAGATTCTCCTCCTCCACCGGTGCCGGTGCGGGAGCAGATACCGGAGCTGCTGCAACAGCGGCTGCCTTTTCCTTCTTCTTTCCTTCAATCAAATCCGGGATCCAGTGAAGCTGTCCGATAAGGACACTCAAAAACAGCAGCACCAGGAACACAATGCCAAGTCCCATAATGGTGTTGAGACCGGCCTGCTCCATCAGCTTACTCATGGGATACTGGATATTCCACTCCACATCTGTAGTGCCGTCCTTCATATTGAAGGCATACTCAACAGTTACCTTGGTATCCTCGGAAACGCCGTCATAAACCGCCTCGTTGGTAATGATGATCTGGTTTCCCTCTTCTGTCACTTCCTGGCTGGATACTTCCACAAAATTACCCAGTTCTTCTCTCACACCATCCCATTTCATAGCCAGGGCAATCTCAGAATCATTCTGACTGTTGTCCACGACTGCCTGAAGCTGCTCCGGAGTCATCTGAGAAAGGGTGGTCAATGTAGCTGGAATACTCTGCTTCAATGCATCATAATACTGAGCATAGACGCCGCCTTCCGCAGAAGCTGCTGTGCCGTCCTGGGCTGCCTCAGATGCAGCTTCCTCCGCAGCTTCTTCTGCCGCAGCCTCTGTCACTGCTTCCGTGGAAGCCTCTGTCACCGCTTCTGTGGCTTCCTCCGCATAAACGCCGACGGACATCATACCTGCGGTCAAACCAGCTGCAAGTAAAATTGCTTTCAATCTGTTTTTCATATTATTCACCTCACTTAAACCGTTCCGTGTTTTTTAGCGGGACGATCTTCTCTCTTTGTGAACAACATTTCAAATGCGCCAATGACATATTTTCTGGTGTCCTCAGCCTCAATAATGGTATCTACATAGCCTCTCTTGGCAGCTGCCAGCGCGCTGGACTGCAAAGAAGCGTACTCTGCTGCCTTCTCAGACAGAACTGCATTGTCAGCTCCCGGATACATGATCTTAGCTGCCAGCTTGGCATCCATCATGCCGATCTCGGCCTGACTCCATGCAAAGGTCACATCAGCACCCAGCGCCTTGCTGTTCATTACATTATATGCATTGCCGAAGGCCTTTCCGATCACTACATTTACCTTGGGCACTGTAGCGTTTGCAAAAGCATAGGTAAGCTTTGCGGCTGCCTTTGCAATTCTTCTCTCAGAGCACTTATTTGCCTTAAATCCGGTAACATTGGTCAGGGTCAATACAGGAATGCTGAAAGCGTCGCAGAACTCCACGAAGTCTGCTGCCTTATAAGCACCTCTTGCTGTGAGTACACTGTCATACTCTGCGCTCTTGTTTCCTTCCTCATCGTACACCTCAGTACGGTTTGCCACTGCTCCCACAGTCATGCCGTTGAGCTTGATAAAACCGGTCACCATCTCTTTTGCGTAAGCGGCCTTGGTCTCAACGAACACACCATTGTCAGAAATCTGGGACAGAAGGATGGCAGTATCTCCTGCTGCATTTGCCAGATCTGCGCATACCCGGTTCAGATCATCGGTACACTCCTCATAAGAATCGTCATCCTCATTGTTTGCCGGAAGCATCGTTACCAGCTGACGGATACCAGCAAAGATCTCCTCCTCGCTTCCAACAAAATCCACCAGTCCTGCTTCCTCACTCTGGAATGCTGCCGCTGCAGTATCGCAGACCTCTGTTCTGTTTCCGTCCAGAGCATTGGGAGAATTTACAAACAGTTTTGCATTCTTGGACTCCATAAAGGTAAAGTCAGTCAGTCCGGGAACCAGCGCCAATCCGCCGCCGCAGTTTCCAAATACTGCTGTGATCTGGGGAATCACACCGGAAGCCAGGCTCTGTTTCAGATAAATCTCGCCAAAAGCGTTCAGGGCATCTGTTGCCTCCTGAAGTCTTAAACCTGCGCAATCCACCAATCCGATCACCGGAGCTCCCATTTTCATAGCCATATCATAAAGACCTGCGATCTTCTTGGCATGCATCTCGCCGATAGTTCCTCCCAGTACGGACGCATCCTGGCTGTAAACGTATACCAGATTTCCATCGATCACTCCATACCCGGTGATGACTCCATCAGACGGAGTTTCTGTCTGCTGCATGTTGAAATCAGTATTTCTGGCAGTTACAAATCCACCGATTTCAACAAAACTGTTCTCATCAAGCAAAGAATTGATTCTTGTGCTTGCCAAGCTTTGTGCTGTATTACTCATTCTTTCAGCCCTCCATTTTATATTAAAATTTTTCAATTTTCTGCCTTTATAATAATATCCTGTTTTGTGCAAAAAGGCAAGCATTTTTAAAGATTTTGTCAGTTCCCTGTAATACCTTCCGTCCCGATTTCACATAAAAAGAAAATTTTTCAAAATTCTTTCAAGCCAGACAAAAAAGGTAAGTTTTTCTACTGTTTTTTCATATACCAGAGGGAAGCGGGCTACCTCCTCCTGTCCAAGAAAGCAGACAACCCACCCGGCTCTGCCTCCCGTTGTCACAGGAGCCCCCACAGCCCTGGGATATTCTGCCACAGCCCTAAGCGTCTCCTCCGGTTTTAAAAGCATGGAAAGGGAGAGCTCATTTCCTCCCTTGCGATCTGTGGGTCTTTGCTGACCGGCATTTTTCCAAACTGCTCCATCCTCCCTAATAGCCACATTCACAGACGCTTCCGTCCCCTGCTCCACCTGCACAGGAGCCAGAATCACTCCGGACAGATCCAGCGTTTTTTTCTTATAGTTGGAAAATCCGTAATCCATCAGCTTTCTGATATCGGACCATTTATAATTTTTATGATTCGGCCAGCCGCAGGCCAGCAGCGCTGCCACCAGAGTCCTCTCTCCCCTGCGGACGGTTCCCACATAGCAGTATCCTGCTTTCCCGGTAAAACCTGTTTTTCCGGTAAGAGCCCCCTCCATCATCGTAAGCAGCCCATTGTGATTGACGCAGGAAAAACTGCGTTTCCCGGAAACATCCCCAAAATTGTAGGAGGGCTTTTGTGTGATCTCCAAAAATTCCTCCCTTTTCGGCGATTCTTCCACGCAATAGCGCATCATCAGCGCCAGATCCTTTGCCGTAGTGCTGTGAGGGCCTTCTTCGTCCTCCCCGTCCAGTCCATTAGGCGTAACAAAATTGGTGTTCTCACAGCCCATCTCCCTGGCCTTTTCATCCATAAGATCCGAAAAAGCCTCCACGCTGCCTGCCACATGCTCTGCCACGCACCAGGCAGAATCATTATGCGATTCCAGCATCATGGAATACAGAAGATCATTCAGATAATAGGTTTCCCCTTCTCTCATTCCAAGATGCACGGCCGGCTGTGCCGCCGCCTCAGCGGAAACCTGGCAGATTTCCTGCCTGCTGCTAAACTCCAGGGCAAGGATGCAGGTCATAATTTTTGTGGTGCTGGCCATGGGCAGCACTTCTTCCTGATTTTTTGCAAACAAAATACGCCCGCTGTCACCGTCCATCAAAACGGCTCCCCGGGCGTATAAATTTTCTATTTCCTCCGTTTTCTCCTGAGCAGCTCCAGAAGCTTCCGGCGAAAACCACAGACAAAACAGCAGCGCCAGAAGCCAGGCCGCTGCCCAACTAAGGAGCCGTCCCCTGTTTTTCCTTCGCAATGCTATGCCAAATTCCTGTATTTTTTTTACGTTTCCTGATTCAAATGATTTTTTTCCGCCTCGCATACTTCCCCGCCTGCAGTCTCTATCCCTAGATTCTATGCTGGCTGTCAAATAAACATACGCCGGCTTTTATTCCCATTTTGAACAGGATCCTATACCTTCAGCTTTAGCTGGATCTCTTCCTCCGCTTCGCTCTTAAAATCCTCCACCTGCACCGGACTGATCGTCGGAAGATCCTCCAGGGACTGAACGCCGAAATGACGGAGAAATTCCTCTGTAGTACCAAAAAGCAGAGGCCGTCCAGGAGCATCCAGCCGCCCCAGCTCGCGGATCAGATTGTATTCCACCAACTTATTTACCGCATGGTCGCTTTTCACCCCCCGGATCTTTTCAATCTCCAGGCGGGTCACCGGCTGCTTGTAGGCTACAATGGACAGTGTCTCCAGCAGCACATCTGTAAGCACAATCTTCTGCGGCTGCTTTACAATGTTGATCAGGGTATCGTAATACTCCCTTTTGGTGCAAAGCTGATAACTGTGATCCATCTCAATGATCTGGATTCCTCTGTTTTCCTCCTGATAACGATCCATCATCTGGTGAATCAGTTTTTCTGTGGTAGGTACATCGTGTCCGATGGCCCTGGCAATCCGCTCCGCCTCCACGGAATCTCCCATGGAAAACAAGATCGCCTCTATGGCCCCCTCCAATTTCTTCCTCTCCAAAGCAGTTTTCTCCTCTTTTCTTCTGCGTCAGGTTCTACACCCGACGTTTTGACGTTTTCTTCCGCTCCCGCAAGCAAGCGCCTGTCATCTCTATCTTGGAAGATGTCCTTCCCTGTTTCTATCACGCTGCTGAGTTTTACTCATAGCCGCTCTCCGTCTCTCCGTCAAGCTCATCATCCGTTCGGATCCACTCAGAGGGATCCCGGGCTGTAATATAGATCTCTGCAAAAGTGTCCTCCTGCTCCACGCTGATCTTTCCCATTTTCATCAGCTCCAACACGGTAAGAAACGTGACTACCATGTACATTTTTCCTTTTCGAAGAAGCATCAGGCTTCGGAAGGTACAGGTTTTCCGATCCATAATATACTGCTCCACAAATCCCATGGTTTCTCCAAGGTCCACCTCATCCTTCTCAATCCGGCCAAACTGACTTCGGATAGGATCCCGTCGATCCTCCTGGCGGCGCAGAAGATCCTGGAACAGTGCATTCATCCGGGAAATGGTAACTCCCTTCAGCAGTTGGTCTAAGTCTACCGGCTCCCGGTAGGCCTTCACTTCCTTGGGGATATCTGCCTGCCTGTACAGATTGTAGGCAGCATCCTCTTCCCGGTCCCGCAGTTCGTAGGACATGTACTTGTACATTTTATACTCCAGCAGCTTTTCCACCAGTTCTGCCCTGGGATCCACTTCTTCCCCTTCTTCATCCACCTCCGGCGGAAGAAGCATTCTGGCCTTAATGTCAATAAGAGTGGCCGCCATCACCAGAAATTCGCTCATCACATTGAGATCCTGCTTTTCCATCTGGTTGATGTACTCCAGATACTGATCTGTGATCTCCACAATGGGAATATCGTAAATATTTACTTTATTTTTGTCAATCAAATGGAGCAAAAGATCCAGCGGCCCTTCAAAGACCTGCAGTTTTATCGGTATTCCCATGTCAATTCCTCACAAACTATATAACAGTTCAACCTTAGCAGCCCAAATTAGCTGTTGCCAAGCCATCCGTCACTCACCAAATGGAACCCTTCGGCCTTCAGCCTGAATTGGTGTTGCCAAACCATCCATCACTCACCAAATATCAATCACTGCCAGCTCCGGCGGATTGTTGATTCGCAGCTTAATGGTGTGGGATCCAAGACCAGCGCTGACAATCATTCTGGCCAGCCGTCCATCTTCCCCTGCCTGTTCAAATAATCCCCGGTCATATTTGGGAAACAGACTCCACCCGGGACTTACCACTCCTCCAAGCAGAGGCAGACGAATCATCCCCCCGTGAAGATGACCGGATAAGGTAAGATCCGCTCCCCATTGGGCGTAGGATGGAAAATAGGAAGGGTGATGCGCAAGCAAAATGGAAAATCCCTCCGGATCCGGTCTGCCCAACGCTCTATCCAGTTCCTCTGCCGGAAGCTTTTTCCCCGGTGCATGGCCGTAGTACTCCCAGGGCAGTTCATAGCCGTAAATGCAAAACTTTTTTCCAAAAACATCCAATTCTGCCCTCTCATTGCGCAGAACCACTGCCCCCAGACGTTTTGCCAAAGCCGTATAATCCTCATAGAGGTCCGGGTGCTCTTTACTCCAGGCATCAATGCGGCTCTCATGGTTTCCATTGGCGCAGTAAACCGGATACTGCTTCGTCAGTTCCCCCAGAAGGGCCAGCGCCGCCTCTGTCTTTACCCGGCCAGCCTTCGCCACCACCAGATCTCCTGCTGACAGCACGGCTGCCGGCTTTGCTTTCGCTACTTCCTCCAGAAGCTGTCTGTTATGCTCCCCCAGACAGACATTGTGCAAATCTGCCAGCATCACCATCGTCACAGGAGAGCTTCCCTGTTCTTCTGTTTTCCCTGTATGGATCGTATAATGTGATATCCTGATTGCACTCATGTGGCTGTTCTCCCAAAAAAGAAAGCTGCAAAAAAAGTTTTTTAAACCTATTTGCAGCAGCCTTAAAAATCTATTCGTATTTTCAAACAACTATGCAGCCAGAGCCAACACTCTGTATTCCTGTACCATGCGCTGACAGCACAACTGGTACATTCCTGCTACTACCTGAAGACAAACCCGGGCAATATAGAAAGTGTCATTCCCCAGCCCATGATTTCCTGCCAGATAACGGGTGTGTTCCCGTTCCACATACTCATAAATGTCTTCTACGCAGGAAAACTGCTCCGGCATCCCCTGATGCCCCCGGACTCTTCCGCTGAGAAGATAATAGCGCATATAATGCTTCAGATAATTCTCATATTTACAGTGATCCCGCAGCGTTCCTCCATAAATTTCATTGTGAGGATAAGTAAAATAATCTGCAATATAATGAAGCACTTCACCGCTTTTTCTCCAGTAGGAGAGCTTACTGAAACGCATCATATTGTAATCCTCAGACAGCCTTCGAATCTGATCTTTCACCAGATCATAAGTCTCCTGAATCTCATGGCGCTTTGTAAGAAAAGAAGGTTTGCAGTCCGGCAAAATACAGCCAACCAAAAATGCTTTTCGATGGTTTTTTAATTCTCTGATCTCTGCTGCCTCCACCAGGTACTTACCCAGGGAAATATGTGATTTTTTCCGCATTCTTATTCACATTCTCCTTCTCTGCCTTCCGGCAGGGAACCAATCTCAATGCCTAAACCTTTTTCATTATAGCAGACCATAATTTTTTTCGCAATGACAATTAGTACCAATTTTTATGAAGAAAAACCGAAAAACTCACCTGTTTTGTCAATTTTCCCAGACGCTGCCGCTGTATGCCCCCTGCCTTCCAATCATTCTTTCCTTATTAATCCTCAAAATTTTCCTTCAGCTTGTCAAAAAAGCTCTTCTTCTTTTTCTCTTTGGATCCTGCCCCCGGCTCCTGAGGTTCTTTTGTCTGATTCAGAGAATTCCCGGAAACCATATCAAATTCCTTAAGCGCCCGCTTTGCCTCTTCATTCAGTTTCACCGGCACCTTTACAATCAGGGTCACATAGTGATCTCCTCTGACGTTTTTATTTCTCAGTGAAGGCACACCTTTGCCTTTTAATCGTACCCGGGTCCCACTCTGAGTTCCCGGCTTCACCGTATAAATCACATCTCCATCCACCGTTGAAATTCTTAGATCACTGCCTAAAGCTGCCTGGGCAAAACTGATCTCTACATTGGAGAAAATGTCCATATCCTGGCGGACAAATGAAGTATGACGTCCCACCTGAACCTCCACCAGAAGATCCCCTCTGGGACCGCCGTTTACTCCCGGCTCTCCTTTGCCACGAATCCGGATACTCTGTCCATGATCAATACCTGCGGGAATGGTCACCTGGATCTTCTTTTTGCTGGAAGTATAACCGGTACCGCCGCAGCTTACACACTTCTCTTTAATGATCTTACCGGTACCACGGCAGTTGGGACAGGTCTGGACATTCTGTACCATACCAAATAGCGACTGCTGGCTGTAAACCACCTGCCCCTTTCCTCCGCACTTGGGACAGGTGGTGGGAGAAGTTCCCGGCTTTGCCCCTGTGCCGTGGCAGTTGGTACACTCATCCTTCAGACTGATCTCCAGCTCCTTCTCGCATCCAAAAACGGCCTCTTCAAAAGTGATCCGCACGCTGGCCCGAAGATTGGCTCCCTGCATGGGCCCGTTTGCTGGCCCTCTTCTTCTGCCTCCTCCGAAAAGATCGCCAAAAATGTCACCGAAGATATCACCCATATCTCCACTAAAATCAAAGCCGCCGAACCCGCCGGCTCCCCCTGCGCCGCCCTCAAAAGCAGCGTGGCCAAACTGATCATACTGACGCCGCTTTTCCGGATCACTGAGCACTGCATAGGCCTCAGAGGCCTCCTTAAACTTTTTCTCAGCCTCTTTGTCCCCGGGATTCATATCAGGATGGTACTTCTTGGCCAATACTCTGTATGCTTTTTTTAACGCAGCGTCGTCGGCATTTTTATCAACGCCGAGGACTTCGTAATAATCTCTCTTGCTCTCTGCCATCTCATCACCCTCTTATTCAGATACCTGCCCGGAGGCTGTATCCGGTTCTAACTCACGTTTGGGGGTTGCCTCAATCCGATCCGGCATCTTTCTCCCGGACAGCTTCCCCTCAAAGCGCAATGCTCTGACGGGAAGCTGTTCCGACATCTGCCGTGTAGACTGGGACAGCCCCCTCCCATGCTTATTCATCTCTATTCCTTACTGCTTCTTATACTTCCCGGTAATCTCCGTCTACCACGTCGTCATCCGGTGCGGAGCCTGCTGCTCCTGCGCCTGCTCCCATATCCGGACCTGCACCGGCTGCTCCAGCAGCTCCCTGAGCCTGCTCATAAACCTTGGCAAACAGCTTCTGGGCGCTGTTCATCAGCTTTTCCTTGCCGGATTTCAGCTCATCCAGCTGTGCGTCCGTGATCTCATCCCCGCATTTTGCAATGATATCTTTCAATGCCTGCAGGTCTGCTTCCACTGCTGCCTTATCGTTGGCGTCAATCTTATCACCAACCTCTTCCATGGCTTTCTCTGTCTGGAATACCATAGCGTCCGCATCATTCTTGGCATCAATGGCTTCCTTGCGCTTCTTATCCTGAGCTTCATACTCGGCAGCTTCCTTCACTGCCTTGTCGATCTCATCATCGGACATATTGGAACCGGATGTGATCGTAATATGCTGCTCTTTTCCAGTTCCCAGATCCTTGGCAGATACATTTACAATACCGTTGGCATCAATGTCAAAGGTAACTTCGATCTGGGGCACACCTCTTCTTGCTGGCGGAATTCCGTCCAGACGGAACTGACCCAGAGTCTTGTTGTCTCTTGCAAACTGACGCTCACCCTGCACTACATGGATGTCCACAGCGGTCTGGTTATCTGCAGCTGTGGAGAACACCTGGCTCTTCTTGGTAGGAATCGTAGTGTTTCTCTCGATCAGCTTGGTAGCTACGCCGCCCAGAGTCTCAATAGACAGAGACAGCGGAGTGACATCCAGCAGAAGGATATCACCTGCGCCGGCATCGCCTGCCAGCTTTCCGCCCTGGATACAAGCACCAATTGCCACACACTCATCCGGGTTCAAAGTCTTGCTGGGTTCATGGCCAGTAAGCTGCTTTACTTTGTCCTGAACTGCCGGGATACGGGTGGAACCGCCCACCAGCAGTACCTTAGAAAGTTCGCTGGCATTCAGTCCTGCATCTCTTAATGCATTCTGAACCGGAATAGCAGTCCGCTCTACCAGATCGTGCGTCAGCTCATCAAATTTCGCCTTGGTCAGATCCATCTCAAAGTGTTTAGGACCAGTCTCATTGGCTGTGATAAAGGGCAGGTTGATGTTGGTTGTGGTTGCAGAGGAAAGCTCCTTCTTTGCCTTCTCAGCGGCTTCTCTCAGTCTCTGAAGAGCCATCTTGTCGTTGGACAGATCAATGCCCTCTTTATTTTTGAAATCAGTGATCATGTACTCTGTGATTCTCTGGTCAAAATCATCTCCGCCCAGACGGTTGTCTCCGTTGGTG
>CABRXX010000074.1:0-12238 GCA_902475025.1 uncultured Lachnospiraceae bacterium | reverse complement strand
ATAAAAAGATAAATAATAAAAAAGAATAACCAATATTTAAGATTACAAATATTTAATACGAAAGCCATGCCCCTTTCTCTTAATGATTAAAAGACGAAAGGACGAAGCATGGCTTTTTTGTTCTACAGATAAAAAATAGATAGAAAAGAAGAACGTGTAGATCTTATGCTAATTTTTCCAGTCGCTCAGAGTGGCCCGTGAGCACCTGTTTTATTAAGCTGATATCCTGGAAGAAGAGTTCCATTTTTTCATTGTTTTCTTGATATCTTTTATAGGTATCTGTATAACAGGATTCTATATTTTGCAGCCGAGGCAGAATGCTATTTTCAATGGATAATTCCATACTTTGTAGCCGAGGCAGGATATCATTTTCAATGGACAATTCCATACTTTGCAGCCGAGGCAGGATATCATTTTCAATGGACAATTCCATACTTTGCAGCCGGGGCAGGATATTATTTTCAATGGATAATGTGATATGTGTTATTTTATCTTCCAGAATTTTTGAATTTTCAGCGATCTTGCTTTCCAAATTTTCAGTGATTTTATTTTCCAGATATCTGGAATTTACTTCCAGTTTTTTATCCATTAGATCAGATATGGCAAGCAATAATTCATTATTTGTCATAGTTCCTTCCTCCTCATATGATCTTATTCAGTCAGATTCTGCTGTTGGCCGTCAACTCGCCGGTTACAGATACGGTATCGATACAGATTTAACCGAAAAATCTATCAATAGAATGTGATCTTTCTTTTGATTATTATATCTGGAAAAGACAAAGAAGTCAATGGGTTTATAAAATAAAAATATAAAACATATTGATTGTGAAAGAGAGCAATTATTCTGCCAACTCTCCCCACACTTCATACAGTTCCTCCAGTTCTTTAGACAGGCTGGCTTTTTCCGAGGTGAGACGGGTACATTCCTCCAGATTTGTGAAAATCTCCTCTTTTTCCAACAGGGCGTCGATTTCTTTGTCCCGCGCTTCCAGACTGGCAATTTTCTCCTCCGTTTTTTTCAAATCATTTTGGCGTTTCCGTTCCCTGGCCTGTTCTTCCTTCTTTTTTGCCCAGTCCTCCTTGGCTGTGCCGGAAGCGGCAGATGAGAGGGAAGGAGTTTCTGTTGACTGCTCCGGCGCATAGATTCTGGTCAGCTCTTCATTTTTCTCCAGGTAGTAGTCATAATTTCCAATATAATTCACCAGCGTGTTGTTTTTCAAATCCAGAATCCTGGTAGCAGTCTGATTGATAAAGTAACGGTCATGGGAGACGTAGAGCACGGTTCCGGTGTACTGGTTGACTGCATCCTCCAGGATCTCCTTGGATACAATGTCCAGATGGTTGGTGGGCTCGTCCAGAATGAGAAAATTGGCCTGGGAGAGCATTAATTTCGCCAGAGAGACCCGTCCCTGTTCCCCTCCACTTAAATCGGAGATCCGCTTAAACACATCGTCGCCGGTGAACAGGAAGGCTGCCAGCACATTGCGGATCTCTGTGTTGGTCAGATTGGGATAAGTATCAGAAAGCTCGTCAAACAGAGTTTTATCCTGGTGAAGTATCTGATGCTCCTGATCATAGTAACCGATGTGTACCTTTGTGCCTAGGGTGATGGTGCCTGCATCCGCTTCTGTCAGCTGATTGATGATCTTCAGGAGCGTGGTTTTTCCAGTCCCGTTGTCTCCGATGATGGCCACCTTTTCCCCACGCTGGATTTGAAAGTTCAGATTGGAGAAAAGCGGTTCCCGGTAGGCTTTGGACAATCCCTCTACTGTAAGCACATCATTTCCGCTGGTGATCTTTGGCTCCAGGGTGAGGCGGATTTCCACATCCTGTTCCACCGGTTTTTCCAGAACCTCCATTTTTTCCAGCATTTTTTCTCGGCTTTCTGCCCGGCGGATGGATTTTTCCCGGTTAAAGGAACGCAGCTTGGCGATGACCTCCTCCTGGTGTTTGATTTCCTGCTGCTGATTGAAGTAGGCTTTCCGCTGGATTTCCCGGATCTGTTTTTTCTTTTCTGCATAGGCGGAGTAGTTTCCGGAGAAAGACATCACCTTTCCCTGGTCGATTTCAATGACCTTGGTCACTACGCGGTTAAGAAAATACCGGTCATGGGAGACGATGATCACAGCGCCCTTATAATTCATCAGATAGGTTTCCAGCCAGGCGATGGAGTTTAAGTCCAGATGGTTGGTAGGCTCATCCAGAAGGATAATGTCCGGATTGGACAAAAGCAGCTTGCCCAGGGCCACCCTGGTTTTTTGTCCGCCGGAGAGCGTATCCACCTGTTTGGAAAAATCATCTTCTGTAAAGCCAAGTCCCTTTAACACACCGGTAATTTCGCTTTGGTAGCTGTATCCGTTTTGCTGTTCAAAAGCAGTGGAGATCCGGTGATACTGATCCATCAGCGCTTCCAGAGCTTCGCCGGAAAGGCTTCTCATCTGAAGCTCCAGGCGACGCATTTTTTCTTCCATTTCAATCACATCCCGCTTGGCCTCTGTCAGTTCCTCATGGATGGTGTGATGTCCGGTGAGCATGTTCTGCTGAGCTAGGTAGCCTAAGGTTTTTCCTTTTGAAATGATCACTTCCCCGCTGTCTGCAGTCAGTTCTCCTATAATGATTTTTAATAAGGTTGATTTTCCGGCTCCGTTGACTCCCACAATGGCGGCCTTTTCATGATCCTCAATATGGAAAGACGCATTGCATAGAATTTCATTGGTTCCGAACGCTTTATTAATATCCTGACATGATAATATCATAGGTCTTTTTCATCCTTTGCCATTCTTTCTTTGTCGTATTGCTTTTGCAGGTTTCTCTGCAGTTTTTCTGACTCATGCTTTTTTCTGTCTGCATGGTGCTTCTTCCATTATAATGGAAATATTATAAAAAACAACTGGATTTTCAAGATTGGCGCTTCTTGCATTGACAGTTTTTTAACAGAATATTATAATAGAATAGATTATAAGTGGAAGTAAGCGTTTGCAGAAACTAAACAGAAGTGGGAGGGGAATATGGAAGAGAGAGCGATTTCAAAAGCCGTTGTAAAGCGGCTTCCCCGGTATTACCGATATCTGGGAGGGCTGTTGGAGAATAAGGTGGAACGGATTTCTTCCAATGATCTTAGCAGTCAGATGAATGTGACTGCCAGCCAGATCCGCCAGGATTTAAACAATTTTGGTGGTTTTGGGCAGCAGGGATATGGATATAATGTAAAATATCTTTACACAGAGATCGGAAAGATTTTGGGCCTGGATAAAACCTACAATATGATTATTGTAGGTGGAGGAAATTTAGGCCAGGCATTGGCGCATTATGTGAAATTTGAGAAGAGAGGTTTTCGGGTTATCGGGATATTTGATGTGAATCCCAGGCTTTCCGGGGTATCCGTCCGGGGGATTCCTATCCTGATGATTGATGAACTGGAGCATTTTTTAAAAGAAAACCAGGTAGATATTGCGGCGCTGACGCTGCCTGCAGCAGGTGCTGAGCAGGTGGCCCCAGTACTGGTGGAGAATGGTGTGACTGCGTTCTGGAATTTTGCCCATACGGATCTGCATCTTCCAAAGGATGTGATTGTTGAGCATGTCCATTTGTCTGAGAGCCTGATGCAGCTTTCTTACAGGCTGAATCACAGGAACAAGGAGCAGGAAGTAGAATAATATGAAGTATGTGTTAAACAGCATAGAAATGAAGCAATGGGACAGTGCCACTATAAATGAGAAAGGCATCCCTTCCATGGTTTTGATGGAGCGGGCAGCTCAGGCAGTTGTCAGGGAAGTGAAGAGATGTTTGCAAAAGAGGGAAGGAAGCAGGGCTCCCCAGATCAGAGTGTTGGTTCTTTGCGGCTCCGGAAACAATGGGGGTGACGGTTTCGCCGCCGCCAGGCTTCTCATGCTGGATGGTATCCATACAGAAGTATGGTTTGTGGGGAAGGAGAGTTCTCTCACACAAGAAACTGCCCTGCAAAAGGAAATTTATGAAAATTATGGGGGGATTTTTTGCAGAAATCCCGAACCGGATGAATATACTATAATAGTGGACGCACTTTTGGGTATCGGTCTTAGCCGGCCTGTGGAAGGCGCCTATGCGGAAGCAATCCATCGGGTTAATGAATCAGGCCGGCCTGTGGTGGCCGTGGATTTGCCTTCCGGTATCAGCGCAGACACAGGGGAAATATTGGGCTGTGCGCTTCGTGTGTCTGTCACCGTCTGTTTTGCTTATCCCAAAATTGGCGCGCTTTTGTATCCCGGAGCAGAGCTTTGCGGAAAACTTAAGGTGAAGGATATTGGCGTTTACTGCGAAGATGGGGATACCTTTACTTATGACAAGGGGGATTTATCCAGGCTGCCAGTGAGAAAACCAAGGGCCAATAAAGGAACTTATGGGAGGGTGCTGATCATCGGCGGCGGAGAGAATATGGCTGGAGCGGCGCTCCTATCGGCAAAGGCAGCCTACCGAACTGGCTGCGGCCTGGTGCAGGTGCTGGCAGCGGAGAGCAGCAGAGTTCCCATTCAGACGAATCTGCCGGAAGCGGTGTTTGCTTCCTGGGATCAGGAACAGGCATTGGAGACACGGCTTCCATGGGCGGATGCAGTGGGAATTGGGCCGGGACTTGGCAAGTCTCAAGAGGCTCGAGAGCTTTTAAAGAAAGTTCTGCTGTTATGGAAAGGACCTCTTTTGGTGGATGCTGATGGGCTGAATATTCTTTCTGAATGTCCGGAGTATCTGTCAAACACAGAAGCAAAGATCATTGTCACTCCGCATCCGGGTGAGATGGCCAGACTTCAGAAAAGCGAAGTGAAAGAAATTTTAGGACACTTTCAGAAAAGTGCGGGATCCTACGCAGAGCGCTATCATCTGGTGTGCGTGCTCAAGGATGCCAGAACCCTTGTTTCCGATGGAAAAAAGCAGTATATCAATACTTCGGGAAATGAAGGTATGGCTGTGGGCGGTTCCGGGGATGTGCTTACAGGCATCATTACCAGTCTTCTGGCCCAGGGACTGGAACCCTTTGAGGCATCCTGTCTGGGCGTATATCTTCATGGTCTGGCTGGGGATGCGGCAAAAGACAGCCTTGGTTCCCGCAGCATGACCGCAGGGGATATTGTGAATGGAATATCAGAAGTTCTAGGAAAACTGGAGGATTAGCATGGAAACACACAGCAGAGTATACGCAGCCATTCATCTGGATGCGCTGGAAGAAAATTTTCGGCAGATAAAGGCAGCAGTAAAGGACGGCACAAAAATGGTGGCAGTGGTAAAAACAGACGGATACGGACATGGTGCTGTCCCCATCGCAAAACGTATGGAGCCTGAAAATGCTATCTGGGGATTTGCCACAGCCACAGTGGAGGAAGCCCAGGAGCTGCGGGCAGGTGGAATCGAAAAACCGATTCTGATTCTTGGCTTTACCTTTCCGGAGCACTACGAAACCATTGCCAATCTGGATCTTCGCCCTACGGTGTTTAAGTTGTCTATGGCAGAGCAGCTCTCAAAAACAGCTGGGAAACTGGGAAAAGTAATCAAGGTACATTTTGCCCTGGATACGGGGATGAGCCGAATTGGCTTTTCAGATACCGATGAATCGGTGGAGGAAATTCGGAAGATCCTAAAACTGCCGGGGATTGAAGCGGAGGGCTTGTTTACCCATTTTGCCAGAGCGGACGAGGAGGATAAAAGCTTTACGCACATTCAGTTTCAGCGGTATCAGGAATTTTGCAGAAAATTAGAGGAAGCGGGTATCTGTATTCCGGTTCATCATTGTTCTAACAGCGCCGGCATCCTGGAATTTCCCCAGACCAATCTGGATATGGTTCGTCCGGGAATTATTATTTATGGCATTTATCCGTCGGATGAGGTAAGACAAGATCAAATCAGGCTTCGCCCTGTGATGGAATTAAAAAGCCATATCGCTTACATAAAAGAGGTGGAGGCCAATGTGGCGGTAAGCTACGGAGGAACCTATGTCACCAGCAGAAAGACTCGGATTGCTACCATACCGGTAGGGTATGGAGACGGTTACCCCAGAAGCTTAAGCAATAAAGGGTATGTGCTTATCGGCGGGAAAAAAGCCCCCATCATCGGTAAAGTATGTATGGATCAGTTTATGGTGGATGTGACTGACATTCCGGCAGAGGAGCTGCAGGAGGTAACTCTGATGGGGAGAGACGGGGAAGAGGAGCTGCCTGTGGAGCGGTTAAGCGAACTATCAGGACGTTTTCCCTATGAATTTGTCTGTGATATCGGAAAGCGGGTTCCCAGAGTTTACATAAAGTAAAGGTACAGACAGAAATGCTGAATACACCAGACGAACATGGAAATACTAAAGGTAACAGGAAAAACCTTTGTATTGGAGTGTGAAATGTGTGAATATTCGTCGCGGAGATATTTATTATGCAGATCTGCGTCCGGTGGTGGGATCGGAGCAGGGCGGGATACGTCCGGTGCTGATCATTCAGAATGATGTTGGAAACCGCCACAGTCCTACCGTAATCTGTGCTGCTATTACATCGAAGATGAAGGCAAAGCTGCCTACGCATGTGGAGATTGAGGCGGGAAAATATGAGATCGTCCGGGATTCTGTGATTTTGCTAGAACAGCTTAGAACCATTGACAAGCGCAGGTTAAAAGACCGGGTCTGCCATCTGGATTCCGAGGCGCTGCGCCAGGTGGATCGGGCTCTTCAGATCAGTCTGGAACTGCTTACATAGGCGGTCTTAAGAATCCCGGCTTGACGAAAGAGAAAGAAAATGATATATTTTGTTAAGCTGTTCCCATTATGACGATGGGAGAAACAGGCAGAAACAAAAGATAAAATGGAATTGTTCAGAGCCGGTCAAAGCCTGCGAAACAAAGGGCAAAGAACTATTTTGCAGAAGGGTTCTGAACAATTGCAGAAAGATTTACAAAAAGGAGCGTATCATAGAAAATGGACAGTAGTGGGGTCCCTCTTATAGGGGCCGTTATATTCATGGTGTTGTTGCTGGCTGACTTTGTTTTGTCTGGTTTTGGAACTGCTGTGCAGACGGTTACAGAGAGCAGTTTTGAACCTTACGAAAAAGAGGAACCTGAGAAGATCCGGGAGATTCTGAGATGGAAGAATAATCCAAAGGCACTGATACATACCTGCTGGCTGATGCATATTCTCACAGCAGCAGGAGGAACGTACGGGTTGCTCTGGGGATTTTCAGAATCGGACTGGCTGCTGCTGATCATTTCCATGGTGCTGATCTATGTGATCGGGAAGGGAATTCCCCATCTTGCCGGAAATAAATATGCCGTTTCCTGGTGCAGAGGCCTTTTGCCTGCTGTAAAAGCCATTGTGACGGTGTGCTATCCGGTTACCTATGCACTTACTGCCATTGTGTATCTTCTGGCACGGCTGTTTGGCATTGATCCCCACCTTCTGGAGGATGAGGTGACAGAAGATGAAATCATTTCCATGGTGAATGAAGGCCATGAACAGGGAGTGCTGGATGAACATGAGGCGGAGATGATTCAGAATATTTTTGAGCTGAATGACAAGGAAGCCCAGGATGTGATGACCCACCGGAAAAACATTGTGGCGATCAATGGATGCCTGAATTTGTCAGAAGCCATCTCTTTTATGGTGGAGGAGAGCAATTCCAGATTTCCGGTGTATGAGGAAGATATTGACAATATCATTGGCGTACTCCATTTTAAGGACGCTATGATTTTTCACAATAAAAAACAGTATGATAACTGGCTGATCAAGGACATTCCGGAACTGATTCGCCCGGTGATCTTTATTCCGGAGACCAGAAGCTTGGACCGGCTGTTTCGCAGTATGCAGGCTCAGAAGCTCCAGATGGTGATCGTGGTGGACGAGTATGGAGAGACGGCAGGCCTGGTGACCATGGAAGATATTCTGGAAGAGATTGTAGGAAATATCCAGGATGAATACGATGAGGATGAATGTTTTATTATACCTGATGAGGATGGAAGCTATCGCATGGACGGTATGACGCCTCTGGAGGATGTGGCGCAGACGCTGGGGATTGCCTTTGAAGAGGAGGATTATGAGACTCTGAACGGCTATCTGATCTATCGGATGGATCGAATTCCGGAGGAGGATGAGCAGTCTGTCATTGAGGAACAAGGTTATTCTTTCCAGATACTGGAAGTAGAGAATAAAACAATTAAATGGGTGAAGGTAAGGAAAAAACTGGAGCCTCCCGCAGAAGAAAGCGGAGATCAGGAAGATACAGCAGAAAGGGAGTAAGTATATGTCAGGACATTCAAAATTTGCCAACATTAAGCATAAGAAGGAAAAAAATGATGCTGCCAAGGGTAAGATCTTTACCATCATTGGCCGCGAGATTGCCATTGCAGTAAAAGAGGGCGGTCCGGATCCTGCAAACAACAGCAAGCTTAGGGATGTTATTGCTAAGGCAAAAGCCAACAATATGCCAAACGATACCATTGACCGGGGTATCAAAAAAGCTGCCGGGGATATCGGATCTGTAAATTACGAGCACGTTACCTATGAAGGATACGGTCCCGGAGGAATCGCCATTATTGTAGAGGCTCTGACGGATAACAAGAACCGCACCGCAGCTAATGTTCGAAGCGCTTTCACCAAGGGAGGAGGAAGCATCGGTACCCAGGGATGCGTTTCCTACAGCTTTGATAAAAAGGGGCAGATTATCATTGACAAAGAAGAGTGTGAGATGGAGGGAGACGATCTGATGATGCTGGCATTAGATGCCGGCGCAGAGGATTTTTCCGAAGAGGCGGACAGCTTTGAGATCATTACGGATCCGGATGCTTTCAGCGCGGTGAGACAGGCTCTGGAGGATCAGGGAGTGGCTATGGCTACCGCCGATGTGACCATGATACCCCAGAACTATGTGGAGGTTACAGATGAGGCTGTATTAAAGCAGCTGAACCGTACTCTGGATCTTTTGGATGAGGACGATGATGTGCAGGCTGTTTACACGAACTTGGATGAATAATCATGTTTCGGGAGTCAGCTCTGAGAAAGTACCCATAAGGAGAAGGCAATGAGCGAAAATAATTATCTGATTGGTTTACAGGGGATGAAATCCATGCTGGTTGATATTGAGAAACCCATGGACTCCTTTAAGAAAAAATATTATGAAAGCCGTTTTACCAGCATTTATGACCAGTATCTCCCCGCCCTGGATGCCATTGAGACTGTTTACTCCAGCGTAATGGAGCCGGAGGCATTTGTCCACAATATGGCTGAGGCGCTGGTGGAGACCGCGGTAGGGAAGATGGAGGAAGAGCCGCGGAAAAATAAAAAGGAAGCTGTCATGATGGATATGAATCTGGTGATGGCAGTGTATGTATTTCCTATGATCCTGAAATACAAAGGAAAATCTTCCCAGCCTCTGGTGGACGAGATTATGGCTCAGTGGAAAAAGGCTTTTCCGCGTTCCAATATTCAGCCTGCGGAGTATGAATACATTGAGAAAGGCTTTCATAAGAAATTCTGTTATATTACCACGGCTGTATGCCAGACCTTCGGTAAGCCGGATGACTGCTACGAGCTGACCCTGCTGCGAAATTACAGGGATCACTATCTGGCTGAGCTTCCAGAAGGGGAGGAGATTATCAAAGCCTACTATGACGTGGCCCCCACGATTGTAAAACATATCAATAAACAGAAGGATTCCTCTGATATCTATCATGGTATCTGGACCCGGTACCTGTCTCCCTGTATTCATTTGATTGAAGACGGCAGGAATGAAGAGTGTAAGGAGCTGTATAAACAGATGGTGGAGGAGCTTCAGAAAGAATATTTTTATACAGAAAATTAATCGACGCGTATAAAGTCCCGTCTCCCGGAGAAACTAAGAAGGATTTAGTTTTTCCGGGAATTTTTTTAAGGACGGTGATCAGATGAAAACTACAGTATGTGGAGCAGCAGGACAGCGAAAGGGGAAAGACCTGCCGGCAGCGCGAGGAAGTAAGATGGGTGAGAATCTGTCGGAGGCCAATAGAAATACGACCGGTGAAAAGCTGCCTGGTAAAAAAGCAGAAAAGGGAGGCGGCAAAGCCCAGAGCCAGACTACATTAGGTGAAGAGGAGAAAGAGAACCTGCTGGAACTGGGGCAGGTGAATTTTGGAAACAGCATCCACCTGCTCAGTGTGATTGGGGAGATCGAAGGACATGAGTGCCTTCCAAGCAATTCCAAAACAACAAAATATGAACACATTCTGCCCCAGTTGGCGGCGATAGAGGAAAACGAGAAGATTCAGGGGCTTTTGATTCTTTTGAACACCGTAGGCGGAGATGTGGAGGCAGGACTGGCCATTGCGGAAATGATCGCCAGCCTCAGCAAACCTACGGTATCTTTGGTGCTTGGGGGAAGTCATTCCATTGGCGTTCCCATTGCAGTATCTGCGGACTATTCTTTTATTGTAAAATCCGGCACCATGGTGATCCATCCGGTGCGCATGAGCGGAACGGTCATCGGCGCGCCCCAAACCTATGATTATTTTCAGCAGATGCAGGATCGGATTTTGGATTTTATTACGGATCACAGCAAAGCGCCGAAGGAGCGGCTGATGAAGCTGATGCTGGACACAGGAATCCTTACCAAAGATCTGGGAACGATTCTGGTGGGGCAGCGGGCTGTGACAGAAGGGCTGATTGATGAGGTAGGAGGAATCAGTCAGGCTGTGGCAAAGCTAAAAGAGCTGGTGGCTTATCATTCCAGAAATTAGTAGCTATTTTTCAAAAATTATGATAGAATGGCAGAAGTGAGGCTGCGGCAGACCGATTTGGAAGATGGAAAATCAGCCAGGAAGCTGCCGCAGTTATGCTGTGTACGGTATATTTTTTTCAAGGATAAAATATAGTATCAGTACAGGATGCATCCAAAGATGCGGATGCAAGAGAAAATGAGGTTATTCGGAGGAGGAGTATATGTCTGTTTTACAATCTATTTTTCTTGGTATTGTTCAGGGCCTGACGGAATTTTTGCCGGTAAGCAGTTCCGGCCATTTGGCTATCATACAAAATTTCTTTCACATTGACACAGGAAGCAGTATCTTGTTTGATATTCTGTTACATATGGGAACGCTTCTGGTGGTGTTTGTGGTTTATTGGAAAGACATCTGGAAACTGATTTTGGAGACTTTTCATATGCTGGGAGATATTTTCTGCAATTTTAGGACTTTTCTTACCAAAAAGAAGCAGGAGAACCAGCCTAAGTACCGCCGCATTGTGCGCACCAATTATCGGAAATTTGTGGTACTTCTCATCGTTTCTACCATTCCCACCGGGATTATGGGCTTTTTAGGTGCAAAGCTGATTAAGGATGCCAGCAGCACTCTTCTGATTCCAGGTATCTGTCTTTTGATTACCGGCGTTTTGCTTCTGATTTCTGACCGGGCGGAAGACTGCCATAAAATTCCCAAGGACGTTACATACAAAGAAGGCGTGCTGGTGGGGATTGCTCAGGGTTTTGCTACCCTTCCGGGACTTTCCCGATCTGGAACTACCATCACCGCCTGCCTGCTGTGTGGATTTGACCGCCGTTTTGCAGTGAAGTATTCCTTTATCCTCTCCATTCCGGCTATTCTGGGAGCAGCAGTTCTGGAGATTTCGGATGTGGGAAGTGAAGTGATCACAGGCGGCCTTGTAGGCACCTATGCGGCAGGCGTCATCGCTGCAGCTCTGGTGGGTTATGTGTGCATTAAAACCATGCTGGTGGTGGTGAAAAATAAAAAATTCAAGTATTTCGCATATTACTGCTTTGCTGTAGGGATTATTTCGATTGTGGGAAATTTTGTCCTGTAATCAAAGTCTGCGCAGTAAAGAAAATCAAAGACTGGAGATATTAAATGGCAACAAAAGGAAAAACTACGAAACAGACAGGAACGAAAAACAGCAGCGGAAGGAAAGCCTCCGGTACCAGGAAAACTTCCGGTACCAGAGGAGCTTCCGCAAAAAGCACTGCTTCCAAAACAGCTGGAAAGAGGACCGCTGCCAAGACCGGAACGCAAAAAAGGAGCGAAGCGAAAAGGGAGGCGGAAAAGGAACGGACAGATCCGCGACTTTGCTATGAGATTTTTCTTTGGGCTGTTTTAGCCTGCTCGATCCTGCTCTTTATCAGCTATCTGGGTATCGGCGGTTTTGTAGGCCAGGCGGTAAGTTCTTTTTGCTTTGGTTGTTTTGGATTTTTGGCCTATCTGTTTCCCTTTGTGCTGTTTTTCATGACAGCTTTTTTAATTTCCAACCGTCATAGTC
>CABRXX010000073.1:0-12466 GCA_902475025.1 uncultured Lachnospiraceae bacterium | reverse complement strand
TGGGCGTCCCCGTCCCCGATCCACACCAGGCTCTTGCCTGCCAGAAGCAGAGGCAAGAGCATAGCCAGAGAAAGAATCAGAAAACAGAACGTATAGTTTAAAAGGTACTTTCGTTTTTTCATACAGTTTCCAGCTCCCCGGTTAAGTGAATTCTCTCATATAGGTGGTCATAGAATAAAGGCCTGCCACCAGATGCCACAGAAGGATCACAGCAGGAACTGCGTATTTCACCTTCCGCATGGTATTTTCCATAATTGTTTCCTTCTCCTCATCCCACTCCCTGGCATAAAAAATCACACAGAAAATCCACAGAAAAGAGGAGGCCAAAATATTGCTCCAGCCAAAGTTCCCATGCTTTGCCCGGTCTCCTGTCTCTGCCAGGGTCCAGGTGATGGCCAGACCCATCAAGGCCATTCCGAACACCATCTGAAACAGCTTATCCTTAAATATCTTCTTTCTCCAGATCACGATTACAAGAATCGGGAAGGCCATTTTTAAAATCAAAGAAAACAGCACCGAGGGGGCGTACAGCCTGGCTACCTTGAAAAAGGCAATCTCAATCCCCGCATTGCTTCCCGTTGCTCCCCCGAAAATAAAGATCTTAATGTACTGCCATAAGAATACTGCCAGGGAAGGGAGAAAATACAAGTTCTGCTTCACCAGCTCCCAGAACCCTTTTCCCTTCCTTTTGATCAGCCGGTACAGAATTACAATCCCGCAGACCGGACAGTACACCATCAGGAAAGAAGGTTTCACCAGGGTGGAAATAAACAGCAGCACTCCCAGTCCCAGCTCATAGGCTGTAATTTTTTTCATGGTGCGTTTTCCAACAGATACCCTCTCTTCCTTATTACAACTCCAATAGTCCATGGTCAGTACCGTAACCCAAAGCATAAAAGGCCTCACAGCCACAGAGGTTGGATTGTGCCAGATATTGGGGGAACCCTGCCCAAGATAGTAATTGGGATTATAAAACCGCAGATACAAAGGCCCCACCAGCAGGCTCACCAGGGTAATCACAGTGGGGAACACCACGCGTTTCATATTCTTTCCATAATATCTGTCAATGATCCATATCACAAGCACCGCGGTAAGGGCATTAAAGGAGGCGGTGGCAAGACTGGCTGCCTCCTCAATGGGGATAGGCAGACAGACATAAAAAAGCCAGCACACAAAATGCCATCCGCAGTCTGAAATTTTCAAAACCATATCCAGGGAAAGGGCTGCATTCATGTGCTTTACAATATCTCCTCCCCCGGGAACCGATGCCTGCAGATAATAAATATAATAAGTGATCAAAAAAATAATCGCAGGCGCCACAGTAAACATGGCTATTCTTCTCTTTCTCTCCATCATTCTCTCTTTCTCCTCCGCATATAAAATCTTCGGTCTGCCCTGTCCGGCGGCCAGTATAAAAAGCGGTCTGCCGGCAGACTGGTTCCGCCTGCAGACCGCCTTTTCTGTCGCTTTATTATAGCTTATCTTCCTATAAAATGCAATTATGTAACATTTTCTTAACATTTTTCAAAAATCTCTGTCAACGCCCTTGACACCCTGCCTTTTTTTGCTTATTATGATTATAACTACCAATGTAAATTGATTGAGAGGAAGGAATTTATGAAACATTTAAGAAAAACTTTTGTTATGTTTTTCCTCGGTCTTCTCTGTATGCTGGTTCTCCCCGCTACCGCCCAGGCAGCCTCAAAAGCACCGGCAAAAGTGAAGATCACCAAGGCCACTGCCGGCGAATCCCAGGTGACCTTGCGATGGAACCGGATCTCCAACGCCTCCGGTTATTACGTGTACCGGCTGGACACAAAGACCAACACCTACAAAAAAATCAAAACCATCAAGCAGCCGAAAACTTCTTATGTGACTTACACGGTAAAGAAGCTGACCAACAACCGCAAATATACCTACAAGGTCAGTGCCTACCGGAAGCTTCGTTCCAAAACCTATGAGGGAAAACAGTCCAACCCTGTTTCTGTGACTCCCCAGGTGAAGAAGCCCGGAACCACCAAGCTGAATGTGACAAAGGCAGCCAACACAAAAGTCACCATGAAATGGAATAAGGCAGCCAATGCTACCGGCTATGAAATTTTTCAGAAAAACAAATCCGGAAAATACATTTCCATCGGCACAACCAAAAAGACCGCTATTGTGATCAGCAAACTGGAAAACGGAAAGAATTACAGCTTCAAGGTCAGAGCTTACCGAAAAATAGGCGGCTTGACCAGATACGGTAATTTTTCTTCCACTCAGAATGTAAAGCCGGTGGCCATCGACAGTACTGTGACTTCCATCCGCTCCATGAATTATAAAGCAAAAGTCACAGGCACCGTACGGGCCAGAGTGGAGGACAGTTCAAAATATGTAACTGTAAAGGCTGGCACCAGTGTGACCGTTCTGGAGCGTGGTTCCACCTGCCTGGTAAAATTAAAGAACGGCACCAGAGTGAAAATCAGCTCCGGCTATCTTTCCTATCAATCCTGTATTATAGAATCAAAGGACTATTCCAAAAATACAAAGGAAGCCTTTGTAAACTCCAAGGGTTACTCCAGTCCCACTGACTATATGATCTGGATCAGCCTGCCCAAACAGCGTTTGTATGTTTTCAAAGGTAAGCAGTTTAACTGGAAGCTGATCAAGACCTTTAAGTGCTCTACCGGAAAGGTAAATTCTCCCACACCTCCGGGAAGATACCGGATTATAAGAAAATCTCCCCTGTTCTGGTTTGATGAGGACTGCTACGCAAAGTACGCCAGCTTCTTCTCCGGAAACGCCATCCACGGCTGGCTGCTCACCCCGGGAGATGTGGTTTACAACGACGGAAACCTAGGTTCCCCAGCCTCTCACGGCTGTGTCCGGGTAGGAAAAAACAGCCACGGAAGCGAGGCTCTGTATATCTACAACACCGTACCCATGGGTTCCACCTGTCTCATCTATTAATTGATCGAATGCAAATAGTTTTGTAAAACTTAACACAAAAACTGCTGTAAAAACTCCATTGATACTTAGGTGGAACATTTACAGCAGTTTTTCTGTAATACTGATTTTTCACAAAAGAAAGGATGTCTGCTATGATTCAAGATATTGAACCTCACAAATTTTCCCTGGAATATTCCTCCACAATGGCTCCTGCCAGCCGCGATATGATCCTGTGTTTTCAGGACAGCCAAATTCTTCTGACAGAGAATGGCGGCTATCCCACTCTCGGGGAATTTCTTCCCGCAATGAAGGTTTCCGGCTTTCAGTTTCTGTTTTCCATTGATCAGACCCTTTATTTTCTGGCACTCACCTGGCCCCGAAAGGCTGCCTGCCCTTCACCTTCCCACCAAAATACTGATCTTCCTGCTCCGGCAAATACCGCTCTCCAACCAGGCGCAGGCTCCCTCTCCTGGCAGCCGCTCCGCACGCTTCGTGAGCTTCGACCCATGGAACTGGCCTTTGCCGGCTATACCGGCTATCATCTCTTTAGCTGGTATCAGACCAATCGCTTCTGCGGCCGCTGCGGCTCTCCACTGACACCAGGTTCCGCAGAGCGAAGCCTAATCTGCAGCCACTGCGCTTCTGTGGTCTATCCCAGAATCAACCCCTGCATCATCGTGGCAGTCTATGACAAAGACCGACTTCTGATGACCAAATATGCCGGACGGCCGGTGACCTGGTTTGTTCTCATCGCCGGTTTTATCGAAGTCGGCGAGACTGCGGAGGACACCGTTCGCCGGGAGGTGATGGAGGAAACTGGCGTAAAGGTAAAAAATATCCGGTACTTTGGCTCACAGCCCTGGGGAATCCCAGGCAATCTTACCCTTGGCTTTACCGCCCAGTTGGACGGCTCTGATAAGATCACTCTGGATACCACTGAGCTTTCTGATGCCAAGTGGTTTCCCCGGAACCAGGTTCCTGTACCGGATGATGATGTGTCTATCACCTCTGCGCTGATCCATGCCTTTGCTGACCGCAAATTTTAAAGTTTCAGAGGTTGACTCCCTTCCCCATTGTCTTTGTATGAAGCGTTTCTGTAGGTGTCGTCTCTATAACTGCTGCCTCGGCAGGGCTCGTCTCTGGACTTATCCGCTCCGTCTCCCCTGGCCAGTCAGCGATGCTGCCGATTTCTGTGATATTGGTATAGCCAAGATCACAGAGAAGCTTGGCAGCTTTTTTACTGCGCTTTGTGCTTCCGGCACACACGTAAATCATCTGCTGCAAATCGCTCAGCACTACAGGTGCCTGGACAGCCAGAACTTCCAGTGGAAGATTCACAGCGCCTAAGATATGGCCGGACTGATATGCCTCCTCGGTCTGCACATCCAATAGAAGATATCCGGTCTCATATTCCATATACTTCGCCGCTTCCTCCATGGTAATCTGCTCATAAGGCAGCCCAGGACTCGGCCGGAAGTTCCGGTACAGAATATACCCGGAAAACACAGCCACCAAAGCCATACAGGAAACAATGATATAAAATGCTTTTTTGGAATGCTCCATACCTAGTTCACCCCCAGTATTCCGATTCGAAGTGCTTTCACTTTGCGAACAATATGCTTTGACACAGGGATGGGCAGCCCAAGGCTGATCAGGAAACAAAGCAAAGTACAAATGAGATAATTCCACTTCAGGAAACTCCAAAACAGCAGTTTTGCCGCTGTATTCAATGGTTCCGACAAAATGTAAATATCCATGCTGTAAGCTCCCAGAAAGGCAAAAAACTCCTCCGCCTTCCCTTTCCGCTCTGCGATCCACTTTCCAAACTGCAGGCACATAACAATCCCGGCCAAAGCGGTTACATCCCACAAAACTTCAAGATCCGTTAAATACAGAGCTGCATTGGCAGCCGCAAAAACGGCCGCTGCCACCCATATTCGGTTCCATTTTACTTTCTGGAACCAATTTTCATAATGCAGCCGGACAAAAATTCCCAGTACAAAGAAAAAGGCATATTTCGGCAGTTTCCACGGCCATCCGAAGCAGCAGGCTGCCACAGTCAGGGCAAAGCTTCCTGCAAGCACATACAGCACATTCTTTTCCCTCAGTATCAAGACGCAGACCAGGCTTACCAAAAACAGCACATACAAAAACCACAGCGCTGTATTTGGATTCTCCCCAAAGAACAGTTTCCAGGTGCTGGAAAAATCATAGGGTTTCACCGCATATCTGGAAAGAACATATTTCAAAGGCAAATACAAAATCCCCACTGTAAAATAGGGGATTAAAAGCCGAAAAGCCCGGTTCTTTATATAATCCAGCCGTTCCTTTCCTGCTCTGAAATACAGCATCTTCAAAGACACAAAACCGGAGAGGAAAAAAAACAGAGGCATATGAAAGCTGTAAATCACAGACAGCAGCACATCAAAAAAAGAGTTGGTCTCACCGGTCTGCTTTAAAGCATGTCCCAGAACCACCAGGACGATCCCCATCCCACGGCAAATATCAATCTCTTCATAGTGCTTTTTTCCCGTCATTGGCTGTCCGGTTTTCTTTTTTCCCATTCCCATTTCTCCCTTTTCTTCTGTCATCTCTGTCATTTCAAAAGCCGAAGTTCTTTTATGCGCCAACAAAGGCAACGCTTCTCTCCCTACTGGATAACCTCATTATTATACTAGAAGATAAGAGAAGAGACAAGCAAAATGGGAAATTTTCTGTAATTTGTCCCTGTTTATCTTGCTTTTTTCTGCACAAAATGTTAGAGTCGGAAGAGAAGTATTCAGAATATCCATTCGGGAGGAACCTATGAGCTATATTAAACATAAATCAGAAGAATCTGTGGAAGATTATCTGGAAACGATCCTGCTTTTAAGCAGGCGTCTCCCTGTTGTTCGTTCCATTGACATTGCAAATGAAATGGATTTTTCCAAACCCAGTGTCAGCGTTGCCATGAAAAATCTGAGGGCCAAAGACTATATCACCGTATCCGAGGAGGGATACATTCAGCTTACCCCCTCCGGACAGCAGTTAGCATCAAATGTATATGAGCGCCATTCCCTGATTCGAGACTGGCTGATCTCCCTGGGTATCAATGAAACCACCGCTTCAGAAGATGCCTGCAAGATGGAACACGATATCAGCGATGAAAGCTTTGAAGCCATCAAAAAATTTATTCAGTCTGCTCTGCAGCCTTAGGGACATCTGATATGTAAAAAGGACTGTTCTTTATTTTATACTTTTCCAGGGGATACTGCAAAATACAAATTCCGGTGGATTTTCGGTGTATTTTTCTTCGAAAAGATGTTATTTTCTGGAGAAAAATCACCCGAAATGATACCGCCGGAGGTATTTTGCAGCATCTCCTATATTTTTATAATGGCAGACTCACCTCAAAAATGGTTCCCCTCTCATCGGATTTCACAATTTCTATGTTTCCTCTGTGAAGCTCTACAATTCTTTTTGCAATTGAAAGCCCAAGGCCATTTCCGCTGACGTTTCTGGACCCATCTCCCTGATAAAACTTTTCAAACACATGCTTCTGCTCTTCCGGCCCCATACCCGGCCCCTGATCCGTCAGGGTAAACAGCACACATCCCGGCCTTTTCCGAAACAGAATCTTAATGACACTTTTTTCCGGTGAAAATTTAATGGCATTGTCCAAAAGATTAATCCAAACCTGATCCAGCAGCTCCTTATTTCCTGTAAGGAAGATTTCATCTCCCTCAAACAAAAACTGCTGCTCCTTTTTGGACCATCTTGGTTCCAGCAGCGCCAGCGCCCTTCTCAGCTGTTCTGTGCAGTTAAACTCGGTCTGACCTGAAAGGATCGTCTGCTTCTCAAGTTTAGATAAATTCAGTACATTCGTTGCCAGATCTGTAAGCCGGTTGGATTCACGGACGATAATCTCCAGGTATTCCCTGCGCTCCTCCCCGGAAAGATCCTCCCGCTGAAGCATCCTGGCAAATCCTCTGATGGAAGCAATCGGCGTTTTAAATTCATGGGAAAAATCATTGACAAAATCGGAACGCAGCAGCTCAAGACTGCCCAGCTCCCGGGCCATATGGTTGAAGCTCTCTGCCAGCCGCCGCATCTCCCGGCCTCCCTCCGGCTCCATCCTTGCCTGAAAATCTCCCTCTGCCAGACGATCAGCCATCCAGACTGCATTCTGTACCGGCGCTAAAAAACTTCTGCTGAATAAAACCGAAAGGCCGCTGCCTAAGATCACGCTGGATCCTGCCAGGAGGATCAAAGGCTCCCACCATTGTTTGACATGGTCCCAAGACCAGTAGCCCAGATGAAGCAAAAGCAGCACAAACACGCTGCAGATCAGCACATCCAACAGCAGAAGCACGAAAATCCCTATGGCAAACCGCAGAGTAAGACTGCTTGGAAAAAGCCCTTTTCCAGACTTGCCCTCTCCGGCGCAGGTGCCAGCACTTTTCTCCCTAGTTTTCCAACATTCTCTTTTTTCTCCCAAGACCGCTGTTCTTCCTTTCTTTATTTCCTTCCCATCCTTCTTTCCCTCTGTTGTCCCGCGAAAAAACCGCCCCATGGCTGCCTTTCGCCTCAGGAATGAAGAACCGCCTTGTACCCGATTCCCCTTATGGCCATGATCTCAAATTCTGGGTACTGTTCAAACCGCTTCCGCAGCCGGTTAATATGCACGTTTACCGTCGTATCCGCAGTCTCTGTCTCCATTCCCCAGATCTCATCCATCAGTTGGATTCTGGTAAAAATCCGGTCCGGGTAGGACAGCAGCTTATACAGCAGATAAAATTCCTTGGGGGGAAGCGTCTGGATTCTCCCCTCTCTGGAAACAGTAAGGGCATCGTAATCCAAGGTTACTGCCCCTACTTTCAGACAGCGATCGTGAACGATCCCTGCCCGGCGCAGCAGCGCCTTGATCCGCAGCAAAAATTCTTCCTCATCCACCGGTTTTGTCATATAATCATCGGTACCCGCCTGAAATCCTCTGTACTTATCTGCCGGAAGCTGCTTTGCCGTCAGCATTAGAATTGGAATATCGCTGCCACTCTTCCGCAGCGTCTCTGTCAGCCCGTAACCGTCCATCACCGGCATCATCAGATCGAGCACCATCAGATCCACATGGTGCTGATCCAAAAGTTCCAAAGCCCTGGCACCGTTCTCCGCCAGAATCGTGTCATATCCCTCATGGGTCAGGATGGCCTGCTCCAGTCTGGCAGCGCTGGGATCATCCTCCACGATCATGATTTGAAACAAGACTCCGCCCCCCTTCTTCTGATACCGCCCTGTCTTTTTCTTTTTACGTTTCTGCTCTGTTCCGTCTTCTTTGCTCCGCGCCTTCTGGGTCCCCCATCCTGACTTTTCTCCAATGCGCCTGTTTCTGCCTGCTGCTATAAGGCCACTGTTTTTTATTCGTAATGGAGGGCATTGATGGGCTTTAATTTTGCCGCCTTGTTGGCCGGATAGATGCCAAAGATCAATCCCACCGCCACAGAAAATCCCAAAGCCAGCGCTCCCACGGACAGCGAGATGGCAAAATGGTAATCCTGAAACAGAATATTTAAAATCCAGAGCACCAGCTGGCTGATGCCCATCCCAATTATACCACCGATCAAAGAAATAAACACGGATTCAATCATAAATTGTACGGTAATATCGCTTCGCTGAGCCCCAATGGCCTTTCGGATTCCGATTTCCCTGGTTCTTTCTGTGACAGACACCAGCATGATGTTCATAATACCAATCCCTCCCACCAGAAGCGAGATCGCCGCGATTCCTCCCAGCATCAGGGAGAGGGTACTCATCACGGTATTCATCATATCCACAATGTTGGACATATTCAGAATCGTGTACCCCTCATCGGATCCAAACTTTTTCTCCAGATATCCATCAATGGTATCCTGGGCCTGGGACAGCGCCTCTTCTTCTCTGGCAGACAGATAAAAACCGGTGATAGCAGTCTGCTTTAAAAGTCTCTGTGCGTTGGTAAAGGGGATATAGACGCTGTTTCCGGTTCCGTTCAGCATAGCCTCATCCTGCTTTTCCAAAACTCCCACCACCCGGTAATCATAACCATTTACCCGGATCCTGCTATTTAGAACCTGGGTGGTGCCAAACAGATCTGTAGCCACTTCCGTTCCCACAATGCACACATCCAGCCGCTTTTCCATATCCAGATCTGTAAACTGACGTCCATGCTCCACATCCAGTCCCTGCACGTCCTGATAAGCAGGGGTAATGCCGTTGATTGACACCTCCGCAGAATTTCCTTCTGCCACTGCCACTCCGTTTCCGGACAGATAGGGAGAAATGGTTTTGATACCTCCTGTTCCCTCCAAAGATTGAAGCTCATGGTAGGTAAGCTTCTTGTGAGTGTCGGTCACAGAGACAATGATCTGATCTCCGCCCAGATCCTCCATAGATTCTGTAATGCTTCCCGTTCCGCCCTGAACCAGTGAGATCAGAAGCGTCACAGAACATACGCCGATAATGATGCCCAGCATGGTAAGGAACGACCGCATTTTATTAGAAATAATGGCTCCCCAGGCCATTTTAATGGACTGCCTTACCTTCATTCTTCCTTCCTCCTTACGCCCGCTCTGGTATCTGACACGATTTTTCCGTCCATGATCCGCACTTGACGCTCCGCGGTTGCTGCAATCCCGTCATCGTGCGTGATAAGAATAATGGTATTCCCCTGCTCATGAAGTTCATGAATCAGTCCCATAATGTCTCTGCTGGATTTGGAATCCAGATTCCCCGTAGGTTCATCCGCCAGAATCAGAGATGGTTGAGTCGCCAGGGCTCTTGCCACAGCCACTCTCTGCTGCTGTCCTCCAGAAAGCTGGTTAGGCCTGTGATGGATACGCTTCGACAAGCCCACCCGTTCCAGAGCCTCAAGCGTTCTCTCCTTCCGCTCTTTGGCCGGAAGTCCCTGATAAATCAAAGGAAGCTCCACATTTTCATAAGCCGTCAGCTTGGGCAGCAGGTTAAACTGCTGAAAAATAAAGCCGATCTTCCGGTTCCGCATGGTAGCCAGCTCTTTTTCGCTCAGACTGGTGATATCCTGTCCGTCGATATAGTAGTTTCCCTCATCCGCCGTATCCAGGCAGCCGATAATGTTCATCAGCGTGGACTTACCGCTGCCGGAAGCCCCCACAATGGCTACAAATTCATGTTCCATCACATTCAGGGAAACTCCATCCAAAGCCCGCACTTCTTCCTCACCCAGGCTATAGATTTTCTTAATGTTCTCCAGTTCGATCAAACCATCTACCTCCCTGCACTCTGCCTCATAGCTTCCCCTTGCTGCATCATTGTAGTGAAAATATCTGTACTGTTTCTGGCGATAACCACAACCTGCTCTCCCTCACTCAGTCCTTCCGTCACCTCTGCATACTCGTCATTGACCAGTCCAAGGGTTATCTTGCGTCGCTGAGTTTCTGATCCATCTGCCACCTGCACGTACTTTTCCCCGTCAATGGTCTCAATGGCATCCACCGGAATGAGAAGGGCATCCTCTTTCTCCTCCATCAGGATTGTGGCAGTGGCGCTCATTCCATTTTTCAGACGGGTATCTCCATCCATGGCAATGGTAACCGTATAGGTCGTCACTCCTCCCGTGTTATTTCCCACTCCGGAGATCTTTTCCACCACGCCCTCATAGGTTTCCTCCTCAAAGGCATCGAATACCACGGTAGCGGTCTGTCCCACCTGAACTCCGTCGATATCCAGCTCATCAATCTCCGCCTTCAGATAAAGGGTTCCTGCATCTGCGATGGTACAAAACTGCTGATCTTTCTCATAGGGCATCCCCTCCAGTGCATCCATGGACACTACATAACCGTCAAATTCAGAAGTCATTACCGGATTCTTCTGGTACTCCTTCAATTCCCGGATTTCCTCCACCTTCTCCTGGCGTTCCTCCAGAAGATCCAGATATTCCTGATTATACTTGGCATCCCTGCGGATAAACATCACATCCCCTGCATCCACATAGGTCTCCTTATCCACCTTCACCTCATCAATAATGCCATAGGAAGCGGTCACCAGATAGGGTCTATTGGAAACCAACAGTCCCTGTCCCAGCCGTTCTCCAGATTTTCCCCAGATCTCCGCTTCTGTATCCACCTGATATCTGGTATCATCGGGAATCGTTACCTTTACCAGCGCATCCTCTACAGCCTCCACAGTGCCTGCCACCGAATAGGTGTCAAACTCCACGGTAACAGAATCTCCCTCGCTCAGAGCGCTTCCTTCATAGGGAAACTCCACCTTCAGCTTGCCGTCCCCGGAAATCTCCGCCACTCCGCCGTGACGTTCCTCTACCTTGGACACCACGTCATCCTTTGCCCCATAGATCCGCTTTACCCTTCCGGAAACCGGAGCTTTAATGGTTTCACTGCCGGAATCATCCATAGAAGCAATCTGGTCGTTCAGCTCTGCCAGCTCCGCCTCCTTGGCATCCATCACTCCGTCCAGAGCCTCCTGGTCATAGAGCGCCAGTTTGTCTCCAACTTTCACCTGGTCTCCCGTCTCCACATAAATGGTCTCCAGCTTGCCATCATACTCCAGAGCCAGCGCTCTTGTAGAAGCCGCCTCAACAGTACCGCTGCCCTCTGTGGTCACTGCAATGGCTCCTCTGGTCACTGCCTCTGTCGTCTGTGCATTCACCGCCTCCTCCAGCGTCTTTTTTCCTGACCAGATCAAAGATACCACAGCTCCAATCAGCAGCAGAATCACGATCGCCAGAACAAAAGGCCACTTTTTTCTTTTTTTCTTTTCATTTTTTTCTTTCAAAATAAATCCTCCTCATCCTTGTACGCTCCAGGGCGTATATTTAAGCCACATTTTGTCGCTCAGAAAATTCTGTACCGCTCTCAAAGGGAAGAACGATTCCCATCATATGGTTTGCTGAATTTTCCATGGGTTTTATTGTATTCCTCTTCCATAAACTCAAAATTAACATCCAGCCAAAAAATCTTAAATTTTTCTAAATACCTTTGCCTTTACATTTTTCCTGCCAAAGACTATACTAAAAACAGTTACAAAAAGGAAAGGAAAAACATTATGGAATTGTTAGAAACATTTCTCCACAGCTTTGTGAATCTGGCCATGCTCCTCTTTGAGTATATCGGCGTGGCTGTCATCACCTGCGCAGGGATTCAGGGACTGGTCAATTATGTCCGAAAAGCGCCGGATACCCGCCTTGCACTGGCTAAAGGACTGGCTATGGGACTGGAATTTAAGCTGGGAAGTGAGATTCTGCGCACAGTGATTGTGCGCAATCTTCAGGAGATCGGCATCGTCGCAGGGATCATTATCCTGCGGGCCATTCTCACCTTCCTGATCCACTGGGAAATTAAAAATGAAGAGATGGAAGTACAACCCCAGCAGCCTCCCACAACAAAGTAAAACGTATGCTGCCTCAGTGCAATCCTTCGGAGCATTTTTGTTTTATAGGAAGGAAATTCCTATGAATCGAAGAGGGGATGCTGCAAAATACCTCCGGCGGTACCCTTTCGGGTGATTTTTCTCCGAAAAATAACATCTT
>CABRXX010000072.1:0-12570 GCA_902475025.1 uncultured Lachnospiraceae bacterium | reverse complement strand
CTCCTACCACAGACTCTGTATAATGAAAGCTGTTCACAATCAAAGGACAGGCAATCCCCCGATCCACAAAAAGATAGGCAAAACTTTGCACGTCCGCAAGCAGGCCTCGCCGATAAAGTTTTACACCAGAAGCCCTCACACAAGTGTTATTTTCCACTGCCACAGGCCCGTCATACCCTGTCAGCGCTACAAAATCCCCTCGGATATTTTTATCCGTCCACTGATTTCCCGGATGCGCCTTCAAAATCCCTTCCTTAGAATCTACCAACCCTGGAAGGGCAATGCAAGCCCCAAAAATATCCTGCCAGCCCAGTGAACACCGCTTCAGACAGTCTTTCACAATCCTGCAGGTTTCCTTCATGTTCGTCTCATAATCCATACACAGTTCTTCATCATAATAAGAATAGCATTCTTTTCCACAGTAATCCACCACACAGATGGAACGACGACTTCCAGTGATCTCTATTCCAATAAAATGACGTGCCTCCGGCACAATTTCCAGAAGATGCGCCTTTCTTCCGGTTCTCTGCCCATCGGTTCCCCGAACGCTTGTTTCCCGCACGATGCCTTCTGCAATCATGCTGTTTACATTCGTCGTAATTGTCGGCAATGTCAAATCAAGCCGTCTGGCAATCTCAGCCCGCTTAATAGGACCAAAATAGTAAATAATCTTTAAAATTGCCGATTGATTTGTGATTTTTACGCGCAGCGAATTTGATCCCTGCTCAATCTGCATCCTATCCGCCCCCTCTGTCTTTTTCTTCTCCGTTTCTTAGCGTCAGTATGCAATAGCTGTGTGTTGCCCTTTGTGCACTGAGACACTACTATCACCCTAAAGACCCCATCCCTGATCTCCAGATGCCAATTACGCTAAATTATACAAAATACCCAAGGGGGTGTCAATAGGAAACCCGATTATGGATTGCTCTGTTACAGTAAACGGACAAAACCCGCCTTCATCAGCAGTATCTCTCCAATGAATGCGGGTTTTGTCTTTTTTATTCCCCTTCTAAAAAACCTCTCTGTTCTGATCTTTCAGCAGCAGGACTGTCTTATTTGTAATTTACAATCTTTCCAAAATCCGGTTTCAAAGATGCGCCGCCTACCAGACCGCCATCGATATCCGGCTGTGCGAACAGCTCCGGAGCAGTAGCAGCGTTTACAGATCCGCCGTACTGAATGCGGATTGCCTCTGCAGTAGCTTCATCATAAATCTCTGCAATACACTCACGGATGCCCTTGCAAACTTCCTGAGCCTGCTCTGTGGTAGCAGTCTTGCCGGTTCCGATTGCCCAGATCGGCTCATAAGCGATTACAGCTGTCTTTGCCTGATCGGCTGTCACATTCAAGAAACCAACCTTTACCTGCTGACGGATCCAGTCCATGGTAATCCCCTGCTCTCTCTGCTCCAGAGTCTCTCCGCAGCACATGATGGGAGTCAGACCATGCTCAAATGCTTTCAGCATTTTCTTATTTACAGTCTCAGAAGTCTCTGCAAAGTACTCTCTTCTCTCAGAATGTCCAAGAATCACATACTTTACACCTACATCTGTAAGCATTTCGGGAGCGATCTCACCTGTATAAGCACCCTTCTCCTCAAAATACATATTCTCAGCGCCAACCTGGATATTGGAACCCTTTGCAGCTTCCATAACCGGGATAATATCAATAGCCGGTACGCAGAATACTACGTCCACTTCCTCATTTGCCACCAGGGGTTTTAAGGTGTTTACCAGCTCTACTGCCTGACTGGGGGTCATGTTCATTTTCCAGTTACCAGCGATAATTTTCTTTCTTGCCATGATTTTCTACTCCTTCTATCGTAAACTATTATATTTTATCCTGCTCCTCCGGCTCACCAAGAGCGGCGAACCAAGAAAACGCTAAGCCCTGTCTTCGCCTTCGGCTTGCCAATCGCTAAGCTTTTTACTTGTCGTTGGCTGCTGCTACTCCAGGAAGATCTTTTCCTTCCAGGAACTCCAGAGAAGCTCCGCCGCCTGTGGAGATGTGGGACATCTGCGCTCCAAAACCAAGCTGGTTTACGGCTGCTGCAGAATCTCCGCCGCCAATGATGGTGGTTGCATCCGTCTCAGCCAAAGCCTTTGCCACTGCAATGGTTCCCTTTGCCAGAATCGGATTCTCAAATACTCCCATGGGACCGTTCCATACAACCGTCTTTGCAGATTTTACTGCCTCTGCGTAAAGCTCTGCTGTCTTGGTTCCGATATCCAGTCCCATCATATCAGCCGGGATAGCTGCAGCATCTACCACGGATACTGCGATCTCAGCATCAATGGGATTGGGGAATTCTTTTGCAATGGTGGTGTCAATGGGAAGCAGCAGCTTCTTGCCCAGCTTCTCAGCCTTTTCCATCATCTCTTTGCAGTAATCGATCTTCGTATCATCTACCAGAGAAGTACCCACCTCATAGCCTTTTGCTTTCAGGAAGGTGTAAGCCATACCGCCGCCAATGATCAGTGTATCGCATTTCTCCAGAAGATTGGAGATTACGTTCAGCTTGTCAGCCACTTTCGCACCCCCAAGGATAGCTACGAAGGGTCTTACCGGATTGTTCACTGCGTTGCCCAGGAAATCAATCTCCTTCTGCATCAGATAGCCCACTACAGAAGTCTTTACATACTCGGTCACGCCTACGTTGGAGCAGTGTGCTCTGTGAGCAGTACCAAATGCATCATTTACAAACACGTCAGCCAGAGAAGCCAGGTCTTTGCTGAATGCCTCGCCGTTTTTGGTCTCCTCCGCTCTGTAACGGGTGTTCTGAAGAAGAACCACCTCTCCGTCTTTCATAGCGGCTACAGCAGCTTTTGCATTTTCGCCAACCACATTGTCATCTGCTGCAAACTTCACTTCCTGACCAAGAAGTTCAGAGAGACGCACTGCAACAGGAGCCAGGGACAGCTCCGGCTTTGGCTCTCCCTTAGGTTTTCCAAGATGAGAGCAAAGGATCACCTTTCCGCCGTCAGCGATCAGCTTTTTGATAGTGGGAAGAGCTGCTACCAGACGATTTTCGTCTGTGATCTTTCCATCCTTCAAAGGTACATTAAAATCGCAGCGAACCAAGACCCGCTGGCCTTTTACATTGATATCATCTACTGATTTTTTGTTCAGCATTTCAAAATCCTCCTGTATCATAAAAATAAGGGCCCGGTCCAAAAAGACCGGACCCATTTAGGTCTAAATAATCATTCAGCCTCTCAATTAAGCAAGCTCAGCGAAGTACTTAATGGTACGAACCATCTGGCTTACATAGGAGTTCTCATTGTCATACCAGGAAACAACCTGTACCTGAGAAGTTCCGTTTCCAAGGTTTACAACCATGGTCTGAGTAGCATCGAACAGAGAACCAAATCTCATTCCGATAACGTCAGAGGATACGATCTCATCCGTGTTGTAACCGAAGGACTCAGTAGCCTGTGCCTTCATAGCTGCATTGATACCCTCAACAGTAGCCTCACCCTTAACAACTGCGTTCAGGATCGTGGTAGAACCAGTGGGGGTCGGAACACGCTGTGCAGCGCCGATCAGCTTGCCGTTCAGCTCAGGAATAACCAGGCCGATAGCCTTAGCAGCACCAGTGCTGTTGGGAACGATATTTACTGCGCCTGCACGAGATCTTCTCAGATCGCCTTTTCTCTGCGGTCCATCAAGGATCATCTGATCGCCAGTGTAAGCATGGATGGTACACATGATACCGGACTCGATGGGCATGTAGTCGTTCAGAGCTTTTGCCATAGGAGCCAGGCAGTTAGTGGTGCAGGAAGCTGCGGAAATAACAGTATCTTCCGGTTTCAGAGTGGTGTGGTTTACATTGTAAACGATGGTGGGCAGATCGTTACCAGCCGGAGCGGAGATAACAACCTTCTTAGCGCCTGCAGTGATATGAGCAGAAGCTTTTTCTTTGGAGGTATAGAAACCAGTACACTCCAGAACTACATCTACACCGATCTCTCCCCAGGGAAGTTCAGCAGCATTAGCCTTTGCGTAGATTTTGATTTCTTTTCCATCAACAGTGATAGAATCCTCACCAGCTGTTACCGTGTCAGCCAGAGCGTATTTACCCTGAGATGAATCATATTTTAATAAATGAGCCAGCATCTTCGGAGATGTCAAATCGTTGATAGCAACAACCTCGTATCCTTCTGCACCAAACATCTGTCTGAAAGCCAGACGACCGATACGACCGAAACCATTGATTGCAACTTTTACTGCCATAATTTCAATTCCTCCTAATGTGAATTTTATTAGTTTCGTCAAGGTGTATAACGGCACAAAAAGCCAAAAACCTCAACCTACTAAGTATTCTAACCAATTTGTCCCAAAAATTCAAGACCATTTTAAAAAATAGTAGCTTTTTTAACACTTTTATTTTAAACTGAAATCAAATCATTCCTCAGGGAGGTATTGTTATGAATATTATTGCGGATTACCATATGCACACGCATTTTTCCGAAGATTCAGAGGCTTCCATGGAATCTATGATCATCGGTTCCATCCAGAAGGGTCTGAAATACATCTGCTTTACAGAACACATGGATCTGGATTATCCTTCCGCCCACGGTACCTTTCAGGCGGATCTGGATGCCTACCAAAAAGAACTTCTGCCTCTTAAGGCCGCCTATCAGGATACCATCCAGATAGGCCACGGGGTTGAGCTTGGCATGCAGCCTCACCTGGCTTCCAGAAACCGGGAACTGGCAAAAAAATATCCTTTTGATTTCATCATTGCCTCCATGCATCTTCTCTCCGGTCTGGACGTATACTACCCGGAAGCCTGGGAAGGCCGCCAGGAGTCCGCAGTGATCATCGACTATTTTAAGGAACTTCTCTTTTGTCTTCAATCTATGGAAGAATACGATACCCTTGGGCATCTGGATTACATCATCCGCTACAGCCCCACCCGAAATCAAAATTATTCCTATGAGCTCTACGGAGAGTACGTTGATCCCATTTTGCTGCATCTGATCCGCAACCAGAAATGTCTGGAGGTCAATGCCGCAGGCCTGAAGTACGGACTGGGCCAGCCAAATCCCGACACCTTTATTTTAAAGCGTTACCGGGAACTGGGCGGCCATCGGATCACCATTGGCTCGGATGCCCATCAACCGGAGCATATCGCCTATGATTTCTCTGTAGTGCAGAAGCTTCTAAAGTCCCTGGGCTTTGACAGCTACACTGTCTTTCAGAAAAGGAAACCTATGACCCTGCCTTTGGAGTGAGCAGCTTTCAAAAAGGCGATGTTGCAAAACACCTGCGGCGGAACCCTTTCCGTTGAGTTTGCTCCAAAAAACAATCGGTTTTCCGGGGAAGAACAGGAGAAGGTTTAATACTCCTCCTGTTCTTCCTCCTCCCCTTCATGAATATCCGACTTAGGACGCTCCAGCCCTTCTATTTTTATATGATGCTTTTCTGCGTAGTCCCACAGCGCCGCATGGATGGCTTCTTCCGCCAGAAGGGAACAGTGTACCTTCACTGGCGGAAGCCCGTCCAGAGCCTCCATCACTGCCTTATTGGTCACTTCCATGGCCTCCTGAACCGTTTTTCCCTTTACCAGCTCTGTGGCCATACTGCTGGTAGCCACCGCAGCTCCGCATCCAAAAGTCTTAAATTTGCAGTCTCTGATAATTCCATTTTCATCGATATCTAAATAAATCCGCATAATATCTCCGCACTTTGCGTTTCCTACCGTTCCCACGCCGCTGGCATTCTCAATCTCGCCTACGTTTCTGGGATTCTGGAAATGATCCATCACTTTCTCACTGTACATAATTCTTCTCCTTTTTCCTAGTTTTTTTTCCTAGTTCTCTATATTCTTTTTCTATTCCTGTTTTCCAGCCTTTACAAAATCCTCGTACAGCGGAGACATCTTCCTTAACTGCCCCACGATCCGTTTGATGGCCTCCACTGTAAAGTCAAGTTCCTCCCTGGTGGTCTCATGATTCAGGGTAAGCCGCAAAGACCCGTGAGCAATCTCATGGGGAAGTCCAATCGCCAGCAGCACATGAGAGGGATCCAGAGAGCCTGAGGTGCAGGCAGATCCGCTGGAACCGCAAATCCCCTCCATATCCAGCATAATCAGCAGGGATTCTCCCTCTATAAACTGAAAACTGAAATTAGCATTGTTGGGAAGCCGGTCTTTCGGCGCCCCATTCAATCTGGTATAAGGTACTTCCTTTAAAATGCGTCCAATCAGATAATCCCGCAGTTCCCGTTCTCTTTTTGTGCGCTCCTCCATGTTGGAAACTGCCAGCTCCACTGCTTTTTTATAGCCAACGATTCCCGGCACATTTTCTGTCCCTGCCCGTCTCTTCCTTTCCTGAGCACCCCCATGGATAAATGAACGGATCTTCACGCCTTTGCGGATATACAAAAAACCTATTCCCTTAGGACCCTGCAGTTTGTGAGCGCTGGAACTAAGCATATCAATATGAAGCTCATCTACATTGATCGGAAGCTGTCCAAAAGCCTGCACTGCGTCTGTATGAAACAGGATGCCATTTTCATGAGCAATTTTTCCGATTTCCTGCACCGGCTCTATCGTTCCAATCTCATTGTTGGCAAACATAATAGAAATGAGTATCGTATCCGGTCGGATCGCCTTCTTTAGTTCTGACAACTTCACCACACCGAATTCGTCCACATCCAAATACGTAATCTCATAGCCCTGCTTTTCCAGATATTCACAGGTATGAAGTACCGCATGATGTTCGATCTTTGAAGTAATAATGTGTTTTCCTTTTCCGCCATAAGCCTCTGCTGCCGCTTTGATTGCCCAGTTGTCTGCTTCAGAGCCGCCTGCAGTAAAATAAATCTCATTCTCCTTTGCACCCAAAGCTTCTGCAATCACCGCCCGGGCCTCGGTGATTGCCTCCTTGCTTTCTCTTCCCAGCCCGTATATTCCAGAGGCATTTCCATAATGCTCCGTAAAATAAGGAAGCATAGCTTCTACAACTTCCGGCGCCGTTCTGGTGGTAGCGGCGTTGTCAAGATATATCATCTTTCCCATTTTCATCTCTCCTTTTTCTTCATTTATGTTTCAGCGGAGCCCTTCTGCTTCATAAGCGCTCTGCTCTCTTTTACCAGGGAATCCAATGTGATCTCATCCACTGTCCGGGTAATACTCTCATTGACTTTCTTCCATACATATTTCGCCACACACAATTCCCCTGTCTGACACCCGCTCTTCGAAAGGCCGGGACACTGTACGGCTTCCAGGTTCCCTTCCAAAGCCCGCAGCACATCTCCCACAGAAATCGCTTCTGCCTCTCTGCCTAACCGGTATCCTCCCAGAGCGCCCCGGCTGCTGGTCACCAGACCTGCTTTTTTCATTTTTGCCATAAGCTGCTCTAAATATGCCTCAGAAATCTCCTGGCGTGCTGCAATACTGCTGATGGACACTGCCTCACTCCCGCTGTGAAGAGCCAGATCGATGAGAGCGCGCAATCCATATCTGCTTTTGGTTGACAGCTTCATTTGATCCTCCTATAATCCCTACTATTTTACTTTGAATTAATTTGAATATAACATCGGTTTTTTGTTCTGTCAAGTCCCAAAAGCACATATATTACATTGAACTTCACCTCCGGCGGAATTGTATATGAAAAAGAACACACATCCCCTTATCAGGAGCACTCTCATCCTCACCACAGCAGGTCTTATCAGCAGAATCATCGGATTTTATTATAAGGTATTCCTGGCCTCCATGATCGGTGCAGAAGGGATCGGAATTTACCAGATGATCTTTCCCCTCTATGTTCTCTGCGTTTCCCTGTCTTCCTCCGGAATTCAGACCGCCATTTCCAGATTTACAGCGGCGTATCTCTCCACCGGCCGTTCCCGGAAAGCCTGGACACTTTTCCGGACTGGTCTTTTGATGGCTCTGGCGGTCTCCTGCCTGCTGACCTTATTTCTCTACAATTTTTCTGAGCCTGTAGCACTGTACTTTTTAAAAGAAGAACGATGTATTCCCCTTTTACAGCTCATAGCGTTTGCCATTCCCCTGGAAGCGATCCACACCTGCGCCTCCGGATATTTTCTGGGGCAGCAAAAGCCGGGAGTCCCTGCCTTTACCCAGCTGTTTGAGCAGACCGTCCGCGTAGGCTCCACCTTCCTGCTCTATCAAATTTTTTTAGAGAAGAAACTGCCCCCTTCTCCCCTGCTGGCCGCAGCCGGACTCTTAGCCGGGGAAGCGGCAGCAGCTCTGCTCATCCTCACCAGGCTGGCCCTTCAATCTTCGCCTGAAAAAAAAGAAACCGCTCAGATCTCGTTCAAAAAACAGCCGAAAAAGAAAGACTCCAGCCAGTCCTCCCCTAAAAGCCGGCCTGACAGTCAAAATGCTCCTTTGACTGTCAGAAAAAATCGGTCCCGAATCAGCAGTCTGCCAACGTCATCTGCAAAATTTCCAAATCTAACCGCCATCTGCAGCGTGGCAGCCCCCATCAACTTCAACCGCCTGCTGCTCAACCTTCTTCACAGCGCAGAGGCGGCTATGATTCCCATGCGGCTGCAGCAATACTACAAAAGCGCAGACCAGGCTCTGGCCTCCTACGGAATATTTACGGGAATGGCCATGCCGCTGATCATGTTTCCCAGTGCCATCACCAGCTCTTTATCCATGGTACTGCTTCCCTCTGTCTCAGAGGCCAGCGCCTTAAATGACCGAAAAAAAATAGCAGCCACCGTGGAATCCACCATGCTGCTCTGTCTCTCTCTTGGCATCACCTTTACCGCTGCCTTCCTGGAATTCGGCCCCTCTATGGGAATACTGCTGTATCAAAATGGACGGGTTGGTTCGTACCTTACCACCCTGGCCTGGATCTGCCCTTTTTTATATCTGACCGCCACCAACAGCAGTATTCTTCTGGGGCTTGGAAAAACAAAGGCTGTGTTTGTTCACAATCTCACCGGACAGCTGATTCACTTTATATCTTCCTACCTTCTGATCCCGCCACTTGGGATGCAGGGCTGTCTGATCGGTCTTCTGATCAGCCAGCTTGCCGCCTCTGTGCTGAGTATGCGGACGCTGAGAAAGGAGGTGCCATTCACCTTTCATGCAGCCTTGTGGATCTTAAGGCCCTCTGTCTGCTGTCTCTTGGCACAGCTTCTCCTTCGGTTGCTTCAGCGCCTGCTGCCCATTCTCGCTCTCCCAGACCGCTGGATTTCCTTTCTCCTCTCCGGCAGTATCTGGGGGCTGTTGGTTCTGGTCTTTCATTTCAGCTTTCATTTTTTATTTCATGGGAAGTGCCTATGAAGATTAGGGTACCAAAAGCCCTGATGGAAAAATTCGACGGTCAAATTGCAAAAAAAGAGCTGCATAAGTGCAGCTCTTTTTTGCAATCGGACAGAAAGCATTCGTTCATAGGGTTTTTGATACCCTAATCCTGTAAAATAAGAAAGCCGTAACTGTCTGTCTTAGATTTCCGATAATCTTCCCTACCAGGGACAGAGCCAGTTGTACATCTCCTCATACTTTCTGGCTGAAGTGTTCCAGGAGAAATCGACTGCCATGGCCCGGTCGATCAGCTTATTCCACTCCCGCTTTTTCTCATAGTAAACATACATGGCATATTTTACTGTGTTGAGCATCTCATGGGCATTATAATTGGCAAAGCTGAAACCTGTACCTGTACTCTCATACTCATTGTAAGGAATTACGGTGTCCTTTAACCCTCCCGTCTCCCGGACAATGGGCACTGTACCGTAGCGCAGACTCATAAGCTGAGACAGGCCGCAGGGCTCAAACAGCGAGGGCATCAGGAAGGCATCACAGGAAGCATACACCTTATGGGACATAGCTTCCGAATAGAAAATATTTGCGGAAACCTTGCCCTGATACTTCCATGCAAAATGGCGGAACATATTCTCATACCGCTCCTCACCGGTTCCCAGCACCACCAGTTGGATATCCTGCTGGCACAGTTCATCCATCATGTAGGCAATCAGATCAAAGCCCTTCTGGTCTGTCAAACGGGAAACAATACCGATCATAAACTTTCTGTCATCCTGTTCCAGTCCCAATTCTTTCTGCAGGGCCCGTTTATTTTTTATCTTTTCCTTTCGGAAGTTTCTTGCATTATAATTTTTCTCAATGAGGGGATCGGTCTCCGGATTATATTCCTCATAATCAATGCCGTTTACAATGCCCCGAAGGCTGTTGGCCCTTGCTCTCATCAGGCCGTCCAACCGCTCGCCATAGAAAGGAGTCTTAATCTCCTCCGCATAGGTGTCGCTGACTGTGGTAATGGCATCTGCGTATACAATTCCGCCCTTTAAATAATTGGCGTCTCCGTAAGCTTCCAATTTATCCGGTGTAAAGTAGTAGGAAGGAAGTCCAGTGATATCCTTCACCGTCTTCATATCCCAAACGCCCTGGAATTTCAGGTTGTGAATGGTGATCACAGACTTCATGTCTCTGAAAAATTCACCCTCATGAAATTTATCCTTTAAGAATACAGGGATCAATCCGGTCTGCCAGTCATGACAGTGAACAATGTCCGGCTTAAAACCGATGAGAGGAAGTGCAGACAGGGCAGCTTTGGAAAAGAATGCAAACTTTTCGATATCCTGATAAATATTTCCGTAGGGCTTCGGTCCTGCGAAGTAATACTCATTATCAATAAAGTAAAACTGCACTCCATCATATTTCATCTCCAGAACGCCTACATACTGAGACCTCCAGGCCAGATCCATATAAAAGTGGGTAAGATAGTTCATCTTATTCTTCCACTCTTCCTTCATACACATGTACTTGGGCAAAATCACCCGCACATCGAATTCCTCTTTATTAAAACACTTTGGCAGAGACCCCACCACATCAGCCAAACCGCCAGTTTTAATAAAAGGAACGCCTTCTGACGCTACAAATAATATTTTTTTCATGGTACACCCTCCGTATACATCTCTCTATACGTAGAATTATACCTCATTTTAACCTTTATGAAAAGCCTGTTTTTATCGATTTTTGTATTCCAGACGGATTCTGTCCGCGATCAGAGCGATAAACTCAGAGTTGGTAGGTTTTCCTTTCCGTCCGTTCACCGTATAGCCAAACAGCTCGTCAATGGTGTCCATTTTCCCTCTGGTCCAGGCCACCTCGATGGCATGGCGGATGGCCCGCTCTACTCTGCTGGATGTTGTCTGATATTTCTTTGCAATGGTAGGATACAGCACTTTGGTGATAGAATTCAGCATCTCCATATCTTCCACGGACATCATAATTGCCTCTCTTAAATACTGATATCCTTTGATATGCGCCGGTACTCCGATCTCATGAATCAGATTCGTAATATCCGTTTCCAGATTCTGCTCCACATACTCCTGTCTGCTTTCGTATATACTGTTTTTCTGAAAACTGCGGTAACTTCTCTCCCGCTTCAGTCTCAGTCTCTTGATATGGTTGATCACCGCTTCATTGTCAAAGGGCTTACGAATGTAGTAATCTGCTCCCAGTTCAAAGGCATCCTCTGTGATCTTCTCCTGTTTCACAGCAGAGATAACAATGAAAGAGGGCCGCTTTCCTCCCAGCTCCCGGTTCACCCGATCCATCACGGTCAATCCGTCCACCTTTGGCATAATAATATCCAGCAGTACCACATCCGGCTCTTTTGTCTTTATAATATCCATCAGTTCTTCTCCGTCTCCGGCTTTTCCCACTACCTTCAATTCCCGATCGCTGCTTACCAGAGAATCCAGAAGCTTCAGTGTCTTTTCATTATCATCTGCAATCGCCACATTCATCGTATCCATTCTCAGTACCCCTTCCTCATAATACGACTGTTTTGAAAAAAATTTTCTGCCATCTACCTCAGTTTTCAAATTTTCTCCAAAAACTACTAGTATTATAGTATATCTGAGCATACTTTCAAGGATATCTTATCTTGGCTTTTCGACAGGTTTCGGTGGTTTCTCCCCGTTTTTTTGTCATTTTATCGAAGGGCGAAACTATATTCCTCAGTTTCTGTCGAAAATTTCCGCAAAAAAACATCCAATTTTTTCACAAAAAGTCCTCCGGAAAATCAAAATCCTTCAGTTCCCGCTCTTTGGCTGCCTGCACCAGGGCTATGGACAGTTCTCCGCCTGCATACCGTCTCCAGACTTTCCTGCCGCCCTCATCTCCTTTCAGACCGATCAGATCCTGATACAGATCTCTGTGAAACATCACCGGATTTCCCAGCCGTTCTCCAAAAGAAGCAGAAACCATCGCATACCGCCCCTCCTCTCCTCTGGCAAAAAATTCCTCCAACGTCTCCCTGCGCAAATAGGGCTGATCTCCTGCCATAAACAGAAAATAATCAAATTCACCCAGTTCCGATGCCTCTTTCAGCCCCCGCCTGACCGTACAGGAAGCTCCCAGGCGGCTGTCTTCATTCAAATAAACCGGTATGCCAAGTCTCTCCACTTCACGGTAAATCTCCGGATACTGGGTGATCACCAGAAGTGCACTTCCTCTATGTCTCTCCACTACTTCCCTTGCCACATCCAGTCCATGGCGATAAAGGGGTTTCCCCTCCAGCGGATGCAGCAATTTATTTCCCTCTAAAGGTGTCTGAGGCT
>CABRXX010000071.1:0-13623 GCA_902475025.1 uncultured Lachnospiraceae bacterium | reverse complement strand
GGACTGTACCACAGCAGGATGGCAGACAGCAGGCCGATGACAATGGTAAGAAAGAAACTGGCCAGGGTTTCCAGCAGGGTAATTCCTGTATGGGAAAAAATGCTGTGATCCAGAAACATATCCCGGGCGGTAAAAAAGACCCGGGAGGGACTGGAAAAAATGAAGGCATCAATCCAGTTTTCTCTGGCAGCTGTCTCCCAGAGGATTAAAAACAGCAGAATAATAGAAATCCGGGAAAAGCGAATCAACTGTTTTTGACGCTGGCGTTTTGCCAGATATTCTTTGTGCGCAGTGGAAATTTCATTCATGGTTTCAGCTCCTTCCAGATTTGATTAAAATAAGTTTTAAATTCTGGCGCGCTGCGGGATAAGAAAGGTGTCCGCTCTGGAAGGTCGATGCGGATCTCTACGATGGTCTTAATGGCAGCAGGCCTTGAGGAGAGTACAATCACCCGGTCAGCAGTGCTTACTGCCTCGGAAAGATCATGAGTCACAAGAATCGCTGTTTTTCCTTCCTGTTTAATGATCCGGTAAATATCATCACAGACAGAGATCCTGGTCATATAGTCCAGCGCAGAGAACGGTTCATCTAGGAGCAGAAGATTGGGATTCTGTGCCAGTGTGCGGATCATGGCGGCCCGCTGGCGCATCCCTCCGGAGAGCTGGCTGGGCCTGACGTTTCGAAAGGCAGCCAGTCCATAATCCCGGAGCATTTTTTCAATGCGTTTAATGTTGTGGGGATTCAGCTTATGCTGAATTTCCAGTCCAAGAATCACGTTCTGATAAATAGTGCGCCATTCCAGAAGCTGATCTTTTTGAAGCATATATCCAACCGCAGTCTTGGCCTCCTCCACCGGCGTTCCCTCTAACAGGATTTCACCTTCTTCCGGCTGCAGCAAGCCTGCAATTAAAGAAAGCAGCGTGGATTTGCCACAGCCGCTTGGTCCTACGATTGCGATGAATTCGCCTTGTTCCACCTGAAAGGACAGGTCGGAGAGGGCGTAGGTTTCGCCGTTTACGCTGTGATAGGCGTAAGATAAATGTGTTACTTCCAGCAGTGGTTTCACAGGGATCCTCCTTTGGTGTTTCTATATGATATTCTATGAAAAAATGGAGGAATGGTGTATAATGAAGAAACGCGGCGTCAGTGAATAAGTCTTGATGCAAAAGAAGGTTTAGGAAAGGATTGTATATGAATAAACGAAACTACCAGAGGGAGTTGGAGCATTTGCTGGGGGATCTTCCGGGGAGAGGGTCCCAAGACTGCTGCTCCACAGCTGCTGTGCCCCCTGCAGCAGTTATGTATTAGAATATTTATCTCAGTATTTTGAAATTACGGTTTTTTATTATAATCCAAACATTTACCCGCCCAGGGAATATGAAAAACGGGTGGTGGAGCAGCGGGAACTGATCCAGAAGCTTCCTGCTCATCATCCTGTCCGCTTTTTGGAGGGAACGTATGACCCAAAAGATTTTTATGAGGCAGTAAAAGGGCTGGAGCAGATCTTTGAGGGCGGGGAGCGCTGCTTTGCCTGTTACCGGCTGAGAATGGAAGCGGCTGCCAGGATGGCCGCTGAGGGAGGGTTTGACTATTTTACCACCACACTCTCTATCAGCCCCCTGAAAAATGCGGAGAAGATCAACGAGATCGGGGAAGAGCTGGAACGGCAGTATCAGGTGAAACATCTGCCCTCTGACTTTAAAAAAAAGAACGGTTATAAACGGTCTGTAGAGCTTTCCGGGCTCTATGGATTGTACCGTCAGGACTACTGCGGCTGTGTGTTCTCCAAAAGCGAGCGGGAAAAGAGCCAGGGAAACGTCTCTGAGAGAAGCGGCGGCAAAGCTGAGGAAAAGAATTGCATTTGAGCATTCTGCATAGTATACTGGAAAGGCAATTAAAAACGGGAAGAGACAGAAAAAGCAGTAAAGGAAGATAAGACAGGAACGACAGAGACGAAAGATGGACAAGGCAGCGGCAAAGTATCAAGAATTTGGTATGGGGCGCTGCCAGACCAGTACAAGGAGGAGACTTATATGGCACAGCTTTGGGGAGGAAGATTCACAAAGGAGACGGATCAGCTGGTTTATAATTTTAATGCGTCTATTTCCTTTGACCGAAAATTTTACAGACAGGATATTGAGGGAAGTATGGCGCATGTGACCATGCTGGCAAAGCAGGGAATCCTGACCCGGCAGGAGCGGGATGAGATCATCGGCGGACTGCAGGGAATCCTGCGGGATGTGGAGAACGGGACGCTGGAAATCACAGAAGAATATGAAGATATTCATAGTTTTGTGGAGGCGAATCTGATTCGGAGAGTGGGCGAGTCCGGCAAGAAGTTGCACACAGGAAGAAGCAGGAATGATCAGGTGGCGCTGGATATGCGCCTATACACAAGAGGGGAGATTCAGGCGGTGGATCAGCTTTTGAAAAACCTGCTCCATGCGCTGCTTTCCATTATGGAGGAACACCTGGATACCTACATGCCCGGTTTCACCCACCTGCAGAAAGCCCAGCCGGTCACCCTGGCCCATCATGTGGGAGCCTATTTTGAGATGTTTAAGAGGGATCGACAGCGCCTCTATGATATTTACCAGCGGATGAATTACTGTCCTTTGGGTGCGGGAGCTTTGGCAGGCACAACCTATCCTCTGGATCGGGAGTACACGGCAAAACTTCTGGGCTTTTATGGACCTACGTTAAACAGTATGGATTCCGTCTCTGACCGGGATTACCTGATTGAATTTCTCTCAGCCTGCTCCACTATTATGATGCATTTAAGCCGTTTTTCTGAGGAGATCATTATCTGGAATTCCAATGAGTATCGGTTTGTGGAACTTGATGATTCCTACAGCACGGGAAGCAGCATCATGCCGCAGAAGAAAAATCCGGATATTGCAGAGCTGGTAAGAGGAAAGACCGGAAGGGTTTACGGCGCACTGCTGTCTTTGCTTACCACCATGAAAGGATTGCCTCTGGCCTACAATAAGGACATGCAGGAGGATAAGGAGCTTACCTTTGATGCCATGGATACGGTGAAAGGCTGTATCGCACTGTTTACCGGCATGGTCTCCACCATGAAATTCCGGGAAGATGTGATGAAGGCCTCTGCCCAAAAAGGGTTTACGAATGCTACTGATGCGGCAGATTATCTGGTAAATCACGGAGTTCCCTTCCGGGACGCCCATGGGATTGTGGGCCAGCTGGTACTGTACTGTCTGGATAAGGGCATCTCTCTGGATGAGATGAGCCTGGAGGAATACAAAGCTGTCAGCCCGGTATTTCAGGAGGATATTTATGAGGCCATTTCTTTGGAAACCTGCGTGGAAAAGCGTATGACTCTTGGTGCTCCGGGGAGAAAGAGGATGGAAGAAGTGATTGGGCTGGAACGGCAGTATCTGGAGAAAAATACCGGTCTTGCAGGGTAGAGAGTTCCTGTTATGACAAAAAAGTTCTTGACAAATGTGCGCCAGAAGCGTACATTTGTCATTAATCGGCGTATACATGGCGAAAGGGGTCGTAATCGCCCGAGCTGATGACATCCCCCAAGGGGGCATTTTATTTAAGATGAGGAGATAGAAAAAATGGATCAGAAGCTGAGAGTAGGTATTTTAGGTGCAACAGGTATGGTAGGCCAGCGCTTTATCTCACTGCTGGAAAATCACCCCTGGTATGAAGTGGTGACAGTGGCAGCCAGTGCAAGAAGCGCAGGCAAAACCTATGAGGAGGCTGTGGGCGGCCGCTGGAAAATGGATACCCCCATGCCGGAAGCTGTGAAAAATCTGGTAGTGATGAATGTAAATGAAGTAGAAAAGGTGGCTGCTACCGTAGACTTTGTTTTTTCCGCAGTAGATATGACCAAGGATGAGATCAAAAAGATCGAGGAGGAATATGCGAAGACGGAGACTCCCGTTGTTTCCAACAACAGCGCTCACCGCTGGACTCCAGATGTGCCCATGGTAGTACCGGAAATCAATCCCGAGCATTTTGATGTGATCCAATACCAGAAGGAGCGCCTTGGAACAAAGCGGGGCTTTATCGCTGTAAAACCTAACTGTTCCATTCAGGCCTATGCTCCTGCTCTTACCGCTTGGAGGGAGTTTGAGCCATACGAGGTGGTAGCTACCACCTATCAGGCAATTTCCGGCGCTGGAAAGACTTTTCGGGATTGGCCGGAAATGGTGGAGAATATTATCCCCTACATCGGCGGCGAAGAGGAGAAAAGTGAGATGGAGCCTCTTAGAATTTGGGGGAAGATCGAGGACGGAGTGATCAAGCCCGCTAAGAGTCCGGTAATTACCTGTCAGTGCATCCGGGTGCCGGTGCTGAACGGCCATACGGCTGCTGTGTTTGTCAAATTTCGGAAAAAGCCTTCCAAGGAGGAGCTGATCCACCGCCTGGTAAACTTTAAGGGACTTCCTCAGGAACTGAATCTCCCCAGCGCTCCGAAGCAGTTTATTCAATATCTTACAGAGGACAACCGTCCCCAGGTGAAGCTGGATGTAGACTATGAGAATGGAATGGGAGTATCCATCGGCCGGATTCGTGAGGATCAGGTGTATGATTACAAATTTGTAGGACTGGCGCACAATACGGTGAGAGGCGCAGCAGGGGGAGCCGTTCTGTGTGCGGAGACACTGACTGCCTTAAAGTACATAGAAGCAAAATAAGACACCTATGCTGCAAGACCGATTGATTTGATCAGAAAGAACAAACGAAATTGAGAAATATATTGACCATTTAGTTCTTCTGGTGCTATAATGCCCAGAACATACTGGATGGTCGATTTTGTTTTTGGATAATCATAAAGCAGGAATAGGAAACCCTGTTAGGGAACGGTATGAAATGAAGAGAAAAGGATGTGCAGTCAGTATGCAGACAGATTTATTTGTTACAAAGCCGGTAAAACAATTATTTTTTCATTATCTTCTTCCAGCCATTTGCGGAACGATGGTTACTTCTATTTATGTGCTGGCAGATACTATCATCATTGGAAAAGGAATTGGAATGGAGGCCATGGCAGCATTAAATATTGTGCTTCCGCTGTTTAATATATTTTTTGGTACAGGTCTGTTATTTGGTGTGGGCGGTTCGGTCCTGATGTCCATTGCAAGAGGACGGGGAGAAATACAGATGGGACATGGTTATTTTTCCATGGCGGTTTTACTGAATGGAGGCGTTTGTCTTCTGTATATGGCGTTTTTTTTGCCGTTTATTGAAAAAATTGCCCGCTTTCTCGGGGCAACAGATCAAACGATACCATATGTTATGGACTATGCGCCTTATATTTTATGGGGACTTGCATTTTTTTCATTCTCCACCTTCCTTCAGACCTTTGTAAGAAATGACGGTTCTCCGAAGCTTGCCATGACAGGCGTGGTATTCGGCGGAATTTTAAATGTGATTTTAGATATTGTTTTCGTATTTCCGCTGCAGATGGGAATGGCAGGAGCAGCGATTGCAAGTGTACTCGGCTCTGTGAGTACCTGTGGGATATTGCTGCTTCACTTTGCCTCACAAAAAAACGGGCTGCGGTTTACGGTAAGAGGACTTGCCCCCTCCTTTGCCATACGCATTTTGAAAAACGGATTTACCAGCTTTTTACTGGAGGTCCTTGCAGGCTTTGTGATGTTCATTTTTAATCTGCAGCTTTTAAATTATGTGGGTGAAATAGGCGTCAGTATGTACGGAGTAATCACCAACTGTTCTATTGTAGTCACCTGCCTTTGCAATGGAATCAACCAGGCATCTCAGCCTATCATTTCTATCAATTATGGAGCAGGGGAATATGAGAGAATCCGCAGAGTAAAAGCGATTGGGCTTAAAACGGCATTTGCGATCTGCGGACTTTCGGCTTTGCTTGGACTTCTTGTGCCGGATTTGTTTACCTACGTTTTTTTGAAACCAAATGCAGAGATACTGGCTTTGTCCAAGACAGCAGTCCGGATCTATTTCAGCGGTTTTTTGATTATGGGTGCAAATATGTTTATCATCGGATATTTTCAGGCGATTTTGAAGCCTCAGCGTTCTCTCTTTCTATGCCTTGCAAGGGGGTGTGTGCTGAGTGTTCTTTTTGTTTATATATTGCCGCAATTTTGGGGAGTAACCGGAATCTGGGCAGCGGTGCCTTTGGCGGAGCTTTGCACTTTTGTCCTGGCAGTTTTTTTCTTAAAAAGGAACTCTTTGTCCCCCGTGAAATTTTCAACTTGCAAAAAGGAAACAATGTAACGTATAATAGAGCTGGTTTGGCCATGGGCCGAACAATTCTGATATACAGACCGGAGGAGGAACATGGGGAAAGCTCTGTACATAGCGGAGAAGCCCAGCGTGGCGATGGAATTTGCGAAAGCATTAAAACAGAATATGGTGCGTCATGACGGATACCAGGAATCGGAGAGCACCGTAGTGACCTGGTGCGTGGGGCATCTGGTAACCATGAGCTATCCGGAGGTCTACGATGAAAAATATAAGCGTTGGAGTCTGGCAACTCTGCCTTTTATTCCCGAAAATTTTTTGTATGAAGTGATACCGGGAGTAAAAAAACAGTTTGAGATCGTAAAAGGGCTGTTAAATCGGAAAGATGTGGAGGTCATCTACGTTTGTACTGACTCCGGACGTGAGGGAGAATATATCTACCGCTTGGTAGCGCAGATGGCAGGGGTGAAGGATAAGATCCAGAAACGCGTCTGGATTGATTCCCAGACTGAGGAGGAGATCCTGCGGGGAATCCAGACGGCCAAGGATCTTTCTGCTTATGACAATCTCTCTGAGTCCGCCTATCTGCGGGCCAAAGAAGATTATCTGATGGGCATTAATTTTTCCAGGCTTCTTACGTTAAAATATGGAAACGCGATATCCAATTATCTGGGAGAGCGCTACTGCGTAGTCTCGGTAGGCAGGGTAATGACCTGTGTGCTGGGGATGATCGTGCGCAGGGAGCGGGAGATCCGGCAGTTTGTAAAAACCCCCTTTTACCGGGTGGTAAACCTGGTGGAATATGGCGGAAAAGAATTTGAAGGGGAATTTCGGGCAGTGGAGGGTTCTACCTATTATTTGTCTCCAAAACTGTACAAAGAAAACGGATTTAAGGAAAAACAGGACGGAGAAGCGCTGATCCGGAAGTTAAGTGCAAAGACGCCCTTGGAGGCGGAGGTATTTTCCATCGAAAAAAAGAAGGAAAAGAAGAACCCGCCCTTGTTGTACAACCTGGCAGAGTTGCAGAATGAGTGTTCCAGAATGTTTAAAATCAGCCCTGACGAGACGCTGCGGATCGTGCAGGAGCTGTATGAAAAAAAGCTGGTGACGTATCCAAGAACAGATGCCAGGGTACTCTCCACTGCAGTGGCCAAGGAAATTCATAAAAATATCGGAGGTTTGCGGGCTTTTGGATCAGCCAAGGAGTTTGCAGAAGAGATTTTGAGCCAGGGATACTATAAAGGGTTGGCAAAGACCCGGTATGTGAATGACAAACAGATCACAGACCATTATGCCATTATCCCCACCGGCCAGGGAATGGGAGCTCTTGGAAGCTTAAAAGGAAACAGCTTTGGGGTCTATGCGGCCATTGTGCGGAGATTTTTAAGTATTTTTTATCCTGCTGCCGTTTATCAGAAGGTAAATCTGGTGACCGTGATGGAGGAAGAAAAGTTTTTCTCAAGTTTTAAGGTTCTTTTGGAAGAGGGATATTTTAAAGTGGCGGGAAATCCCACGGAGAAAAAAAATCTGCCAGCTTCTGCTGGAAAGAGATCCGCAGGTTCCCAGGATGAAGAGGGAAAAGAGCGGGGAGAGTCCGGGGATGAGGAGGAGATCAAATGCGATTCTTCCTTTTTGGAGGCTCTTGGCCGTCTACAAAAAGGCAGCCGTCTGCCAGTAAAGGAACTTGTCCTCAAAGAAGGGGAGACTTCCCCTCCCAAGCGCTATAATTCTGGTTCCATGATCCTGGCTATGGAAAATGCGGGACAGCTGATCGAGGATGAGGAGCTGCGTGCCCAGATTAAGGGCAGCGGCATTGGCACCAGCGCTACCAGAGCGGAAATTTTAAAGAAACTGGCAGCCAACAAGTACATTGCATTAAATAAAAAGACTCAGATTCTGACGCCCACCCTGATGGGGGAGATGATCTTTGATGTGGTGAACTGTTCCATCCGTTCCCTCTTGAATCCGGCGCTGACGGCAAGCTGGGAGAAAGGACTTACCTATGTGGCAGAGGGAACCATCACTCCGGAGGAATATATGACCAAGCTGGATCATTTCATTGTGTCCAGAACCAACGGAGTATTAAATCTCAACAATCAGACCGTGCTGCGTCAATTTTTTGATGCTGCGGCAGTGTTCTATCAAAAACAGGGAGAGAAGAAAACAGGAACAAAACAAAAGGCAGCAGAATTGAAACAAAGAACATCAAAATAGTAGGAGGTATCAGTATGGAAACCTGTAGAATTGAGAATCTTTATAATCTGGATGAGACCATTGCAAAGAGGCTTTTTGAGGGAGCAACGTATCCCTGGGAGCTGCTTCCTAAGATTGGTTCTTTTATTCTGGAGCTTGGGAAAACCCTGAGCGAAGAAGAATATGAAAAGCGGGGAGAGGATGTGTGGGTGGCCAAAAGCGCCTCCGTAGCGCCTACCGCCTACATTCATGGACCGGCTATTATCGGCAAAAATGCTGAGGTACGCCACTGTGCTTTTATTCGGGGAAATGCCCTGGTGGGGGAGGGGGCTGTGGTAGGTAATTCCACAGAGCTGAAAAATGTAATTCTTTTTAATAAGGTTCAGGTGCCTCATTATAATTATGTGGGAGATTCTATTTTGGGCTATAAGGCACATATGGGGGCCGGATCCATCACTTCCAATGTACAATCAGACAAGACAATGGTGATTGTAAAAGACGGAGAAAAACGATATGAGACAGGACTGAAAAAATTTGGCGCCATGCTGGGAGATGAGGTGGAGGTGGGCTGCGGCTCTGTGTTAAATCCCGGAACGGTTATTGGCCCTGGGAGCAATATCTATCCGCTGTCTTCTATCCGGGAGGCAGTGCCGGCTCATTCCATTTACAAGAGGCAGGGGGAAGTAGCCCACAAAAGGGAAATGAATGCTTAATGGTTCGGCTGACAGGGAAGCAGGCGGACAGCAGTGAGCTTTTAGAAAGGTTAGGATTTGGAAATGGCAAAAAGTAAGGCGTATGATGCCAGCAGCATTACGGTTCTGGAGGGACTGGAAGCGGTGCGCAAGCGTCCTGGTATGTATATTGGAAGCACCTCCAGAAAAGGGTTAAACCATCTGATCTATGAGATCGTGGACAATTCCGTGGATGAACATCTAGCAGGTTTTTGCAGCGAGATTCATGTGTGTCTGGAACGGGACGGATCTGCTTCTGTGGAGGACAACGGCCGGGGAATCCCGGTGGGGATGCATGAAAAGGGGATGTCTGCGGAGCGGCTGGTATTTACAACTCTCCACGCGGGAGGAAAATTCGACAGTGCATCCTACAAAACCAGCGGAGGGCTTCACGGAGTGGGATCTTCTGTGGTAAATGCCCTGTCAGAATGGCTGGATATTGAGGTATATCGGGAGGGGGCTATTCACCATGACCGGTATCAGAGAGGCATCCCAACCGTGGAGTTGGAAAAAGGGCTTCTTCCCATTCTGGGAAAAACCAGAAAAACCGGTACCAGGATCCAATTTCTTCCGGATGGAGAGATCTTTGAGACCACCCGCTTTTCTGCCACGGAAGTAAAGAGCCGTCTTCATGAGACTGCCTATCTGAATCCGGAACTGACGATTTTATTTGAAGACCGGAGAGAGGGAAAGGAAGAACAGATCTGTTTTCATGAACCGGAAGGGATCCTGGGATTCATTAAGGATCTGAATAAAAATAAGGAAGCAGTCTGCGATCCCATTTATTTTAAAGGGGAAGCCGAGGGGATTACCGTAGAATGCGCCATCCAGTATGTGAATGAGTTTCATGAAAACGTTCTTGGATTTTGTAATAATATTTATAATTCAGAGGGGGGCACCCATCTGACCGGCTTTAAGACGATCTTTACCACTGTGATGAACACGTACGCCAGAGAATTAGGAATCTTGAAGGAGAAGGATTCTAATTTTACTGGGGCAGATATCCGCAACGGTATGTCTGCGGTGATCTCCATCCGCCATCCAGATCCCAGCTTCGAAGGCCAGACCAAAACCAAGCTGGATAATCAGGATGCCGCCAGAGCGGTGAGCAAGGTAACCGGCGAAGAGATCGTTCTGTTTTTTGACAAAAATTTGGAGACGCTAAAATCCGTGCTTTCCTGTGCGGAAAAGGCGGCAAAGATCCGAAAGACAGAGGAGAAAGCCAGAACCAATCTTCTGACCAAACAGAAGTATTCCTTTGACAGCAACGGAAAGCTGGCAAACTGCGAAAGCAGAGATCCCTCCAAATGCGAAATTTTTATTGTGGAGGGAGATTCTGCCGGAGGTTCTGCCAAGACAGCCAGAGACCGCAATTACCAGGCTATTTTGCCTATCCGGGGAAAAATTTTGAATGTGGAGAAGGCCAGCATTGACAAGGTGTTGGCAAATGCGGAGATTAAGACGATGATCAATTCCTTTGGCTGCGGTTTTTCCGAAGGCTATGGGAATGATTTTGATATTACAAAACTTCGCTACGACAAGATCGTGATTATGGCAGATGCGGACGTGGACGGCGCTCATATCTGTACCCTGCTGCTTACTTTGTTTTACCGTTTTATGCCGGAGCTGATCTATGAGGGACATGTGTACATCGCTATGCCTCCTCTTTACAAGGTGATTCCCTCCAGAGGGGAGGGCGAATACCTCTATGATGACAATGCTCTGGAAAAATACCGGAAAAAGCACAGGACGCCGTTTACTTTGCAGCGGTACAAAGGGCTTGGAGAGATGGATGCAGAGCAGCTGTGGGAGACTACCTTAAATCCTAAGACCAGGACACTGAAACTGGTGGAGATCGAAGATGCCAGGCTGGCTTCTGATGTGACGGAGATGCTGATGGGTACTGACGTGCCTCCGAGAAAGGCATTTATCTATGAACACGCCCAGGATGCATTGCTGGATGTGTAGGAAAAGCAGGAAAAAACAGAACTGCGACCGAGTTCGAACGGATACACAAAAACAAGTCAAAGCTTTGCTTCCGAAGATACCGTAAAGTCAGCAGACGGATAGATGGACAGGAAAGCTGCCGCGAAAATGCGGAGGGAAAGTAGGAGAGAACATGGAAGGACAGATTATCCGGACCGAGTATTCGGATATTATGCAGAAATCATATATTGACTACGCCATGAGCGTCATTGTGTCCCGGGCACTGCCGGATGTGCGGGACGGTTTAAAACCGGTACAGAGACGAACCCTGTACGATATGTATGAGTTGGGAATCCGTTACGACAAACCGTATCGAAAGAGCGCCCGTATCGTGGGAGATACCATGGGTAAATATCACCCCCATGGGGACAGTTCCATCTACGGAGCCCTGGTGGTGATGGCTCAGGAATTTAAGATGGGAATACCTCTGGTGGACGGCCATGGAAACTTCGGTTCCATTGAGGGAGACGGGGCGGCAGCCATGCGTTACACGGAAGCCAGGCTGGAGAAGATTACCCAGGAAGCCTTTTTGACGGACATGGATAAGGGGGTCGTCAATTTTGGCCCCAACTTTGATGAGACAGAGAAGGAGCCGGAGGTTCTGCCAGCCAGAATCCCCAATCTTTTAGTAAATGGTTCTGAGGGAATCGCGGTAGGTATGGTCACCAGTATTCCACCCCATAATTTGGGGGAGGTGATCGACGGAGTGATTGCTTTGATTAAGAAGCCTGAGCTTACGGATGAGGAACTGTTACAATACATCCAGGGGCCGGATTTTCCCACCGGGGGCATTGTGGTGAATAAAGATGAGCTGAAGCAGATCTACCAGACTGGTAGCGGAAAGATCAAGATCCGCGGGAAGGTGATCACAGAACAGACAAAGGGAGGCCGGGAACGGCTGGTGATCACAGAAATTCCCTATACCATGCTGGGAGCCAATATCGGCAAATTTTTAAACGATGTGGCCGCTTTGGCTGAGACGAAAAAAACTACGGACATTGTGGACATCTCCAACCAGTCTTCCAAGGAAGGAATCCGTATTGTGCTGGAGCTGAAAAAGGGAGCGGATGCGGAGTACCTGAAAAATCTGCTGTACAAAAAAACCCGGCTGGAAGACACCTTTGGAGTTAATATGCTGGCAGTGTCGGAGGGCAAGCCGGAGACTTTCAGCCTTCGTGGGATCCTGGAACATCACATTGAGTTCCAGTTTGAGATTGCCACCAGAAAATACCGGACGCTGTTAGACAAGGAGCAGCATAAAAAGGAGATCCAGGAGGGGCTAATCCGGGCCTGCGATGTGATTGACCTGATCATTGAGATCCTTCGGGGAAGCAAAAACCAGAAGCAGGTAAAAGAGTGCCTGGTTCATGGTGTTACCGCAGGAATCAAATTCAAAACAGCCAAGTCCAAAAAGATGGCGGAACAGCTTCTGTTTACAGAAACCCAGGCAGATGCCATTCTGGAGATGCGCCTTTATAAACTCATCGGTCTGGAGATTGCCGCTCTTATGGAGGATTATCAAAAGACTCTGGCCAATATTGAGCGCTACACAGATATTTTGAATAATTATTCGTCTATGGCAAAGGTGATCATTGACGAGCTGAAGGCCTTTAAAAAAGAGTTTGCTCTTCCGAGAAAGACTGCAGTGGAAAATGCCCAGGAGGTGGTGCTGGAGGAGAAGGCTCCGGAGGAGATACCGGTAGTATTTCTCATGGACCGCTTCGGCTATGCCAGAACTGTGGATGAGACGGTGTATGAGCGGAACCGGGAGGCGGCAGATGCAGAAAACCGAACAGTGATTCACTGTCTGAACACAGGAAAGCTGTGCGTATTTACCGATACGGGAAAACAGCATCTGCTAAAGGTAATGGATGTGCCTTACGGAAAGTTTCGTGATAAGGGGACGCCCATTGATAACTTGTGCAATTATGACAGCAAGGAAGAAAAATTGGTTGCTGTTCTTTCCCTGGCAGAGATCATGGAAGAGCAGCTTACCTTTGTAACTGAGAAGGGGAATGTAAAGCGTGTGGAGGGCAGTGAATTTGATGTGTCCAAACGCACTATCGCTGCCACAAAACTGGCGGCAGAGGATCATGTATTGGCAGTGCATCCGGCAAAGGAGGATACCCACCTGGTGCTTCACACCACCTCGGATTATATGCTGCGTTTTTCTCTGGCAGAGATTCCGGTTCAAAAAAAAGCGGCCGGAGGAGTCCGGGGAATCCGTCTGACAGGAGAGGAGCAGGTAAGCACGGCCTTTTTCCTGGATGAACAGCAGATACCGGAGGTTGAAGTGAATGGGAAGAAGGTGCATCTGAATCGCCTGCGCATCGGCAGCAGAGATACAAGAGGGAGCAAGGCGAGGGGGTAAAGGAGTCTTTTCTGACACGCTAATCAGCGCAGAAACCCATTTTTTGAGGTGATAAAGGGATGTTGCAAAATACCATCGGCGATACCAGCCCCGGTGATTTGCAGCATCCCTTTTCTTCTGAAAGAAAAGCGGCAGCCTTTCTTTCAT
>CABRXX010000070.1:0-13686 GCA_902475025.1 uncultured Lachnospiraceae bacterium | reverse complement strand
CTGTGACCGGCGAACATATTAAGAACCCGGGAAACTATATTGTGAAGATTGGTACGAATACCAAGGATCTCATTGATTACTGCGGCGGACTGATCGGTGACGACATTACCATCAAGGCCGGAGGACCTATGATGGGCTTTGTGTTGAATGATACGAATGTACCTATTATGAAGGGTTCTAACGGAATCATTGCCGTGGATACGGATCATTCCGTGGAGCAGCCCTGCATCAAATGCGGACGCTGCGCGGATGTCTGTCCCATGGAGCTGTCCCCGCTGTATTTTGCAAAGTATGCGGATGAAGAGAACTGGCAGGGCATGAAGGAACAAAACGTGATGGACTGCGTAGAGTGCAGATGCTGCGAATACATCTGTTCTTCCAAGATCCCGTTAGTTGCCAAGATCAAAGCTGGAAAAAATGCGGTAAGGGGGATGAAGTAATATGTTGATTACCGAATTAAAATCCAAAGAAATCATCGCATCTCTGGCAGAGGGAAAAGTATTCATGATCAACTGCCACGGATGCAAAGAGGTTCGTTTTCCGGAGAAGGAAGCCCTGGAGCTGCAGAAACAGCTGCAGGCAGAGGGAAAACTTACCGGAGTCATCACTACGGACTATATTTGCAATCCGGATAACATGAAGCTTCGCCTGGAAAAGCATAAAGCGGAGATTGAAGCAGCGGACGTAGTTCTGGTTCTCTCCTGCGGAGTGGGCGTGCAGACGGTGGCAGAGTATCTGGAGGATAAAAAGGTATGCGCAGCCTGCGATACCTATCCGGTACCTGGTTTTCAGGGAGTGACTCCTCTGGAGTACAAGTGCGATCAGTGCGGCGAATGCTATCTGAATCTGACGGGGGGCATCTGTCCCATCACAGCCTGCTCTAAGAGTTTGGTGAACGGCCAGTGCGGCGGTTCCAAAGACGGCAAGTGCGAAGTGGATGGCAATATGGAGTGCGGATGGGAAAGAATCTATCGGCGTCTGGCACAGCTGGGCCGCCTGGATGTGCTGAAATGTCCCACTCAGGTGCGGAATTTTGCTACAGATGATGAAGTGGCAAAATGATTGCAGCTTCAGCTGAGATTTTGCAGTTTCTGCAAAGTCCGTGAATGAGAAACCCGTTGAGCAAATACATAGATTATAAATGATTGGAGCAATGTAGAATGAAAATTACGGAGTTATTTGAACGTGGTGAATTTGTGGTTTCAGCAGAGGTGGGACCGCCAAAGGGAATTCATATTGAGCATACGCTGGAAGAGGCGAAGACATATTTGAGCGGCATCACGGCGGTTAACGTGACCGATAATCAGTCCTCCGTTATGCGTCTTGGTTCTCTGGCAGTCTGTAAGAAACTGTTGGATGAAGGGCTGACTCCCATCTACCAGCTGACTTGTCGTGACAGAAACAGGATTGCGCTGCAGTCTGATCTTTTGAGCGCTGCCATGCTTGGCATTGAGAATATTCTGTGTCTCACCGGAGACCATACAAAAATGGGGGATCATCCGCAGGCAAAGCCGGTGTTTGATCTGGACTCCGTTTCCCTGCTTCATACAGTGACAAAACTGGAAGCTGGGGAGGATCTGGGAGGAAATCCCCTGGTGGGCGAGCCGCCCAAGTTTGCCAAAGGAGCAGTGGTTTCACCCTGCAGCGATTCTGTTGATGCACAGCTGGCAAAAATGGAGCGCAAGGTGGCAGCAGGCGCAGATTATTTCCAGACTCAGGCTGTGTTTGAACCGGAAAAATTCATTAAGTTCATGGAGAAGGCAAAACAGTTTGGCAAGCCGGTGCAGGTAGGTATTATTATTCCCAAATCTGCGGGCATGGCAAAGTTCATGAATAACAATGTGGCTGGTATTCATGTTCCTGATGAGATGATTGAGGAACTGAAAGCGGACAAGGAAAAGACCAAAGCCGGCATTACCGGAGTAGAGATTGCCGCGCGAATTATCAAAGAGTGTAAACCCTACTGTCAGGGTGTACATATTATGGCACTGGGCTGGGAGTCTAAGGTGCCTGAGCTGTTAAAAAAAGCAGGAATTTAATTTTTTCATAAGAAAAGACTGCGTTCTGAAGAAAAAGGATTGGAGCGCAGTCTTTTTGTTTCGTAGGAAATTCCTTCCTATGAAACAAAAATGCCTGGCAGAATCGCACTGCTGCGGACGGGGGAGATGTTGCCGAATTGACCTGCCGCAGTTGTAAAAAAGAAGTCTGATTGCAGACTTCTTTTTACAACTGTAAATATCCAAAGAGCTAATGTTTTTTAACAAAATATGCAGGAAGAAAAAACGTTCAAACAGCTATGAAAATGCAGGAATTTTATGCTGGTTTTATAAAAATGCCGATAACAAACGGTGCCGAATTGCCTGAAAGTTCTAAAAAAAAAACATAATGTTTATTGAGGGCAAAGTAAAATTGTGTTATAATAATCCAAATGGATATTGGAGAGTTGTATAAAGAATTGTTAATAACTTAACGATATCTGGAAAGGAGAGACATCAAAGTGCACTTAATCAAGGATGAAAACGGCAATCTTTGCAGTCACAGTCATGAACATGAGCATGCTCATACGCATACCTACGAGCATACCCATCCCCATTCCCATCAGCATGGACATGAGGAGGAGCATACCCATACGCATGAGCAGCAGGAAACAGCAGGCTGCGGCGGATGCGCATCCGGCTGCGGACACAGCCATGAGCATGAGCATAGTCACCAGATTCCGGAGAAGCCGGATCAGATGACAGCGCTGCTGGACTATATGCTGAAGCATAATCAGAGCCATGCGGCAGAATTGGATCAGATGGCTGCAAAGCTGCAGGCGGCAGGAAAAGCCAATGCGGCGGAGCAGATTAAAAAGGCAGTGGATGAATTTCAGAAAGGAAATCTCTATCTGAGCCTTGCACTTTCTATGGCAAAGGAAGGTTAGGACAGAGAACCTGAAAACTGCCTGTTCATAGAATAGGAGGTGGAAATATGTGCCTTTCCACTGTTTACAAAGCCACAGAGCCAGACAGCATCATTATGGAGTATGTAAGCAAGATTCAGGTGGATGGAGACCGCATCACACTGACAGATGTGATGGGGGAAGAAAGGACCATTCAGGGAACCTTGGTTCTGGCAGATTTGACTGGCGGCAAAGTACAGATTAATTGCTAGCTTCACCAGCAGGAGTATCTCTGTGTGAAGGTTTTGGCAGATAAGCGCACCTGTGTGCGCAGAACAAAAAGTAAGGAGCGGAAATATATGTCATTTACAATAGCGGTTGCAGGAAAGGGCGGCGTGGGAAAAACGACTCTGTGCGGACTGATGATTCAATACCTGTGCAGAAAGGGGAAAGCTCCCGTGTTGGCTGTGGATGCAGACGCAAATTCCAATCTGAATGAAGTTCTGGGCGTTGAGGTAGAGATGACGCTGGGGGACATCAGAGAGGAAGTGGCCAGATCGGAGGAAGCGGCTCAAAGGAAGATACCTGTGGGCATGTCCAAGTCCGATTATATGGAATATATGATAAACCAGTGCCTGATAGAGGATGATGATTTTGATATGCTGGTGATGGGGCGGAGCCAGGGCAAGGGCTGCTATTGTTTTGTCAACGGTCTTTTGCAGGCACAGCTGCAGAAACTCACTCCTCACTATCCTTATGTAGTGGTGGACAATGAGGCCGGCATGGAGCATATGAGCAGAGGGATACTGCCCAAGGTGGATGCATTGATACTGGTCAGCGATTGTTCCAGAAGAGGCGTTCAGGCCGTAGGCCGGATTGCACAGTTGGCAAAGGATTTGGATCTGAAGCCAAAGACTATGGGGCTGATCGTAAACCGTGCTCCCGAAGGAAAGTTAAATGAAGGCACGATGGAGGAGATCAACAACCAGGGGCTTACACTTCTGGGTGTGATTCCCCAGAGTACGGAAGTCTATGAATACGACTGTGAAGGAAAACCCACGGTTGAGCTTCCAGAAAATTCACCAGTGAGAGCTGCCCTGAACCAGATTATGGAAAAGCTGGGCCTGTAAGGGCATCCCATGTTAGCAATGCGGAAGACCCTGCCGGACCCATCGGCGGGGCAGCCGTGTTAAAAATAAACCGGAAAAAACCGGGAAAAGCAAAACAAGGAGGTAAGTAATGGGAAACTTTAAAATGACAACAGTGGAAGAGTTTGAAGCGGCTACAAACCGACTGCTTGAAACCGGCAAGAAAGTAGGCGCTGACGCATGGCAGTATCGTGTGGCAAATCAGACTCCTCACTGTAAATTTGGTGAGCAGGGCGTTTGCTGCCGTATCTGTTCTATGGGACCCTGCCGTATTACACCCAAGGCACCCAGAGGAATCTGCGGCTGTGATGTTCATGGCATCGTAGGACGTAACTATCTGAAATTTACTGCAGGCGGAGCTGCTACTCACTCTGATCATGGCCGTGAGATCTGTCATACTCTGCACTGTGCAAAACCGGAAGGGCCTTACAAAGTAAAAGATCCTGAGAAGCTGATTCGTATTGCCAAGGAGTGGGGCGTAGAGACTGAGGGCAAGGATATTTATGATCTGGCTCATGAGATGGCTGAGACCGCTCTTTTAGAGTATGGTAAGCCCTTCGGGTATCAGAACTTTATGAACCGTCTGCCGGAGCATACCCAGGAGCTTTGGGAAAAAGCAGAGATTGCACCTCGGGCGATTGACCGTGAGGTTGCCACTTCTTTACATATGACTCATATGGGATGTTCTTCCAAGCCGGAGGCACTGATTCGTCAGTCCTTAAGAGCTGGTCTTTGTGACGGATGGGGCGGTTCCATGTGCGGAACAGAGTTCTCTGACGTTTTGTTTGGCACTCCCAAGCCCATTGATACAGAGGCAAACCTGGGCGTTATGAACGCTGAGAACGTAAATATCGTAGTGCATGGACATGATCCCTCATTGTCTGAGATGATTTGTGAGTATGCAGATGATCCGGAGATGATCGCTTACGCCAAGGAGATGGGTGCTAAGGGTATCACCGTATCCGGTGTTTGCTGTACCTCCAACGAGGTTGCTATGCGTCGCGGTATTCCTATGGCAGGAAACTTCCTGCAGCAGGAGAACGTGGTTCTTACCGGTGCCTGCGAGGCGATCGTAGTGGATGTTCAGTGTATCTTCCCAGCATTAGGACCTCTGAGCAAATGTTTCCACACGAAATTTGTTACCACTTCTCCCATTGCTCAGATGCCGGATTCCGAGTACATCCGCTTTAATGCTGAGACCGCAGATGAGAATGCAAAGGCAATCGTAAAGATGGCCATTGAAAACTTTAAGAACAGAAAGCCGGATCTGGTTTACATTCCGGATATGAAGCAGAAGGCTACCGTAGGTTACTCTGTAGAGGCTATTGTTAAGACTCTTGACGGTGTTACCAACTCTCAGGTAGATGAGACGGGAACGACCAAGCCCCTGATCGAGTGTATTACCTCCGGTGTTATCCGTGGCGCTGTGGCTATGGTTGGCTGCAATAACCCCAAGGTTCGTCCTGACTATGCACACATTGAACTGATGAAGAAGCTGATCGCCAACGATATCATCGTTGTGGCTTCCGGCTGTTCCGCACAGGCTGCTGCAAAGGCTGGTCTGATGGATAAGGATGCAAAAGAGCTTTGCGGTGCTGGACTGAAGAGAGTCTGTGAGCTGGCTGATATCCCGCCTGTACTGCATATGGGATCCTGCGTGGATATTTCCCGTATGATGGTTTTGGTGGCAGAGCTGGCAAAAGATTCCGGTCTGAATATTTCCCAGCTGCCGGTAGTTGGATGTGCTCCTGAGTGGATGTCTGAGAAAGCTGTTTCCATTGGTAACTATGTGGTTGGTACTGGTATTGATACTTTCCTGGGCGTAGATCCCTATGTTTCCGGATCGGATGAGGTTGCCGGACTCCTGACAGATGGCGTGAGAGAGTGGGTTGAAGCTGCTTACACAGTTGAGAAGGATATCGACAAGCTGGTTGATAAGATGATCGACCGGATCGAGGAAAAGAGAGCAGCAATCGGTATCTAAGATATCGCTGGAAGTGAAGCTCATTTCTGACTAAATTAACTTGAGGTGGTTATATTATGAAAATTGCTATTACCGGAAAAGGCGGGGTGGGGAAAACTACCTTTGCTGCCACGTTGGCCAGGCTTTACGCGGAAGAAGGAAAAAGCGTACTGGCAGCTGATGTGGACCCTGATGCAAATCTGGGTCTGGCCTTAGGATTTACGGAAGAGGAATTAAATGAGATCGTGCCGATCTCCAAGATGCGGAAGCTGGTGGAGGAACGCACGGGAGCAGATGAGTTTAATAAGGTATTCCGCATCAATCCCAAGGTAGATGATATTCCGGATAAATACGCAAAGAAGTGCAATGGTGTAAAGCTTCTTGTGCTGGGAACGGTGGAGACTGCCAACAGCGGCTGTGTCTGCCCGGAGCATGTGATGCTGAAGCGGATCATTAATCATCTGATGCTTCGGAGTTCCGATGTGGTGATCATGGATATGGAGGCAGGGCTTGAGCATCTTGGCAGAGGAACTACTCAGGGCATGGATCAGTTTGTGGTAGTGATCGAGCCGGGAGCCAGGAGCATCCAGACCTACAAAAACGTAAAGCGTTTGGCAGAGGGCCTTGGAGTTCGCCAGGTAGGAGTGGTTGCCAATAAGGTGCGGGGGCCGGAAGATGAAGCGTTTATCCGCAGCAAAATTCCGCCGGAAGATCTGCTTGGCTTTGTTCACTACAATTCAGAGGTGATTGATGCAGATCGTCAGGGAAAATCTCCCTATGATTTCAGCCAGACAGCCGTTGAGGAGATACGGACCATCAAAGCACGCATTGAAGGAAATAAATGATTGGAGGAAAAAACATTGACTTTATTTGATGTTATATTCAAGGGAAATGACGCAGTGTATGGTCTCACTGAGCAGGCTATCGATGCTGCGATTGCACAGCATGGTGCGGACAAAGCCGTTGCTTTTCCGGACACCGCATACAGCCTTCCCTGTTACTTCGGTGTAACAGGCACCAAGGTGGGCAACCTGGGAGAGCTGAAGGAAGCTCTTGGCGTGGTAAAGAGCCTGATGACCAGAGCTCCCAGACTGAATGACGCTTTCATGAGCGGTATTGCAACTGCTCTTTGCGCAGAGTTTATTGAGGTTTTGAAATATATTGATAACCCCACTCCTTATGAAGCTCCCTGCTATGGCCATCTGGCAGATGCAGTGATCCGTGAGCTGGGTGTGCCTCTGGTAACCGGAGATATTCCTGGCGTAGCAGTGATCCTGGGAGCAGCTCCCACCGCTCAGGAAGGTGTGGATTTGGTAAAATCCTATCAGGCACAGGGTATCCTGGTAACACTGGTAGGCGGTATTATTGATCAGTGTGAGGAGCTTGGCTACAAGACCGGTGCAAATGTGCGTGTAATTCCGCTGGGTAAGGATGTAACCTCTGTAATCCACGTTGTATCTGTAGCAGTAAGAGCAGCTCTGATCTTTGGTAATGTGGCAGGAGGAGATGCAGCAGCTCTGATGAAATACACCTTTGAGCGTGTGCCGGCATTTGTAAATGCCTTCGCTCCTCTGGATGAAGTGATCGTAGCCTGCGGAGCCGGTGCCATTGCTCTTGGCTTCCCGGTAATCACCAACGAGGAGACCTTCCGGGTTCCCAAGAGCCTGATCGTACAGAAGGACGTTTCCAAGTTCAACGCTACCTCTCTGGAGGCAAGAGATATTAAGATCAAGATCACCAACATTGATATTCCGGTGGCATTTGCTTCCGCATTTGAGGGAGAGATCATCCGCCGCGGCGATATGCAGGTTGAGTTCGACGGTTCCCGTGTAGACTGCTTCGAGCTGGTACAGACGAAGGAAGCTTCTGAAATCGAGGATCATAAGATTGAAGTGATCGGACCGGATATTGACGAGATGCCGGAAGGTTCTAAGCAGTCCATCGGTTATGTGGTGGAAGTGGCAGGAAAGAGCATGCAGACCGACTTTGAGCCGGTATTTGAGCGTAAGTTCCACAGCTATTTAAACTGTGTAGAAGGTATGATGCATACCGGACAGCGTGATATGATCCGTATCCGTGTAAGCAAGGATACCTACAATGCAGGTTTCCGTCTGAAACACATCGGCGAAGTCCTTTATGCAAAAGTAAAGAGCGAGTTCGCAGCTGTGGTGGACAAGTGTCAGGTAAAGATTTACACCAATGCAGAGGACTGCACAAAACTTCGTCATGAGCTGGCTATCCCGGCCTTTGATAAGCGTGATGAGAGACTGACTTCTCTGACAGACGAGAGCGTACCGGTATACTACAGCTGTATTATGTGTCAGGCATTCTCCCCATCCCACGTATGCGTGGTAACTCCGGAGAGACTGGGACTTTGCGGCGCTGTTTCATGGCTGGATGCAAAGGCTACCAATGAGCTGGATCCTCAGGGTCCCTGCCAGGTAATTACCAAGGAGCGTGTCATCGACGAGCGGATCGGTGAGTACGAAGATGTAAACGAAGCAGTTCGTAAGTTCTCACAGGGCGCTCTGGACGATGTATCTCTGTATTCTATTATTGAGAAGCCCATGACTTCCTGCGGATGTTTTGAGTGTATCTGCGGTATTGAGCCTCTTTCCAATGGCGTATGTATCGCTAACCGTGAGTACGCAGGCATGACTCCTATCGGAATGACCTTCTCCGAGCTGGCTTCCATGACCGGCGGTGGTGTGCAGACTCCTGGCTTTATGGGTCACGGCAAACACTTTATTGCTTCCAAGAAGTTCATGAAGGCTGAGGGCGGCGTAGCACGTATCGTATGGATGCCCAAGGAACTGAAAGAGACAGTGGCTGACAGATTGAATGAGACTGCAAAGGAACTGTACGGTATCGAGAACTTCACAGATATGATCGGTGATGAGACTGTGGCAGAAGACCCCGAGACCTTACTGGCATTCCTGGAAGAGAAGGGACATCCTGCCCTCTCCATGGAACCGATGATGTAAAAAATCAAAAACAGCGAAGCTGTTTTTAGGAAAATTTGCATAGCAAATTTTCCGTAATGATGTGCGAAGCAGAAGTTCACAAAAAGTGAACTTCTGTAAGTACAGCATGATTTTTTAACGAGGAAATGCGCAGCATTTTCAAGTCTAGGCACGGTAAATCTGAAAGAAAGCTGCAAGGCCCGAAGGGCTGCTGATTTAACGAGAAAATGCGCAGCATTTTTGTCTATTCTCTATACATATAAGTTTGCCCCTGGCACCTGGTTTTGCCAGAGCCTGGTGCCAGTTATTTAAAATTTGAAGGAGGTACTATAGAAATGCCATTTACAGCAAAATCTGGAAAATTTAATGCCAGCATCAATACTTTGACCATTGGTACTGGTGACAAAGCAATTACTCTGGGCGGTGAAAACGTTCTTCCGTTTTATACCTTCGACGCTCCCATTGAGAATGCTCCTAAGGTGGGGATTGAGATTACTGACGGCGGGCTGGCTGCAGAGCCGGAGTGCGTACAGAAGTACTACGAGGGATGCGAGACTGTAGTGGATATGGCGAAAAAGGCCGCTTCCATGGAAGGCGTTGATTTCCTGAGCCTGCGTTTGGAAGGCGGAGATCCCAACGGACTGAATAAGTCCACAGAAGAGCTGGTAGCATTGGTGAAGGAAGTAGCAGAGGCTGTTGATCTTCCTCTGACTGTTTGCGGATGCAAGAATGTGGAGAAGGATGCAGAGCTGCTTACCAAGGTAGCCGAAGCTCTTGACGGAAAGAACGCTCTTCTTTTGGCTGCAAAGGAAGAAAACTATAAGACTGTAGGTGCGGCAGCAGGTCTTGCTTACAAGCAGGTTGTAGGCGCTGAGTCTTCTGTAGATATCAACCTGGCTAAGCAGCTGAACGTTCTGCTGACCCAGCTTGGTGTAAATGCACAGAGTATTGCTATGAACATTGGAAGTGCTTCTGCAGGTTATGGTTTTGAGTATGTGATCTCTACCATGGACCGTGTAAAAGCAGCAGCTCTTTCTCAGGGAGATGCTACTTTGCAGATGCCTATCGTTACTCCGGTTGCATCCGAGGTTTGGAGTGTAAAAGAATCTATGGCTTCTGAAGCCGACATGCCTGAATGGGGTCCGGTGGAAGAGAGAGGAATCGACATGGAGATTGAGACTGCAGCAGCAGTTCTGGTTTCTGGTTCCAATGCAGTGATTTTGAAACATCCAGTAGCAGTTGCAACGATCTCAAAGCTGATCAAAGAATTAGTATAATTGGGACATAAGGAGGAAAGAAACAATGGCATTAAAAGGTCTTGATATTTTTAAATTATCACCGAAGAAAAACTGTAAAGAGTGTGGTTCTCCCACCTGTATGGCTTTCTCTATGAAGGTTGCACAGGGCGCAGTGAGCATTGACGCCTGCCCCTACTTCTCAGAGGATGCGAAAGCTGCTATGAGCGAGGCTACCGCACCGCCCATGAAGACAGTTAAAGTCGGCACAGGTGAGAATGAGTATTCTCTGGGCGGAGAGACTGTTCTGTTCAGACATGAAAAAACATTTGTAAGCAAAACCAGATATGCAGTATCTCTGTGCTCCTGCATGGATGATGCCGCTGTAGATGCAAAGCTGGCTGAGATTCCCAAGATAGATTATGATCGTATCGGCGAGAGAATGTTCGTAGAGATGATTTATGTAAACTACGACGCAGCAAGCGGAGCGGATAAATATGTAGAGCTGGTGAAGAAGGCTGCAGCTTTGAACCGTGTTTTGATCCTGAATGTAGAGGATCCTGAGGTTGCTAAGGCTGCCCTGGAAGTATGCAAGGATTCTAAGCCGGTGTTAAATGGTGCAACTTCTGCAAACTATGAAGCTATGAACGGTGTAGCTTCAGCAGCAGGGGTAGCTCTTGGCGTAAAGGGTGCTAGCGATGACGAGCTGTTTGATACCGTGGCTGCACTGGAGAAACTGGGCAACAAAAATCTTCTGATCAATGCAAACACCAGCTCCATCAAAGCTGCTTATGCAACAGCAGTTCAGTTCAGAAAAGCTGCCATCAAAGACGGCAACAGAACCTGCGGATATCCGTCCATCGTAAATGTAGCTGAGCTGGCTAAGGGCGACGCTCATCTGCAGGCAGCTTTGGCTTCCGTATTTACCATGAAATACGGTTCCATCGTAGTGATGGATCAGATGACCTATGCAGAAGCACTTCCGCTCTATGGCATGAGACAGAATATCTTCACAGATCCTCAGAAGCCCATGAAGGTTGAGCCGGGTATTTACCCCATCAACGGAGCTGATGAAAATTCTATCTGCCTGACCACGGTAGACTTTGCTCTGACCTATTTCGTAGTATCCGGTGAGCTGGAGAGATCCGGAGTTCCCTGTAACCTGATCATCAATGATGCAGGCGGATTGTCCGTACTGACATCTTGGGCAGCAGGTAAGTTCTCCTCCTCCTCCATTGCCAAGTTCTTCCAGGAACAGGATATTGAAGGCAAAATCAAATGCCGTAAACTGTGCATTCCTGGTAAGGTTGCCGTGCTGAAAGGCGAGCTGGAGGCAAAACTGCCGGGCTGGGAGATCATCGTAGCACCTAGAGAAGCAGTTCAGCTGGTAAAATTCCTGAAAGATATGCAGTAAGATTTGATGAATGGAGCAATCCTCATCACAAATGTCAGGGCCAAAATTTTTGACCCTGACATGATTACAGAAATATATAAAATATTAAAATAAAAGGAGACGCAACAATGGGAAAATTTGTAGTAATTGGTGAGAGACTTTCCACCACAGCCCCCATCATTAACAAAGCTTTCACACAGAGAGATCCGGAGCCGATTCTGGCAAGAGCAAAACAGCAGCTGGATGCTGGCGCTACTTATCTGGATGTAAATATCGGACCGGCTGAGAGCGATGGAGAAGACCTGATGAAATGGGCTGTTCAGCTGCTGCAGAGTAACTTTGATAATGTTCCTCTGGCACTGGATACTTCCAACATGAAAGCGATTGAGGCTGGTATTTCCGTTTACAATCGTGCAAAAGGAAAACCCATCGTAAACTCTGCGGATGCTTCCGGAAGAATCGGATATCTGGATCTGGCTGCTGCCAATGATGCAATCTGTATCGCACTGTGCAACGGGGAAGGGATTGCAAAGGATAATGATGAGCGTATGATGTACTGCCAGACACTTCTGGAGAGAGGTCTGGAACATGGTATGGAAGCTGAGGATATCTGGTTTGATCCCCTGTTCCTGGTTGTTAAGGGAATGCAGGACAAGCAGATGCAGGTTCTGGAGTGCATTAAGATGTTCTCTGATATGGGACTGAATTCTACTGGAGGTCTGTCCAATAACTCCAATGGTATGCCCAAGGCAATCCGTCCTATCATGGATTCTGCTCTGGTTGCTATGGCTATGATGCAGGGTCTGACCTCTGCGATTGTGAACCCCAACGATCTTCGTCTCATGGAGACCATTAAATCCTGTGACGTATTCAAGGGCAATACACTGTATGCAGATTCCTATCTGGAACTGTAAAAAAGGCGGAAGATTCTGGGCGCTTCGGAGACATAAGGAAATGTAGGACATTTCCTGGACAGATACCGGGCAATCCAGAAAGTTTATGATGTCTGATCTAAAACAATAGGCTGCAGAAACCTATTGTCACCAATGAAAGAGACTGTGGCAAACGGCAGAGCTTTTTGCGGCAGTCTCTTTTTAGAAAGGCAAAATCGGCTGCCGGAGACCTTTGTCCCTGCGGCAGAGATCATGGTATGAAAGGAAACAATCATGTACAAAGTAACCTTTAAATTTGAAGACGGCGATGATGTGGAAGCATTTGTTGCTCCTGGAGAAAATCTTCTGGAGGTAGCCAGAAAAACAAATGTGGCCATTGATGCCCCCTGTTCCGGAAATGGAGCTTGTGGGAAGTGTAAGGTACAGCTTTTAAGCGGCGAGTTGGATAGCCAGAAGACCTCCCATATTACTCAGGAGGAGTACGCACAGGGGTGGAGACTGGCCTGTGTCAGCAAGATCATAGATGATGTTGAGGTCATGGTACCGGATATTGCTTCCGCATACAAGGGCAGAATGAAAGTGGCAGATTTGGATTCTGCCGAAGAAATTGCAATTTTTGAACATACAAAAAAAGAGATCCAGGAAGCAGGAATTGGTTTTAAAAATGACCTGGATGTGATTCGGGTCACCATGACGCCGCCCTCTCTGGATGATACGATGCCGGACCTGGAGCGGGTAACGCGGGCGGTAGCTGATGTGTGTACAACAGATCAGGTGAAGGTTCCCTTCTATGTAATGAAAAATATGGCGGAGACGCTTAGAAAATATAATTTTGATGTGCAGTGTGTGATACGCAGAGGCCAGGGGAAAATAGAAGTTCTGGATCTTTGCGCGCCGGAAGAGGAGCTGAAGATCTGCGGAATGGCTGTGGATATTGGAACGACCTCTGTGGCAGCTCTGATCATCGATATGCGGAACGGTAAAATTTTGGCAAAGGGTTCCACAGGAAATGGGCAGATTCGTTACGGAGCAGATGTGATCAATCGGATCATTGAATCCATGAAGCCAGGAGGAAAGAAAAAGCTTCAGGATGCAATCATTAAAGAGACCTTAAATCCCCTGATTGCTCAGATGAGTAAAACGGCAGGAATTAAGTCCAGAATGATTTATCGTCTGTGTGTGGACAGCAATACTACAATGAATCATCTGC
>CABRXX010000069.1:0-13999 GCA_902475025.1 uncultured Lachnospiraceae bacterium | reverse complement strand
CGGTTGCAGAGGTGATTTTGAAGAACCATGAGCAGGTGACTACCGGAGTTCTGGACGAGGCTTTGAAAGAAATTTCTTATAAGGCACTTCCGGAGGATCTGGTTGATCAGGTGATTGTGGATGTAGGAAATATGAGAGTCGGTGATACTGTTCGTGTGAAAGATCTGGAGATCGCGGGCAATGAAAAGATTGAACTGCTGACAGATCCAGAGGATATTGTGGTAACCATTGTAGCGGTGAACAATAAAGTTTTGGAAGAAGAAAGAGAAGCAGAAGAAGCATAAGACCATAGAATGAGAAATGGAAGGCAGAGGGCAGGTATCCGAGAAAAGGAGCTTGTCCTTTTGTTATATGAAAGATCTCAAGAAAATCAAAAATAAACCAAGAGGGGGTGGAAGATTTGAACAGAAAAAAAGATTACTACGAAGTGCTGGGGGTTGACAAACAGGCGGATGAAGCCTCTGTAAAAAGAGCTTATCGGAAATTGGCAAAAAAATATCATCCTGATTCTAACAAAGGAAATTTACAGGCAGAAGAAAAATTTAAAGAAGCAACAGAAGCATACAATGTTCTTGGAGACAGGGAGAAAAGAAAATTGTATGATCAGTTTGGTCATGCAGCATTTGAGGGTGGAGCGGAAACCTCAGGCTCATATCGATCTGGTTTTTCAGGCTTTGGAGGAGGAACCGACGATTGGCAGGAATATCATTTTGAAGGAGGCGCCGGAAATATGGATGATATTCTGAATGAATTCTTTCATTCTTCCTTCCATGGTTCCGATTTTGGAGGCTTTTCCGGATATCGTGACACTGGGGATCAGGAAAAGTATGGAAGGTATCAGAAGCCATCCGGCTCCGGCCCATGGGGAAACAGACGCCCATATATGGCAAAGGGGCGGGATGTGAGTGGAGAGATTACCCTGACTTTCGACGAGGCGGCCTTCGGCGGAAAAAAACTGGTGCATTTCAAAAAAGGCGATGGAACGATGGAGTCGTACGAGGTCCATATTCCGGCTGGTATTTCGGAGGGGAAAACGATTCGTCTGAGAGGGAAAGGGGAGCCAGGGGCAGGAGGCAAAGCGCCTGGGGATCTGCTTTTGAAGGTGTCTGTGTTGGAAAAACCGGGTTTTAAACGCCAGGGAGCTGACATCTATACGGTGGTTCAGGTGCCTTTTACAACAGCTGTGTTTGGCGGGGAGGTACCGGTGGAGACCATTACAGGGACGGTGATGTGCAGCCTGAAGCCCGGAACGCAGTGCGGAACCAAGATCCGTCTGCGGGGAAAGGGAATTGTAAAGATGGATCAGCCAGCTGTGCATGGGGATCAGTATGTGACAGTAGAAATTCAGGTACCACGCTATCTGAGCATGGAAGCGAAGCGCAGGCTGAAAGAATTTGAACAGACCTGCAGAAAAGAGAAACAGGATCCCAGGGGAAGCGCAGCGTAATAGAGGCATAGAAAAAGGGAAGGTTGCAAAATGTTTCCAGATGTATTCCATGGTGTGATTTTTCTTTGAAAACGAACCTGTTCCAGAGAAAAACGTATCGAAAATCCACTGGGATTATCATTTTGCAACCTTTCATTCCTGAACGGCATTTTTATGATAATAATGATGATTTTAAACAGTCGTTCCGTTTGCTTTTTTGCGTTTCTTTTTCCGGGTGCTCTCATACTCTCTCAGGGATTGAAGGGCCTGACCTGAGAGGGGATAGAGAAACAGAATGTTGAAGATAGTCATCAGTCCGATTCCCACATCCCCCAGATCCCAGACAACTGTGTAGGCAGCCAGTCCGCCGATAAACAACATAACCAGAGCCAGGAGCTTGTATCCTGTCTGGAAGCACCATTTGTCTCCAAAAAGATAGGAGAGATTAGAGCGGGCATAAAACAGGATTCCTATAAAAGTGGAAAAGCTGAATAGGCCTAGAATAATGGCGATAAAGACAACTCCAAAGGTTCCAAGATGGTAATTCATGGCAGCCTGGAGAAGATTCATGCCTTCCAGCCCGTTTGTAATGGTTTCGGGAACCAGAAGCATGAGAAAGGCGGTACAGCTGCAGATTACAATGGTGTCGATAAATACGCCGAGAGCCTGGGTAAGTCCTACTTTGGCAGGGTGATCGGTCTGCGCAGCAGCTGCTGCACAGGGGGCAGAACCGGAGCCGGCCTCGTTGGAGAAAAGACCGCGCTTCACTCCGTTCATCAGCACAGCGCCAAAGCCGCCGGCCACTACCTGACGGAAACCAAAGGCTTCCTGGAAAATTCGGGCCATCACCTGCGGCAGTTGTCCAATATGAAGGAGGACAAGAAAAATAGTGACAGCAAAGTAGCAGGCAGCCATGATAGGCACCAGGATGTCTAATACTTTTACCGATGCATTTTTTCTCAGAACGATCAGGGCAGCCAGTACTACCAGAAAAATGGTAGTGTAGAGGGGCGGAATGTGAAACGCATTCTTAAAGGCAGAAGAGACCGAATTTCCGATCACTTGGCTGATGCCGCACCAGCAGATCAGGCCGGATAGAGCGAACAGTACGGCCAGAATGGAGCGCCTTGGGGATTTGCTGCCTCTCTTTTGATTTACATAGTGATGGATATAGTAGGCTGGACCGCCGCGGTATCCGCCGTAGAGAGGATCCTTTTCTTTGTGAAGCTGCGCTAGGGTGGCTTCAATGAAAGCAGTGGAGGAGCCGATGATGGCGGTGAGCCACATCCAGAAAACAGCTCCGGCTCCTCCGGCGGAGATGGCAGCTACCACGCCTACCAGATTCCCCATGCCAACCCTTGTGGCAGTGGAGACGATCAGGGACTGCATGGTGGAAAGGCTCCCGGATGTTTTCTCCTTTTTTTCGGTAAGCGCGCGGATCATATCAGGAAAAAGTCGGATAGGAAGAAAGCGGGTGCGGATCGTGAAATAGATTCCCGTGGGAACTAGGAGCAGAACCAGAAGAGAAACTCCCATTTGTCCGCCGCCCGGCAAAGGGATAAAAAACAGATCTCCCCAGAGAAAGGAATAGACTGTTTCGATGATTGTGACAAAAAAGTTTGAAATTGAAGAAAGCATAGATACCTCCCATGTTTATCATTCGTCCGGCATCAGTGTGCAGAGAGCAGTAGTATTGCCCACGGCAGCCTGATGCGATAAGACATCACGGATACTATTATAATCGTTCTTTGCCAATCTGTAAATTATTACTTTAAAGTGTTAGAGAAAAATTGAAAAACAGATTGACTTTTTTAAAAAGAAGTGTTAAAGTGTTAATAATTCACTGAACCAAAATGCGAAGATGAGGAGTAGTACCTTTCCTGCCAGATACAGAAAACTGCCGGGTGATGCGAGACAGCGGAGGAGAGAAGGGGAACTGACCTCTGAGCGGCTGCCCCAAATAGGACACAGGTTTTAGAGTAGGCGCAGACGGGTTCCGGCCGTTATTCGGGAAGGGTATATGATCTGGTTATGCAGATCCGTATCCGATGAGTGCGTGAGTGTTTCACGAACAGGAGTGGTACCGCGAAAGATTTAGAATCTTCCGTCTCTTGTGGCTGTAAGCCATGGGGATTGGGAGTTTTTTTTATTTCATAGGAATTTTTTTCTATGAAACAAAAAGGGGATGTTGCGAAATCAATGCCAATAAGATAAGGACATTGATTGCAAAATACCTGCGGCGGTACTCTTTCAGGTGATTTTTCTCCGAAAAATAATATCTTTTAAAAGAAAAACACACCGAAAATCCACCGAAATGAGCATTGTGCAACATCCCCGCCGAAATGAGTTGTAAAAAATGAAAACATGGAGGAATGTTAGAATGATGAATTGCAGGAAGTATACCAGACAATATTTTATGCCGCCGGTTACATCCAACAAGTGGGTAGAAAAAGAGTATGTGGATCATGCTCCTATTTGGTGCAGCGTAGATTTGCGGGACGGAAATCAGGCACTGGTAGTGCCTATGTCCCTGGAACAGAAACTGGATTTTTTCAGCCTTCTGGTGAAAGTAGGATTTAAAGAGATTGAGGTGGGATTTCCTGCTGCCTCTGACACAGAATATCAGTTTTTAAGAACGCTGATTGAGCGTGATATGATTCCGGACGATGTGACGGTGCAGGTACTGACTCAGGCCAGAGAACACATTATCCGAAAAACCTTTGAAGCTTTGGAAGGGGTCAAAAATGCAGTAGTGCATGTATACAATTCTACTTCCCTGGCTCAGCGGGAGCAGGTGTTTGACAAATCAAAGGAGGAGATTAAAAAGATTGCGGTAGACGGGGCAAAGCTTCTGAAGGATCTGACAGAGGAAGCGGGAGCGAAGTATCGCTTTGAGTACAGCCCGGAGAGCTTTACAGGCACAGAACCGGAGTATGCCCTGGAGGTGTGCAATGCCGTTTTGGATGTCTGGCAGCCCACAGCTGACCGAAAGGCCATTATCAACCTTCCCAGTACAGTGCAGCTTTCCATGCCCCACGTGTATGCCAGCCAGATTGAATATATCAGTGAAAATCTGAAATACCGGGATAATGTGATTTTGTCTCTGCATCCTCACAATGACAGAGGCTGCGGCATTTCTGATGCAGAGCTGGGGATTTTAGCGGGCGCAGACCGGATTGAGGGTACTTTGTTTGGCAATGGAGAGCGAACTGGAAATGTGGATATTGTGACGCTGGCTATGAATCTTTATGCTCAAGGGGTAGATCCGGAACTGGATTTTTCTGATATGCCTTCTGTCTGCGAGCAGTATGAGCAGTATACAGGAATGAAAGTGGATGAGAGAAGTCCTTACAGCGGCGCTCTGGTATTTGCAGCTTTTTCCGGTTCTCATCAGGACGCCATTGCCAAGGGAATGAAATACAGGGAGGAGAGAAAGGAGGAGCTGTGGACAGTTCCCTATCTTCCCATTGATCCTACAGATATCGGCCGCTGCTACGATGCGGATGTAATTCGTATTAACAGCCAGTCCGGTAAAGGCGGTGTGGGTTATATTCTGGAGCAGCACTATGGATTGCGGCTGCCCAAGAAGATGCGGGAAGCTATGGGCTATGCAGTGAAGGCAGCTTCCGATACTGGACATAAGGAAATGATGCCGGAAGAGATCTTCAGTCTCTTTAAAGAAAAATTTGAAAATGTGTCAGTTCCCTATCAGATTACGGAGGTTCATTTCAAACAGCACAATGGTATTATCGCAGAGGTGACGACTACCTTCCAGGGCAAAACCAATGTGATTATTGCTTCCGGAAATGGCCGTCTGAATGCAGTAAGCAATGCCATTAAACGTCATTATCGTCTGGAATATGATCTGGTCACTTATGAGGAGCATGCGTTAGAACAGAGCTCCAGCTCCAGAGCAATTGCCTATGTGGGGATCCGGGAGAGAAGTACCGGAATGCTCTACTGGGGGGCTGGATTGAACGTAGATATTATCCGGGCATCCATTGATGGACTGCTGACAGCGGTAAACAATATGGTAAAAGATAAATAGGTAAATGTTACAAAAATATTAACAAACGTGCCAAAAGCCGAAAAATGTCGAAAACAGACGGCCTTTGGCATTTTTTGTTGAAGAAAAAACCGGAAAAACAGAGGGATATATTACAAAAGTGTGAAAAATATATTGACATTATGATAAAAATTTCTTATAATTATAGACAGTTGCAGAGGCAGTATAAATAGGGGGACGCAAAGAATCGGCGATAGTACGGGGAGATGCTATTAGAACAAATAAACAGGTTAGGAGAGTTTATGGATCTATTAGTGAACGTATGGAAAAGCTGCCGAGGTTCTTTACAGAGAATCTTGCAGCAGCAAATCAGAGATTTGGCGTTGATTTTGTCAGGCATACTGCTGACAGGAGTATGCGTTCTGGTGGTATCTGGTTTTTTCGCTGGGGGCCAGGGCGTGGTGTATGCAGTCAGTGATGTTTCTGCTCAGAGCGGCGGATCTGTACAGGCGGGACTTATGGGAGTGGTAAACGGTGTGGCCTGTATGGAAGCGTACTACAAGGCAGGACAGACGAAAGATGTATCGAATGCGAATGAGGAAATACTGGTAGGAACGAAAGAAGTAGATTTAGGCGTTGTGAACCGAAATGCCTTTCTGGAAGGTGTACAGGCAGCGGGAGCCTTGGGACAAGATGCGCTGGAGACAGTAGCGGAGAATCAGATGTCCTACAATGATTACTATACGCTTTTACAGATTGTGGAGGCGGAGGCTACCGGAGGAGATGAGACCAGTAAGCTTCTGGTGGCAAACGTAGTTTTGAACCGTGTTAAGGATTCGCATTTCCCGGATACCGTCTATGATGTGGTTTGGCAAGTGGTTGACGGCTCTGCACAGTTTTCTCCCACAGCGGATGGCAGGATTTCTTCCTGCGAGATTACCGGCTCTACGATTCGGGCTGTAGATCGGGCGTTAGCGGGAGAAGATCTTTCACAGGGAGCTTTGTTTTTTGTGGCAAGAAGCTCTGCGGCTTCGCAGAATGTAGATTGGTTTGATTCTTCACTGGTATGGCTTTTCGAGTACGGTGGCCATGAATATTATACTTTCCGCGAGTACTGTGAATAAAGAGCTGCCGTAAAATGGACAGGATTTTTTTCAATATCAGAATTTTCTGATGTGGGAAAGGAATTCCTTCCATTTTGCGGCAGCTCTTTTTCTTTTGTCTTTTCAAATGGGAACAGGTATGGTATACTCAAAAGCAATGAATAAAAATCAGAAATAAATCAAAGGAAGATGAGGTTGAACACATGGAACTGTTTTATAGAAGTACAAGAAGTCATGAAACAGCGGTGACAGCTTCCCAGGCGATTTTAAAGGGACTGGCAGAGGATGGCGGTCTGTTTATGCCGGATTGTATTCCCAGTCTGGAAGTGCCTCTGGAAAAGCTGCAGGAATTAAGTTACCAGGAGACTGCCTATGAGGTGATGCGCCTGTTCTTTACAGATTTTACGGAGGAAGAATTGAAAAGCTGTATTGCAGGGGCTTACGATGAAAAATTTGATACAGAGGCGATTGCGCCCTTGCGGGAGGCGGCTGGCGCCTGGTATCTGGAGCTATTCCATGGTGCTACTATTGCATTTAAAGATATGGCATTATCCATTCTGCCTCATCTTTTGACAGTTTCCGCTAAAAAGAATGGAGTGGAAAAGGAAATTGTGATTCTCACCGCCACTTCCGGAGATACAGGAAAGGCCGCGCTGGCAGGATTTGCGGATGTGCCTGGTACCAGGATCATTGTATTTTATCCCAAGAACGGGGTCAGTCCCATTCAGGAAAAACAGATGGTTACTCAAAAAGGGAAAAACACCTGGGTAGTGGGTATCAAGGGGAATTTTGACGATGCACAGACCGGAGTAAAACAGATGTTTGCCGATGAGGAGCTGAAACGGGAACTGGATTTGGCAGGCTTTCAGTTTTCTTCTGCCAATTCCATCAATATCGGCCGTTTGGTTCCCCAGATCGTATACTACGTCTATGCCTATGGCCGTATGGTAAAAGAGGGGAAACTAAAGGCAGGAGAGGCCATGAATGTGGCAGTTCCCACAGGAAATTTTGGAAATATTCTGGCTGCTTATTTTGCAAAACAGATGGGGCTTCCAGTGGCAAAGCTGATCTGTGCTTCTAACGATAATAAGGTGTTGGTGGATTTTTTCCAAACTGGAGCCTACGATCGGAATCGGGAGTTCATCCTTACCACGTCTCCTTCCATGGATATTTTGATCTCCAGCAACCTGGAACGGCTGCTCTACCTGATTGCAGGACGGGATGCTGAGGCGACAGCAGCGCGGATGGGACAGCTCTCTGCAACGGGGAGATATGAGATCACAGAGGAGATGCAGCAGAAGCTGCAGGATTTTTATGGCAATTATGCCTCTGAGGCAGAGACAGCAGCGGAGATTGGCAGAGTCTACGAAAAGACAGGATATGTGCTGGATCCCCATACGGCTGTGGCTTCCTGTGTATACCAGAAATATAGCCGGGAGACTGGGGATGAGACAAAGACTGTGATTGCATCCACTGCCAGTCCTTATAAGTTTACCAGAAGCGTGATGGAAGCGATTGATTCAAAATGCGGAGAATTGCCGGATTTTGCACTGGTGGATCGATTATGTGAATTGTCCGGTGTGAAAGTTCCGAATGCCATTGAAGAGATTCGCACCGCGCCGGTGCTTCACGATTTGGTGGTGGAGACCGGACAGATGAAGGAAACGGTAAAAAGAAGCCTGGGATGTCGGTAAACGTTCAAAGCAAGCGGAGAATGGAAAAAAAGGAACACGGAAAGGTACTGCTTGGAGCCAGGCAAAATTTTCCGGAGCAGAGCCGGGAGATCTTTGAAACTGCTGCAGGAAATGAAAGCAGGCAGATGGCAGCAGAGTGAGTTTAAAGGAGATTTTGAAAAAGATTTAGGAGGAAAGAAATGGAAACCAGTATGATGTTTGGGCTGATGGATCTGATTGTTTTTGGATGCGGCCTGTATATTATTTATGCCTACTATTTGTTGGTGGCAAAAAATGAGATCAAACAGGGAATTTTAGTTTCCCAGAAAACGGATGTGAGAAAATGCAAGGATCTGGAGGGCTATAAAAAGTACATAGGTATCCGGCTTTTAGCCTTTGGGCTTGCGGCTGTCTTAAGTGGTGCAGTGGGGCTGTATCAGGATTATGTGGCTCCCGTTCCTGCAGTTTTGTACTATGCGTCAATGGTGCTGTTTTTTGCGGTGATGATCTGGTATTTGATGGCAGTGAAGAAGGCGGAGAAAACCTTCTGGTAGGAAAAGACAAAACCGCTTATTTTCACAGTACATTTTTCCGTTGGATGTTTTGCAATGTTTCGTATACAGTCACGCATCCCGATTTTATTCTGCAGGAAGAAAAGCACTTTTCTGTCACTCTATAACATAAAAGGGCTGCGGCAAATCAAGAGGAAGAGCGTTTCCGGCCAGGTATTACCTGGACAGAAGCGCTGCTTCTTGGAATTGCCGCAGCCCTTTTTGCCTTCAGCTGCGCAGCTGTTTTTAAGCAGGTTTCAGGCAGCCTATCCGGCGCTGAATGCAGAAATTGCTCATGGATTTCCAGAGATATATTATCGCCGTGCCATTGGGACATAATCCTGTTCTTCTGCAATGCTAAGGTAAGCAGGACGGATGATCTTTCCGTTGTTTGCCAGTTCTTCAATGCGGTGAGCGCTCCAGCCTACGGTGCGGGCAATGGCAAAGATAGGGGTGTACAGCTCAAGCGGAAGATTCAGCATGCTGTAAACAAAGCCGCTGTAAAAGTCCACATTGGCGCTGACGCCTTTGTAGATCTTTGCTTTCTCTGCAATTACCCTGGGAGCCAGACGTTCTACCATGCAATAGAGGTCAAATTCTTCTGAACGCTGTTTTTCTTTAGAGAGCCGTTCTACAAAAGATTTGAGAATCTCTGCGCGGGGATCGGAAAGAGAGTATACCGCATGGCCGATACCGTAGATTAAACCAGAATGGTCAAATGCGTCTTTGTTTAAAAGAGCCCGGAGATAATTCTGTACTTCCTCCTCATCCTTCCAGTCTGCCACATGCTCCTGAAGATCTTTCATCATCTTTACAACCTTAATATTGGCTCCGCCGTGTCTGGGACCTTTCAAAGATCCTAAAGAGGCTGCGAAAGCAGAGTAAGTATCTGTGCCGGAGGAAGAGACCACATGGGTAGTGAAGGTAGAGTTATTACCGCCGCCATGCTCCATGTGAAGTACCAGAGCGATGTCTAACAGCCGGGCCTCCAGTTCTGTATATTTTCCGTCTTTTCTCAAAAGCCACAGAATGTTTTCTGCAAAGGAAAGTTTGGGATTAGGGGTATGGATATACAGACTCTTTCCGTTGTAATAGTGCTGATAGGTCTGATAGCCGTATACGGAGATCATAGGAAGAAAGCTGATCAGCTGCAGACACTGGCGCAGCACATTGGGGATAGAAATATCATCGGCCTGATCGTCAAAGGCGTACAGAGTCAGTACGCTGCGGGCCAGTACATTCATCATATCCGGGCTTGGGGCATTCATGATAATATCACGAACAAAGTTAGTGGGAAGCTGTGTACGGTATCCGGAGAGAATATCAGAGAAAATCTTCAGCTCTTTCTCGTCCGGCAGTTTTCCGAACAGCAGAAGATAAGCGATTTCCTCGAAACCAAAGCGGTTGTCTTTGGAAAATCCCTGAACCAGTGTGCGCACATTTTGTCCGCGGTAGAAAAGTTGTCCTTCGCAGGGAATTTCCTCTCCGTTCACCTTTTTTTTGGCTACCACATTGGAAATCTCTGTAAGTCCGGCCACCACACCTTTACCGTTTAGATCTCTAAGTCCCCGCTTTACATCATATTTGGGATACAGTGCAGGATCAATATAGCTGATCTGTTCGCACTGTTTGGAAAAATTAAAAATATCGGGGGTGATTTCGGAATAAAGTTGATTGTTCATAGGCTCCTCCTGAAAATATTCATTCAATATGGTCAATGGAAATAAAAATGATATATAGTGAAATAATATCTGACGAAAGACCCGGGCTGGTTTTATCCTGTTGGGAAGAAAATTCCAGCAGGATAAAGGAGAATAAAAATGATATGCTACTCATTATAACACAAAATACTCAGGAATAAAAATTAAAAAAAGTTAAAATTTGTAAGAGCTTCTTTAGAGCTTCTTTTTTTGGAATTTATTATTGTAAAAAATCATATACTGGGTTATAATACTGTTAGGTTAAGAACGGCAAGGTGATGGAGTCATTTCTATGTGCCGGAGTATACGGACAAGTGAATATTGCCTGGGGTGTTCGACAATCCTATTATTTTGAACCTACATTTACTTTTATGGGATTCTTATATCGCCATTGCTGATGTCAGGCCTCCCATGAGTGGAAGACAGAGGAGATGGCTGCGGTTACCCACCTAGCTTTGCTAGGAGTCAAAATATGGGAAACGGCACTTTGGGTATTGGGAGAGGACATGTTTCATGTCCTCTTTTCATATACTTATTTAGAATAAGAACTGTCTTTGCAACAGCATGTTTTCTGTTAAAGGAGAAGTGATTTTTTGGAAAAAGACTGCAGCAGACCGCGGGGAGGGAGTATATGAAAACAAAAATCTGGATCTGTGTGATCACGCTGGTACTTGCCTCAGTGATTGTAGCTGATACCATCCAACAGTCCCAGGTACAAAAGACGGCAGGAACACAGGGGAAGGTTTTCAAAGCTGGCGGGGAAAAAGAAGAGACAGAGGGAGCTTCGGAGCTTTTGGCTTTCCAGGGCATTACGGAGCAGATTCAAGATACGAAAAAAGAAATGAATGATATGACGAAAGAGGATCAGAAACAGGAAAATGCGGAAAAACAAGAAGATATTCCTGAGGCTGTCCGGGTGCTGATCAAGGGAGACGATTTTTCCGGACTCTATCATGAAAATCCTCAGATTACCTGCACCACAGATTTTTGCGTTCGTGCGGGAAAAGATCTGCAGCTTTTACCCGCAGGCAAGACAGTGACTCTTGGAGAGAAGAAGTGGATGAAGATTTATCCTGTCAGTGAGGATGGGCAACTGCAGATTTTGAATTTAAAGCGGGATCAGACACCGCCTTCCTACGGTGGGTGTCTGGAACTAAAAAAAACGGATCAGGGGATCCGAGTGATCAATGAAGTGTCGCTGGAGGAATATCTGCCTTTGGTTCTTTCCAGTGAAATGTCCGCTTATTTTCCGGAGGAAGCGCTGAAGGCCCAGGCAGTGTGCGCAAGAACCTATGCCCTGAAGCGGATGGTGGAGAGCAAGGATCAATATTACGGGGCTGATTTGGATGACAGTGTATCCTTCCAAGTGTATAATAATAGAAGCAGTACAGAAGAGAGCCGGAAAGCGGTGGAGAATACCAGCGGGCAGGTGCTGATGCGACAGGACGCGCTGGCGGATATCTACTATTTTTCTACTTCCAGCGGTGCGGGGAAAGAAGATCATCTGGCACAGGAGGCAGATTTCCAGAGCTTTATCAGCGGTGTGAGGCTGACAGATTTTGAATATCAGGAGCCGTGGTATCGATGGCAGGCTGGGATTACTTCGACGACCATTCTTAAAAATATGGAAACCCTCGGGATGGAGACTCCGGATATTGTGGAGGAACTGAATGTACGAGAGCGGGAGGAAAGCGGTCGGGCGAAAGTGCTGGAGATTACAGGCGGAGAAAAAACGGTAATAGTGGAAGGGGAGTATGAGATTCGCCAGGTACTCTCTCCGAAAAAAGAAGATCTGATTTTGCAGGACGGCAGCAGTACTTCTGTGGGAATGCTGCCCAGCGCTTGGTTTTACGTCCAGGAATCCCAAGAGACAGAGAAAACGATCACTTCAGAAGATCAGAAAATAAACGATGGGACAGAGAAAAAAAACAATGGGGCAGCAGGGCAGAGGGCGAACTTTGGACAAGAAGAGACTGCTGTGCAGGAGGAAGCAAAAGCAGACGTTCTTTTTATACTAAAGGGAGGCGGCTACGGACATGGGGAAGGGTTGTCTCAGAATGGAGCCAAAGCTATGGCGAAAGCAGGAGCGAACTTTGAGGAAATACTGAGCTATTATTACCCGGACTGCAGCCTGGAGGAATATCCGGAAACGTAAGAGAGGATTTGAAACGTGAAGCAAAGAAAATGGAACGAAAGCAAAGCCGTTCAGTTTATCATAAAGTTTGATAAGAGAATGCGCTACGATAAAATTAATGTGTATGCTGCTCAGGCCAGCTTTTATCTCATCATGAGCGTGATTCCGATCCTCATGGTGATGTTTACCCTGCTTCAGTACACCCCGCTGTCACAGGAGATGGTGATTGATGCAGTGGGAAAGATCCTGAATGAGGATATGCTGGCTACGGTAAAAGAAGTGGTCGGAAACGTTTATGATGGCTCCATTACTTTGATTTCTTTCGTAGCCGTATCTTTGATGTGGGTGGCAGGAAAAGGCATTATGGGCCTGATGAGCGGTCTAAACAATATCCGGGGCCTGGAGGAGAATCGAAACTATCTGATTCTGAGAGCCAGAGCCTCCCTTTATACTATTTTTTTGGTGATTGCTTTTATCGTCGCTATGGCGATCCTGGTGTTTGGTTTCCGGTTTCAGGAATACCTGTGTGAACTGATTCCTTTGCTGAGCCGCCATCAGAATCTGCTGATTTACATTCAGACCCTTCTGGCTTTGTGTCTTTTGACCCTGATTTTCGCTGCTTTGTATGTGTTTTTGCCGAACCGCAGACTGCGGTTTTTGAGTCAGCTTCCGGGGGCAGTGTTTGCCACCTTGTCCTGGTGTGCTTTTTCTTACTTCTTTTCCATATACCTGGACTATGCCAAAAATATGTCCGTAATTTACGGCGGTCTTGTAACACTGGTGATCATGATGCTCTGGCTGTATATTTGTATGTATCTGTGGTTTATGGGCGCAGAGCTGAACGTTTATTTTGAAGATCCGGAGAATTTCGTGCCTCATGGGAGGTAGAGACATTTGCTTTTTGACATGGGTTTCAACATTGGTTCCCCTCTGTGGACAAGGGGACGTACGCGTCCCTGTCCACGGAGGGGAAAAAGAAAATAAAACAGGCGCCCTGAAATAGGGCGCCCTTTCTGTTTTGAAATGAAATTATAACTGAGGTCCAGCGGATACCAGAGCCTTACCAGCATCGTTTCCTTCGTATTTAGCGAAGTTCTTGATGAATCTGCCAGCCAGATCCTTTGCTTTCTCTTCCCACTCGGAAGCATCAGCATAGGTGTTTCTGGGATCCAGAATGTTGGTGTCAACGCCAGGAAGAGAAGTGGGTACTTCAAAGTTGAAATACGGGATCTTCTTGGTCTCAGCCTTTAAGATATCTCCGCTTAAGATCGCATCGATGATGCCGCGGGTATCTTTGATGGAGATACGTTTTCCGGTGCCGTTCCATCCGGTATTTACCAGATAAGCCTTAGCGCCGCTCTTCTCCATTCTCTTAACAAGCTCCTCTGCATACTTGGTTGGATGCA
>CABRXX010000068.1:0-14044 GCA_902475025.1 uncultured Lachnospiraceae bacterium | reverse complement strand
TAAAAAATAAAACTTTTTAGAATTTTTCAAGGTTGTTTCACTGTTCAGTTATCAAGGTACTTCATTGTTGTCTCTCACTTATTTGTCAGACGCAACTTTTATAGGTTATCACATCTTTCTGTGTTTGTCAACAACTTTTTTATTTTATTTTTTCAATTTGTTTTTCCCTGTCTCAGCCAAGAGATACAAAGGGGAAGAAACGCATTGAAGCTGCTGTGCTGTTTGCGACAGCTCATATAGGTTACCACTGCTTCAGCAAAATGTCAAGCACTTTTTTCAACTTTTTTTGACAGTTTTTTTGACAGCTTTTTTCGAGATTTACCTTTTCAATTCACCCTGCTTTTTTCGGCACTGTTTTTGCAACTGCTTTGCTCCTGAAACTCAAACTTCCTGGGGGGGGCTTTCAGCCAGAACTCCAGCTCTCTCATAGAACGGATCTCCCCCCGGAGCGGAACTTGCAGAATATTTTCTTTTTCTTTTGGATTATACCAGCATACATCCAAACCTGATTTTTGCGCCCCCTGCATATCAGCCGCCAGGCTGTCCCCCACCATCAGAATTTCTGAAGCCTGAAGCCCGGTGCGTCTTAGGCATTCCTGAAAAAATTCAGGTGAAGGCTTTTCCGCTCCAATGTCATCCGATACGAACAGCGCCTGAAAATACTGCAGCAATCCTGCTTTTTCAAGCCGCCTTCTCTGCATCTGTAAAAACCCGTTGGAAGCCGCATACACCAAATACTTTTTATTATATAGAAGTTCCAGCGCCTCCTGAATACCTTCCACCGGACAGATTTCCTCCGTCAGACTTTGCTGAAAAACGCTTTGAAACGTTTCCGCCTTTTCCGGGCTTCCAAGAATCTTCATCACTTCCCTGCTCCGTTTTTCCAATACTTCCTGAATATTTAGCGCTCCCTGCTTCTGCAGCGTCCAAAGCGCTTCATCCACAAAACGAAAGACTGTCAATGTTTCTTTTGAAAAACAAATTCCACAGGCCGCAAATGCCTGTTTCAGGGCACCTTCACTGCACTTTTCAAAATCAAAAATTGTATCGTCAATATCCAAGAATACAGCTCTGTAATCCCAACTTGCTTTCATCTTCCATCCTCCTTTATCATTTTTCCCCTCAGATTTTATACGCAGGCGTTATTTCAACTTACCGTTTCTTTTCCATCACATAATTCGTAAGAAAAACTCCCTGCCGTTCTACCTGTTGTTCTTTCACAACCCCATACCCTCTCTTTTCAAAAAAAGGCCTTGCCGTAATGGATGCATGCGTAACAATATTTTCCGAAACCGCCTGTTCTAATTCATCGCAGATTGCTGTTCCAATCCCTTTTCTTTGATAATCCGCATGCACATACAGGCGATCAAGATAACCCGTTTTATCTATATCGCCGAATCCTACAATCCCCCCTTGCTCCACTGCCACAACACTGAAGTGCTCTCGAAGCGACTGGTTCCATTTCTCCAGATCTGCCTTTCCGCTTGCCCATACCTTCAACTGCTCTTCTGTATAATCCCTTGCATTCACCTTATGAACCGTGTGATAAAACAGTTCTGTTATTTCTCTGCAGTCTGACTGCTGGTATCTTCTAATCTTCATTTTCTCAATCCTTTCAAACATTCTTTTTGTAAATCCCGAATCCGTTTTTATCCAACATTCTTTTTCTTAAATTCTGATTTTGTTCTCATCAAATATTAGCATCCGTGTACAGGGGGCAATACGCCTCAAGCCATGAGATTTGCTAAATTTTCTGCGTTGTCCTCAATCAGCGTATGTCCAATACGCTTCTATCGTCCGTATTGTCTCTTGTACACGGATGCTAACCTGACACAGGTTCAATCGTATCTGAGTGTATCAAATTAGAAATAAGTTTAGAAGCGCCAGAACTTTTCAATTCAAGTAATTCCATTTGAAAAATACCGCTGTTGTTCTCGTATTTCCCTCTCCCAAAATATGGATTTGCCACAATCGTGAAATAAAAACTGCAAGATGATGGATAATTTCATCCACAGACAAATTTAGATGGTTTGAGTCCTTCTACCGCTTAAAGTCCGATTGCCGTACTCCAAGCATAACCTTTATAAGCTTTATCCGGTTCAGCCTCTCTCAAATATTCCTTAAATGGATCTTTCTCCGTATCCGCTGCCTCATTTCATAGTCTTATAATTTCATTTTTCTAAAAATGGGCAATCCCGTTTTAGGACTGCCCATTCATTCTCATTACTCCAAAATCCAACGGCTACGCCGTTACCGTGCTTCGCTCGTACTTGTTTTCCTGCTGACGCTCTAAATTATGTGTTTTTTCGCTCTGCACCATTTTCTGCCTCAAATGATGTAAGTTTGATGCAAATCGCCGTTTTTTCAGAAATTCATCAAATGAAGTACATCTCGGTTATAAAGTGAAACGGTACCTCGTTACATCATCTTAATACAGCTTTGCTCCTGCCGGAATCTTGTCATCAAGGATGAGAACATTCAGTCCCTCTCTTCCTTCTACAAGATGCGTAGCGGAAATGATCATACCGCAGGAATCAATGCCCATCATCTTCCGGGGCGGAAGGTTTGTGATGGCAAGTAGGGTCTTTCCAACCAGTTCTTCCGGCTCATAGTAATCATGAATGCCGCTTAAAATCACACGGTCTTCGCCGCTTCCATCATTTAATACGAATTTCAGAAGCTTCTTAGATTTCGGAACTGCTTCACATTCTTTTACCTTTACAGCACGGAAGTCAGACTTGCTGAAGGTATCAAAGTCTACCATATCTTCGAACAGAGGCTCTACCTCCACCTTGGAGAAATCGATCTCTGTATTTACCGAGACTGCTTCGTTCACAGAGGCTTCCTTGGTGCGCTCCTCCTCCGCTGAAACTGTCTGGCCTTCTTTGTGAGCCTGCACAGACTGGGCAGCATTATTCGCTTCGTTCTTAGCAGCGCCCAGCGTCTTCATGGTGGGGAACAGCAGCACGTCGCGAATGGCTGCGCTGTCTGTCAGCAGCATCACCATTCGGTCAATTCCAAAGCCGATACCGCCTGTGGGGGGCATACCGATCTCCAGTGCATTCATGAAATCCTCGTCTGTCGTATTGGCTTCCTCATCTCCCTGAGCCAGAAGAGCCTCCTGAGCCTTGAACCGCTCTCGCTGGTCAATAGGATCGTTCAGCTCTGAGTAGGCGTTTGCCATCTCCCAGCCGTTCATAAAGAACTCAAAACGCTCCACATATTCCGGATTCTCCGGTTTCTTTTTGGTAAGTGGTGAAATCTCTATCGGGTGATCCATCACAAAGGTGGGCTGGATCAAATGCTCTTCTGCAAACTCCTCAAAGAACAGATTCAGGATATCTCCCTTCTTATGGCGCTCCTCATACTCCACATGATGCTCCTTGGCTACAGCTCTGGCTTCCTTCAGGGTATGGATCTCATTAAAATCCACCCCGGAATATTTCTTTACTGCATCGACCATGGTAATTCGCTCAAAAGGCTTGCCCAGATCCATCTGAATCCCGTTGTAAACAATCTTCGTGGTGCCCAGCACTGCCTGAGCCACATAGCGGTACAGGTTTTCCGTCAGATCCATCATGCCGTGATAATCCGTATAAGCCTGATACAGCTCCATCAAAGTAAACTCCGGATTATGTCTGGTATCCAGACCTTCATTTCGGAACACTCGGCCAATCTCATAAACACGCTCCAGGCCGCCTACGATCAGTCTCTTCAAATAAAGTTCCAGAGAAATGCGCAGTTTTAAATCCTCATTCAAAGCATTAAAATGAGTCTCAAAGGGTCTGGCTGCTGCTCCGCCTGCATTGGCCACCAGCATGGGGGTCTCCACCTCCATAAAACCTTCCCCGGCCAGGTAGGTACGGATAGCGGAAATAATCTTGGAACGCTTGATGAATGTATCCTTCACCTCCGGATTCATGATCAGATCCACATAGCGCTGACGATAGCGCAGATCTGTGTTGGTCAGTCCGTGAAATTTCTCCGGGAGAATCTGCAGACTCTTGGACAGCAGGGTGATTCTGGACGCATGAATGGAGATCTCCCCGGTCTTGGTCCTGAATACCTGGCCCTCCAGTCCGATCACATCACCGATATCCAATTTCTTGAAAGCCTTGTACTCCTCCTCGCCAATGCTGTCTCTTGCTACATAGGACTGGATATTTCCCTTCAGATCCTGGATATTGCAGAAGGATGCCTTTCCCATCACGCGCTTGGACATCATACGGCCTGCCAGAGAGACGGTCTTTCCCTCCAGCTCCTCAAACTGATCCTTTACCTCCTGGCTGTGGTGCGTCACATCATACTTGGTAATCACAAAGGGATCTTTTCCATTTTCCTGCAGTTCTGCCAGTTTTTCTCTTCTGATCTTTAACAGCTGATTCTCATCCTGAGGCTGCTGATTCTTCTGCTGCGGCTTTGTGTTCTTTTCTTCTCCCACTTTCTTCACTCCTTCTAATAATCTGTAGTTCTTCCCATCAACCGGGATGATCTTCTGCACTTAAACGGAACGCTGAATATTCAAAATCTTATACTGGAATTCTCCTGCCTGAGTCTCTACATTCACCACAGCTCCCACGCCTTTTCCCATAAGAGCCTTACCCACCGGAGATTCGTTGGAAATCTTTCCTTTCAGGCTGTTGGCCTCAGAGGAACCCACAATGCGGAATTCAATCTCCTCGTCGTATTCCACATCCAGCACAGATACGGTGCACCCTACATTGATCTTGTCAACGTCTACTTCATCCTCTACCACAACTTCTGCATTCTTCAGAAGTTTCTCGATCTCCTCAATACGGGCCTCAATATCTCTCTGCTCATCCTTGGCTGCATCGTACTCTGCATTCTCCGATAAATCTCCCTGCTCTCTGGCCTCTTTGATTTTCTCTGCCACTTCTTTTCTCTTTACCACTTTTAAATCGTGAAGCTCATCCTCCAGGGCCTTCAGACCTTCATAGGTCATTAAATTTTTCTTTACCTCCATGTCTCCTACACCTTTCCTTCCAAGCTTTCTTTACATATTTTTGCTATTTTATAAACTTTTTTCAATTTTCTTTTGGGCTCTTTCAGCCGCACAAATGTGACGGTGTCCAAACTCACACCGTCAGCAGATCGTATCTAATATTCTCCAATATAGTCAAAGTATTATAGCCTAAAGAACCATCTTTGTCAAGAGCTCTTCCAGCTCCTCCACCGTCTCCAGCTCATTCATTTTTCCCCGCAGCTTTGCTGAATGAGGGAAGCCTGCGGTGTACCAGGCAATGTGCTTGCGCATTTCCCGGATTCCGGTGTAATCTCCCTTGTACTCCAACTGCATCTTCGCATGGCGCAGCATCATCTCTTTTACTTCCTCCAAGGAAGGTTTACCCGGATCCTGTCCGGTTTCTAAATAGGTCTGGATTCTTCGGAAGATCCACGGATTTCCTCTGGATGCCCGTCCCACCATAAGGCCGTCGCAGCCGGTCTGCTCCAGCATCGCCCTGGCCTGCTTAGGCGAATCAATATCTCCATTGCCGATCACCGGAATAGACACCGCCTCCTTTACCTGGCGAATGATATCCCAGTCTGCCCTTCCGGAATAATACTGCTCTCTGGTACGCCCGTGAACTGCCACCGCTGCTGCTCCACATCCCTCCGCAATTTTGGCAATCTCAACCGCATTCACATGCTCTTCATCAAATCCCTTGCGTATCTTTACGGTCACAGGCTTGTCTATGGCCTTTACCGCGCTGGTAACGATCTGTTCCACCAGTTTCGGATTTTTCATCAGCGCAGAACCCTCCCCATTCCCTGCAACCTTTGGCACCGGACAGCCCATGTTGATATCCAGAATATCGAAAGGCCTATCTTCAATATATGAGGCCGCCCGGGCAATTATGTCCGGCTCTGACCCAAACAGCTGCAAAGATACGGGATTTTCTCCCGGAGCAATGGTAAGAAGTGCCTCTGTATTTTTGTTCCGATACGTAATCGCCTTTGCGCTGACCATTTCCATGCACAAAAGCCCTGCTCCCTGCTCTTTGCAGAGCAAACGAAATGGCAGGTCTGTCACTCCTGCCATGGGCGCCAGGATTAAATTGTTAGGAATTGAAACATTTCCGATCTTCATATACGTTCCTGTCTATACTTTACTTTCCTTATATTTATATTGCTTTATTTGTATATTCTTACTTTTTATATCGATTGCTTAATTGGCGTATCCCTGTTTATACTGCTTCTTCTTTGTGCTTTTGTACTATTTTGTTTCCGCCTTATCCAGTTTTTTCCGGTGCTGTTTCCCGGCGGATCCGCCGCAGACGCTTTGCTTAAGCCTCCTCCAGGGGAGTGCCCAGAATTACCACCTTATAAAATAATTCCAGGGAGCGCAGCAGCTCCCGCCTGTTTTTCTGTATCTCTTTGATCATCAAAGCTGCGCCGATCTCATCGTAATTATAATCCGAATCCTTGGCCTCTGTACGAAATTTCAGTGTTCCTTTCCCGTCAAATTCCATCATGAAAATGCCGCCGATCTCACTGGTAAACAGCACGCTGATGATCCGCAGCTCCTTTCTGATATCCTCCGGCAATTTCGAAAACATAGGGTTCAGATAATATTTTTCTTCATAGGCACTGGCTGCACACAGCACCCTGTTCTCTGTATTTTCCTTTTTTTCTTTCTGTGCACCCATATCCTGCTCCTTCTTCTCTTCTGTTCGCATCCGTGTACATGGGACGTATTGCCCTTGTACATGGATGCTAGCTCCTATCTTACTCTATACTTTCTAAGCTTCTTTCGGCTACTCCGGGACTTATGCTTTAAATGATCTCTTCTATGCCCTAACCGTCTTATTTTCCGGCTGACCGCCTCTTTGCGCTGCCTTTCATCTGCCTGGTTGCCCGGCCGACTTTCTACACATAGCCATAGATGCCCCGAACTGATACTTCCCCTGCATAAACCGTCTCCACAGAGCCGTCCTCCCGCTCTACCAGAAGCTCCCCTGACGAATTGATCCCAAGGGCCGTGCCATTATATTCGCCTCCCGGTTCCAGTACCCGCACTTTCTGATCTTTATTCAGCAGCAAATCATTGTATTCCTCCATCATTCCGGACAGATCTCCATCCCGGACAAACTTCTCATAATACTCCTCAAAGTTTTTCATACAGGCTGCGATCAGTTCTGCCCGATTCACCTCATGCCCTAAATTCAGCGCAATGGATGTCGCTGTATCCTCCAGTTCCTTGGGAAATTCTTTTAGGTTCACATTGATGCCAGTGCCAATGACAATATAATTCACAGCCATCAGCTCCGCACTCATCTCTGTCAGAATACCGCAAAGCTTTTTCCCATGCAGCACCACATCATTAGGCCACTTAATCCCTGCCGGAAGGCCGTAAAGTTCCCGGATGGCAGCGGTTACCGCCAATCCCATCACCAATGTCACCATGGAGATTCTGGCCGGCGGCAGTTTTGGGCGAAGCAAAAGTGTCATGGCAATGCAGGAACCGGAAGGCGTTTTCCACCATCTTCCGAACCGCCCTTTGCCCTGGGTCTGCTCCTCCGCCACCACCAGAAGCCCTTCCGGAGCTCCCTCCTCCCCAGCCTTTTTTGCATACTGGTTGGTGGTGGTAATCACCTCATAATAGTTTACCGGTCTGCCTATCCACCGGGTAACAAGCCGGCTCTCGATCTCCTGGGCAGACACGGTATCCGGACATCCCTTGATCCGATATCCCCGGTTGGGCACTGCCTCTATATCATACCCTTCCTCCTGAAGCTGCTTGATTCTTTTCCACACTGCTGTCCTTGAAACCTGCAGCTTTCCACACAGCTCCTGGCCAGATACGTAACCTTCTGCCTCCCTGAGGGCACTCAAAATTTCGCTTTTCATTTCCATATCCTGTCTTTTTCACCTGCCGCATCAAAAAAATCCCAAATAGACCAGCGCTGCCGAAAGTCCCGCTGATAACAGCAGCGCGGTCACCGAGCTTATCCAACGTTTTCTCAAAAACTCTGTAAGCGCCAAAGTCAAATTCAAAAGTATTCCAAGAGTGATCAAAATCAACAGCAGCCACTGATATCTGGCAATGTCCATGAGAAAAATCAGCGCCATAAGAAAAATCAAAAGCCCGTTGAGTACGCTCACATCCTCTAAAAACTGCAGGTTCCGTTCCTGCCGGCGCAGTCTCTCCATCCTCTTCATCACACGCTCTCCTCGTCATTATAGCGTGGCCGCCATCACTGCCTTAATGGTATGCATCCGATTCTCAGCCTCATCAAACACCACGGACTGGCTGGACTCAAAGACTTCATCTGTCACCTCCATGGCGCTTAAACCGAATTTTTCATAAATCATTTTTCCAATCTTTGTATCCAGATCATGGAACGCAGGAAGGCAATGCATGAAAATAGCCTGAGAGCCTGCATTGTCCATCACCGCTTTATTCACCTGATAAGGGAGCAGTGCCTTGATTCTCTCTGCCCACACCTCATCCGGCTCTCCCATGGAGACCCACACATCCGTATAGATCACATCTGCCCCTCTGGTTCCCTCCATCACATTCTCTGTAAGCGTGATGGTTCCTCCACTCTCCTTCGCATAAGCGCTGCATTCTTCCACCAGCTTCTCCTCCGGGAAATACTCCTTCGCCGTACAGGCTGTAAAATGAAGTCCCAGCTTGGCACAGGCAATCATCAGAGAATTTCCCATGTTGTACCGGGCATCTCCCATATAAGTCAGCTTCTTTCCTTTTAATTCTCCCAAATGTTCCCGAATAGTCAGCATATCTGCCAGCATCTGGGTCGGATGGTACTCATTGGTTAATCCGTTCCAAACAGGAACCTTTGCATACTTTGCCAGTTCCTCCACAATCGCCTGTTCGAATCCCCGGTACTCAATACCGTCATACATCCTTCCCAGCACTCTGGCCGTATCCTTGATGCTTTCTTTCTTTCCAATCTGAGAAGCAGAATGATCCAGATAGGTGACATTCATACCCATATCATGAGCAGCCACCTCAAAGGAACACCTGGTTCTGGTGCTGGTCTTTTCAAAAATCAGCGCAATATTCTTCCCCGGATGGAGTTCTCTTCTTCTTCCCTGTTTTTTGTCTGCTTTCAGCTCTGCTGCCAGATCCAGCAGATAAAGGATCTCCTCCGGTGTAAAATCTTTTAAGGTTAAAAAACTCCGTCCTTTCAAATCCATGCCTTTATCCTCCGCTTCTTCTATTCATAATGATAATACTCTATAAATAATTAGAACACTCATGATCATCTCGGTCACAATTACGGCAGTTCTCAGGTTCTGCCCTTATCGCGTCAGTCCTTGGCGATCTCCGCCACTGCCTTCACCAGCCCGGACACATTCTGCAGCTCTGAAGGAATAATAATCTTAGTGGCCTGACCATCTGCTACCTTCGCTAACGCCTCAAAACTCTTTAATGCCAGCACTGCCTGATCTGCACCGGCCTCCCGAATCAGACGGATGCCTTCTGCATTGGCCTCCTGCACCTTGCGGATTGCCTCAGCCTGACCTTCTGCCTCCTTCACCATCCGCTCTTTCTGCGCCTCTGCGCGAAGAATGGCAGCCTGCTTCTCAGCCTCTGCATCCAAAATCGCCGCTTCCTTCTTTCCTTCCGCCTTCAGAATAGAAGATTTCTTCTCACCCTCTGCAATCAGAATTACTTCTCTTCGCTCACGCTCCGCTTTCATCTGCTTTTCCATAGCGTCTACGATCTGCTCCGGCGGCAGAATATTCTTCAGCTCCACCCGGTTCACCTTGATTCCCCAAGGGTCGGTGGCCTGATCCAGACTTGCACGCATTTTTGTGTTGATCACCTCTCTGGAGGTAAGCGTCTGATCCAGCTCCATATCGCCGATAATATTTCTCAGAGTGGTGGCTGTAAGATTCTCAATGGCCATAATCGGCTTCTCTACTCCGTAAGCAAACAGCTTGGGATCTGTAATCTGAAAAAATACCACTGTATCAATCTGCATGGTTACATTATCTTTTGTGATCACAGGCTGAGGCGGGAAATCCACCACCTGCTCCTTGAGCACCACCCGCTTGGCAACCCGGTCAATGATAGGCATTTTAAAATGCACGCCAACTCCCCAGGTAGCCTGATAACCTCCCAGCCGCTCAATCACCATCGCCTGCGCCTGAGGAACAATCTTAATGCAGGATACCAACACTATCACCAGGATGATTCCCAAAATGATCCAGAGAATCGGTCCAAACACGCTTGAGACACTGCTTGTTGTTGCATACATAGTCTTCCTCCTTCTGCTATACAGCCTCTACAATCAGCTTTACACCGCTGATTTCCAAAATTTTTACCTGTGTTCCTTTTTCCAGCTTCTTTTCCCCTTCTTTCGACCTGGCGCTCCAGATCTGGCCGGACACCTGCACTTCTCCTCTGCTCTCAAGGTTATCAATCTCCACCGTGACAACGCCGACCTTCCCAATAAGACTGTCTGCATTGGTTCTTACCCGGTTTTGATTCACAAACTTCACTGCAAAGGGCCTGGTAAAGATTAAAAGCACCACAGATACTGCAAGAAATACCAACACCTGAGCCAAAACAGTCTCCGTAAACATAGATACCGCAAAGGCTGCCAGCGCTCCTCCTGCAAACCAGATGGTGGTCAGTCCCATAGTAGCAAGCTCCACCAGCAGTAAAACCACCAAAAGCCCAAGCCACACAACTGACTGTAGCTCCATTCTCCCACTCCTCTCTGTACAATCTGTACTGCTTCCTTTTCCTTCCCAGCTAACAGAGCGGTCCGCTATCTGGGTGCAAAAAAGAAATCTGCCCGCAGGAAAAGGATACTTTTAAGATATTCAAATCTTACTATAAAATACGGGAAAATACAATATACAATCCATTTTTACAATTCCGGGATTGTGTTCCGGTAAAAATTAGGATATGATAGTAGCATTCCAAAATTCAAAGCGGTTCAGAGCCGGAATTTTCAAAAAAGAGCCGGATAAATCATGACCTTTTAAAGGCTTCATCTGAACCACGGAATCTTTACAAATAGTTTAAAGGAGTTTCTTCCATGGATGATAAACATATTCTGACTGCTAAACAGAATGGGACTGTAAAACATGATTTCGATTTAAACGTGCGATACACCGCCATGCAGCTTCCCTACTGGATGGGCTATTCAGTGCTCATGACCTTTGCCTCTGTCTTTTTGCTGAACCGCGGCTTTACTAACGGCCAGATCGGACTGATCCTGGCTCTGGCCAACCTCTTGGCCGCTCTGTTTCAGCCCTTCATGGCTGCCTTTGCAGACCGTTCCAAACATCTGACCCTCTCTCAGATCACCATTCTTTTGGGCTCTGCTGTGGCGGTTCTGACTCTGCTTCTAATTCTGATGCCGGAAATGTTTGTCCCAACAGCAGTGATTTATGTGGCAGCAGCCACCCTGCTGATGGTACTCCAACCCCTTACCATCTCTCTGGGAACCTTTTTTATTCTCAGAGGCTATCCACTGAACTTTGGATTAGCCAGAGGCGCCGGCTCTCTCTCCTTTGCTGTAATCTCCTCAGCAGCAGGCATACTGGTAGACCGGTATTCACCCAATATTATTCTCTATCTGTTTCTGACTGCGTTTCTGCTGTTTATTGCTGCCGTTTCCACACTGGATACCCGGAAAACAGATGGAAAATACGCTCCCTTTGTAAACAATACCCAGCCCTCTGCGGAAGAAGAAAAATCCCCCTGCAGTCTGGGAGAATTTCTTCGTACTTATAAGAAATTCATCCTGTTGCTTACAGGGGTTTCTCTGATGTTTGTCTATCACAATATTTTAAACTCTTACCTGTTTCAGATCATGGAACCGCTGGGTGGAACGGCAGCGGATATGGGAGCCTCTCTCTCCATTGCCGCTGTATGCGAACTGCCCGCCATGTTTTTCTTCTCCTGGTTTCTGAAACACTTTAAATGCAAGCATCTGATGCAGACCGCGGCAGCTTTCTTTTCCATAAAGGCAATTTTGATTCTCCTGGCCTCCCAGATCTGGATGATCAATCTGGCCCAGGTGCTGCAGATGATGGCCTTTGGCCTCCACACTGCGGCCTCTGTCTACTATACGAACCAGATCATTCCCAAAAAAGATCAGGTAAAAGGCCAGGCTCTCATGACCACCGCCAACACCATCGGCGGAGTGCTGGGCAACCTTCTGGGCGGACAGCTTTTAAATTTCTTTGGCGTCCCCGCCACGCTGTTTGCGGGTACCCTGATCTCCTGCGCAGGAACTCTCATCGTGTTTCTGTCCGCAGAAGATGGGAAACAATAAATGCCAAAACCAAAAGAAAACTTCCAATTAATCGGCTCTGACAAAGGCAATTCCAAAGGCGCCCCCGCCAATGTGGGTGCCAATGGTTGCCCCGATTTCCAGCATTTCGTCAAATCTGTTCAGGGATGTGCGTTCCATAAGCTCCTTCTGAAACTGCCGGCAATTTTCCTGGTTCGCAGAATAAAGGAGATAAATCGGATAAGCCGGATCCATCTTCTCTTCTTTTATCTTTTCCACCAGCTGATGGCAGGCCCGTTTCCGTCCTATACATTTTCCAAACACTTCCACCTTTCCCTCCCGGCTGATCTGCACCAGCGGTTTAATGTTGGCCAGTGTTCCAAGTCCGGCCTCCGCCCTGGAAAGCCGCCCTCCTTTGTAAAGATACTCCAGGGTATCCACCACTGCACAAATCTGTATCCTTCCTTTTAACGCTTCCAGCTGCTGTGCGATCTGAGCCGCGGTCTTTCCTTCCTGTATCAGTTTTCTGGCTGTGCCCACCAGAATTTTTACTGCCGCTGTCGCATTCAGGGAATCAATCAGATAAATTTCCTCATAATCTGCCATCTGCTTTGCCAGCATAGCGCTCTGAAAGGTTCCGCTTAAACTGCTGGAGAGAAGCACTGCCACCACGCTCTCCCCCGCTTCTTTTGCCTTTTTAAACTCCCGCAGAAACTGCTCCGGAGAAGGCTGAGAAGTCACAGGGATCTCCTTGTTCTCTAACAGTCTTCGATAAAATTCGGATTTTTCAATCTCTTCTCCGTCCAGCAAGGTCTCCTCCCCATACGTAAGGCTCATGGGAATCAAAGTGATGCCCTGTTCTTTTGCCTCTTTCGGGGTATATTCCGATGATGTATCGGTTATGATTCGCACTGACATATCTGTTCCTCCTCCAACACTTCCCGGAAACAACCGGACAAATGATTCAACATCTTTACTGCTTTTTCTCCGTCTTCCCGCCCCACTTTATGGATCAGCGCTTCCACTTTTTTCAGCACCTGCTCATGGCATTCAAAATATTGATCCAAATATTCCGGGTTGATCGCTACATGGATCTGCCTGCGGTCTGTCTGGGAACGCTGCCGAAAAATCAGATTTTGCTTTTCCAGCGCCGTAAGGATCCCATTCATCTGAGATTTCAGAATTCCGGTTTTTGAGCAAAGCTGAGTAGCTGTCAAACCCAGATAATCTCCGGACACATACCTCTTATACAGCAAATTCAAGACAAAGGCTTCATTAAAAGAAAAACCGGAAACCAAACGGTGATTGGAAATCACAGAGGACAGCCCCAGCCATGCATCCAAAAGCTCCTCCTGAAGCATTTTTTCTTCCATATAAATCTCTCCTTGTATGATCGCTTCCACTGGCATCAGGATACTGGCCGTGCATTTTTAAAATCGTCCTTTTGTCTTTTCTGTCCTGATGCCTTTCCACTACAGAATTTATTTGCAGGAAACAGTTCGCCTTGGCACTGGCTTCCTTTTCCTCTTTGCAAAAAGTTCATTAAATGAACTTTTTATAGTATACAACAGCAGGCATCCTTTGTCAAATGAGAATGTCATAAAAATTTCTGTCCGTCGCAGTGCGATCCTGCGGAACATTTTTGTTTCATAGGGAGACATTTCCTATGAAACAAAAAAAGTGCTGCCGCACTTATGATCGTGCGGCAGCACCTTGGCAATCTTATAGATTTAAATTCTGCGATCTCTTATTTGAAATCTGCTACGTTCTCAGCGTCAACGGTAGAAACACCAGTGTCAACT
>CABRXX010000067.1:0-14345 GCA_902475025.1 uncultured Lachnospiraceae bacterium | reverse complement strand
TTTGTTTTCTTAATATTTTTCTATTTTTTGAAATTTTTTAAAAAATAATACCACAGCACCCTCCGTTTTTCAATAGTTTTGCAAGAGAAATCTTCCTTTGTACTGCAGGATTACATAGCGGAAAGAATTGTGAAGGGTAAGACTTGCATTTCATATATACCTGTGCTATACTCATACCCGTTGTAAAGCCCAAAAAACCAAGGTCTATGGGGCTTTTCCGCCGATTTCCGGCGTAGGCCATATACCTGCGGTATATGCCTCCGCGGCGTTCGTCAGATATCCAGGCCGGCATGGCTGCCTGACTCACTGCTGCGCGAAAATGAATCGAGTGTTCGTGACCTTCCACTCGTAAAACAAAACTAAAGGAGATAATTGAATATGAGAGACAAAAAAGTAGTATTTATGGTTCAGGCCGCTGCTATTGCAGCCATCTATGTGGTGTTAACCTTCGTCTTTGCACCCTTAAGCTTCGGAGAAGTTCAGATCCGGATTGCGGAAGCGCTGACAGTTCTTCCCTATTTTACTCCAGCTGCCATTCCCGGATTGTTTATCGGCTGCTTTATCGGAAATTTCCTGGGTGGAGCCATTCTGCTGGATGTGATCTGCGGAAGCCTTGCTACTCTGGCTGCCGCCGTATTTTCCTGGCTGCTCCGGAAGCATAAGTTTCTGGTTCCCTTGCCGCCGATCGCGGCAAATATCCTGGTGGTTCCCTTTGTATTATTCTACGGATATGGAATAAACCTGCCCATTCCCTTTATGATGCTCACAGTAGGCTTGGGAGAGATCGTATCCTGCGGAGTGATGGGAACGATCCTGCTTCTTGCACTGGACCGCTATAAATCCCATATTTTTCGCCAGATAGAGGCGTAATCGAATGCTTTTTAACACTTCCAGACTGTGGAAAACACGGCTTGGAAGTGTTTTCTTTTTCCTTGTATTCCAGAATTGCAAATCTCTTCCATTTGAATTAAAATGTCGTTTAGCATTCGCTAAATACCCGCACACAAATGCGGCCGCTTATCGCATTGCCGCTGAAATACAATTGTAGATTCTATGAAAATGGAGGTGCCCCATGAAGACGGCTCTTTGTCAAAAAAAATATCTTGCTTTGAAGCCACCCACAGAAGAAGATTCCAGATCTGCTCAGGTACGGATTCTGGAAGCATTAAAGGAAACAAAGGAACCTGTAAAAATGACCCTTTCCGTCATGCGCCAGCTGGAGCAGATCTGCCCCCGGGAAAACTGGAACGTTACCGTAACGCTGTGTTGGGACGAGACCCGATGGCTTATCACAAATGCAGAGCCCGGAAACCATGAGCAGGAAGTTTACGGACTGGCTGTAGATCTTGGAAGCACCACAGTAGTCATGCAGTTGGTAAACTGCCACACCGGAAAGGTACTGGCACAAACCAGTGTCCGAAATCGTCAGAGGGAACGGGGACTGGAGATCTTATCCAGGATCTTCTACGCAAAGGATCAGCCGGAACATCTGGAAGAACTCCGAAGATTAACGATAGACAGCATTTCTGAGGGGATCTCTCTTCTGGAATCCCGGACCGGAATCAAAGGAAAAAACTGCAGTTACATGGTAATATCCGGGAATAATGCCATGATCCACTTTCTTGCAGGCATAGATCCCTTCCCCGTTTTTTCTTCTCCCTACGCTGTGTGGGCCGATCAGATCGGCTTCTGCTCTGCCAGGGAGCTTCAGATTTCCATCTCAGGAATGGTATACTGCATCCCCGCCAGAGCCAACTATCTGGGAGGGGATATTATCAGCGGACTGATGGATGTGGATATTTATCACCGGGAACAGATCCAGCTGTTTTTTGATGTTGGAACCAATGGAGAGCTGGTGATCGGCAATCGGGACTTCCTGATTGCCGGAGCCGGAGCCGCCGGCCCAGCCCTGGAGGGAGAAGCCATACAGACCGGAATGCGGGCAGCCAAGGGAGCTGTTTCTAAGGTTCATCTCAATGACAATACCTTTACACTGTCCACCATCGATGATGCACCTCCCGTTGGTATCTGCGGCTCCGGCATCACAGATATGATCGCAGAATTATATTTAAATGGATGGATCGATACCAAGGGACGATTCCTGCCAGAACAGTCTGACAAAATCGCCTGGCAGGAAGACCGACAGGAGTATGGTGTGTGTTATGCCCCGAATCTGTGGTTCTACGAAAGTGATATTGCAGAATTTTTAAAGGCAAAGGCCGCCGCCTGCACTATGATCCAGATTCTTCTTCAGGAAATCGGCATTGAAATGGAGGATGTGGAAACGCTCTATATGGCAGGAGCCTTTGGCACTCACATTGACAAACACTCCGCCGTCACCATTGGAATGTATCCGGACATTCCTTTGGAAAAAATCCACAGGGCAGGAAACAGTTCCCTAAATGGGGCAAGAAAACTCCTTCTGGATAAGAATAAGCTGGAAGAAATCCCCAAAATCCTGTCTCTTATGAGCTACCTCCAGTTTGGTTCCGTAGACAATTTTCTCAGTGAAATGACTGCCGCTGAAGCCATCCCCCACACAAACATTGAAAAATATCCTTCTGTGGAGGCAGAGAGAAAGAAAAGAAGTGGAAAGGAATAAAAAAAATTCACAAGAAAAGAAGGCTGCCGCCGCATACCTTCGGTGATACGTTTTCCGGTGATCTTCCATCAAAAACGAACCTGTTTTCTGCGGAAAACCCACCGAAAATTCACCAAAATCTGTATGCTGCGACAGCCTTCTGAATCATTCTTTCTGCCATTCCATTCAGCTGTTTTTCTCTTTTACTCCACATAACTGATAAACATATTTCCAGAATCCTCAAACAGCTTGGTGCTGTCCTGGATTCCATAGTATTCCCACTCTGCCTGCCCTGGCTTTAAGAGGTGAGTGTTAAATTCATCGTAACCCACAATACATACCGGGCCGCTGGCTGTCTTAGCCAGAACCGGTCTGCCTTTGCTTACAAAATACAGTACCTGGTCCAGAGTACATCCAGTAAGATCCATCAGTGACTTGCCAGAAGTGTTCTGAAGCTCTCCCATATCCATAGTTCCTGCTGTGAAAGCTGCGGGAACATCCTCCAGGGAGATATCCGCAGTTGTGGGCCTGTCTCCTCTCACCCATACATAGTTTTGCTTTGTATCCACCACAACGCCCACTTTCTCATCTGCCCGGACAATGGCCTCATTGGGGTAGGTATAAATGCTGTCCAGATGACCGGAAGCATACACGTAGTAGAGCTGCTGCCGCTCCTGATTCACGGGAATCTCCAGGGTTCTGGAAGTATCATAGGTGATAATCTTGCTGCGCACCACCTGAGGCGTCTTGTTGGAAAGCGTTGTTCCCACCCGAAGAAGCACCTCCGTCTGTTTGCGGCTGGTAGTCTGAGTGGCAGTTCCCATGGACACTGCTTCCTGAGTGTCTGTGTTGACAATATGATCCTCCGTACCCTCCGTATATCCTTCCCCAGTTTTCACCACTCTGGTAAGAGTCATCATATTTTCCGCCTGACTGGTCTTTGTAACGTAACTGTCTCCCGGCTGGTAAGTTTTTACCGTATTGCCCTCCTGGTCCTGGATCACCAGCTTGTACATGGGAAAAATCCCATTGCCCCCATGCTCCACATTGATGTCCGTGGTAAGTGCCACGCCATAGACCAAATCCTCTTTCATAAATCCCACAGGGCGAATCCGTTCGTTTGCATCACAGGTAATTTCCCGCAGGCTGCCGGTTTCCAGATCCATCACATTCAGAACCTGAGCATCATACTCTCCGCCCTCTTTTAGCCATGCGAAATATCTTCCGGAATCGGAAGCTGCATAGGTATTGTTCATCACTCCTGTCACCACAGAATCGTAAGTTCTGGCATTTAAATCCACCTGATAAACTGTTCCCTCCAGAAAAATATAAAATCTGGAACCATCCTCCGAAATATAAGAAAGGCTCTGGGCATCCCGCATCAAAAGCTCCGGACTTTCCATGGATGCAAGAAAGATCTTTTCATCCACCATGGCGGAGGCAGCTTCAAAATAGTAAACCGCCACTCCATTTTCTCCCTCATGGTTGCCCCGGTTCATATAGCCGTTCACCGTGAACCACACATCTCCCTGGGAATTGACCTGCAGAATCTGAATATCACTCTGATCTTGAAAATCTCTGAAATCCATATTTTCTTTCTGAGGGAAGGAAAAAATCTGCGTAAGCTTTCCGCTGTTAATATCATAGGACCAAAGCTCATCTTCCTGGACAAAAACCACCACCCGGTTTTTACTGTCAGAGGCAAACTCAATCTCCTTATCTGTAATGCCAAGATTAATCCCTTTCTCGGTGATGGCATCATTTTCCGGATTAAAAATCTCATCGGTCGTACGCTCGAAATTCAGCAGATAGACACGGCTGTCCGTGTAGCGCACCCGATAGTACTCATCCACATTGAATACTTCCGTCACCCCGGATTCATTCACTGCTGCAATCCGGTATTCCATGGTAAGAGTGGCTGTATTCCCATTAATCTCCTTGATCTTGGGAGTAGGCTTATAATAAATCTGAGGATTTAACTCCCCCCAGGTAAGCTGAGGAACGCTGTCATGGATATCCATAAAAGCCAGAGTGGACTCTGCATCCGTAGTCTCATCCGGTTCCACCGCAGTTCCCACAGAATTCAGATCTGTCTTATTCACACACTTATCATAAAATCCGCTGACATAGTTCAGATAATCCTTCGTATGAAGCCCATCCGCCAGCAGAACATGGGTGTAATAATAGATATTCCGCCCTCCGGAAGTAATCTTTAATTTCAGCATATACTCCTGGTTCATCAGCATTTTATTCTGAAGCTGCAGGGTAGTGTTCAGAGTATCATTTTCCTCCTGAAGCTTTACCACCTTGGTGTTTTCCAATGTCTTTGCCCCATCCAGGGTGGTAACCTCATAAGATACACTGTCTATGGATGTATTAAAGGACTGGATCTGAATATCCAACTCCCGATTCGAAGACAAGGGCGTAATGCTGTCCCGAATATAAGAGGGATTCATCTCCCTTGCATATCCGCTTAAACAGTTAAAATTCATTCCGTCCTGCTGCATATATACCAAAGGAAAGGTGGTGTTCGGCATGGTCTCCGCCACATCCGGAGCCACCTGATTGATCATACGGCTAAACACTGCCACGGCTCCCAAAAATAAGGCTGCCAGAAACGCCGTATGTAAAACCACATTCCTGATTTTCTTCATTTTTTCCTTCATCTTTTGCTCAATCTCCCAACTGCGGCGATCTGCTGCCTTTCAGATACCATCTGACCTTCTGCAGCATCCTGCGATCTACGAATCATTTTTCTGTAAATTTCCTATTTTCTATTCCAGATTTCAAAAACATTCTAGCAGAAAACAGCAGCCTGCGCAATATGCCTCCCCTGCACTGTCTTCCGGATGGATTCCAGATTTCACTCCCCGTATTTTCCGGTTTTGCCGCTAAAGGCCTGCTCCTGCCTTAACAGTTTATCCAAAGTAGGCTTCACCTTTAAAAATTCCATACAGCCATCCAGACGCTCCCGCTTTTTCTCCAGGCTTTCTCCCATTCCGGCAATTCCTTTCTTTTCCGGAAGGATCTTTTTCGGCTTTCCAGAATGCTTCACTGCCCGGATCAATATATTTTTCGGAGTGTGTTCCATATCAATAAACTCCAGCACCTGCACCTCATATCCCTGCTGCTCTAGAAGAGAAGCCCGCAGGCCGTCCGTGATCAGCGCCGCCATCCGCTCCTTCAACAGCCCGTATTGGAGTACTGGCTGCAAAAGCTCATTTTGAATCTGTCCGTTTAATTCATGCTGACAGCAGGGCACAGAAAGAATAGCCCGGGCATTCCAGGCCACCGCCTTAGCCAGAGCATAATCCGTGGCAGTATCGCAGGCATGAAGGGTCACCACCAGATCCACCTGGCTTACTCCCTCATAATCCGCAATATCCCCGGTCAAAAACTGCAGCTTCTCATATCCAAACTGTTCTGCCAGTCTGCTGCAGTGTTCGATCACATCCTCCTTTAGATCCAGACCAATGATTCTTACATCCAGATTCTGTATCTCATGAAAATAATAGTACATGGCAAAGGTAAGATAGGACTTTCCGCAGCCAAAATCAATCATAGTCAGTTCCCGGCCTCTTGGCAGACAGGGACAGATATCCTCAATAAATTCCAGAAACCGGTTAATCTGCCGGAACTTATCGTGCTTTCCGTTTATTACTTTTCCCTCAGAAGTCATGACTCCCAGCTCCACCAAAAAGGGAACGGGTCTGCCTTCTTCCAATAGGTATCGCTTCTTCCTATTGTGGGATAATTCCTGCGCAGGACGCTGTACTGTAAGAACGCGCCTTTTTATCGTTACCTTCCCCTTTTTACTCACCAGAACAGAAGCAGTCATAGCGGTGGTATCTGCCTGAAGCTGCTTATAGTCCTGCTTCATCCATTCAAGAGCAGCCTCCTTCAACTCAGAGGCAGTCAGATTGCTGTGCTTTTCCTTTTTTCCATCCCAGGCAGCAACCTGATAGAGTATCTGCCCTTTGATCCGTACCGGACGGACCCTGATCTTCCGGGCCGCCTCCGGACGTTTCACTCCGCTGAACACCATATTGAAAAGAGTTTCTCCTATTAATTCTTCCAGAAGCTCTCTCAGCTCTTCCATGTATCTTCCTCCTGCTTTCTTTTTTCGCTGTTTTCCAGGATTCTGCCCCTAGGACTTCCAGAAAACAGTGATCAGGTAAAAATCATCATCTGTCTGATATCGGTAATTCCAGCTGCTGGCTCCATACACCTCCATCAGGTACTGGCCTGCATCGTTGAGCATCCCATTCTCGAACAGCTCATATCTGGCGGAATCATAGGCCTCCCGGCTGCCGAATTTCATCACAATATACGGCTGATCTGCCCATACCGAATTCATCAGGGCATTGTAAATCGTATTATAGTCAAAGCTGTCATAGTACAGATTATTTCGCTTATAGTAATTATAGCTGTCATCCGTACATTCCGGAAGAGGAACCTCCACATCCGGAATATGCGTCTGATAGATCTCCTCATCCGTACAGCAAAGGTAGTTGTAATTCATCACAGAGGAGGAATCCTTTGCCCCTGCATTTACAAATACCGGATCTCCCCAGGTTACATCCACATGGTAATACACTCCGTCGATCCGAACCATATTCCAGCCGTGATCGCTGCCGTCCGTTGTCTTCCCGGTAACATAGGTACAGAACATCCCCATGCGGTGAAGAATATACTGAAATGCCTTGGAATAACCGGCGCAGACAGAATTATGTCCAAGAAGAGCGCTCTGGATATTCTGGTTGTTGGGACTTCCCGCATCGTAATCTGTGGTGTTGATCAGATACTCATATACATATTTGATCTTCTCATAATCAGAAGCCTCCGAACTGATTCCTGCAATACATTCGTCTGCCGCAGCTTCCAGAGAAGCCCTTAAATGATCTCTGTTTTTCTTCTCCACAGTAGTGCTGATCTCATAACCGACCACCTTTCTGGTGAGGGCAGATTCCTTGATCTGCGCGCTGGTTCCCACCCAGAAAAACTCAGGATGATCTGCCAGCACACTGTAATAGGCCGTCCAAAAATCCTTTGCAGACACGGAAGCATATAAATCTGCGGAATCCTCATAATTCTTCAGGCGCTCATACAGCTCCCGGTAAATCTCATTCAGCTCGCTGGGAATCTGATTGAAATAATACTCCTCAATATCCCCATGATCCCACCAGGTATCTCCCAACTGATAGTATGGGCTTTCCCCCATACCGGTTTTCACTGCCGCTGCCTCCAGCATCCCGCAGCCCCCTATGGAAAGGGCTGCGATGCTGACAGCTGCTGCAAAGATCAGCGCTTTACTTGTTTTTATCACCTATTTTATCTCTCCCATTTATCGCAGAGACGTTGGATCTCCTCCGTAAATTTCTTCAGATCCTTGTTCGCTCCGCCTTCATTTTTCTTTACTACTTCCATCAGACGCTGTGCTGCCTCCATCAATCTTGCAAAAATACCTGCAGCCTTTTTGGATGCGCCCTCCAACTTCACTTCCTTCTTAATGCGGACAGGCTCTGTCTGCACTGCATACCTGCCTTCCGTCAGATCATATACCCAGCCAGAATAAGGGGCGCTGGCCATCAGGCCCAACTCCTTCTCCAGCCGATCCCGAAACAGCTGGCACACCGTATCCTCCCCGTGGGTAACAAATACCATCTCCGGTTTTTCCTTTAAAGAAGAAATCCACCGGATCAGTCCCTGATTGTCCGCATGGCCGCTGATACCGGAAAAACGACAGATTTCTGCCTTTACCTCAATTTCTTCTCCAAAAAGCTTTACCTGACTGGCTCCCTCCAGCAAAGTCCTGCCCAGAGTTCCAACCGCCTGATAGCCTACAAAAAGGATCGTTGATTCTGGTCTCCACAGATTATGTTTCAGATGGTGACGAATCCGCCCTGCATCGCACATGCCGCTGGCAGAGAGAATCACCTTCGGCTTTGGATCAAAATTAATGCCCCTGGATTCATCACTGGTGATGGAAGTACGCAGCCCGGTAAATCCAATGGGATTGATTCCCTGATTTAAAAGCTCTGTGGCCTCCTCATCAAAATCACTGTACATCCGCTTCCTAAAAATACTGGTAGCCTCTATAGCCAGGGGACTGTCCACCCAAACCTCAAAATAGTCATGTCCCTTCACCATATGTTCTTCTTTAATCTTCCTGATAAAGTACAGCATCTCCTGGGTTCTGCCCACTGCAAAGGAGGGAATCACCACATTTCCGCCCCGGTCAAAGGTTCTCTGAATCACCTTCGCCAGCTCTGTAGCGTAATCTGTGGGTATCTCATGACTTCTGTCTCCATAGGTGGATTCCATCACCACATAGTCTGCATCCGTGGGATATACAGGATCGTTGATCAAAGGCTGATTACTATTTCCGATATCACCGGAAAACAGCAGCTTTTTCTCCACTCCGTTTTCCTTAATCCAGACCTCAATAGACGCAGAGCCCAGAAGATGCCCCGCATCCGTAAACCGCACCCGGATTCCATCGGCAATGATCCGTTCCTCCCCATACTCACATCTTACAAAACAGGAGATGGCTCCCTGGGCATCCTCCAGATCATAGAGCGGTTCCACCAAAGGTCTGCCTGCCCGGGTTGCCTTCCGGTTTTTCCATTCTGCCTCGAACATCTGAATGTTCGCGCTGTCCATAAGCATGATCTTACATAACTCCGCTGTACCCGGAGTGGCAATGATCTGTCCCTGAAATCCCTGCTTATACAGAAGCGGAAGAAGTCCGGAGTGATCCATGTGTGCATGAGTCAGAAGAACCATATCAATATCTCCCGCCTTCACCGGAAGAGGCGCATTTTCATACGTGTTGGGCCCCTGCTCCATTCCATAATCAATCAGCAGCTTTTTCCCGCAGGCCTCCAGATAATAGCAGCTCCCTGTCACCTCATGAGTGGCTCCCAAAAATGTTAATCTCATATGCCATACCCCCTATTCCAAAATTCTTTTTCTTATTTTAAAAGAATCTTCTGTTGTGAAGTTTTATATAGTATATCACGTTACATGGATTTTTTACACGAAATTTATGAACCTCTAGTACAAGGAAGCAAAAGTTCCGCTATATTCACGAAGAACGATTGTTTCCCGTACAAGGCGGAGGAATGAGACGCAGTGGTGTATCTATGGCGATTGACGATAACAAGGCAATCGGACCATCAGGCAAGTGAACAGGACAGTTCCTTTCTATTCGCTGCACTAGTTTTGCAGATAATCCTCTATGGATCTCTGCAGCTTTTTCAGACTGCTCTCAATATTCTTATTTTCATCAAACATACTGCTTATCTCACTGTCCGCAAGAGACAATACCTGCTGATAATTGGCAAACTTTGGAGTGATTATCCCATTTTCCAGGATATCATTAAAGACCTGCACATTGATAATCTGTCCTCCCTTGACAATATCCTTCTGGAGTATCTCTTCCGCCTCCTTAGAATTCATCACCTTCCGCAGTACCGATGCTCCCTGGGAATACTGCAGAATCTTCATCTGTGTTTTTTCTTCATAGGTAAGCTTTTTCAGAAATTCCCAGGCCAGATCTTCCTGTTTGGTCCGGCTGCTGATTCCAACCAGAAGCGAATCTACGATTGATTTATTATCCCCCCGCTTCTGTGAGGGAAAAGTGGTGCAGTCCCATTGAAAATCCTTATATTTGCGAATCTTGTAAGGATAATTTTTATAAGTCCTGTACTTGGCAAAGGAGAGAGGCATAAAAGCCACTTTTCCGCTGTTAAAGTCCTCCTGCGTTACCTTATGCCCTCCATTTAATGCTGTGATCTTCTCTGCAAACAAAATGGCTTCCTGGGTTTCTGCGCCGGATAAGTTACAGGTTTTCCCGTCCATATCAAAGAGTTTCACTCCATTGGAGTAAGCTGCTTCCAGCCAGCTGTAGTTGTAGGTTGCAAACTGATCCAGCATTCCGTCTCCATCCGTATCCCTGGTAACTCTTCTGCAGATCTCGTACAGATCCTCCCAGTTCCAGTCGGCATCCGGCATCTGGATTCCTTCCTGCTCTAACAGCGTTTTGTTCACAAACATCAGCATGGGAACCGTCTCGTAGGGAAAAGCATACTGTTTCTCCTGATACTGCCCCGCCGCAAGAGCTGTCTCATAAAAGGCGCCTCTGTCAAAGGTCTGATCCTTTTCTATGAGATTCTCCAGATTTTTCATAACCCCCATAGAAGAAAATTTGTGAAAGTCCTCATCCAAGACCATAAAAATGTCCGGCATCTCCCCGTTTAACAGCTTTCTGGAAAGCCATTCTGAGTAATCTTCCCTGGATACACCGCTGTAATAGTGGATCTTGACCCCCGGATGCTCCTGTTCAAATTCCTGAATAGCCTGATCGATGATCACATAGCTGTTGGGATTCTCCACATCCCAGTTGCTTCCTGCAAACATACCAAATTCCAGGACAATCTCTTTTGGTCTGAAAACCTTATATAAAACCACGCTGCCGGCAATGACAAGAAGAAACAGAATCCCCAGGCACACTCTTTTTTTCTTCATAGATTTCTCCTCTATTCTTCCAAATCCCGATTCCCTTTTTGGGTCTGAACTGCCCAGATCGCCAGCTGTGTCCGGTCTCTTAAATCCAGTTTATTCAGAATGCTGCTTAAATAGTTCCTCACCGTTCCCTCTGAAAGCTTCAGGGTATCTGCAATCTCTTTGTTGGCCGCTCCTTTTTCCACCTGGGCGATGATCTTCCATTCTGTTTTTGTCAGCTCCTCCACATTCTTGTTGCTGACCTGTATCGCAAAATTAGACTGTGCCATCTCTGAAAACAACCGAAGCACCTTGGCGGCAATATCCGGATTGATCATTGCCTTTCCGCTGTATACCGTATTAATAGCTCTTACCAGCTCATCCATGGAAACCCCTTTTAAAAGATAACCGCTGGCGCCGTATTTTAAAGCATTAAACACAAACTCATCGTCATCAAAGGTAGTCAGTATAATGATCTTGACCTCCGGATAATTTTCCTTAATGATCTTTGTACACTGCACTCCATCCATCTTTGGCATGCGAATATCCATTAAGATCACATCCGGGCGCTCCTGTCTCACATTCTGGATCACCTCCTGCCCATTGGCTGCTGTACCGATCACTTCCAAACCTGCCCTGTTGGAAAGAACGATCTGAAGGCTCTCCCGGATCATCTCCTGATCATCTGCAATAAGTATCTTAATCATAAGTCTCCCCCCACCGTATTGGTATCTTGGCATCTACTAAAAATCCGTTGCTCCCGTCAAATTCCACGCTTCCCTTAAGCATCTGGATCCGCTCCCTGATGTGCCGGATCCCGAAGCCGCTGTGAATCTCCTTACATCCTTTTCCATTGTCCTGGATTCTGAGGCTCAACAAGCCATCCTTCTTCTCTATGGTAATCCAGATCTCTGTAGCCGCTCCATGGCGGATGGCATTGGTCATACTCTCCTGGATCACACGATAAATAGCCATTTCCTCATCCTCATCAAATTTCAGAGTCATATTCTCACAGGAAAAATGTACTTTTACATTGGACAATTCTATCATATCCGAAATCATCTTTTCAATGGCAGGCTTCAGACTCAGCCGCTCCAATGCGTCCGGCCGAAGTTCATTCATAGAACGCCTTACATCTGTGATTCCGTTTCTCGCCACATCCGAAATCACCTTCAGCTGATGCTTCGTCTGATCCGGAGAAATATCAAAGATCGTCATGCAGGCATCCAGTCCTACAATGATCTCTGTCAGCAAATGCCCGATGGTATCGTGGATCTCTCTGGCCAGGCGGTTCCTCTCTTTGGTTTGAGCCATCTTCTCCGCCATCTTAGCATATTTCTTAAGCTGCGAATTTGCTCCTTCCAGCTCGCTGTACAGATGATTCACCTCACGGATGGTCTCCCGCTGCTGATTGATGGTATAAATACAATAAATAACAAACAGCATGGTATTGAGAGAATTTAAAATATTAAAAAATGCAAAGGACACCTGCTGTATCTGCAAATCATAGTATCTGATATAATCCGACAGACTGTACAGGTTTCGATACACCTTCACAAGATCATAGCCCGTAAGCAGATACCCCACCACGGTGACAGCCAGAAGCAATCCTATTTTGTTTCCTTTTCCTCCCAATGCTCTCAGATGAAACAAAATATTGGCAGAGATCATCAGCAATAATCCGGTATAATTAAAATCTAATATATAAATAAGCAAATATCCTGCAATCACATCCACCAGCAGGCTGATCATGCAAAGCCTTCGATTTTTCCGATAAAATTTTTCCCTCAGAAAAAAAGAAATGATCAAAATGATCAGCAGCAAAAGACAGCTCCAAAGCAGGGCAGCCGGATCCTGAGGAATTGCCTTTACGCTGTTTAAAAAACTTCTGGCATTATATTCCAGCCGGATCTGCTGAGTTGTCATATATATAAATGTGACAATAAAGGATACCATCACAACATTGATGATCAATAGCGTTGTCCGCAAAAACAAATTTTCCTTTTTCATTCCTATCTCCTACTGCCATCCATTAATGGTAAACTCTTCAATATTCTCTTTTGTCACCATCTCCGGCTCAATACTGAAGTACTTATCCACACTTTCCCCTTCTAAATATTGATATACTAATTCTGCTGCCGTTCTTCCGATGGATTTGGGACTCTGCGCACAGGAGCCTGTCACATATCCCATATTGATCATGGCCTTAGAATCCGGTGACCCGTCAACCCCATAGATAAGGATTTTCTCCTCCATATCATTTTGCTGCAGCGCAGACAGGGCACCTAAAGCCATCGGATCATTTCCTCCAAAGATCACATCAAACTCTATTTCTTTTTCTAAAAACTCTGCCATCACTTCTGCGCTGACCTCCAGCTCCCCGGACGCCGGAGCCTGAAATACCACCTGATATTGGGGCTTATCGGCAATAGTATCCAGAAAACCTTCCACCCGCTCACTGACAGAAGTCTGTACCGGATAATCCAGAATCACAATTCGTGCCTCTTGTACACGTTCCATCATATCGCTGGCGCACTGTACTCCTGCTTCATAGTTATTGGTTTCTATAATAGAGACCACATATTCCGTATTTTTTACCTTCGTATCAATATTAAATACCGGGATGCCCGCTTCCTTGCAGGCAATCAGGGCAGGCTCCACCTCTTCCCAGTTTACAGGATTCAAAAACAGCGCCTCGATTCCCTCATCAATCATATCCTGGATCTGCTCATTCTGCTTTTCCTGATTTTGAGCCGGATCCCGCCTGATGAGAATATCTCCGTTGCTCTCGATCACTTCCTTGATGGATTCATGGAGCACATCAAAAAAGGGATTGCTGCTGGACATATAGGTAGCTCCAAACAAATGTCCTCTGGAAGACAGCTGCAGCTTCGCTCCCCTTTCTCTGCATCCGAAAAGCCCCAGCGCCACACCTGTCACCAAAAATAAACGGACTGCCTTTACTGCCCCTGCTCTTTTTCTTTTCTCCCACTTTCCTCTCATCTTCCGGTACTTCTCTCCCTTTCAAAATCTGTTTACAGGTTCTGTTTTTATTTTAAGCGATATCTATTTTTCATGCAATACTCAAAGGACGATCCAGATATTGAAAAGGAAAGAATTCCTATGAAACAAAAATGCTGCCACAGCATAAAGATTCACGAATAATCCCTATGCTGCGGCAGCACTTATCAGTATTTTTAATTTTTATTTGAAATCTGCTACGTTCTCAGCGTCAACGGTAGAAACACCAGTGTCAACT
>CABRXX010000066.1:0-14556 GCA_902475025.1 uncultured Lachnospiraceae bacterium | reverse complement strand
ATTCTGGAAGCAGCTCCGGACCTGAAGGTAATTGCCATAGGAAACTCCGGCGCTGAAGCTGTAGACCTCTATGAAAAATTTCAGCCGGAAGTCCTGGTCATGGATATCCGCATGAAAGATATGGATGGGCTGGAGGCAGCTGAACAGATACTCTCCCGCCATTTTGATGCCAAAATTCTGTTGCTCACCACCTTTTCTGACGATGAGTATATCATCAAAGCTCTTCACCTGGGAACCAGAGGCTATCTTCTGAAACAGGATTATGCCCACATCGTACCAGCTATCCGGGCTGTCTCCATGGGTCAGACTGTCTTTGGCCGCCAGGTCATTCATCGGATCCCGGAAATGCTCCGGAAAAAATCCGTATTTGACTGGAGCCGTCTGGACATCTCTGAAAAAGAACTGGAGATCATCCAGGGCGTAGCAAAGGGCCTCAGCAACCGTGAAATCGCTGAAGCCCTGTTTCTATCAGAGGGGACAGTGCGGAACTATCTCAGCACCATCCTGAATAAATTGGAACTGCGTGACCGCACCCAGCTGGCCATCTTCTATCTGAAAGAAGCGGATTAGAAGCTTTCGGGCAAACGGTGTACCAGGAACCGCCAATCCAGGACTCAAGGAACTGGAAACAAAGGAAGGCTGCATGCTTCGTTTCCCCCTGTCCAATGCCTTTTCCGCCTCGGCTCTTTCAAAAGAAGGCCGCCTGTTAATTCAGCTCTGTCCCTGTCTTTTCTCCTTTCAGGTAAGCCATGGCATTGTCCATGGTCACCTCACTGATGGCCCGCAGCGCCTCCTCCGTGAAAAAGCCCTGGTGGGAAGTGACGATCACATTGGGAAAAGATAAAAGTCTTGCTGTAGTAGAATGCATCAGGATATCATCCTCATGATTCTCAAACACATTGCTGGTCTCCTCCTCATATACATCCAATCCTACTCCAAAGAACTTCCTCTCACGGATTCCTGCAATCAAATCATCGGTCTTTACCAGACCGCCCCGGGAAGTATTGATTAAAATTACACCATCTTTCATTTTTCCAATGGTCTCCAGATTGATCATATGATAGGTGCTGTCCATCAGCGGGCAGTGCAGAGAGATCAGATCACTCTTAGCCAGCAGCTCATCCAGTTCCACATACTCTACAAAATCCAGATCCGGGTTCTGATACATATCATAGGCAAGTACCTTCATACCATATCCATGGCAGATACGAGCCATGGCCGCGCCAATTTTTCCGGTGCCGATGATACCGGCTGTCTTCTGGTAAAAATTCACGCCCGCCAGTCCCTGAAGACTGAAATTGTTCTCTCGCACCTTTAAATAGGCTTTGTGGATACGACGGTTGACTGCCATGGCCAGCGCCATGGCATGTTCTGCCACCGCTTCCGGCGAATAGCCTGGCACACGCATTACCTTGATGCCATATTTGGTGGCAGCCTCCAAATCCACATTGTTGAAGCCAGCGCAGCGCATCAGCACCAGCTTAACTCCACGATCCTTCAAAATCTTCAGCACCGGCTCACTGACATCAGAACTCACAAAGGGGCATACTGCCTCACTGTCTGTCACATAGGCAGCCGTTTTGGGTGATAACTCTGTCTCCCAATATTCCAGCTCCAACTGGGGATACTGATTTTTAATTTTATCAAATGACTCTCTATCATAGCTCTTTGCCGCAAAAAAAGTAATTCTCATAGCAGTTTCCTCCATTCTTACTTTTGGGGCAACTCAGCTTTCACCCCTTTCCCCACAGCATTCCCGGGAAAAGAGTGTTTTATTCTTCTTTATTGTTAATATAATTGATCAGCCCCTCCGCCTCAATGATCTTCTGCATAAAAGGTGGAAACGCCTGACCCTTAAACTGGGTTCCCCTGGTTCGATTATAAATGATTCCACTGTCAAAGTCCACCTCAACTTCATCTCCCTGGGAAATTCCTCTGGAAGCCTCCGGACACTCAATGATAGGCAGCCCGATATTAATGGCATTGCGGTAAAAAATTCTGGCGAAGGTTTCTGCAATCACACAACTTACCCCTGCTGCCTTAATGGCTATAGGCGCATGCTCCCTGGAGGAACCGCAGCCAAAATTTTTGTCAGCCACGATGATATCTCCAGGCTTCACCCGATTTACAAATTCTCGGTCCAGATCCTCCATACAGTGTGCCGCCAGCTCCTTAGGATCCGAAGAATTTAAATACCTGGCTGGGATGATCACATCCGTATCCACGTTATCTCCATATTTAAAAACTGTTCCTTGCGCTTTCATGCTATGCTCCTCCTTTACATCCCCAGCTCACTGGGTGCGGAAATCTTACCTGTCACTGCGCTGGCTGCCGCCACTGCCGGGCTGGCCAGATACACCTCGGAATCCACGTGCCCCATACGGCCTACAAAGTTCCGGTTCGTAGTGGAAATGCACCGCTCTCCCGCAGCCAAAATGCCCATATACCCTCCAAGGCAGGGACCGCAGGTGGGAGTGCTCACCACTGCCCCCGCTTCAATAAAGGTCTTTAAAAGCCCTTCCTCCATGGCCTGAAGATAGATTTTCTGAGTTCCCGGAATCACAATACAGCGAACCCCTTTTTTCACCTTTCTTCCCTCCAGAATCCTGGCTGCACAGCGCAGATCACTGATCCGTCCATTCGTGCAGGAACCGATCACGGCCTGATCGATCACCACATCCTCCTGGATTTCATCCACTGTCCTGGTATTTTCCGGAAGATGGGGGAAAGCCACCGTTGACTTTAGCTGGCTAAGATCAATCGTGTATTCTTCATCATACTGGGCGTCCTCGTCTGCCTCATAAATCTTAAACTCTCTCTTAGAATGCTCCTTCATATAGGCAACAGCCTGCTCGTCCACCGGGAAAATACCGTTTTTGCCTCCAGCCTCAATCGCCATATTGGCAATGGTAAACCGGTCATCCATAGACAAATTGGCGATCCCTTCCCCCACAAACTCCATAGAACGGTACAGCGCACCGTCCACACCAATCATACCGATAATATGAAGAATCACATCCTTGCCGCTGACCCACTGATCCGGCTTTCCAATCAGATTGAATTTGATGGCAGAGGGAACTTTAAACCATGCCTTTCCGGTAGCCATCCCTGCCGCCATGTCGGTACTTCCCACGCCGGTAGAAAAAGCTCCCAGTGCGCCGTAGGTGCAGGTATGGGAATCTGCTCCAATGATCACGTCCCCTGCCACAGTCAGCCCCTGCTCCGGAAGCAGCGCATGCTCAATGCCCATCTGGCCCACATCAAAATAGTTGGTAATATTGTGTTTGCAGGCAAACTCCCGAACACATTTACAGTGTTCTGCGGACTTGATATCCTTATTGGGAATAAAGTGATCCATAACCAGTGCCACCTTATCCTTATCAAACACCTTGTTCACTGTCATCTTATCCATCTCATGGATTGCCACTGGGGAAGTAATATCATTTCCCAGCACCAGATCCAGCTTCGCCTCAATCAACTGTCCAGCCTCCACCTTTTCCAGTCCTGCTGCAGCTGCCAAAATCTTCTGCGTCATTGTCATTCCCATTTATATGACCTCCTGTTCTCTATCAATAATGGAAAGCCCCATCTGTTCTGATAAACTGCTTCTGTCTTACTCTTCTTTCCAATATTGCTCTTTGTTTTCTTCTTCCTGTGACTGAAATTTTTATCTATTGCTATCTTATCACAGGTTCTGTTATAATACTAATACATATTAATCATATTTATTATAACTGCAAGTTATATCGATATTCTCATATTCTATCAGGAGTGTGTATTTATATGGAACAAAATCTCTCTCTTTATTCTGTCTTTCATACAGTAGCTGAGAAGGGAAATATTTCCCGGGCAGCAAAATCTCTGTTTATCAGCCAGCCTGCCATCAGCAAATCCATTCAAAAGCTGGAGGAAAATCTGGGAGTCACCCTTTTTAAGCGAACATCCAGAGGCGTGAGCCTGACCCCCGAAGGCGAACTCCTGTATCGTCATACCAGCGAAGCCTTCTCAGCCTTAAAATCCGGTGAAGAACTGCTGGCCCGCCGTCAGGCCCTTGGTATGACCCAGCTTCGCATCGGCGTTAGTACTACTCTGTGCAAATATATCCTGATGCCCCGGCTTCAGCGTTTCATTCAGGACAATCCTCACACGAAGCTCTCCATCTTCTGTCAGTCCACCTACCAGACCCTGACCTTACTGGAGGAAAATAAGATTGATATAGGACTGGTGGGCCAGCCCGCTGCTCAGAAAGGGTTTTATTTTCAGCCGGTGCAAAAAATCCAGGATATTTTTGCCGCTGCTCCTTCTTATCTGGAGCATCTGAAACTCCGCTCGGATTTTCAGGATATTTATAACACTGCCACTTTTATGATGCTGGATGAAGAAAACATTACCAGACAGTATGTAAATCAGGCCTTCCTGGAACAGGGTCTGGAGCTGTCCAATGTTCTGGAGGTCTCCACCATGGATCTTCTCATAGAGTTTGCCCGCATCGGCCTTGGCGCCGCCTGCGTTGTACGGGAATTTGTCCAGGAAGAGCTGGCCGCCGGCCAATTAACAGAGCTCCCCCTGGAATTGACCTTTGCACCAAGACAGATCAGCTTTGTATGGAGGAAGGAGGATCAGAAAAATCCGGTGATCCAGACTTTTCTCAACACCTAGAACCAGCGTACCTGCAATGACCTACTACCCGCGCAAGTATCTCTGCCTGTCCCATTGTCTCCGTGAATCAGAGGATGCCCGCTGCAGTGCGCTCCTGCGAAGCGTTTTTGTTTCAGCAGGAATGGAATTTCCTATGAAAAAAACGGCTGTTCTAAAACAGGTCCTCCGGTATCCCTTCGTAATTTTCTCTGAAAAAATCCATTTTCTTTGAAAAACACCGAAACCATACCAGTTTCTCTGTTTTAGAACAGCCGCTTATTCTTCAGAGCAGAAAGCCCCGCTCTCTGCGCCTCTATTGCTCAAAAATTCTCAGGAAAGCCATCCTATCAGTTATTGATCAGCTTATCCTCGCCATTCCAGCTGTACAGTTTACGGATCTCCTCTCCCACAATCTCTGAGGGATGCTCTGCTGCCAGCTTGCGCATAGCTTTAAAATGTACCTGTCCCCCTGCACTGGACATATCCAGAAGGAAGTCCTTTGCAAAAGTACCATCCTGAATATCGCTCAGGATCTTCTTCATAGTCTTCTTTGTCTCCTCTGTGATCAGCTTCGGGCCAGTGATATAATCGCCGTACTCTGCTGTATTGGAGATCGAATATCTCATGCCCGCGAAGCCGGACTGATAGATCAGGTCAACAATCAGCTTCATTTCGTGGATACACTCAAAGTATGCATTTCTGGGATCATATCCGGCCTCCACCAAGGTCTCATAGCCAGCCTGCATCAAAGCGCACACACCGCCGCAAAGCACCGCCTGCTCACCGAACAGGTCTGTCTCTGTCTCTGTACGGAAAGTGGTCTCCAGAACGCCTGCTCTTGCCCCGCCGATAGCCTGAGCGTAAGCCAATGCCAGATCAAGCGCTTTTCCGGTGGCATCCTGATGCACTGCCACCAGACAGGGAACACCTTTTCCAGCCTGGTATTCGCTTCTTACCGTATGTCCCGGTCCCTTGGGAGCAATCATCGTAACATCCACATTCTTCGGGGGAACAATGCAGCCAAAGTGAATATTAAATCCATGGGCAAACATCAGCATATTGCCCTCCTCCAGATTGGGTTCAATATCCTTCTTATACAGTTCAGCCTGCTTTTCGTCGTTGATCAGGATCATGATAATATCTGCTCTCTTAGCCGCCTCAGCCGCTGTGTAAACCTCAAATCCCTGATCCACTGCCTTCTGCCAGGATCTTGAGCCCTCATACAAACCGATGATCACGTGGCAGCCGGACTCCTTTGCATTCAACGCATGGGCATGTCCCTGGCTTCCGTAGCCAATCACTGCAATGGTCTTGCCTTCCAGCATAGAAAGGTTGCAATCTTCCTGATAATAAATTTTAGCTGACATTTCCTCTACCTCGCTTTATATAAATTTTTCTGTTGCCTACAAATAACGGATATCGTCGGTGCCTCTGCTCAGACCGGTAATACCGGTTCTGGCCAGCTCCAGAATCTCATAATCCTTCAAAAGCCGCAGGAAAGCATCCAGCTTGCTCTGCTGTCCTGTGAGTTCGATGATCAGAGAATCCACACCCACATCTACAATCTTTCCCCGGAACACATTCACCATAGAAATCACGGACTGACGATCCTCACCGTCCACCCGCACCTTCACAAGCACCAGTTCCCGGTTTACGCTGTTTTCCGCATTCAGTACCTTGATATCCACCACATCCACCAGCTTGGCCAGCTGCTTGGTAATCTGCTCCAAAATCAGCTCATCCCCAACTGCCACAATCGTCATACGGGAATATCTGGGATCTGCTGTCTCCCCCACCGTAAGGCTCTCTATATTGTACCCTCTGCGGCTGAACAAACCGGCCACCCGACTTAATACACCGGAGGTATTATCCACCAGCAAAGACAAAACTCTTTTCTTCATGCTCGCTACCTCAACTTTTCTTCACGGTATGTCTTTATTTGCTAAATATTTTAACAACATCTGGTTTTCTTGTCAACTGCTGAAATGTAATAATTATCCATTATCAGGAATAATAATCCACGATAGCATCACTGACTGCCTTTGCCATCTTACTTTTATTCTTTGTATAAAAACGCATATCGTCCCCGTCATCAATAAAGGCAGTCTCCAAAAGTCCATAGCTGACTCCCAGTTCCTGGCAAACTCTGGCGTTAAACAGACCGGAAGAGGCAAAAACACCGCTTCCCCACTGCTTAAAGCCAAGGCGCACTACCCTGGAAAGAATATTTCTCTCCAGCGTGTATTTATTCTTATAATTGTTGATATAAAAACCAATGCCTGTATAGCTGCCGTTTCCTTGAGGATTCTTTCCGGATCCCATGGCGTTAAAATGGATCTCCAGCACATAATCATAGTCTGTAAACACAGGCAGATTGGGATTGCGCTTTAAAGCCGCCTTTACCCTGTTCTTTGCATTTCCCTTACCAGTAATGAGACGGCTGATATTAGCACCCGAGCTGCCCAACGTCTTGGCATTCTGCTGATAGCAGTCATAGCTGGCGCTGCCATTTTTATAATAGGTTACATCCACCTTGCCGCTCTTTTTCAGTTCATTTACAATCAGCTTTGCAAACTGTCTCGTGTAATTGCTCTCATATCCCCAGGTAGAGGTAGCTCCCGGGTCTCCCTGACCATGACCTGCGATCACCAGGATCTTCGGTTTGGAGTTGGGATCCTTGGTAGCCACGCCATTTTCGTCTACCACGTAGCCGTCTACCGTTGTATTCCTCTGAAGCTGTCCTTTGTCGTTAAAGTAATAGGTTTTGCTGCCGATCTTCACCAGACCTTTCTGCATCACGCCCTGGGAAGTAAAGTGATACCGATTCTTCCCTATATTCTGCCATCCTGTCACCCGGAAACCATCTGCATCCAGATAATACCGCTTACCATTTACTGTTTTCCATTCTTTTTCCAGGAACCGTTTCTGGCTCTTTACATAATATTTCCATTTATTCTGGATCTTTACCCAGCCGTTTACCTTTGTGGTTCCTACCTTTTTTCCATCCTCCCCTACCAGATAGCCGTCGGGAGTCACCGTATTCACCAGCTTGGCTCCATCCTTACCTACATAATAGTACTTTTTTACCCAGGTATTTTTCAGCATAGTGCCTTTTTCGCCAAAATAATACCGCTTACCTTTCCAGCTTTTAAAGCAGTTCTTTACCGCTTTTCCCCTTACTCCCATGGTTTTGCTGGTACTGAAAAAATAGGTCTGTCTGCCCACCTTTCTCATCCCTGTGGCCACCACGCCGTTCTTTTCAAAGTAAAACTTATCCTTCCCAATCGTTTTTAAGCCCGTATACATAGCTCCCTTGTCCCCGATGTTTCCTGTAGGCTTAAAATAGCGGTAACCGTCCTCTGTCTTGATCCAACCGGTCTTTAAGATTCCCCACTTATCAAAATAATAGGTCTTTTTTCCAATCTTCCAAAGCCCCTTTACCTTTTCTCCCTGATTCTCTCCCTCCGGGCTGCGGTAATAGATCTTCTTTCCATTCTGTATCCATCCGGTCTTACCCGCAGCCATAGCCGGCGCTGCAAACAGCCCCAACAGCAAAATCATGAACATGGACACCATCAAAACTCTTCTCTTTTTCACTTTCCAATCTCTCCTTGTAACTATTCTTACTTTTTACAATTTTATATCAAAGTTATTACATCCTATTCTAACACTCCCCCACCCGCAAGACAAGAAAATTTTGTGCAAAAACAGTGAAAACAAAATTTCCTATGAAATAAAAACAGCCCTGGAAATCAACGCTTCCCATCAGGGGCTGCCTTGGTTTCCAGGGCTGTTCAGACTTTTATTGTTTTGATTTTGCAGCTTCGCTTTTTACTTTCTGGCCTTACACCAGCACCTTCACCGGCTTTATCTCCTGGCACTCTCTTTTCCTGCTTTTCTCTACGCAATAGGAAATAATGCTCCGCCTGGTGACAATACCGATAAAAGTCCGGTTATCGTCAATCACCGGGATAAAATTCTGATTCATGCTGGGAAGGATCAGATCTTCCATATCGCAGTTAATATTCACCGGCTCATTATCCCGGCAGCGCTTCAACTGACGCACCAGCAGTTCCTCCGTCTCCTTTACATCCATAATTCCCCGCTCCTTCAGCCCCCAGAGAATATCTCCCTCTGTAAGGCTACCCACATAGCTTCCCTTCCGGTTAATGATGGGCACAGAAGAATAGCGGTAATATTCCAGCTTTTCCATAGCCTGACGCACGGTATAGTCATCATAGATATAAGCAATCTCACTCTTTGGTACTAAATAAAATAGTATGTTCATAAAACGCCCCATCCCCTGTTTCTGTCTGTGCAGAATGCACACATGATGTCAACTGTTTCCTTATATTTATTATACTTGTTTTCCAGAGGTGCGTCAACGAAACTGAAACGATTTTACTTTTTCTTAAGTTTTCAGACATAGAATAGGCACAATTTCAACGCCGCCTAAGCCTCATTTTTCCGGATATATTCTTTTAAAAATTCATACATCTGGTTTTCTGTAGGGGGACACCCTCCCAGCGAATGCTGAAACTTTCTGGTGCAATTTCCTACCCCCAGCTTTCCTTCTTTCCCTCTGTATCCCTGGCCTATACAGATCTTCTCTGTTAGGCTGTCCAAAAGTCCCTCCCTCTCCAGCATCTCCAGAGCCGGCAGCAGATACCCATAACAGGCGCTGCAGGAATCCACCTCTTCTGCCTTCTCTGCCAGCTTCATCACATAACCGTATCCCCCCTGCGCTCTCTGTATTCCAGATGGGTCTGCCTCTTCATAACAGATTCTCCCAGACTCTGTTTGTTCCAAATAAAAGACGAGCCTGGCATTCCTGATATCCAGACTTCCAGCCTCCAGGGCAGCTGCCTTGGTAAGATAAGGCACTTCCTCCACAGAAAGCCCCAAAAGGAAGCAGCCAAAGGCATCCACCAGCACCGGATCCAGACCTGCTATCAACCGATTTTGCTCCACCGGATTCCCTCCGTCCTCAAAGGTAAGGTCCCCACAGATGCTGTCCACCAAAACAAAATCCTGGCGAATCCCAACGCTTAAATGAGCGATAGGATCATGCAGCCCCAGCCGGTGGAACCTCCGCTTTTCACTGTTTGGAAGCAATCCCTTCATGTTTTTTAATGCACAGGTGATCTTGGTCTGACAGTGTCCCTTTAATACCGGAACGTTAATGAGAAATCCAATCTCCCTTATCCGCCTGCAGACATGGAGTTTCATGCCTGCACAATCTCTCTCTTCTCCAGCTTCCTTCTGCATATCCCAGAAAGGAAGCTGATACTTTTCCAGAATCCGGTCATAACCACAGTATTCCACCGCCGCCTGAGTAGCATCTCCCACCCAGGAGCCTTCCAGAAGCACCAGATTATAGAAGCCCCTTTCCTGAAGATATTCGATCAACCCCTCTACCACCTCAGGATGGGTCGTCCCTCCCTCACTGGCCAGCACCGGCCCTACCAGATTGGGTTTGATTCCTATCAGAGTGTCCCTATCCGGTATCTGTCCCGCCAGATCTGCAAGACGCAGCAGCTCCTTTGTCATTTTTTTGTATTCTTTTCCATTGATCACAATGAGTTCATTTTTTTTCATGTGTTGACCTCTCTCCATCCCGCCTGCCCTGGGCAATGTCCTCCAGTGATGACAGACTCTGGATCCGCATTCTGTTCCTTCCGGGAATGCTTTCCGGATTTCATCCCTAGCTCCCCAAAAATGCCCTTAGATTTTTCTTCATCTGCTCCTCGAGGGCAGCAACGGTCATTCCCTTAACCTTGGCAGAAACGGCCAGATTTTCCTTTAATGTCTTTGAAATCTCTTCCACGCTAAGCTCCTGTACTCCTCTTGCCCAGGCTATGGCCGCCAGACCGTCCGTCTCCACGAACAGCCGCTCCGCCGGAATCTCCCTTAGCATACGCCATCGAACCTTCTGCTCGTAGCTCTCGTTTTCAGCCCTACAAAGTGCTCCGGTATCCGGCCCCAGGGTAAAATAGCAGTCCTGTTCCAAATACGCTTCCAAATCTTTAAGGTTTCCGGAGTACCAATGGACGCAGGCCTTTCCTTGAAATCCCCTGAGGATCTGACTGACACGTTTTTCCTCTCCTTTGGTATGGAGGATTACCGGTTTTTGAAGCTCCCAGGCCAACTGCAGCTGCTCTTCCAGCTGCCGCTCCTGGACTTTTCCGGGAACCTGACACCAGACGGAATCCATGCCGATCTCACCAATAAAATCGCACTGCTCCAGATATTCTTTGCACTCCTCCAACGTATACCGATCTGCATACCAGGGATGGATGCCAAAGCTTACCAGCAGTTCCTCTCTGGAACGATACGTTTCTAACTGTCTCCATTCCCCGGGAGTCCCGGCGGAAAAGCAGGTGAATATCCCCTCTCCCCGGCGAACTTCCAGTTCTTGCCTTATTTTATCACAGTCTTCTGTTTCCGACAACGAAAGATGCGCGTGCAGATCGATCACGCGCATCTTCTCCAGACACTCCTTTAATTTCATAAACCATTACTCCTCTTTGATAATTCGATGGATTCTGGCTCTGAGACTTCCCTGTTCATAGAGCCAGTCTCTGGTGCGGTTCTTTTCCTGCACCCGGATTTCCTCCCGGATTCCTTCCCCCGGCCGTCCCAGAATCAGAATCCGGTCTGAGAGGTAGATGGCCTCATCGGTATCATGGGTTACCAGCAGGATCGTCTTTTTCAGGTCATTGCAGAGCATACGCAGCCAGTCCTGCATATCCCCTCTGGTGATCACATCCAAAGCTCCGAATGGCTCGTCCAGAAGATAGATATTGGCCTCACACAGTGCGGTGCGCAGAAAGGCCGCCCGCTGCCGCATCCCGCCGGAAAGCTCCTCCGGATATTTGTTTTCGCATCCCTGAAGCCCAAAACGCTCCATCTGTTCCAATGCCCGCTCCCTTACGGCTTCCTTTTTATGATGGATCTCTCCGTACAGACACACATTATCCAGCACAGTCCGCCAGGGCAGCAGCAGATCATTCTGAGGCATGTAGGCAAATTCCCGGCGGATCCCCTCCGCCTTCTGTCCATTGATCCAGATCGCTCCACCCTGAGGTTTTAAAATTCCTGCCAGTACATTCAAAAGAGTGGACTTTCCGCAGCCGGAAGGCCCCAGGATACTGACAAACTCTCCTTCCTCCACCTGAAAGGAAAGATCCCTGATGATTTTCTGATCCTCATATGCAAATTTCAGATGTTCCACTCTTAAACTCATGGATGCTCTCCTTTCACTCACATCCATGTACACGGATGCGATATTCTACTGGGACAAAAATTCGTTGGTATAGCACTCAGAAGCCGGAATAGTTTCCTGGATCACGCCATATTCCTGAAGAAAACTGCTGTAATTGTCCCAAACTTCATCTTTCATCTGTCCCCATACCTCTGTATCCTCCATGAACTTATCTGCCAGATACTTCTGAGAACGTTTCAGCATCTCCAAATCATAGTCCGGCGCATGGGCGAAAAGGATTTCTGCGGAAGCATCCGGGTCTGCAATGGCGTCCCGGTATCCCTTTTCCGTAGCCCGAAGAAAGGCAGATACTAATTCCGGGTCGGATTCGATCACCGCATCGCTGGTAATGATCACCGGTGTGTAATAATCCAAACGCTCATCCAGCTGACGAAGCTCCATATAATTCAATTTACAGCCATTCATATCTGCAATCACACTGTCCCATGCCTCAAAAAACCACATCACATCACAGCTTTTTCCCAGAGCCTCAAAACCGGTTCCATCTGAGATTACCATACTGAGTTTGGAAAAATCTGCTCCAGCCTGAGTCATGCAGGCTTCCAAAACTGCAGATTCTCCCGGGCCGCCCCAACCGGCATACACTTTGCCCTCAAAATCAGCCGGAGATGCAATCCCGCTGTCTGCCAGACTCACAAAACCAGAAGTATTGTGCTGAATCACAGTAGCAATGGCTTTGATGGGAAGAGGATCTGCTGAAGTCCGGGCGATCGTCACATCCTCCTGATAACTGATGCCAAAGGTTCCCTTCTGCTGTGCCACCAGAGTAGCTGTGGCACCGTCTGTCGGCTCAATGATCTCCACATCCAGCCCCTCTTCCTCATAATAGCCTTTATCCAAGGCTACATACATACCTGTATGGTTAGTATTAGGTACATAATCCAAAATCACTGTCACCTTTTTTAAATCCTCACTCGTTTCCTCTGCCCAGGCCGTTACCGTCAGGGACAGAAGCATAGCTGCTGATGCAGCCATCGCTGCCGCCTTTTTCCAGTTTTTCATATCCTTATCCTCTTTTCTTCTATTAATTTTGCCGGATATCCGGCTGCCGTCAAAGGAGACATACGTTTCTCCCCTGGCCAGCATCTCATCAAACGCCCCTCAGCAAGCTGACGGGGTATTTGGCCCTCGCGGCATTCGCCAAATATCCGCACAAGTGCGGCTGCTTGGCTCATTGCTCGCGGGAATAAAAACCTCTCGCATCTCGTCAGATACGAAAAGCAATTAACAACTTTTTCTTCTGTGCCTCGCAGGCCGTATCTTCCGCTTCATCGGAAGTACTGCCCAGCCAAAAAGCTTCACCAGCCCATTCATCAGCAGGCTCAGCAAAATGATCATCACCACACAGGCAAACACCTTATCCAGCATGTAGCCATTTTTGGCCCGTATCAGATAATAGCCCAGCCCCTTCTGGGCGGCAATCCACTCACCAACCACTGCGCCGCTGATGCTGTAGGTGGCAGCCACCTTCAGACCAGACAACAGGGAAATCAATGCCGAAGGAATTTTGACGATCCGGTACAGCTGCCATTTGGAACCTCCATAGGTACTCACCAGATTCAGATATCCCGGATCCATCTGCCCCAATCCGTCGCTGAAACTCACCACCACGGGAAAAAAGCACATCAGCACCACCGTCAGAATCTTTGGGGCATAACCAAATCCAAGATAGATGATAAAAATGGGGGCCAGCACAATCACCGGAACTGTCTGAGTCACCACCAAAATAGGATAAATACATTTTTTAAAAACAGGCATGGCGTCGATCAAAATTCCAATACCAATCCCAAGAAAAAAAGAGATTCCCATACCTGCCAGCGCTTCCATCACCGTAATGGCTGCATGTCCCGCCAATATGGGCAATTCCAGAAAGAATGTCTTAAAAACAGCACTGGGAGACGGCAATACATAAAGAGGAATATGGCAAAATCTTACCGCCAGCTCCCAGACAGCCAACAGTATCAGGATCACCAGTATCGGCGCGCCTTTCGTTACTTTTTTCATACAGTTTCTCCTCTCGCCCGGGACACATCCCTAAGCAAAACAGTTACATTTTGGCCGCAGTGCAATCCTGCAAAGCATTTTTATTTCATAGAAAAAACTTTCCTATGCATTTGAAAAGAAGTCTGTCCGCAGACTTCTCTGCCTGTGGCGGGTCGCTTCAGCGACATCTTTCCCATCCGCCGCAGTGCAATCCTGCGGAGCATTTTTATTTCATAGGAAAAAATTTCCTATGAAATAAAAAACCGATGCAAACGCATCGGCCTAAGATTCCAACATAAAAAGCAGCCTGGAAAGCATTCGGAACACAACCGCTCTAACCGGTTCATCTTCCCCTTCCTCTGCTTCTTTTTTGTGAACGTCTTATTTTCCTGCGCCAGCATTATCTGTATCAGGTTCAAAGGGTCAAAACCTTACGGTTTACTCTCAGGCCTTACAGCCTCCCCATTTTCACAGCACTTATTATACGCTTTTCCCTTCGCTTATGCAAGGGTTAAATTTCTATGATCCTAAAAATGATCCTGAAAACCGAAAAGTCCGAACATCAAAGGCTTCCCTGTGTTCGGACTCTTTTATAAATGGAGCATACGGGATTCGAACCCGTGACCTCCACACTGCCAGTGTGGCGCGCT
>CABRXX010000065.1:0-14557 GCA_902475025.1 uncultured Lachnospiraceae bacterium | reverse complement strand
GGATCGGTTTGGGGATGATGCGAAAAATCCGTTGAAAAACCGTGTGGACACATTGCTGAAACTTTGTGAAAACGGCTGGATTGATCAGCTGATGATCTCCCATGATTATGTCAGTTTTGTGGATCTTGGCTGTTTCGAATGGAAAGATAAAAGAGGCACGGATCCTGATGATGCTGTATACAATAGCCGCTATATCCATCGGTATGTACTTCCAATGTTGCGGGAGCTGGGTTTTGGAGAGGATGGGATTTGGCAGCTTCTTGTGGAGAATCCACGGGCATTTTTCAGCCGTTAATGAAACGTGTTTATTTAAAGGAGACAGAAGGAATGAAAATCAGGTCAATAGAAACATTTAAAGTAGAGCCACGGTGGTGTTTTTTGAAGATTACTACAGAAAGTGGATTTGTAGGCTGGGGAGAACCAGTTATAGAAGGAAAAGCCTCAACAGTGGAAACTGCGGTACATGAAATGAAGGATTATATTATTGGAAAATCAGCAGAAAATGTAGAGGATATTTGGCAGACACTGTATCGGGGGGCATTTTATCGAGGAGGTCCTATTCTGACCAGCGCCATCTCGGGAATTGATCAGGCTTTGTGGGATATAAAAGGAAAAGCTCACAATATGCCGGTTTATGATTTTTTTGGCGGTGCAGTTAAGGATAAAATGAAGGTATACTGCTGGATCGGAGGAGATCGTCCGGCAGATGTCGCCGCACAGGCGTTGGAAAAATATGAGCAGGGTTACCGGGCTATCAAAATGAATGCAACGCCGGAAATTTCCTGGATTGATAATTATCAGGTGGTTGAGGATGTGTGTGCGCGGGTAGCCAGCATTCGGGAAGCATTGGGCTATAAAATGGATATCGCTCTTGATTTTCATGGGCGTGTTCATAAAGGAATGGCAAAGGTGATTATGAAAGAATTGGAGCAGTTCCATCCTATGTTTGTGGAAGAACCAGTACTTTGTGAAAATGAAGAAGCGTTCAGAGAATTGAAAAGCTGTACCAGCATACCGATTGCTACTGGAGAACGCAATTTTACTCGTTGGGGATTTAAGTCTATGCTTACTGGAGGCGGTGTGGACATTATCCAGCCAGACTTAAGCCATGCGGGGGGGATTTCTGAGGTGCGGCGAATTGCGGCAATGGCAGAAGCGTATGATATTGCGGTGGCACCTCATTGCCCACTGGGGCCGGTGGCGCTGGCCAGCTGTCTGCAGCTTGATTTTTGTACACAGAATGCTTTTATTCAGGAACAGAGTTTGGGTATCCACTATAATCAAGGTTCCGACTTGATGGATTATTTGACAGACAAATCCGTATTTGAATATCAGGACGGATATGTGAATCTTCTGAAGGGTCCAGGCCTTGGTGTAGATGTTAATGAAGAGAAAATTCGGGAAAAAGCTCTTCAGTGGCAGGAGTGGAGAAATCCTGTCTGGAGAACGCCGGATGGAGCGATTGCAGAATGGTGACCTATGGAATGGCCATGGAGAAGCGTGTAGGCTGAAAAAGGATTCCTATTAAATAAAATGTTGTTTTCTGTTTTTGAGCGTTTGAGTTGGCTGAAATATCTGAATAATCTGCTTGCAATTACAGAAGAAACATGATAAGATAAATAACGTTGTGAGAAAGAGATGGTCCTCTGTTGCCCAGCGCATTAAGAACATCCAATAGATGAGGAGGAACACAATGAACGAAATTATCAGAAACATCGAAGCTGCTCAGATGAAGGCAGAAGCACCTCAGTTTAATATTGGTGATACTGTAAAAGTATACGCTAAGATTAAAGAGGGTAACCGTGAACGTGTACAGGTATTCGAAGGCGTTGTCCTGAAAAAACAGGGCGGCAGCAACAGAGAGACCTTTACAGTTAGAAAGAATTCTAACGGCATCGGCGTTGAGAAGACCTGGCCGCTGCATTCTCCCACAGTAGAGAAGGTAGAAGTGGTAAGACATGGTAAAGTAAGACGTGCAAAACTGAACTACTTAAGAGGCCGTGTTGGTAAACGCGCTAAGGTAAAAGAATTAGTAAAATAAGTCTGGTGGCTGAGGGACAAGTACAGAATGTATTTTGTCCCTCTTTCAGTATGCAGGAGACTTACAATGAGCAGATGGAAGAAAAACAGAGAAGAAGATAGCTGGATAAAACAGGATGGGATTGTCCCGACCGCCAGGGAGCGTAAACGTATGGAAGCCCAGCGGAAAGAGATCTTTCCGGATCAGAGAAGAAAGAAAATACCAAAGGTGGTGTTTTCTTGGACCTTTCAGATTTTAATTGTGATTATGTTCGCCTATGTGATAGTCTATTTTTTTGGGCAGACCAGGACGAATGTTGGGCAGTCTATGGATGTGACTCTTTCCGGCGGCGATAAAGTGCTGTTAAATGTGATGGCGTACCAAATCGGCGGCCCGGATCGGGGCGATGTGATCTCTTTTAAGCCGAATGGCAGCGAGAGCAGTCATTCCAATATTAAGCGGGTGATTGGACTGCCAGGAGAGACGATTCAGATCAGGGATGGTATGATTTATATAGATGGAAAGGCTTATTTGGAGAAAGCCAATTATCCGGTGATCACCAATCCGGGCATGGCGGCTGAGCCGATTACACTTGGTGAGAAAGAGTATTTTGTACTGGGAGATAATCGGAATAACAGTGAGGACAGTCGGTTTGCGGATATTGGATTGGTGGAGTCGGATACCATCGAGGGCAAAGTCTGGTATGTGATTAGCCCGGGGGAGCGTAGAGGAAGAGTGTCCTAAAAGCAGGAATAAGAGGCGTACCGCAAGAGCAGGTACGAATGGAAGCAAAATAAGAAATTGGCGTATAGATGCCTGCGGGCTGGACGCTGGATGAATTAGAATGCAAAAAAAGTGAGGAAAAAATATGAATTATCAGTGGTATCCAGGCCACATGACAAAAGCCAGGCGCATGATGCAGGAGGATATGAAGCTGATTGACCTGGTGATGGAATTGATTGATGCCAGAATTCCTATTTCCAGCAGAAATCCGGATATCAATGAGCTGGGCAAGGGAAAGGCACGCATTGTATTGTTAAATAAGGCAGATCTTGCGGATGAACGTCAGAATCTTGCCTGGACCAAATATTTCCAGAGTACTGGCTGCTTTGTGGCCAATATTAACTCCAGGAATGGAAAAGGGATCCGGGAAATTCAGCCATTGATTCAGGAGGCCTGCCGGGAAAAGATGGAGCGGGATCGGAAAAGAGGTATACTGAACCGGCCGGTACGAGCCATGGTGGTGGGCATCCCCAATGTAGGGAAATCCACTTTTATCAATACGTTTGCAGGAAGAGCCTGTGCAAAAACAGGAAATAAGCCAGGAGTTACTAAGGGAAAACAATGGATTCGCTTAAATAAAAATGTAGAGCTTTTGGATACTCCGGGGATTTTGTGGCCTAAATTTGAGGATCAGACAGTTGGGTTGAAACTGGCTTTGATTGGTTCCATGAAGGATGAATTGTTAAATGCAGAGGAGCTGGCACTGTGGCTGCTTCGTTTTCTCGCAAAGCAGTATCCTGGAGTTTTGTCAGGCCGCTATGGAGCAGATGAAGAGCAGACGGAGCTTCAGATGCTGGAGGCTGTGGCAGAAAATAGAGGATGTAAAAACAAGGGGGATACGTTGGATCTTACAAAGGCTGCTGCGCTTTTGCTGGATGATTTTCGGTCGGGGCGGCTGGGACGATTGTCTTTGGAGATGCCGGAAGATCAGGGAACGCAGAATTGAGAGAGGAACAGGAGCGCCTGCAGGAGAGAGAATGGTGAGAAGTATTGAAAAATAAAGAAGCGAAAAGAAAAGGGCCTGTAGGGGTGGCTCTTAGCTGGATTTTTTATATTGCGGCAGTGCTTGTGCTGGCTTTTGTGTTGGTAACTTTCGTAGGGCAGCGCACCGTGGTGAGCGGTATTTCCATGTATCCCACGCTGGATGATGGAGATCAGCTGATCGTGGATAAACTGACTTACCAATTCAGGGATCCCAGGCGGTTTGAAGTGGTGGTTTTTCCCTTTCAGTATCAGGAAGACACCTACTATATTAAGCGTGTGATTGGACTTCCGGGAGAGACCGTGCAGATTGCAGACGGAGTGATTACCATTAATGGACAGATTCTTTCGGAGGATTACGGCTGGGAGAAAATGGAAAATGAAGGGTTGGCTTTTGATCCCATCACGCTTGGAGAGGATGAGTACTTTGTGCTGGGAGATAATCGGAACAACAGCTCCGACAGTCGGGAACCCAGTGTGGGAAATGTAGAGAAGGGTACGATCATTGGAAAGGCCTGGCTGAAGATCTGGCCCTTGAATGAGGCGGGATTTGTAGAGTGAGCATTCTGTTTATGGATCCTGCGCACCCGCTGCTTTGGTGTTTGAAGCAAGGGAGTAAAAATGGAAAGGATAAAAGCGTATGGCAGGAAGTATCGGGGAAATCAAAAAAGAATTTGAAGCGGCCGGAGAGGATGCATTGCAGGAACTGTTTGCGAAGTATGGTCAGGATCCCAGGGCAGGCATCCAAAACTTGATCAGAAAATATCAGGGGCAGTTGAAAAAACTGGAAGCGGAGCGCTGCAGGCTGGAACGGATGCGCTGCTATGAGCAGAAATACAAGGATTTAGGGTATGTGTGCGGTATTGATGAGGCAGGAAGAGGCCCTTTGGCAGGTCCGGTGGTGGCCGGAGCGGTGATTCTTCCCCAGGATTGTGAGATTCTGTATCTTAACGATTCCAAGCAGCTTTCAGAAAAGCGCAGGGAAGCGTTATTCTGTGAGATACAGGAGAAAGCGGTGGCTGTGGGGGTGGGGATTGTGGGTCCCAGGAGAATTGATGAAATCAATATTCTTCAAGCTACCTATGAGGCCATGTGTGAAGCCATTGGCCATCTGAAGGTAATGCCCCAGATTCTGCTGAATGATGCGGTGACCATTCCTCAGGTGACCATCCCTCAGGTGCCCATTGTTAAGGGAGATGCCAAAAGTTTGTCCATAGCGGCGGCCAGCGTGGTGGCCAAGGTTACAAGGGACCGGATGATGCGGGAGTATGATGAGTTGATGCCGGAGTACGGTTTTGCAGGACACAAGGGATACGGTTCGGCTGCCCATATAGAGGCAATCCGAAAATATGGGCCATCGCCTATTCACAGAGCAAGCTTTATCAAGAATTTTGTGTAAAAGACGCTTTTTGGGGAGAGAGCGGGTATTTTATTTGAACAAACGGAAAGTAGGAGCTAATGGGGAACGAATTGCGGGGATTTTTCTGGAAAAACAGGGATATCAGATTTTGCAGTACAATTTCCGCTGCCGCAGCGGAGAGATTGATCTTATCGCCAGAGAGGGCGCTTATCTGGTATTTGCAGAGGTAAAGTACCGAAGGAATGGAACCTTTGGAACTGCGCTGGAAGCGGTAAATGTCCGTAAGCAGCGGCAGATCTGCCGGACAGCCCGGATATTTTTGCTGCGACATCCCTCTTATTGGGAGTTTCCCAGCAGGTTTGACGTGGTGGCGATACAGGGAGAGGAAATATTCCTTATAAAGAATGCATTTTCCTATCTGGAGGAATAAAAAAGCGATTACACAGCAGAGAGACTAGAAAACAGCGCTGTGCAGAAGAGATTTTTGGAAAACAGAGTGTTCCCAAAAACGGTTCGTTTTCCATTGCTGAAACCGAAAATGAAAGAGTCTGGGAGGTAAAGGGGGAGTATGGGAAAGATGAATTGGAAACGAAAAGAGGATGAGAATCCCATGAATCATATCTCTGTCCATGAAAAGGGCGAAGTGGTTTATCTGACCTTTCCCATATTGGAACAGTTTTCCTGGATTACCCATGGATTCAGTACCAGGCTGGGCGGGGTGAGCCAGGGAGAGATCGGTTCTATGAACTTAAGCTTTGGCCGGGAACCGGACAGGGAGAATGTGGAAGAGAATCATAGGCGTCTGGCAGCTGCTATTGGTTATGAACCGGAGAACATGGTGTTTTCCAGACAGACGCACACTACCAATATCATGAAAGTGACAGAGGAAGATCGGGGACTTGGGTTTATTCGAGAACAGGATTATAATAATATTGACGGTCTGATCACCAATGTGCCGGGGCTGGTACTGGTGACCTTTTATGCGGACTGCGTACCTTTGCTTTTGGTGGATCCGGTACACCGTGCCATCGGTTCTGCGCATTCAGGCTGGAGGGGAACCGTAGGAAATATAGGAAAGACAGTGGTGGAGGCTATGACAAAGGCTTACGGAACAAGGCCGGAGGATGTGGTGGCATCCATTGGCCCTTCCATTTGCCAGGATTGCTATGAAGTGAGCGGGGATGTGATTGAGGAGTTCCGGAATGCCTATGCTTCGGATTTGTGGCCTTTTCTTTTCTATGGAAAAGATGATGGGAAGTACCAGCTAAATCTCTGGCGGGCCTGCTATGAGAATTTTCTCGGAGCCGGACTTCTGCCGGAGCACATCAGTCTGCCTGATCTTTGTACCTGCTGCAATCCCAAACTTCTTTATTCTCACCGGGCATCCGGCGGCAGAAGAGGAAATTTGGCGGCATTTTTGATGATAAAAAAATAAAAAGAGACGGTTATGTACCAGGTATATGGATGCCAGGAAAGATCTGTATAGGACACAAACAGGCCGCCGCAGCTTAGGATGCTTTGCAATCCCATGGCTGTGACGGCCTGTTTGTTTATGAGCAGGAACTGATAAAACGAAAGCACGCGGCCTTCTCTTAATCTGAACAAATATTATTTTGTTTTCAGGCTCTCCAGAAGTTCCCGGATTTTTTCGGTGGGAGACTGGATGCTGCTGATGGATACATCGTGGTTCAGATGGTCGATAATGCTGGCAAGATATTTGGTCATATCTGCTTCTGCATACCACTCTCTCTTCAAAAGTTCCGGCGTTCGATAGTTTAAATTGGTGGTTACCACTTTGTAGATATAGCCCTTTTCGTAGTATTCGTCAAACTTGGCCAGGCCGTCTGTAAAAAGACCGAAAGTGGTGCAGACAAATACCCGGCGTGCTTTCCGTTCCTTTAACTGTTTTGCTACATCCAGCATACTTTCGCCGGAGGAGATCATATCGTCGATTACCAGCACGTCTTTGCCTTCCACAGAGTCGCCCAGGAATTCGTGGGCAACAATGGGGTTCTTTCCGTTAACAACAGTGGAGTAGTCTCTTCTCTTGTAGAACATTCCCATATCAATACCAAGGATATTGGCAAAGTATACTGCTCGCTCCATGGCTCCCTCATCCGGGCTGATGGCCATTAGGTGATCGCTGTCAATGCGAAAATCCGGAACAGCTTCCACCAGAGCTTTCAAAAACTGGTAGGTGGGCATAAAGGAGTCGAAACCGTGGAGCGGGATGGCGTTCTGGACTCTGGGATCATGGGCGTCAAAGGTGACGATATTGGTCACGCCCATATCGATCAGTTCCTGAAGGGCGAGAGAGCAGTCTAAGGATTCTCTCTTGGAGCGCTTATGCTGCCGGCCTTCATAGAGGAAGGGCATGACAACCGTAATCCTCTTAGCTTTTCCGTTGGCAGCGGAGATAATGCGCTTTAAATCCTGAAAATGATTGTCCGGGGACATGTGATTTTCATGGCCGCAGACCGTATATGTAAGGCTGTAGTTGCACACGTCAACTAAAATGAACAGATCGCATCCTCTCACAGAGTCCATAATCTGTCCTTTTCCCTCTCCGGTTCCAAAACGGGGGCAGCTGCAGTTTAAAAGATAGCTGTCCTCGCAATAGCCTGGAAGCGGGAGGAGCGGATCGGAATTCATGGGAGAATTGTGGCGAAAATCCACCAAATACTTGTCCACGATACCAGCAAAATCTCGGCAGCCTTCCAATGCTGCGATCTTCAGCGGTCCTACCGGCATTACGTGTTCTGGCAGTTTGATAGTTGTCATTAGGGCACCTCCGTAAAAGTGTATCTGTTGATAATCACTTGTTTTGTTGAATTATGAAATGAATTGTCCAAAAGAATCCTGCGGAGCACGTTTTGTTTTATAGGAAAGAAATTCCTGTGAAATCAAAACGTATGCAGATTGCATACATCCACAACCTAAGTTATAGCATGTTACAATGGAAAGAGTCAAGCCTATTGTGCCGGAGAACTGTCTTTATTTCAGAACAAAATCTTTTGGAAAGGTTGCATTTTGTGCTGGCAGAGGGTATGATAGCGTCAGTGAAAGAGGATCGTTTATCAAGGAAGTGCCAGAAAGATAATTGAATTAAGATAGTTTATAAAAGGATGGACTGTATGAAAAAGAAAATTTTTGAACATAAAATCCAGGCTGTAGAACCAGGGAGCATTGGAGCAGAGCTGGAATTGGAACCGGGGGATGTGCTTCTTTCTGTGAACGGGGAGCAGGTGGAGGATATTTTTGATTATCATTACCTGACCAATGAGGAATACCTGGAACTGCTGGTGAGAAAGGCGGATGGTGAAGAATGGGAGTTGGAGATTGAGAAAGAATTTGAGGAAGATCTGGGGCTGACCTTTGAAAACGGTCTTATGGATGAGTATCGTTCCTGCAGGAATCACTGTATCTTTTGTTTTATTGATCAGATGCCAAAGGGAATGCGGGAAACTTTATATTTTAAAGATGACGATTCCAGACTGTCTTTTCTCCAAGGCAACTATGTGACGCTTACGAATATGAGTGATCATGATATTGACAGAATCATTAAATATCATTTGGAACCGATCAATATTTCTTTCCAGACCATGAATCCGGATCTGCGCTGTAAAATGCTGAACAATCGATTTGCCGGGGAGGCGTTTGAGAAAATTCGGAGACTGTATGAGGCGGGAATTGAGATGAATGGTCAGATCGTGCTATGCCGGGGATACAATGACGGTGAGGAGCTTGAGTATTCCCTGGCTCAAATGGAACGGTATCTTCCTTATCTTAGAAGCGTTTCCGTGGTGCCGGTGGGACTTACGAAATTTCGGGAACATTTGACACCGCTGCTCCCCTTTGGAAAACAGGAAGCGGAACAGGTTCTGGGGACGATTGAAAAATGGCAGGGTTACTACTGGGAAAAATACGGTACCCATCTGGTACATGGAAGCGATGAATGGTATTTTTTGGCGGAAAGGCCTGTGCCGGGGGAAGAAAGCTATGATGGATATTTGCAGTTGGAAAATGGCGTAGGCATGGTGCGTTTGCTGTGCCGGGAGGTGGAAAAATACCTGGACGGACTTTCGGGAGATGGACGGAAGAGACACCTTTCTGTGGCTACCGGAAAGCTGGCAGGGCCGGTGATCCGAAATCTTCTAGATCAGATAAAGGAAAAGTTTCCGGGACTTCAGGCTCATGTATATGAGATTGATAACCAGTTTTTCGGGGAACAGATCACGGTGTCAGGTCTGATTACCGGTCAGGATCTTAAGGTGCAGCTTTCAGAAAAAGAACTGGGGGAGCGTCTTCTGCTCTCTGGAAATATGCTTCGGGACGGGGAAAACGTATTTCTGGATGACGTTTCTGTGGAGGAGCTGGAAAAAACTTTACAAATTCCTATCCGTATTGTAAAATCAAGCGGTCAGTGTTTTGTACAGGAAGTTTTAGGAGGTTGATGTATGAGCAAACCAATTGTGGCCATTGTAGGCAGGCCTAATGTGGGGAAATCTACGTTATTTAATGCCCTGGCCGGAGAAAATATATCTATTATCAAGGATACACCTGGAGTCACCAGAGACCGCATCTATGCGGATGTGGAGTGGCTGAACACAGCGTTCACCTTGATTGATACTGGAGGTATTGAGCCGGACAGCAGTGATGTGATTTTATCTCAAATGCGGGATCAGGCTCAGATTGCCATCGACACTGCGGATGTGATTCTTTTTATGACAGATGTAAAGCAGGGGCTGGTAGATTCGGATTCCAAGGTGGCAGATATGCTTCGCCGTTCCCACAAACCCGTGGTGCTGGTGGTGAACAAGGTAGACAGCTATCAGAAAGAAATGGCAGAGGTCTATGAGTTTTATAATTTGGGTATCGGAGATCCTCATCCGATTTCTGCTGCCAATCGCACCGGGATCGGCGATCTTTTAGATGAGGTGATGAAGCACTTTGGGGAACAGCAGATGGCAGAGGAAGAGGATGACCGTCCCAGAATCGCCATTGTGGGAAAACCTAATGTAGGAAAATCTTCCCTGGTGAATAAACTGCTGGGTGAACAGCGGCTGATTGTGTCCGATATCGCAGGAACCACCAGGGATGCGGTGGATGCTGCGGTAAAATGGCAGGATCGGGAGTATGTATTTATTGATACGGCAGGACTCCGCAGAAAGAATAAGATCAAGGAGGATCTGGAGCGATACAGCATTATCCGCACGGTCACTGCAGTGGAGCGGGCAGATGTGGTGGTGCTTCTGATCGATGCCACAGAAGGGGTTACGGAGCAGGATGCTAAGATTGCCGGGATTGCGCATGATCGAGGCAAGGGCATTATCGTGGCAGTCAATAAGTGGGATGCCATTGCAAAAGATGACAAGACGATCTATAGGTTTACGGCAAAGGTACGGGATACTCTGTCTTTTATGCCCTATGCGGAAATTTTGTTTATTTCTGCCCAGACAGGCCAGCGTTTGCCGAAGCTTTTTGAGTGCATTGATATGGTGATTGCCAACCAGAGCATGAGGGTGGGAACTGGTGTGCTCAATGAGATTATGGCAGAGGCAGTGGCTCTTCAGCAGCCTCCTTCTGACAAGGGCAAACGCTTGAAGCTGTTTTACATTACTCAGGTGGCCATCAAGCCTCCTACGTTTGTAATTTTTGTAAATGATAAAGAACTGATGCATTTTTCTTATACAAGATATATTGAGAACAAGATCCGGGATACCTTTGGATTTAAGGGCACCTCTTTGAAATTCATTATTCGCGAGCGGAAAGATAAGGAGAACTAGAAATGATCAGAATCATTTGTCTGGCCATCGGCTATGTGTTCGGCCTGTTTCAGACCAGCTATATTATTGGAAAAATGAATGGGATTGACATCCGAGATTATGGCAGCGGCAATGCAGGGACTACCAATATGATGCGGACTTTGGGGAGAAAGGCAGGTTTTCTTACTTTTGCAGGAGACTGCCTGAAATGCATTTTTGCAGTGGTGCTGGTGCGGATGCTTTTTGGAAAGCAGTATCAGCAGCAGCTTCCGCTGCTTACCTTTTATGCGGCGGCAGGCGTGATCCTGGGGCACAATTTCCCCTTTTATCTGGGCTTTCGGGGAGGAAAGGGGATTGCGGCTACGGCAGGATTGGTGCTGTCCTTTAATCCTATTATGTCTGTGTGCGGAATTATTACTTTTTTTGGCACCTTGTTTCTCACCCACTATGTGTCTCTTGGTTCCATTTTGGTGTATGTAGGTATTCTCATTGAGCTTCCTATTCTTGGTCAGAACGGCTATTTTGGAATGGATCAGGCTCATTTAAATGAGATGTATGGAGTGGCTTTGTTCCTGGCTTTGCTGGCTTTCTGGAAACATCGCGAAAATATTAAGCGGCTGTTAAATGGGACAGAGCGCAAAACTTATCTTGGAAAGAAAAAACCGGAGATCTAAGTTGGAGCGAATAAGCCGGGAAGCTTGGCCTGTAAAGATGCATGAGGAAATAAGAGAGGCTGCCGCAATGCAGAGAGGGAAGGCTTTGCACACCCGGGTGTGTGAAGTTGAGCTGCTCCTGCTTTGCAGCAGCCTTTTGAGTTCGTAAGAGAGGGCTGCTGCAGAAATAAGACGTTTTCCTGAGAAAGCGACGTATCGGACAAGCGTACGAAAAAGAGAAAAACGGAAGAATAGAAAAATAAGGAGGAAAATATGGCGGAAATCGGAATTTTGGGAGCCGGAAGCTGGGGAACCGCTCTGGCTATTTTACTGAGCAATAATGGACAGCAGGTGACGCTGTGGTCCCATAGACCGGAGGAAGCAAAACGTTTGGATCAGACCAGGCTCCATGAGAATAAACTGCCGGGGGTAAGAATCCCTGATGAGATCAAAATCACTGCGGAACTGGATCAGGCTATGCGGGGGAAGCACGTGCTGGTGCTGGCAGTGCCCTCCTCCCAGATGAGAACGACCTGTAAAAGGATCAGTCCCTGGGTGAAACCGGGTACCATCCTGGTGGATGTGTCAAAAGGTATTGAAGAGGGCACCTTCGCTACCATGACGGATATGATCACAGAAGAGATACCGGGAGCAGAAGCGGCAGTGCTTTCCGGGCCAAGCCATGCGGAGGAAGTGAGCCGGGGGCTGCCTACCATCTGTGTGGTAGGGGCAGTCAGGGAGGAGACGGCCAGATATCTCCAGAAGATTTTTGCCAGTCCGGTTTTTCGGGTGTACATCAGTCCGGATATGAAAGGAATAGAGCTGGGCGGCGCTTTGAAAAATGTTATTGCCTTAGCGGCGGGGATGGCGGACGGCCTGGGATACGGAGACAATGCGAAGGCAGCGCTTATCACCAGAGGCGTGGCGGAGATTACCCGGCTGGGGGTAAAGATGGGAGGCAGGGCGGAGACTTTTGCCGGACTTACCGGAATCGGCGACTTGATTGTAACCTGCGCCAGTGTCCACAGCAGAAATCGGAGGGCAGGAGTGCTGATGGGACAGGGGTTTTCCATGGAGGAGGCCATGAAAGAAGTAAATATGGTAGTGGAGGGAGTTTACTCTGCCAAAGCGGCCCTTGGCCTTGCCAGAAAGTATCAGGTGGAGCTGCCTATTATAGAGCAGGTTCATGCCATTCTGTTTGAAGGGAAGGAGCCAAGAGAAGCAGTGGCAGAACTGATGCAGCGGGATCCCAAGATTGAGAATCCTCTGCTGCCATGGTAGCATCTTTTTCGCCCGGGATTCTTCTGGGAAAACAGTGGGAAAAACTATGTTTGCTCTGGACGATATAGTTATTATGTGTTATAGTAAAAAGCGGATATGCAGACCGGAAAATTTCTGCCTGCAGTCTCCTTTTCTTTGTCCAGGCATAGGAGAATAGGCGGATACTGGAAGGCCTCAGGAAGAAATACATAAGGAAGGTGAGCGATTGGAAAACTATACCAAGTATAAGTTGAAAAGCAGCGAAGAACTGGCAGCATTGCTGGCAGATAAGGACAATCTGTTCTTGGTTGCCTGTAACAAATGCTTCAAGGAATTTGATACCGTTGACGAGCCAGATTGTGATGAGCTTGCGAAACTGGCGGCTGAACAGGGTAAAACAGTGATCGGCAGTGCAAAGGTTGATTTTTTGTGCAATAAAATTCAGACAGAAAGAAAACTGCAGGGCATGATTCCGGAGAATGCGGAGCATGTGCTGGTAGTATCCTGCGGACTGGGAATCCAGACCATGGCGGATCTGACGGACAAGCCTGTGTATGCAGCCAGCAATTCTCTGAATTACAGGGGACATCACGGGATGGCTCTGACTGCCAAAAGCTGTGATGCCTGCGCCCAGTGTTACTTAAATATCACTGGAGGTATCTGCCCCATCGTGGACTGTTCCAAGAGCCTGGTGAACGGACAGTGCGGCGGCGCCAAAGACGGCAAGTGCGAAGTGGACGGCAGCAAAGACTGTGCCTGGGAGAAGATCTACCGTAGATTGGAAAAACAGGGACGGTTGGAAGAATTTTTGAAACAGCCGGTGCAGGTGCGTGATTACTCCAAGACAAATGTGAAAGTGATCAGCGACTATGTGAAATCCATTCGGGAAAACCGTCTGGACGGGTACTACGGCGGTGTGCATCCCTCTGAGAGGAAGGAATACACGGAACATCTGCCTCTGGTGAGATTCCCAGAACCGGAAGAAGTGGTGATTCCTCTGTCCATGCATGCAGGCGCTCCGGCAAATCCTGTGGTACAGGTGGGCGATACGGTAAAGGTGGGCCAGAAAATCGGCGAATCGGCAGGCTTTATCAGCAGCAATATCCATTCCAGTGTCAGCGGAACGGTGATCGCGATTGAGGAGCATGCACACGCTACTAGAGGTACCTGCCTGTCAGTTGTGATAAAATCGGATGGAAAGAATACATTGGATGAAACAGTGCAGCCTAAGGGTGATTTGGACAGCCTGACTCCTGATGAGATTGTGGAGATCGTGAAAGAAGCAGGCATCGTTGGCATGGGCGGCGCAGGTTTCCCCACTTCTGTAAAACTTAAACCGCCAAAGCCTATTGATACGATTTTGTTAAACGGTTGTGAATGCGAACCCCTGCTGACAGCGGATCATCGGGTACTCTTAGAATTTGCGGATGACGTGGTATACGGCCTGAAGGCTGTGATGAAAACGGTGAACGCAGAGCGGGGCGTAATCGTCATTGAGGATAACAAGCCGGATGCCATTGAACTGATGCAGGCCAAGATGGCAGACTGTGAAGGCATGGAGGTAGTGGTGGCCAAGACCAAATATCCTCAGGGTGCTGAGAAAATGCTGATCAAGAGAGTGACTGGACGGAAGGTGCCCAGCGGCGGACTGCCGGCAGATGTTGGCTGCGTAGTGAGCAATATCAGCACGGTGAAAGCCATTTCCGATGCGATTCAGAAGGGAATGCCTCTGATT
>CABRXX010000064.1:0-14582 GCA_902475025.1 uncultured Lachnospiraceae bacterium | reverse complement strand
GGCGCGCTGATTCTCGCCCCGGTAAGTCTGTTCACACCAGTGATAATGGCCGTGTTGCCTTCCACCTTAGCCACAGCTCCCATGCGGGCCAGCTCGTCCATATATTTGAACCGATTCTCAAAAATACTCTCTGTCACAATACTGGTGCCTGCTGCCAGCGCCAGCGCCACGCCGATCTGAGGCTGCATATCCGTGGGATATCCGGGATAGGGCTGGGTCTTTACATTGGTACTCACCAGCCGCTTGGACGCAATCACCCGCACCGCGTTGTCAAACTCCTCCACCTCACAACCGATCTCCAGAAGCTTTGCGGAGGTGGCCTCCAGATGCTTCGGGATCACGTTCTTTACCAGCACATCGCCTTTGGTGGCTGCAGCGGCAAACATAAAGGTACCTGCCTCAATCTGGTCAGGAATAATGGAATACTCTGTGGCATGCAGCTTCTCCACTCCATGAATACGGATCACATCCGTACCTGCCCCTTTAATGTTGGCACCCATGCTGTTTAGGAAGTTGGCTACATCTACCACGTGAGGCTCTCTGGCACAGTTTTCAATAATAGTACGGCCCTCCGCCATAGCTGCTGCCATCATAATATTGATGGTGGCTCCTACGGAAACCGTATCCAGATAAATATGACTGCCTCTCAAGTGCTTTGCCTCCGCACAGATGGAACCGTTGCGGATCGTTACCTCAGCCCCCAGAGCCTTGAACCCTTTCAGATGCAGGTCGATAGGCCTGCTGCCGATATTGCAGCCTCCGGGAAGAGGCACTTCAGCCTTTTTATATTTTCCAAGCAGGGCTCCCAGCAGATAGTAGGATGCCCGGATCTTTTTGATCAGCTCATACTCAATACTTACCCCGCCGATGCAGGATCCGTTGATCAAAACCGCATGTCTGGTAATACGCTCCACCTTAGCGCCGATCTCGCTCATCGCTTCCAGCAAAACGTTGATGTCCCTTACATCCGGTAAATTTTCTATTAATACGGTATCATCTGTCATAATAGAAGCAGCTAAGATACCCAGGGCTGCGTTTTTAGCACCGCTGATCTCCACTTCGCCTACCAGCGGGTTTCCGCCCTTTATAATATATTGTTCCATAGAACACCTCTGTAATTTTTATTTATACCAATACCCCGATGGGCATCCTTTTTTCCCCTTCACGATTCGAAAATCTTACCCCTAAACTCTCAGAATCGATTTAATTATATCACATTTCAGATTTTTGTAAATAAAAATTAATATTTTCGCTTTTTTACACTATAGCCAAAGGTGCCGAGGGCTTTTCCTAATGCAAAATATTCCCCATGGGAATAGGTGATCAGCTCTGCTTTGTTTAAATCCAGCTTTCCTTTTTCATCCAGATACCCAGGATCCACATCCACCGCCGCCACATTGGCCAAAAACATATGATGAGACCCAAGCTCCAGCACCTGGATTACCTGGCATTCCAGATTTACAGGGCTCTCTGCGATAAAGGGCGCCGAAATTTCAGAAGATATCCCCGCCGTCAACCCCATCTGTGCAAACTTATCCACCTCTCTGCCAGACTTTACTCCACAGTAATCCACTGCCTGGACCAGCTTCCTGGTAGGAAGATTCACCACAAATTCTCCGGTCTCCCGGATAATATCGTAGGAATACCGCTCCGGACGGATGGAAACGGAGAGCATGGCCGGAGAACTGCAGACCGTGCCTGCCCAGGCTACGGTGATGATATTCGGTTTTTCTCCCGGCCTCTGGCAGCTCACAAGCACCGGCGGCACCGGATAGAGCATATTTCCGCCCCGCCAGACCTGCCGTTCCCGGCTTCCGGTTCCCGAAGTCTCTTTTTGCCGGTTTCCTTCCCGGCTCCCGGGCTTTCGGGTTCCTTCCACACCCTTTCGCACCTGATTCCCAGGCCTTTTCGCATCTTCTGTACCCTTCCCTGTCCGCTTTCCGGACTTCATGGCTTCTTCCTTCTTTTTCATATCTATACCTCGCTGCTGCGGTTTAAGGCAGCCATCAAAGCCGGAACTACCTGCTTCTTTCTGGATACCACAGCCGGAACGATAGCTGCATTATTCACCACTTTCACCGGAAACGCCGCTTCCACCAGCTCACTGGCATTCTCCCCATGGCACAGCATCTCTGTGGATTCCTCCATGATATTGGTAAGCATAAAGATCATGGTATCCAGCCCGTGTTCTTTGTATGCTTTCTGCAGGAAAGGCACCATGCGCTGTTTGATGTCATCCAGCTCCTTCTGGCTCATAGAAGTAATCTGCCCGATTCCCAGCTTTTTATCCCCAAACTCAAATTTTTTGAAATCCTGGTAGAAGATCTCCTCCGGAGTCTTGTTCTTCAGGTCGCTGCCTGCGGCAAACATCTCCTTGGCAAACTCCTGGCACTTGATCCCTGCAATCTTAGACAACGCCTCCGCTGCCGCCCGATCCGCATAGGTACAGGTAGGAGAGCGAAAAATCAGGGTGTCTGAAAGAATCGCCGCACAGAGCAATCCCGCAATGTGCCTTGGTATCTCTGCCTGCCGCTCCTGATACAGCTGATAAATAATCGTAGCCGTACAACCCACCGGCTGATTTCTAAAATACACTGGAGCGATAGTCTCCAAAGAGCCCAGACGGTGATGATCAATGATCTCCAAAATCTCTGCATCCTGCACATTATCCACTGCCTGAGTGATCTCATTGTGATCCACCAAAATCACCGCGCGCTTGCGCACTCCCAGCAGGTTCCGACGGGAGATCATACCGATATACCCTCCATTCTTATCTAAAATGGGGAAGTCTCGATACCGTTTGCTGGACATGATTTCCTTAATCTCATCCGTATAGTCATTGAGCCGGAAGGTGATCAGATTCTCTTTCTTCATAAAAAAATCCACCGTCATGCTCTGGTTGATCAGACGGGCCACCGCATAGGTATCCAGCGGCGTCACGATCACCGTACAGTTCCGATCCCTGGCCAGCCGCTGGATCGTTCTGGAAACAGGCGCTCCCAGACACACCACAATACATCCGGCGCTCATCTCAATGGCACAAAGCTGAGATTCATAGCGGTTTCCCAGCACCACCATGTCATGCTCGTCAATATAATTTTCCATCACATCCGGATTGGCTGCTGCGATCACAACCTTTCCCTTGTCAAAATACCCGTTCTCATCCCCCACAATCATCTGGGCATCCAAAGTCTCCAGGATATTTTTATAAGGTGTTTTTGCCACAGACACAATAGCGCTGTCATACTCCTCCATATAGGATTTGGCAATATCATTAATGGTGATCAGGCCGTGAAGCTGATTCTCATTATCTGTGATAGGCAGCGTAAACACGTTCTGCCCCCGCATCAGAGTCCAGGCATTCTTAATGGAAATATTGCTGCGCACGCCAGGCACCTGGCGGATCTCCATATCCTTTACCCTGGTTCCGATATTATCCAGATACAGCGGTTGCTTTACTTTAAAATAATCCAGCACATACTGAGTCTCTGCCGACACCTGCCCGGCTCTTGCCGCCACATAGTGATTTCCATCCTCTGTCTGATTTTTTAAATAGGCATAGGAAATTGCAGAACAGATTGAATCGGTATCCGGATTTTTATGCCCCACCACACAGACCGTTCTTTTTAATTTTCCTTCCCGGGTTCCTGCCCCAGCTTCCATTTTATCGATTGTCATATTCCCTCCCCAAAATATCCGTTTTTTACTTTCTGACCTGCTGCCAGTAGCTGGTTCCATCCAGACGTTCCTCAACTCCCAGCATCTCCAGCACCGTGGCTGCGATATCTGCAAAGGTATTCCTTGTTCCAATGGAAACTCCCGGTTTTACCTGGCTTCCGTAGATCAGCATAGGCGTATACTCTCTGGAATGATCCGTTCCCTTAAATCCCGGATCGCAGCCGTGATCTGCTGTGATAATCAGCACATCGTCCTCTTTCATTTTCTCCATAAAAGTTCCCAGCTGCCGGTCAAATACCGTAGCCGCATTGGCATATCCGTCGATGTCATTTCTGTGACCATAAAGCATATCAAAATCCACCAGATTCACAAAGCAGAGACCATGGAAGTCTTCCTCCATATAATCGAAGGTCTTTTCCATTCCGTCCTCATTGCTGGAAATGGATACCGTATGCTCCACTCCCTGGCCGGCAAAGATATCGTAGATCTTTCCCACACCATACGTGTCCAGGCCCTGCTCCTGCAAACTGACCAGCATGGTCTTTTTGGGCGGCACCAGAGAAAAGTCGTGGCGGTTTCTTGTTCTGGAGAAATCAGCTGCGCAGGTACCCACAAAGGGTCTTGCGATCACCCGGCCTACTCCGTGTTCTCCCTGCAGGATCTCTCTTGCAATCCGGCAATACCGGTACAGCTCCTCCAGAGGAACCACCTCCTCATGGGCTGCGATCTGAAATACCGAATCCGCTGAGGTGTACACGATCAGATCTCCGCTCTTCATATGCTCTTCTCCGTAATCCCGGATCACATCCGTGCCGGAATAAGGCCGATTACAGAGTACACCCCTGCCTGTCTTTTCTGAAAATTCTTTCAGCACTTCCTCGGGAAAACCATTCGGGTAAGTGGGAAGCGGGTTGGGAGAGATCATGCCTGCAATCTCCCAGTGGCCGATGGTGGTATCCTTTCCCATGGATGCTTCCCGCATCCGTCCGTAGGAAGCAATGGGGGCGTCCACACCCTCCTGGCAGGTAACCCCGTCAATATTAAAAAGTCCCATTTTTTTCATATTGGGCGTATCATACTTCTCGGATTTTACAATAGAAGCCAGTGTATTCGCTCCCACATCCCCAAACTTTTCTGCATCCGGAAGATATCCGATCCCATAGCTGTCCAATACAATTACAAATGCTCGTTTAATACTCATACTGTTCTCCTTTTCTGTGATTGTTTCTAGCATCCGTGTACAGGGGGCAATACGCCTCTTGTACACGGATACTATCCTTTCCTAAAATCAAAGCCATCGCTGCCTCCGGCCAATTCCATCTATTGCCTTCTTTCTGCTTCATATTCTATCATACTTCTCCTACTTTGGATAGCGTCAGTATCCAAAGTAGAACACGCACCTTACCTGGAAACGCTGCTCACAGATAATCGAAGAGCCGCGCCAAAATACAGCAACTGTTTAATCAGTCCTTGTTTTCGGCGCAGCTCCTTTCAAATCATGTCATTTTTACCAACAATCTTCTATTTTTCTCTTCTGTTTTGTTTATTTTATTATATTTTTACCGTTTGTTCACAATTTATTCACATTTACATGGTATTGTTAAAACAGTTCTTGAGAAGGAATTCTCAAAATTATGTTGTAATGGATTCCATTACACATATTGATAAATTTTTTCATAATAGCCCCGGCAGCTTGCTGTCGGGGCACTCCTCATTTCGGGCATCTTTCTTTTCCAGATATCCCTAAATTTTCCGGATATTTTTTAATCCGTATCCTGAAACCAGGTTTTCTCTGCTTTTCTGCATTCTATCCGTCTATTCCCACCGAAAAGTGTGGATCACTTTCCCTTCTGTAAAGGTGTGCCAGACCGCTTCTTTTACCAGTCCGTTTTCAATGCAATACCAGCTGTATCCCCATCTTTCCTCAAACCGAAGGGTTCCGTCTTTCTGGGAGATTCCCACAAAAGCCATGCCCGGAGCGGTATAATAGGGTATTTCTCCGATCCCGCCCTGTGCAGGATAATGGGTATGCCCGGTGAGAATGCAGACCGGAGCAATCTGCTCCAGAACCTTTTCAAAAAAAGGAATGGTTTTTGCCGGCGGAATCTCCGCCTGTTTGGGATCCAAATGATGATGGGTCATAAGGATGATCTGTTTTCCTTCTTTCCCGGATGCTGCGTCCTTCAGCCACTGCACCTGCTGTTCATCAATCCGTCCATCCGGATCCCCATTCCTGCTGCTGTCCAGGGAAATCACCAGAGTGTCTTCTGTTTCATAAACGCTGTTCCATGGTTCAAAAGAGGGGGGCTCCAAAAGCCACCCTTCTCTTAACTGATCCTTTCGGTCATGATTCCCCGGAGTAATAAGAACCGGCTGTTTTTCTCCCACAAGATTGCAGATGATCTGCCGCAGCTGCCGGTAATCTTTTGCCGTACCTTCATCAGACAGATCTCCGGTAATCACCAGCAGATCCGGCTGGTGATTCTCCAGCGCTTTTTTCAGACAGGTCTCCAGATGTTTTCTGGGATTGGTCATCTTTTCCAGCATTGTCTCATAAGGATTTTGAGGGCTGCGATAGGAAATACAAAAATGCACATCGGAAATATGTAAGATTTTCATGAAGTCCTCTCTCCCATGTTTTTTGAATATTTGAATTCCTTTTCTTATCGACTACCTGAGCTTTTTCCGTATTACGCCTGCCAGCATATCAATCAGGAATACTGTGACGATCACACCCAGCAGGATAATGCTCACCTTTGCCCAGCCTCTGGCCTGAATGGCAAAAATCAGAGGCGCTCCGATTCCTCCTGCTCCCACCAGTCCCAGGGTGGAAGCGCTTCGAACAGCAATCTCAAAATGATTCAGAGACAGGGTAGTATAGATCGGCATCAGCTGAGGCGCTCTGGCAAAAAATAGAGTCTGCCAGAAATTGGCTCCCACAGCCATCATGGCTTCCACAGGACCCTCATCCATAGCCTCCATCTCCTCCGTGTAAAGTTTCCCCAGCATACCAATCTGATGGACGCCGATAGCCATTACGCCTGCAAAAGGCCCCGGCCCTACAATCTTAACAAAGATAATGGCATATACCAGCTCCGGAAAAGCACGGAGCACGTTGCACACCAGCTTTCCGATTCTGGGAACCAGCGTATGGCCCTTCCAGAGATTGGCTGCGGAAACCAGCGCCAGGGGAATAGCAAACACTGTGGCAATGACAGTTCCCAGAAAAGCAATGCCGATGGTAAGCAGCAGAAGGCTTATGAGATCTTCCCCGCTGCCGTCATAAAGATATCCCCACTCCGGCTTTAACAGTCCCTGGAATACATCCAGCGCCAGCTTCGGTGAAAAGGAGGCTGCTCCCGAATAGTCGATTCCGGCTGCACAGTAGATGATAATTGCCACCGTCAGAGCTCCCACCAGGATCCGTTTCATACTTCCTTTTGATCGTGTCATCTTAATTTCCTCCTGATGGTCTCACTGACAAAATCTACCACCGCAACTACCGCCAGAATAACCAGAATGATAATGGAAACCCGTCCATACTGTAAAAGAGCCAGGGAAGAATTAAGCATAACCCCAATTCCTCCCGCTCCCACATACCCAAGTACTGTAGAAGCCCGCACATTGATCTCCAGAGCGTAAAAGGTATAGCCTGCAATCTGGCTCATCACCTGGGGCCAAACTGCCCATACCGCCGTCTGGATCTTATTGGCTCCTACTGCCTGCGCTGCTTCTATTGGGCCAAAATCAATGGTTTCTATGGACTCATAGATCAGCTGGGACACCAGTCCAAAAGTAAACACGGCAATGGTAAGCACGCCGGTAAATTCCCCAATCCCCACAATGGCCACCATCAAAGCTGCCAGCAGAAGATTGGGAATCGTTCTTACCACATCCAGAATAAATCGGACAACAAAGGTCACCACTTTATTGGATGTCACCACCTCCGTGGCCAGAAATGCAACGGGCACTGCAAAAAGAACGCCCAGCACCGTTCCTGTGACCGACATTTTCAGCGTCATCACCATAGGCCCTATAATCTTGGGAATATAAGCAAAATCCGGCTTCATAAACTTTTCCAGAAACAGATACATCTGCTTCCGGTTCTGCATCACTTCCAGAAAATCCGCCTCTGTCACCACTGCACTGGCCACAATTCCCACCAAAATCACCAGGAAAATGAGAACCTTTTTGTACCAGTCATAGTGAACTGTATCTTTAATCTTCATTTTCCTGATCCTCCAGAATGTTTCTCCCGTAGATGCGCTGCAGCTCCTCTCCGGTCAACTCATAGGGAAGCCCGTCAAATACGATCTTTCCGCTCTTAAAAGCAAGAATCCTGGTGGAAAACTGTTTTGCAAGCTCCACCGAATGGATATTCACCACAACCGTCTGCTTCAGCTCCTGATTGATTCGCTTCAGATCTGACATAATTTTCTGAGTAGTGATCGGATCCAAAGAGGCCACTGGCTCATCTGCCAGAATAATATCCGCCTGCTGCACCAAAGCCCTGGCAATGGAGACTCGCTGCTGCTGCCCTCCAGAAAGCTCATCGCTTCTGGAGTGAAGCTTATCTGCCAGCCCCACCCGCTCCAGAGCATCCAATGTCCGCTGATAATCTTCCTTTGTAAAGAGCCCAAGAATACTCCGGAAAGTGGAATAATATCCCAGTCTCCCTGACAGCACATTTTTCTGCACTGTGCTTCGTTTTACTAGGTTAAAATTCTGAGAGATCATTCCAATGTGGCAGCGAATCTTTCTCAGCTGCTTTTTGTCTGCTCCTGTAATAGAAGTCTGATCCACCCACACTTCCCCTTCCGTCACATCGATCAATCGGTTGATGGACCGCAGAAAAGTACTTTTTCCCGCCCCGGACAAACCGATCACAGAAACGAATTCTCCGTCCTGAATCGTCACATTCACATGATCCAGCCCGCGCACTCCGTTGCTATACACCTTGGAAACATTCTTAAATTCTATCATCTCTTTGCCGCTCCGCTGTTTTTCTTTACTCTGCTGCCTTTGCCGTGTACTCCTCCACCGTGTCATACACAGACTCATCTACTTCCTCATATCCCAGATGATTCCAAAGAGACATCGCCTCTGCACCAGCTTCATCCTGCTTCATATTCAGGAAAGTATCTTTTACAAGAGCCTTCATATCCTCGCTCATATCCGGCTGCACTGCAATGGCATCATTGGGAATATCCCCTTCTGTAAGATACAGCACCTTCAGCTCTTCAAACAAATCCATGTCTGCGAATTTTCCTGCAAACACGTTTCTTGCTCCCTCAAAAACAAAGCAGGCATCCTGCTGCCCATTGAGTACAGAGGTAATCTCACTAGGAATATCATTTACTGTGGTCAGCGTGCAGTCCACAGTCGGATCAATCCCAAGATTCTTTAATTCTGCTACCGGATAAATGTAACCGCTGGCAGAGTTAGGACTTAAAGTGGCAATCTTCTTTCCCTTCAGATCCTCCAGCTTTTCCATATCGCTGTCTGCCTTTACAAGAACCTCTCCCTTAAAGGTAGCAGAAAGCACCCCTTCCTCAGGAAGCCCGGTCTCATCATTATAACTGCCAAGCTGAGAAGTCAGAAGCGCCTGGGCAGCCCCTAAATTTCTGGCCTGCACATAAGCTGCCGGCGGCATGATTCCGATATCCACCTGACCGGAAGCCATAGCCTCCACAATGGTGGAATAATCTGTTGCCAGCGTCACATTTACTTCACAGCCCAGCTTTTCTGTAAGATACTCTGCAAAAGGTTTTGCCTTTGCTTCCATGCTTCCGTCATTGTTGGTGGGCACAAACTGCACATTCAGCTCCTTTACCTCCTCTGCGCCTGCACAGGTTACTGCTGCAAGGCTCATTCCAACAACTGCCATCATTGCTGCGATCTTCCTACTTCTCATTTGTTTTTCTCCTTTCAAGAACCGCTTAATCATAGTTGTTCTCCGACAGTATTCCCGGAATTTTCCCAGGTCTGCCCGATGGTCTTAACATATCATGACCCCAGTTTCTATTTCTATGACCTGGGTCACATTTTACTTTTCCAAAACAAAAATTTCTGCAATTCTTTACATTCCGGTACCGGTTCAGAACGCTTTACATCCCAAAAGGAAAAACGTATAATATTGGATAAAGCGATCGACAGTGGGAAACCCGCCGGCTTCCCATCTGTGATATGGATTGCAATGTATTCCAGATTCTTCATAAATCTATAGAAACCAATTTCTTCGGAAAGGAAGCTTTTATGAAAAAAATCAATTCTCCCGAACAGCTTGCAAACTATATTGACGAATACCAGCTCCAGACGATTATGAGGACTCCCTTAAAAGAGATCGGAGAACTGCAGGAATTTCAAAAGGAAGAATTTCTGATTCATACAGACAAGCCCTCCCGCTATCTGTACTTTCTGGTAAAAGGGGAGGCCATTGTCACCTACTCCTCCAACAGCCGGACTCTGTGCATCGGATATATGACCCCGGTGGCATGGCTGGGAGAGGCCGCCTCCCTCTGGAACACTGCTCCCAACTGTAATGTATGCGCCTTAAATACCTGCATCTGCATTGCCATTGACCTGTCCATTCACAGGGAAACCCTGCTTGGAGACATTCTCTTTATGCAAAATACCTGCCAGCTTCTAAGCTGCAAACTGAATGACTGCAATTTTTCTCCAAGAACCCTTTTAGAGCCTCTGGGAATGCGTCTGGCCAAATTTATCCTCCGCTACTCCAACCAGGATATTTTCTCCTTCCGCCTCACCACCTGCGCACTAATCTTAAATACCAGCTACCGCCATCTGCTGCGGATGCTGAAAAAATTCTGCGAACAGGGGATTTTGATTCGGAAAACCCATGGCTATCTCATCAAAAACCGGGAGCTTCTTGTGCAATACAGTGAGGAATACTCCTTTGACAAGGAGGATGTTCTTTTATAGAATCCTGGAGATACTGCAAAAAGGGGATGCTGCAAAGCATTTTCCCGGCGGTACCCTTTCGGTAAAAAACACACCGAAAATCCGCCGGAATTAGCATTTTGCAGCATCCCCTTTTCCTTTATCTCTTTTTATTTCTTTTTATTTTTTTCCGATCTTACCCATCACATATACGATCAGCATGATAATCAGCACGGTGACAAAAATGCCCCCCATGCCTTTCCACATAATATCCAAAGCAGCCATGATATTACTATTCATATCTGTTCTCCTTTCTCACATCTGCTAACCAAGGAAACTGGTTACCAGGTTAATAACCAATCCACCGGCAATGACAGATGCAATCTGCCCGGATACATTAGCGCCGGCTGCATGCATCAGAATCACATTACCAGGATCTTCCTGCATAGCCATCTTCTGCACCACACGGGAGGACATAGGAAATGCGGAAATTCCAGCTGCTCCCACCATAGGATTGATCTTTTTCTTGGAAAACAGGTTGATGAACTTTGCCAGCAGCACGCCGCCGATGGTGTCTGCCACAAAGGCAAATACGCCGATGAGCATGATCATCAGGGTGTCGATGGTGACAAATTTGTCTGCCTGCATACTGAAGGAAATAGTGATTCCCAGAAGCAGCGTGATCAAATTTGCCAGGGTAGTCTGCGCAGTCTCAGACATAGTAGTCAGTACACCGCACTCACGGATCAGGTTTCCGAACATCAGAAATCCTACCAGAGCTACAGAAGAAGGAGCTACAAGGCCAACCACTGCTGTCACTGCAATGGGGAATACGATCCTGGCTGTCTTGGAAACAGAGGACGGATTGTAATCCATACGGATCATACGCTCTTTCTTTGTGGTTACCAGTCTGATGGCAAAAGGCTGGATCACCGGCACCAGAGCCATATAAGAATAAGCAGCCACCGCAATGGCTCCGATATAATTAGAATTTAAAATCTGGGAAACCAGAATGGAGGTAGGGCCGTCTGCTGCGCCAATTATACCGATGGACGCTGCGTCATTCAGATCAAAGCCCAGCACCACTGCCAGCAGGATCGCTGCGAAAATACCAAACTGAGCGCCTGCTCCAAAAAGAAACATCTTGGGATTGGAAAGCAGGGGGCCAAAATCAATCATAGCTCCGATACCGATAAACAAAAGTACCGGCATGGCCTCGGAAGCCTCTATTCCAATTTCAAACAGCCACTGGATAATTCCCGGCACTTCTCCCACGCCTGGCAGTATCTGGTTTAGCACACCGGATACAGGCAAGTTTACTAAGATGGCACCAAATCCCATGGGCAAAAGCAGCGCCGGCTCATACTCCTTTTTAATGGCCAGCCAGATCAGCAAGACGCCGATACCGTACATAACCAGCTGCTGCCAGGTCAGCATTTTCAGACCTTCAACTAAAAATTCCATATTGTACTCTCTCCTCTCTCTGATCAGACAGCTCTTATCCTGTAATTTATGCACAGCCGCAATCCCTGTAGCCTTTTTCTTCGTCGGATACGCCGGATCATACTGTAAGCAATCCTGCACGCAGATTTCTCCGCCTGGGCCCAGTCGCTTCCGCAATATCCTTCCTATCCGCCGCAGTACAATCCCGCAGAGCGTTTTTTATTTCATAGGAACTTAGTTCCTATGAAATAAAAAAGACCCTTACTACAGTAACTGCTACTGTAGTAAGAGTCTCGCTGTTTCAACCTTTGACGAATAACCCGGTTATTGTCCTGACGACCAAAGATACATAGAAACTATGCCAGCTACTCCCTCTTACCATTCTGCTTCGATAAGTCCGTCTTTCGTTTTACCATCATAGCAAGTTTTTCTAAAAGATGCAAGAGATTTTTCCGACAGCTTCACAGCCAGTTACTGTGCCACTGTAAACAGAGAATAGAAATAGCCTTTTTGCTCCATCAGTTCCCGAAAAGTACCCTGTTCTTCGATTCTGCCGTTTTTCATCACAAGAATGGAATCATAACGTTTCAGCAGCTCTTCCTCCAGACTGTGAGTGACAATGATCCTGGTAAGCCCCGGCAGTTCCAGGATGGAACGGAACACGGAGAAAGCTGTAGCCGCATCCAAGGAGGCAGTAGCCTCATCCGCCAGCAAAACAGGAGTCTCCCGCAGCAGACAGCGGGCAATGGCAATCCTCTGACGTTCTCCTCCGGAAAGTCCACTGCCGTTTTCCCCGCAGGGATATTCCCGCCCCTTTTGTTCCAAAAGCTCATCCAACCCGGACATACTAATAACCCGCTGAAGCTTTTCCTCCGGAAATTCCCGGAACATAGTAATATTTTCCCGGATGGTGCTGTTAAATACAAACACATTCTGCTGAATCAGAGAAACCAGAGAATAAAGCTCCTCTGTGGGCATTCTGTGAAGATTCTCACCATTAAAAAGAATCTTTCCGGAATAATCCTCCCTGCCCTTCATTAATAGCTTCAGCAGCGTAGACTTTCCGCTGCCGGAACTTCCCACAATAGCATAACTCTTTCCCTCCTCAAACCTTACATTTATATTTTTCAACACCGGTGTGCCGGATTGATAGGAGAAATCCACATTTTCCACAGCAATCCCCCTGGTAAATCCACTGCACTGTGGAATATTTTCAGATAAAGCGGCTCTGCCTTCTTCTCCCGGCTCCTGCTCCAGCGCTTCTGCCAATTTGTCGATCAACCCTCTGGCAGCCTTTCGCCCTGCCAGTATCTTGGGAATATCCCCAATGGGCATAATAATAAAATTCAAAAGCTGGGTAAATACCAGCACCACACCGGCGGTGATCGGTTCTCCTTTCATGGCCAAATAGGCACCCACAAGAAAAACTCCAAACTGAGCGATCACCCCTGCCAGCACTCCTATATTTTCCAGCGTTCTGGTAAGAAAGGCCTTTTTGTACTTTGCACTCTCCAGCTCCCTGTTTTTTTCCCTCAGAAGTCCGAAAATTTCTTTTTCCGCCCGGAAACTTTTTACCACTGAAAATCCTGTGAGCACATCCTTTAACATTCCGACAAAATTTTCATTTCTGTCAGAAACCTCTTTCTCCCTGACTGCAAGACGGTTTCCAGTAAGAAGGGAGGATACCACCGGAAACAGAGAGAAAACCACTGCTGCCACCGTCAGCTGAGGGCTGTATAAGATCATCATCACAAAAGCTCCCCCGCACATCACAATCTCCTGAAGCAGTTGAAACAAAGGAGCCAGATAGTCTGTCTCTATGGTCGAGGCATCATTGGTAAGGGCTGACAAATACCTGGAAGTATTTTCCTCCGAAAATGCTTCCATCTTCTTGCTGGAAATCTTCTCAAAAGCAAACTCCTTATACTGCTGCATGGCCCTCCTGCCAAATTCTGAACGACAGTGGGCAAAAATCTGTATAGAAACTGCCAGCCCGGCTGTAACAATCCCGCAGACCCAACCGATTTGTCCCACTGTAAAATACGCCCGAGCCCCGGCTACCAGATCGATGATCTGCTGCAGAACCCAGGAAAATATCAGGTTTACCGCTGCCACCCAGAGACAGATAGCCAGAGTAACGGCAAACAGCAGATGATTCTTTTTAAACATCTGGTGAATATATGGTTTTCGTCTCTTTCTCAGCTGTTTTTGAATATCATTCATTCTACGCTTCCCCCTTTGACTTTCTGCCACAATTTTATCAGCCCGGGATATTCCTTTTCAGAATCCAAGATCTGCTTTTCCATTGCATCCAGGATATCTTCTCCAAAATCATCTCCTATCCCCGCTTTTTCCCCATGGTAAAACCGGATATTTTCAGCTCCATAATCCGGGCTCTCATTAAAGAGTTTTCCCATTGCATACGCCTTTTTAAGAGCACGCTCCGCCTGCTGCCGGTTCTTCTGCTCTATACAGCATAAACACTCCATCTCTGATAATATTGCCCGTAACCGATGCAGGTAGCTGACCTTGCCCGGTTTCTCCAGACCTTCCAGCATTTT
>CABRXX010000063.1:0-15192 GCA_902475025.1 uncultured Lachnospiraceae bacterium | reverse complement strand
GGAGGCCAGAGAGCGCAGCGGATCCCTGATCACAGCGGATTTGGCTCTGGAACAAGGAAGGGATGTGTACGCAGTGCCGGGAAGATGCCTGGACGCGTTAAGCTTGGGGTGCAACCGCCTGATTGACCAGGGAGCCGGCGTGGTGGTATCGGCAAAAGGGCTTGTGGAGGCGCTGCATCTGAAACCGAAAACGGAAAAAAAAGAGGGCAAAAATGAACTTGGGCTTGCACCGGAGGAGAAAAGGGTGTATAGTAACTTGGATTTGTTGCCCAAAGGGCTGGAGGAACTGGCCCGGGTTTCGGATCTCCCCGTAAAGAGTCTGGGAGGGATTTTATTGAGACTCCAGCTTCGGGGACTGGCGCAGGAGGTTTCCAAAAATCACTATGCCAGACTGAAATGAAGACTGGCGCAGCTGTTCGGAAGAACCGTCTTATGGCTGGATTGCTGCGGCAAATAAGCAGATTTGAGGTAATTGTATGGCAAAATATCTGGTAATCGTGGAATCACCCACAAAGGTGAAAACCATTAAAAAGTTTCTTGGTGCAAATTATGAGGTGATGGCTTCCAATGGCCATGTGCGGGATATGCCCAAGAGCCAGCTTGGCTTTGATCCGGAGAACGATTATGAGCCGAAATATATTACAATCCGGGGGAAAGGAGATATTCTGGCCGCTTTGCGTAAGGCTGCAAAGAAAGCGGACAAGGTGTATCTGGCAACGGACCCGGACCGGGAGGGAGAGGCCATCTCCTGGCATCTGGCTCAGGCGCTGAAGCTGGACGAGAAAAAGATGTACCGGATCACTTTTAACGAGATCACAAAGACCGCAGTGAAGGAGGCCTTAAAGCATGCCCGTTCCATTGACATGGATATGGTGGATGCCCAGCAGACCAGAAGAATGCTGGACCGGATGGTGGGCTACCGGATCAGCCCGCTGCTGTGGGAAAAGATCAAGCGGGGCTTAAGTGCAGGCCGGGTGCAGTCTGTGGCTTTGCGGATCATTGCAGACCGGGAGGATGAGATCAATGCATTTCTTCCGGAGGAGTACTGGACTCTGGAGGCGGATTTTCATCTGCCAGGAGAGAAAAAGCCTTTGAGAGCCAAATTTTACGGAGATGAAAAAAAGATCGCCATCCACTCCAAAGAAGAACTGGAGGCGATTTTGAAAAAACTGGAAGGCGCATCTTATCAGGTGCGGGAGATTAAAAAGGGAGAGCGGATCAAAAAAGCCCCCTTGCCCTTTACCACCAGTACCTTGCAGCAGGAGGCTGCCAGACAGCTGAATTTTTCTACCCAGAAGACGATGCGCCTGGCGCAGCAGCTCTATGAAGGAATAGAGGTGAAGGGGGAGGGCACCACAGGTTTGATCACCTACCTGCGTACAGATTCCACCCGTATTTCCGAGGAGGCAGATCAGGCTGCCAGGGATTATATTGCAGCAGCTTTTGGCAAAGAGTATGTTACTTCCAGCGTGACGGAGAAAAAGCCGGGCCAGAAGATCCAGGATGCCCATGAGGCCATCCGCCCCTCTGATATTAAGCGGACGCCGACCCTGGTGAAAGAAGCGTTAAGCAGGGATCAGTTCCGTCTTTACCAGCTGATTTGGAAGCGTTTTACTGCCAGCCGCATGGAGCAGGCAAGATATGAGGCCACCTCCGTGAAGATAGAGGGAAATGGCTACCTGTTTACAGTGGCGGCTTCCAAGCTGCTTTTTGACGGCTTTCTGTCTGTATACAGCGACGGGGAAGAAGATGCAAAGGGCAACAATGTATTAAAAGGGAAACTGGATGAGAATTCCCGACTGGAGCTGGAGGCCTTTGACAGCAAGCAGCACTTTACCCAGCCTCCGGCCCACTATACAGAGGCTTCTCTGGTAAAGACGCTGGAGGAACTGGGAATCGGACGTCCCAGCACCTATGCGCCCACCATTACTACCCTTCTGGGGAGACGGTATGTGCTGAAAGAACAGAAGAATCTGTATATGACAGAGTTGGGCGAGGCAGTGAATCAGATGATGAAAAAGGCCTTTCCCAGCATTATTGATGTGACATTTACTGCTAACATGGAGTCTTTGCTGGACTCTGTGGGTGAGGGCAAGCTGGCTTGGAAGGACGTGGTGAAGAATTTCTACCCGGATCTGGACGAAGCGGTGAAGGAAGCGGAAAAGACTCTGGAAAAGGTATCCATTGCCGATGAGGTGACGGATGTGATCTGTGAGGAGTGCGGCAGGAACATGGTGATTAAGTACGGTCCCCATGGGAAATTTCTGGCCTGCCCCGGGTTCCCGGAGTGCCGCAACACCAAGCCTTATCTGGAGAAGGCGGGGGTGGCCTGCCCGGTATGCGGTCAGGATATGGTGATCTTAAAGACCAAAAAGGGCAGAAGATATTACGGCTGCGAGAATCCGGAGTGCGATTTTATGTCTTGGCAGAAGCCTTCTAGTCAGAAATGTCCGGAATGTGGCAGCTATATGTTGGAAAAAGGCAGCAAACTTTTGTGTGCCAATAGTAATTGCGGATATATTACGAATAAATAAAAAAATTTGATTGAAATTCAGAAAATTATGTGTTAAAATTTGTGTTATCGTGATAGTATCCGGGAGGCAGTTATGAGTGTACAATTATTAGATAAAACCAGGAAAATCAATCAGCTTCTGCACAATAATAATTCCAGCAAGGTAGTGTTCAATGATATTTGCGGAGTGCTGGCGGGCATTATGTCCTCCAATATCCTGGTTATCAGCCGGAAAGGCAAAGTATTGGGCGTAGGCCTGTGCGATGGAGTAGAGGAGATTACGGAGCTGATCGTAGACAAGGTGGGCGGTTTTATTGATCCTATGCTGAACGAACGGTTTTTAAGCGTACTCTCTACCAAAGAAAATGTGAATTTAGAGACTCTGGGTTTTATGTGCTCCGGCGTGAAAAAATACAGCGCCATTATTAACCCCATTGATATTGCAGGGGAGCGTTTGGGAACGGTATTCATGTATCGGTATGAGAGTCAATATGAGATTGACGATATTATTCTCAGCGAGTACGGAACCACAGTGGTGGGGCTGGAGATGATGCGCTCTGTCAATGAGGAGAATGCAGAGGAAAACCGGAAGATACAGATTGTAAAATCTGCCATCAGCACCTTATCTTATTCAGAGCTGGAAGCCATTATTCACATTTTTGATGAGCTGAAAGGAAATGAGGGCGTGCTGGTAGCCAGCAAGATTGCAGACCGGGTAGGCATTACCCGCTCCGTGATTGTGAATGCACTGAGGAAGTTCGAGAGTGCAGGCGTGATCGAATCCCGTTCCTCCGGTATGAAAGGAACGTATATTAAAGTGCTCAATGAGCTGGTGTTTGAGCAGTTAGAAGAGATCAAAAGAGAAAAGAAAGAGCTGCTGTAACTGTTTTTCGGGGTCTTGCAGGATCCTCGAGATAGAAACAGGTCAGACAGAAGGGCTGCTCCTTCCTGAAGTATCAAGTGTCAGGAGGAACAGCCTTTTCTATTTCATAGGGCTTTTGACACCCTAATCTCCATAGGAAATGATTTCCTATGAAATAGAAATGCTTTGCAGGACCGCACTGCGGCGGATTGGGAAAATGCCGCTGGAGCGATTGGGCCCAGGCGAAGAAATCTGCCAGCAGACTTCTTTGAAAAAAATACAAAAAAGATAAAACATAAGAAAACAAGAGAAAAAAAGAGAAATATAGAGTATAGTGAAAAATAACAAAAAATCACACTGTTTTTGGCAGTTGCATATTTGAGGTATTTTCACTAATATAGGAAATGAATTAGCACTCAGTCCAAGTGAGTGCTAGTAATTCGAAACAGTAGGTTTGCCGCAGACAGGAGCGATCTATTGTGGGAAAAGATTATAAGGAGGAATTAGATATGAAGTTAGTACCTTTGGGCGACAGAGTTGTATTAAAGCAGTTTGAAGCAGAGGAAACCACAAAATCCGGTATTATCCTTGCCTCTAAATCTCAGGAGAAACCCCAGGAAGCGGAAGTGATCGCAGTAGGCCCCGGCGGAATGGTAGATGGAAAAGAAGTGACGATGCAGGTGAAAGCTGGAGATAAAGTAATTTATTCTAAATATGCAGGAAATGAAGTGAAGCTGGAGGATGAGGAGTACATCATCGTAAAGCAGAGCGATATCCTGGCAATCGTAGAGTAAGCAGATAACAGTAAAAATTCAGGAGGAATGAATGATGGCAAAGGAAATTAAATTCGGCGCAGAAGCCAGAGCTGCTTTGGAAACTGGCGTAAATAAACTGGCAGACACGGTACGGGTAACCTTAGGACCGAAAGGAAGAAACGTTGTTCTGGATAAGCAGTTCGGCGCTCCCTTAATCACCAATGACGGCGTTACCATTGCAAAAGAGATCGAGCTGGAGGATGCGTTTGAGAATATGGGCGCTCAGCTGATCCGCGAAGTGGCTTCCAAGACCAACGATGTGGCCGGCGACGGTACTACCACAGCTACCGTTTTGGCACAGGCTATGGTAAACGAGGGAATGAAAAACCTGGCAGCAGGCGCTAATCCCATTGTTTTGAGAAAAGGTATGAAGAAAGCTACTGATGCAGCAGTTGAGGCAATCAAGGCTATGAGCCAGAAGGTAACCGGAAAGGAGCATATTGCCCGTGTGGCAACCGTTTCTTCCGGAGACGAGATGGTAGGACAGCTGGTAGCTGACGCTATGGAGAAGGTTTCCAGAGACGGTGTAATCACCATCGAGGAGTCCAAAACCATGCAGACCGAGCTGGATCTGGTAGAAGGTATGCAGTTCGACCGTGGCTATATTTCCGCTTACATGGCTACGGATATGGAAAAGATGGAAGCAGTTCTGGATGATCCCTTTATCTTGATCACTGATAAGAAGATCAGCAACATCCAGGAGATCCTGCCGCTGCTGGAGCAGATCGTTCAGTCTGGCAAGAAACTTCTGATCATTGCTGAGGATGTGGAAGGCGAAGCCCTTACCACCCTGATCGTAAATAAATTGAGAGGTACTTTCTCTGTAGTGGCTGTGAAGGCTCCCGGATACGGCGACAGAAGAAAAGAGATGCTGAAGGATATTGCTATTCTGACCGGCGGCCAGGTGATCTCTGAGGAAGTAGGCCTTGAGTTAAAGGATGCTACTCTGGATATGCTGGGACGTGCAAAATCTGTGAAGGTTCAGAAAGAGAACACCATCATTGTAGACGGACTGGGTGACAAGGATGAGATCGCTGATCGGGTAAATCAGATCAAGGCTATGATTGTTGAGACCAAGTCTGAGTTTGATAAAGAGAAGCTTCAGGAGAGACTGGCAAAACTGGCTGGCGGCGTTGCCGTTATTCGGGTAGGCGCTGCTACCGAGACTGAGATGAAGGAAGCAAAACTCCGCATGGAAGATGCTCTGAACGCTACCAGAGCAGCCGTGGAGGAAGGTATCATTGCAGGAGGCGGTTCCGCTTACATCCATGCTGCCAAGAAGGTTGCTGATCTGGCTGATACTCTGGATGGAGATGAGAAGACCGGAGCAAGAATTATTTTGAAGGCTCTGGAAGCTCCTCTGTATCACATCGCAGCCAATGCCGGACTGGAAGGTTCTGTGATCGTAAATAAAGTAAGAGAGTCCAAAGAGGGCGTTGGTTTTGACGCTTACAAAGAAGAGTATGTGGATATGGTAGAGACCGGTATCCTGGATCCTGCAAAGGTAACCAGAAGCGCTCTGCAGAACGCTACCAGCGTAGCTTCCACACTGCTGACCACAGAATCTGTAGTTGGCAATATCAAAGAAGATACTCCTGCTATGCCGGCCGGCGGAGCAGGCGGAATGGGAATGATGTAAAAGAAAATCCCGAAAAAAGGAGGCAGTCCATTTACGATTGCCTCCTTTTATGATACACTGGAAAAAACGAATAAAGGCAGGTAATGGTATGAGTGATTCTTACAGGGAGATTATGGTGAAACGGCATACCCCTCCCGCTGATGTGGCAAAAAAAATTGGTCTAATAGGAGGTACGATTCTGTTTTTTGCAGCAGGCATTCTGGTAAATCCTCTGCTGCTTCTGGGAGGATTGGCGATGACTGTGGCCTGCTATTTTCTGCTGCCCGGCCTTGATCTGGAATATGAGTATCTCTATGTAAATGGAGAACTGGATGTGGATAAGATCATGGCAAAGCAAAAGAGGAAAAAATGTGCAACCTATCGGGTGGAACAGATGGAGCTTTTGGCTCCGGCTGGTTCCCATGCACTGGATGGTTATCGCGGCAGGAAGGATATCAGGGTGAGAGATTTTACTTCCCTGGAACCCAATGTTCCCTGCTGGGTTATGGTGATGAATCAGGAAGAGAAAAAGGAGCTTGTAAAACTGGAATTGGATTCGGAGACGGTAGCGCAGATCCGCCGCCTGGCTCCTAGGAAAGTGGCGCAGTCATTTTCTGATTGACTGCATTTTAAGCCTTTTGGAGCCGTTTTTAAGGAAACTCCGGCAGTTTACGTTTGACAGTTTGCATTTTTTTGGTTGACATTGCAGAGGGAATTTGTTAGAGTAAGAAATTAGCATCACCGTGGAGGAGCGACGGCTGGTTCTCCTACACGGATGTGTACACCACAAAAGCATAAATTTAATAAGGAGAGAAATCAGGCATGGGAAAAATTATTAGTGAAGGCATTACCTTTGATGATGTTCTGCTGGTACCGGCGTATTCGGAAGTGATCCCCAATCAGGTGGATCTTACTACCCAGCTGACGAAGAAGATCAAGCTGAATATTCCGCTGATGAGTGCAGGAATGGACACAGTGACGGAACACCGCATGGCCATTGCCATGGCGCGTCAGGGCGGTATCGGTATTATACATAAAAACATGTCCATCGAAGCGCAGGCTGATGAGGTAGATAAGGTGAAACGCTCTGAATACGGAGTCATTACAGATCCGTTCTACCTGGGACCGGACAATACCCTGGCGGAAGCGAATGCGCTGATGGCAAAGTACCGGATTTCCGGCGTGCCTATTACGGAGAATGGAAAGCTGGTTGGCATTATTACGAACCGGGATTTGCTGTTTGAAGAAGATTTCTCTAAAAAGATAAAAGAGTCTATGACTTCTGAGGGGCTGATCACAGCTCCTGTGGGAATCACACTGGAGGAGGCAAAGAAGATTCTGGCAAAGGCCAGAAAAGAAAAGCTTCCCCTTGTGGATGAAAAGTTCCATTTGAAGGGTCTGGTGACCATTAAGGATATCGAGAAGCAGATTAAATATCCGATGTCTGCCAAGGATGATCAGGGACGCTTGCTGTGCGGAGCGGCCATCGGTATTACTGCCAATGTGCTGGACCGTGTGAAGGCTTTGGTAGAGGCACAGGTGGATGTGGTGGTGTTGGATTCCGCTCATGGACATTCTGCCAATGTGATCCGCTGCGTGAAAATGGTAAAAGAAGCATATCCCAATCTTCCGGTGATCGCAGGAAATGTAGCCACCGGCGAGGCTGCCAGAGCTTTGATCGAAGCCGGGGCAGATGCGGTGAAGGTGGGGATCGGACCGGGGTCCATCTGTACTACCCGTGTGGTGGCAGGTATCGGCGTGCCTCAGATTACTGCAGTGATGGACTGCTATGCAGTTGCCAAGGAGTATGGCATTCCCATTATTGCGGACGGAGGCATTAAGTACTCCGGTGATGTGACGAAGGCCATTGCAGCCGGAGCCAATGTATGCATGATGGGAAGCATGTTTGCAGGATGCGATGAGAGCCCGGGAACTTTTGAGCTGTACCAGGGAAGAAAGTACAAGGTATACAGAGGAATGGGTTCTATTGCAGCTATGGAAAATGGCAGCAAGGATCGTTACTTCCAGTCCAATGCCAAGAAACTGGTGCCGGAAGGAGTAGAAGGACGGGTGGCTTACAAGGGAAGCGTGGAGGATACGGTATTCCAGCTGATCGGCGGTCTTCGTTCCGGTATGGGTTACTGCGGAACATCTACTATTGAGCTTTTGAAAGAAAACGGACGGTTTGTAAAGATTTCAGCAGCTTCTTTGAAAGAGTCTCATCCCCATGATATTCATATTACCAAGGAGGCTCCGAATTACAGCGTGGAGCAGTAAAAAATAAGGAGCAGTTGCAATTTTACAGAAACATCAAAAAAATGCGTGCCAAAGCACGCATTTTTTGATATACTGATTTTATAATGCCAGAATTGCGGGAGTCTAGAGCATGAACCAATTCATCAGGCATCTTTTCATGTAAGAACCCATTAGGGGGCCAAAGGCTCATTTCCATGGCGCAAAAGTCACTTGTGCAAATCTTTTGCGCAATCGGACAGAACGCGTTTGTTCATAGGGCTTTTGACACCCTGATCAAAAAACGAAAGAAAAGAGGGAGCGCCTGGAATACCGTCCGGGATTTTAGATTATGAGAAAAGAACGGGAAAGGCTGAGAAAAAAGCGAAGAAGAAAGTATATTGTTCTGTGGATACTGTTTCCGATCATTGCGGCAGCCGTTGCAGGGGTGGCAGTCTATTTTATTTCAAAAGAGGATAACGATGCGATTGACGCGCTGCTGGAGCAGGAAGTGTCCATTGATTACATAGAGGAGACGGAGGATGCCTGCCCGGTGCCAAGGCCAGATATTGATGAGCAGCTTCTTACAGTGAATGAGTATTCCAGACCCGGCATCAAGACGGAGGCTACCAGACGCATTGTGATCCATTATCTTGCCAATCCCAGAACCACAGCCCAGGAGAATCATGATTATTTTGAAAGTCTGAAGGATTTGGAGGATACTTACATGAGCGCCAACTATGTGGTGGGGCTGGAGGGGGAAATCATTCAGTGCGTGCCGGATGATGAGGTGGCCTATGCCTCCAACAGTGAGAATAGTGAGTCCATTTCCATTGAGAACTGCCACCTGGATGATACAGGAAAACTGAATGAGGAGACCTACTATTCGCTGGTACATCTTACCGCCTATCTCACAGAAAAATACGGCCTTGGTCGGGAGGATATTATTCGCCATTACGATGTCACAGGAAAACTCTGTCCCAAGTATTTTGTAGAGCATGAGGATAAGTGGGAGGAGTTTAAGGACGATGTGATGAAATATCGGGAGGAGTGCCGGAAAAAAGCGGAGGAAAAGGCTGCTAAGGCGGAGGAGAAGGCTTCTGAGACGGAGGATGTGCTGGCAGAATATCTGGAGAGCGCTTTGACAGAAACAGAGTCAGAATAAGAAACAGCCGCAGCCGGTGGGCCAGCAGTCACCAAAGACAGATAATAGCCGGGCAGCCAGCCGGACCGTGATGAGAGGTGGCCGCAGCCGGACAGGCGCTGCAGGAGCAGACAGAAACGAATTTATTTAGAGGGAACGAAGGAAACTATGATACGGAACTATTATGAGGGTATCTGCCGGGGAGAAGCGGTGAGACAAAATCTCATTGCGCTTCGCCAGGAATTAAAGACAGAAGAGAACAAGCGAGCATTGGCCTATCTTTTGGGCGGGGAGTTTCAGGTGTTTACGGATCTTTTAAAGGCGGAGGATCCGAAGATCCGAAAGAATGCGGCTCTGATTCTGGGCGGTATGGAGACGGAGGATGTGCTGCCCTTTCTTTTTGCAGCCTATCAAAGGGAGGAGACTCTGTTTGTCAGAACAGACTATTTGAAGGCCATGGAGCGGCTGGATTATTTTCCTTATCTGGAAAAGCTGAAAAGTAAACTGGAGGAGCTGGAAAGACAGTCACCCACGGAGGAGAATAAAAAGCATCTGCGCCAGGAGCAGCTTCAGCTTCAGGCTATGATACTGAAATATGAAAAACCGAAAAAACACGTATTTCTGGGTTACGACACTGCGCCGGAGGTGCTTTTGATCACCAATCGCTGTCAGATTCAGGCTACCAGGGAACAAGTGAGCACAGGTACGGTGAGCACATTTTCCCAGGGGCTTCGCATCAAAGGGGGGAATCTGAGAGAGCTTATGAAGATCCGCACCTTCTCAGAGCTTTTGTTTCCGCTTCCCGGAGTGAGAAGTTTATCCGGAACTCCGGAGGAGATTGGCCGGGGACTGGCAAGAGCAGGATTGCCGGAGTTTCTTTTGGATCTTCACAAAAAGGGAGGAAACTTTTACTATCGAATAGAGGTAAAAGGGCCTATGGCTTTGGAAAAAAAAGGCCCCTTTATCCGCAGGGTTTCCAGAGAACTGGATGAGGCCAGCCAGGGCCAGCTAAGGAACAGCGCCGCAGAATATGAGGCGGAGGTGCGGCTTTTGGAGAAAAAAGACGGATCCTTTGTGCCGTTGGTGAAGTTGTTTACCCTGGAAGATCATCGGTTTGACTACCGCAGGGAGACAGTGGCAGCTTCTATTTCTCCGGTAAACGCTGCGCTGACAGTGCAGCTTGCGAAGAAATATCTAAAAGAGGATGCTCAGATTTTAGATCCTTTCTGCGGGGTGGGCACCATGCTGCTGGAGCGAAACCGGGCAGTGAAGGCGGATCCTATGTACGGAGTGGATATTTTCGGGGAAGCCATCGAAAAGGCAAGAGAGAATACCAGGAGGGCAGGAGCGATCGTCCATTACATTAACCGGGATTTCTTTGACTTTACACATGAGTATCTCTTTGATGAGATGATTACAGATATGCCAAGAGTCTCAGGGACGGGGGGCAGAGAAGAGCTGGCGGCTCTTTATCGGCGCTTTTTTGAACGTGCTTCCGGATTTTTAAAGCAAGACGGGGTTATGATTCTTTATACCATGGATCCAAAACTGGTGGAAGAAAACCTTTCCGGCAGCACTGTGTTCCGGAAGGAACAGGAATTTTTGATCAATGAGAAAAATCTAACCAAAGTGTTTGTCATAACAAAAAAGATTTAGAACAGAAAGGAGAAAGACAACATGGAACAGATTAGAAAAAGAGCAGAACAGAGAGTGGAGGATACCTGGAATCTGGAGGCCATCTATGCTTCCGGCGAAGACTGGAAGGCAGATGCAGCCAGGCTGGAAGGACTGCTGGAGGACTTTAAGGGGTATCAGGGCCATGTGAAGGACGGGGCGGATCAGCTGCTGGAGATCATGGAAGCTTACTGTAAAATGACTGAGCTTTTTGAAAAAATATTTGTATACGCTCACATGCATTTTGACGAGGATATGGGCAACAGCTTTTACCAGAGGCTGAGCGGTGAGGCGAGAGCTATGATGCCAAAATATGACAGCGCTGTTTCCTGGCTGCAGCCGGAGCTTCTGGAGCTTTCGGAAGAAACCTTAGAGCGCTATTTCCGGGAAAATGAAAAATTGGAGCTTTACCGAATTTGGCTTAAGGATCTGCTGAGAAAAAAAGCGCACACGCTGACGACAGACCAGGAGCGCATGCTGGCCCTGGCAGGGGAGATGGGTAATGCGCCTTACCAGATCTATTCCATTTTTGAGAATGCGGATCTGACCTTCGGTACTGTGGAAGGAGAGAACGGAGAGAGACTTCCCCTCACTTCAGAAACCTTTGTGCGCCTTCAGGAAAATCGGAACCGTCGTATCCGGAAGGAGGCGTTTTGCCAGTTTTACGGAGTATATCAGCAGTTCGGCAATACGATAGCAGCTCTTTTTGATGCCAATGTGCGTCAGGCCATGTTTTTTGCCAGAGAGCGCCATTATTCCAGCAACCGGGCCTTTTATCTGGATGACGCTCAGATACCGGAGCAGGTGTACGACAACCTGATCGATACGGTTCACAAAAACCTTCCGGTAATGCATCGGTACGCAGCTCTGCGCAAAAAGATGCTGGGTGTTGAAGAGCTGCATATGTATGACGTGTATGCTCCCATGGTGTCGGATGTGGACAAGAAATTCACCTTTGAAGAAGCAAAGGCGGTGGTGAAGGAGGGACTGAAGCCGCTTGGAGAGGACTACTTGGCCATCCTTCAGGAGGGTTTTGACAACCGTTGGATCGATATTTATGAGAATACGGGCAAGCGGGGCGGGGCTTATTCCGGCGGAAGCTATGCCACCAATCCCTATGTGCTGTTAAATTTCCAGGGAAATTTAAGCCATGTATTTACCCTGGCCCACGAGATGGGACATTCCATCCACAGCTATTACACCAGAAAGAATCAGCCCTTTATTTACGGGGATTATAAGATCTTTGTGGCAGAGGTGGCATCCACCTGCAATGAAGCACTGCTGATTCACAGCCTGTTAGAGAAGACCACGGATAAGCAGGAACGGAAATATCTGATCAACTATTTCCTGGAGCAGTTTAAGTCCACGTTGTACCGTCAGACCATGTTCGCAGAATTTGAGAAGATCACTCATGGGAAGGTGGAGGCAGGCGAGTCCCTCAATGCTGAGACGCTGTGCGATATTTATCTGAATTTGAATAAGACCTACTTCGGAGACGCGATGGTATCTGATCCGGAGATTGCCTGGGAATGGGCAAGGATTCCCCATTTCTACACGCCTTTCTATGTATATCAGTATGCTACCGGATTCTCAGCAGCCATTGCTATTGCGGAGAAGATCCGCAATCAGGAGCCGGGGGCTGTAGAAAATTATAAGAAGTTTTTAAGCGGCGGCAGTTCCATGACGCCCATCGAGCTTCTGAAGCTCTGCGGCGTGGATATGGAAAGTCCCAAGCCAATACAGGCTGCGCTGGATGTGTTTGCCCAGTATCTTGGCTCCATGGAAGAGGAGTAAGAAAACGGCAGTAAAGGAATAACGGGAATGAGAATAATAAAAAAATTTATCGGCGACCGGAATTTTTATCGAATGCTGTTTCAGATTGCCCTGCCCATCCTGATTCAGAATGGTATTACTAATTTTGTAAATATGCTGGACAATGTGATGGTGGGGCAGACTGGTACAGAACAGATGTCCGGGGTGGCGGTGACCAATCAGCTGATCTTTGTGTTTAATATCTGCATTTTTGGTATCGTCAGCGGTGCGGGGATTTTTGGCGCACAGTTTTACGGGAGTAAAAATGAGGAGGGGTTCCGCAATACCTTCCGCTTTAAGATGGTCTACTGTGCCCTGGCTTCTCTCGTCGGTACTCTGATCTTTGCGGCCTTTGGGGAGGGATTGATCAGTCAGTTCCTTCATGAGGGCGGCAGCGGCGGAGGAGATCTGCAGGCGACCCTTCAGTATGGAAAAGAATATCTTCTGATTATGCTTGTGGGTCTGCTGCCTTTTGCAGTGAGCCAGGTATATGCCAGTACTCTGCGGGAAATGGGAAAGACGATGCTGCCGATGGTGGCCGGAGTTCTGGCTATTGTGGTGAACATTGTGTTCAACTATATTTTGATTTTTGGCAAGTTTGGGGTTCCTGCCCTTGGAGTGGCCGGGGCAGCCATTGCTACGGTGATCTCCCGTTTCGCGGAGGCCATACTGATTATTGTGATTGTGGAGCGAAATAAGGCGGAGTACCCCTTTGCCAGAGGAGCTTACCGGAAATTATGGGTGCCGATGGAGCTTCAGAAGAAGATTTTTATTAAGGGTTCTCCTCTGATCTTAAATGAAGTTCTCTGGGCAGCAGGAATGGCGGTGCTGAATCAGAGTTATTCCGTCCGGGGACTGGTGGTAGTGGCAGGCATTAATATTAGCTCTACCATCTCCAACGTGTTCAGCGTCTTTTATCTGACCCTGGGAAGCGTGGTATCCATTCTCATCGGTCAGCTGCTGGGAGCGGGCAAGATGGAGGAAGCGAAGGATCAGGATGTGAAGCTGATCGCAGCTTCTGTGCTGGGAAGTGCAGTGATTGGCCTGGCAATGATCGGTGCAGCTCCCTTATTCCCCAGAATCTACAATACCACGGAGGAGGTTCGGGGGCTGGCGGCCGGGTTCATTACCATTCTGGCTATGATCATGCCGGTGCAGTCCTTTATCAACTGCTGTTATTTTACCCTTCGCTCCGGAGGAAAAACAGTGGTGACCTTGCTGTTTGACAGCGTGTTTGTCTGGGTGGTGAGCATTCCCCTTGCAAGAGTTCTTACGGGCATGACTCCGCTGCCTATTACAACCATTTTCTTCTGCGTTCAGGCGGCAGAGCTGATCAAAGCAGTGATCGGGTTTGTGCTTCTGAAAAAAGGAGTCTGGCTGAACAATTTTGTGTCCGACTAAGGAAACGGCTGTGCGTACAGAAGAGAAAAGCAGGTGAGCGTATGAATTTGTATGAAGCAGTGTATGGGCGAAAATCTATTCGGGGATACCGGATGGAGCCTTTAAACCAAACGGTTTTATCCGGGATCTTTACCTTTGCAGAACAGATGGAGCCTCTTTTTCCTGGCATTCGAACCCGACTGGAGATAGCGGACTGTATCTCCGGAAAAGATAAGGTGCGGGGGCTGTTTAGAGCAGAAGCTCCCTATTATCTTTTGATTTACTCGGAGACAAGGGAGAAAAGCCAGTTGAATGCAGGCTATATCATGGAGCTGATCTCTCTTTATCTCACTACCAAGGGAGTGGGGAGCTGTTTTTTGGGATTCACCAAAAAAAAGCATGAGGAAGAGCGGGAGGGACTGGGATTTGTGATGGCCATGGCCTTTGGCCGGCCAAAGGGCAGCCTTCTGCGCCAGGGGTACGGAGTCAAGCGCCTTTCCCTGGAAGAACTGTGCGTTTATAAGGAGCGTCCCAAGACCTGGGTGAAGGAGATCCTGGAGGCAGCAAGGCTGGCACCCTCCAGTATGAATAATCAGCCCTGGCGATTCGTGGTGTATGAAAACAGAATTCATGTATTTTCTAAGCTCCCCACCAGTCGGCGGATGGTGTTGAACCGTTTTACAGAGTTTGACATGGGAATCATGCTGGCCAATGTGATGGTGGCGGCTGAAGAGATCTGGATGGATCTGGATCTGATCCGCCTGGATAATATTACCCACAAATCCCTGCCGAACAACCAGTATCTGCTGAGTATTCTGGAAAAAACAGAATAGAAGGTCTGAAACGGGGATGCTGCAAAATACCTCCGGCGGTATCTTTTTAGGTGATTTTTCTCCGAAATAGTAGATGTTCGGTGAAAAACACACCGAACATCTACTGGCACCATTATTTTGCAACACCCCCGGTCAAAGCCAGAAAAGAAAAGGGGATTTGAAGGGGAGCGGAAAAGGAACGGTGAAAAATAAAAAAATAAAAAAATATAAAAAAACATCTTGACAAATTTAGGAACGTATAGTAATATATTGAATGTTCGCTGGAACAATAAATGAGATGCGCGAGTGGCTCAGTGGTGGAGTATCGCCT
>CABRXX010000062.1:0-16110 GCA_902475025.1 uncultured Lachnospiraceae bacterium | reverse complement strand
TGAAGCGACCCGCCGCAGGCGGAGAAGTCTGCGAGCAGACTTCTTTTTTACATAGGAAATAGCTTCCTATGTTGTTCTATTTAAAAAGATATCAGGGGGGAAACGATGAAGTTTACCAAGATGCAGGGTATTGGAAATGACTATGTGTATGTGAATTGTTTTACAGAAACCGTGGAAGATCCATCTAAGACCGCCCGTTTCGTCAGCGACCGCCATTTTGGCATCGGCTCAGATGGACTGATTTTGATCAAGCCTTCCAAGATCGCAGATTTTGAGATGGATATGTACAATGCAGACGGTTCCCAGGCAGGGATGTGCGGCAATGGGATTCGCTGTGTGGCCAAATATGTATATGACTACGGCCTTACAGACAAAACCAGCCTCGCCATCAGCACCGGAAGCGGAGTGAAGCAGCTGGAGCTGACGGTGGAGGAGGGAAAGGTGTCTGAAGTTCAGGTGGATATGGGAGCTCCTATTCTGGAGGCGGCCAAAATCCCGGCGGATTTTGGAAAGAGTCCCATAGTGGACATGCCCATTGTCGTGCAGGGAAAGACCTACCAGGCCACCTGTGTGTCCATGGGGAATCCTCACTGCGTTGTTCCTGTGGAGGATGTTGAAGGGCTGGATATTGAAAAGATCGGCCCGGATTTTGAGCGTCATGTGTGTTTTCCCCAGCGGGTGAATACAGAGTTTATCCGGGTGTTGGATGAGAATACGGTTCAGATGCGGGTCTGGGAGCGTGGAGCCGGGGAGACCTGGGCCTGCGGTACTGGGGCCTGCGCAGTGGCGGTGGCCTGCGTGTTGAACGGTTGGACAAAAGAGAAGGTGTTGGTTAAGCTTCGGGGAGGGGATTTGCAGATCCATTGGAAGCGGGAAGAGAACCGGGTTTATATGACCGGACCGGCGGCAGTGGTCTTTGACGGTGAGATTTCACTGCCGGAATAAACAAAGATACTGGCAGCCGTGTACATCGGGAAACACGGATGCTAAGATTAATGCAAACGCAGAGATGAAACAGAAAGGGAGAATCAGTATGTTTAAGATCAATGAAAACTATTTAAAGCTGCAGGGAAGCTATCTGTTTTCCACCATTGCCAAAAAAGTGGCAGCTTATCAGGGCGCAAACCCGGAAAAGTCCATAATTCGTCTGGGTATCGGCGATGTGACGCAGCCTCTGGCTCCGGCTATTATCGAAGCTCTCCACAAAGCGGTGGACGAGATGGGAAGGGCAGAGACTTTCCATGGCTATGCACCGGATCTGGGCTACGAATTTCTGCGCAGCGCCATTGCCAAAAATGATTTCCAGGACAGAGGCTGTGATATTCAGGCTGATGAGATCTTTATTTCCGACGGCGCTAAGTGTGATTCCGGGAATATTCAGGAGATTTTCGGGCCGGACAATCGGATTGCCGTGTGCGACCCGGTGTATCCGGTGTATGTGGATACGAACGTGATGGCAGGAAGAACGGGAACTTATGATCCAAAAACTGAGATGTGGAGCGATGTGATCTATATGCCCTGCATAGCAGAGAACAACTTTGCGCCGGAGCTTCCTAAGGAGACACCGGATCTGATCTATTTGTGTTTCCCCAACAACCCCACCGGCGCAGCAATTACAAAGGATGAGCTTCAGGTGTGGGTGGATTATGCCAATAAGGTGGGCGCTGTGATTATCTACGATGCAGCCTATGAGGCTTATATCTGTGAGGATAACATCCCACATTCCATTTTTGAGTGTGAGGGCGCAAGAACTTGTGCCATTGAGCTGAGATCTTTCTCCAAGAATGCAGGTTTTACCGGAACCCGTCTGGGCTTTACGGTGATTCCGAAGGATCTGAAGGCGGGCGATGTGATGCTTCACGCTCTGTGGGCAAGACGTCACGGAACCAAGTACAATGGGGCGCCTTACATTCAGCAGAAAGCAGGGGAGGCGGTTTACTCGGAGGCCGGGAAGGCTCAGGTGAAGCAGCAGGTAGCTTATTATATGAATAATGCCCGAACGATTGTACAGGGGCTTAAGGAGGCAGGCTATACGGTTTCCGGCGGCGTAAATTCTCCCTACGTTTGGCTGAAAACACCGGAGAAGATGAATTCCTGGGAATTTTTTGACTATTTGCTGGAGCATGCCAATGTGGTGGGAACTCCTGGATCAGGCTTTGGCCCCAGCGGAGAAGGGTATTTTCGCCTTACTGGTTTCGGTACCTATGAAAATACCGTTGCAGCGCTGGAGCGAATCAGAAAACTGTAAATTCAGGGAAGAGAACGTGAAAAACTGTACGGAGGGTGATTATGAGGAAATCAGAAGGCTGCTGTGGGAAGAAACTTCTGGTATTGACAGCGTTGCTGTTGTTTTTATTGTTTCCAGGGACTTTATCCCAAGGGGCGACGGCCAACGAGACTACAGTCTTTAACTACCTGACGGATAAGATGGATTTCAATCCTGCCGCTGCCTGCGGTGTTATGAGCAACATTAAAAATGAATCCGGTTTCATTGCGGATATTTACGGCCCAGGCGGATCCTACGGGATCTGCCAGTGGCTGGGAGTAAGGAAGAACCGGCTGTTCTCCTGGTGTGCAAGCCATGGATACAGCGCTTCTTCTCTCAATGGACAGCTGGCATTTTTGGATTATGAGCTGAAAGCTTATTTCCCATCTGTCCAACATTATATGAAATCGGTAAGCAATACAGCTTCCGGTGCCTACGATGCGGGTTATTACTGGTGCTATTACTTTGAGCGTCCCGCCAATACCCACAGCACTTCTGTGTATCGGGGAAATGTGGCGAAGAATACGTACTGGCCTGCTCTGGGAGCTTCTAAGACGTATCTGACGGTTTCCCAGGAGGAAGGCCAGGGACTGAAGCTTACCTGGAATGGAAACAGCAAGTATGGATATGTGGTGCGCCGCAGTACCAGTTCCACATCCGGCTTTAAGACAATCGCCAAAATAAAAGCAGGGGCAAAGCGTCAGTATCAGGACAGCACTGCGGTGGTGGGAAAGACTTATTATTATTACATACAGCCTTTAAATTCCAAAGGGAAACCGGATAAAAAGTCTAATATTGTATCCAAGAAAAGAATGCCCTCTTTGGGAGATGAAGACTGCAAAATCACCATTGCCGGGAAGGTCTGTACCTACAATGGCAAGCAGCAGATGCCAAGGGTGACGGTAAAGTATAAGAATAAGGCCTTAAAGCAGAACACTCACTATCAGGTGGTTTATAAAAATAATGTGAACGCAGGGACGGCTCAGGTGCAGATCACCGGAAAAGGAGCGTATACCGGTACGCAAAAGCTGACCTTTAAGATTCACAAAGCAGCTCAGAAGATTCAGGCTTCTTCTATAAAGACGGTGCGCTACACTCCGGCCAAAGCACTGAAAGTGTCTGCCAGCGGTAAGGGAAAGCTCACGTATCTTGTGGAAAATCCCAAGGTGGCAGGGGTGAAAGGTGGAAAACTTTATCTGAGAGGTCCCGGAGTCACAAAAATCACGATTCAGGCAGGAGCTACGAAAAATTATAAGGCAGCCTCCAGAACCATTAAGGTCACCATTGCACCGGCTAAGCCTACGGTGACAGGGATCTCGAATCCCAGCAAGGGAAATGTAGTGCTGCGCTGGAAAAAAGAGACAAAGTTAAACGGATTTGAGATTCAGTATTCTACCAACCAGAAATTTTCCAGCGGAGTGAAGAAAGTTTTCATCCCCTCCGGGAAAGCGGCTACCCTGCGAGTCAAGCAGTTAAAAAAGGGAAAAACTTATTATTTCCGCATGAGAAGCTACTGTATGGCAGAAGGGGAAAGGCTGTATAGCAGCTGGAGCAGCGTAAGGAGCATAAAAGTAAAAAAGTAAAGGTTTGTCGGCAGCCGGAAGTTTTTATACAGCAGGCGCAGGGCAGAGACAGGTTTGGAGCGGATTCATGAAGTTAAAAAAAATAAAGAGAGCAGGGATCTTGGCAGGGCTTTTGGGCAGTATTGCCCTTTTGGCAGGCTGCAGCAGAAGTACCATTAATTATCAGATCGCAGAGAGTATCGGTACCCTGGGCAAGTATGAAAACAATGAGCCCGTGGAGACGCCTCAGATGAAGGTGGAGCGGGAGCAGAAGGAGTCGGAGGATGCTAAGGCCCAGGCTCTTCAGGAGAAGTTAGATCAGGCAGAGCAGCTGGCTGGCGGCTACTGGTATGAGGAGGCGCTGGGGATCCTGGAGGGGATTTCCGGAGAAGAGGCAGAGGATGAGCGGGTGGTTGCCGCTATTGCAGACTGTCAGGAAGGGCAGAAGAATATGACAGTCTTTGAAGGGGATATTCCCCATCTTTGCTTTCCGGGACTGATCGAGGATACCATGCGGGCTTTTGACGGGGATGAGATGTCTTATACTTACTCCGGAGCCATGGTGACCACCAGCGAATTTAAAAAGATTCTGGAGAGCCTTTATGAGGATGGCTATATTTTGATTGATATCCATCAGATTGCAGGGCTGGAGACAGATTCCGGCCGGGCGGTCACCACTATGGAGACAAAGGAGCTGCGGTTGCCCAAGGGCAAAAAGCCTTTGATCCTTTCCCAGGATAATTTGAATTATGGAGGCATCAAAAACGGAGACGGCATTGCGACCAAACTGACTTTGGATGAGGAAGGAAAGGTGAAAGCGCTCTATACGGATGAGGAAGGCCATGATTTGGCGGGAGACTATGATTTCGTTCCCATTCTGGACGCCTTTGTAGAGGAGCATCCGGATTTTTCCTTTAAGGGTGCGAAGGGAATTGTGTCCGTGTCCGGTTCCAACGGTGTGTTTGGTTACCCGGTGGCGGACACGGCCATAGCAGATTATGAGGAAAACCGTACTACGGTAAAAACCATTGCGGATACCATGAAGGAGAATGGATGGAGCATTGCCTGCGCCGGATATTCCCACTCCAAGATGGATGCAGCCAGCATGAGTCTGGAGACTTTTCAGGAAGAGATTGACAGCTGGATGGAGGAAATCAGCCCTCTGGTAGGCAAGGCGGACATTATGTTTATGCCCTACGGCGCTTTTCCTGAGGAACCCAGCGATCAGCTGGAGTATCTGCTGGATGAAGGGCTGGTGTACCTTTGCAGCCTCTGGGGGAATCAGGATTACCGGGAGGTAAGGGACGGATATCTTTACCAGACCAGACGATTTGTGGACGGATATACTCTGTTAAATGCTCCAGATTATTTTACCGGCTTCTTTAACGTGGCCGGGATTTTGGATGAGAACCGATAGAAAATAGTCCTTTACAAACAGGGACAAGTAGGATATACTTGAGTTCAGCATTTAGTGCTGAATTCAAGTATATTTTTGTTTTACATACCAGATATTGTATGTATAAGATCGTTTGGAGGACGTTTTTATGTATGTGATCAAAAAAGACGGAACCAGGGAAGAGTTCAATGTCCAGAAAATCATTGTAGCTGTGAATAAATCCGCAGGCCGTATTTTATATGAATTTAAGCCCCGGGAGCTGGATTTTATCTGTGAGTTTGCGAAAGAAAAAGCAGAGGCCATGGGAAAGCCGGGAATTACCATCCAGGAGATGCATAACATCGTGGAGGGAGCTTTGGAGGCCGTGAATCCGGCTGTGGCTAAGAGTTACCGGGATTACCGGAACTATAAGCTGGATTTCATTCATATGATGGATGAAGTGTACACGAAGAGCCAGTCCATCCGCTACATAGGCGATAAGAGCAATGCCAACACAGACAGCGCACTGGTGGCTACCAAGAGGAGCCTGATCTTTAACGAGCTGAATAAGGAATTGTATCGGAAATTTTTTATGAACCGGGATGAACTTCAGGCCTGCAAGGACGGCTATATTTATATTCATGACCAGTCGGCCAGACTGGATACCATGAACTGCTGTCTCTTTGATGTGGCCTCTGTGCTCCGGGGCGGCTTTGAGATGGGGAATGTGTGGTACAATGAGCCAAAGACTCTGGATACAGCCTTTGACGTGATGGGCGATATTATTTTAAGCACAGCGGCTCAGCAGTACGGCGGTTTTACGGTGCCGGAGGTAGATAAGATTCTGGGTGTGTATGCTGAGAAGAGTTATGAAAAGTATCTGAAAGAATTTAAAAAATATGTGGATCCATCCTGGCCCGGAATCGAGGAGCAGGCTGTGCGCTATGCAGAAGATAAGGTGCAGCGGGAGTGCGACCAGGGATGGCAGGGGATTGAGTACAAGTTAAATACCGTAGGATCCTCCAGAGGAGATTATCCTTTTGTGACCGTGACGCTGGGGCTTGGCACCACCAAGTTTGAGAAGCTGATCGCCACTTCTTTGCTGCGGGTTCACAGAGAGGGACAGGGAAAGCCGGGCAATAAGAAGCCGGTACTGTTCCCGAAGATCGTATTCTTATATGATGAGAATCTTCATGGACCGGGGAAATCCTGTGAGGATGTGTTTGAGGCAGGTATCGAGTGTTCCTCCAAGACCATGTATCCGGATTGGCTGTCTATGACCGGTGAGGGCTATATTTCCAGTATGTACAAAAAGTACGGTAAGGTGATCAGTCCCATGGGCTGCCGGGCTTTCTTAAGTCCCTGGTATGAGCGGGGAGGGATGAATCCGGCAGACGAGAAGGATGTTCCGGTGTTTGTGGGAAGATTTAATATCGGCGCCGTAAGTCTTCATCTGCCCATGATTCTGGCAAAGTCCCGGGCAGAGAGCACAGATTTTTATGAGGTGCTGGACTACTATCTGGAGATGATCCGCAGGCTTCATATCCGAACGTACGATTATCTGGGAGAGATGCGGGCTTCCACCAATCCTCTGGCCTACTGCGAGGGCGGTTTCTATGGTGGTCATTTAAGACCCAAGGATAAGATCAAGCCTCTTTTGAAGGCAGCCACTGCCTCTTTTGGCATCACGGCTCTTAATGAACTCCAGGAATTGTACAATGGAAAATCCATCGCGGAGGACGGCGCCTTTGCCCTGGAGGTATTGGAATATATCAACAAAAAAATTGCCAAATTTAAGGAGGAGGATGGCAATCTCTACGCGATCTACGGAACTCCGGCGGAGAGCCTCTGCGGCCTGCAGGTGGAACAGTTCCGCAAGCAGTATGGATTGGTGGAGAATGTGTCTGACCGTCCATACGTGAGCAACAGTTTCCACTGCCATGTGACAGAGGACATTACCCCCATTGAGAAGCAGGATCTGGAGGGGCGGTTCTGGGAGCTTTGCAATGGCGGAAAGATCCAGTATGTGCGCTATCCCATTGATTACAACATCGAGGCCATCAAGAGCCTGATCCGAAGAGCCATGGCGCTTGGATATTATGAAGGCGTCAATCTGTCCCTGGCTTACTGTGATGACTGCGGCCATCAGGAGCTGGAGATGGATGTGTGTCCCGTGTGCGGTTCCAGGAACCTTACGAAAATTGACCGGATGAACGGCTATCTGTCCTACAGCCGGGTGCATGGAGATACCAGACTCAATGAAGCCAAGATGGCGGAGATTGCAGAGCGTAAGAGTATGTAAGGCAGGTGCCGAAGGGTTATAAAAATAGTAACAGTTCAGCCATAACAGCTCGAATTGGCTGTTTCACAGCCATTTTCGCTGCTATCGCAGCTAAAATTCTCGCTTATGGCAGAGCGCCATATACAAAGTACACAAATATCTTCGTTTTTAAACCAGTTTGAACTCAGATTTTTGTGTACTTTGCTATGGCTGAACTGTTACTCAAAATAATACTTGAAGAAAATCTCTTTTCCTATTATACTAGTAACTAGTGTCACGAAAATTTTGGGAGTTCAGGAAAAAAACACCTCCTTTTCGCCAGAATGATTACTATGACAGAAATGATTTTGACAGGAGAAGAGAAATGGAAAAAAAGAGTAAAAGAAGTAAATTTACGGGATCTCTGGGTTTTGTGCTGGCAGCAGCGGGAAGTGCTGTGGGTCTGGGCAATATCTGGAGATTTCCCTATCTTGCGGCAAAGGACGGGGGAGGGGTATTCATCCTCTGTTACATTGTGCTGGCTCTGACCTTTGGCTTTGCGCTGCTGACTACGGAGATTGCCATTGGGCGTAAAACCAGACAGAGTCCACTGACTGCATACGGAAAGATCCATCCCAAGTGGAAGGGGCTGGGGGTGATGGCCTGCCTGGTACCGGCATTGATTTTGCCCTATTACTGTTCAATCGGGGGCTGGGTGCTGAAGTATCTTACAGTATTTCTGACCGGTCAGGGTTCTGCGGCAGCTTCAGACGGCTATTTTACAGGCTATATCTCCGGACTGTGGCAGCCTATTTTCTGGATGGCAGTGTATCTGCTGCTGACTGCTTATGTGGTATACAATGGGGTAAATCAGGGAATTGAGAAGTATAGCAAGATCCTGATGCCGATTCTTCTGGTTCTGATCATGGGGATTTCTCTGTTTTCCCTTACGCTGCATCACACAGATGCAAACGGAGTTACCAGAACCGGTTGGGAGGGATTTAAGATCTATTTGATCCCCAACTTTTCCGGTATGACTTTTTCCAGATTTTTTCAGATTTTGACTGATGCGCTGGGACAGCTGTTTTATTCTATCAGCGTGGCCATGGGAATTATGGTGGCCTACGGATCCTATGCGAAAAAAGAAACCAATCTGATTAAATCTATCAATCACATAGAAATCTTTGATACTCTGGTAGCTGTGCTGGCTGGTCTGATGATTGTTCCAGCTGTGTTTATCTTTATGGGTGTGGAAGGAATGTCCGCAGGCCCAGGGCTGATGTTTGTCTCCCTTCCCAAGGTGTTTGAGGCCATGGGCCCGGCGGGAACGGTGATCGGAGCCATGTTCTTTTTGATGGTAAGTTTTGCTGCCGTAACCTCTTCGGTGTCCATCATGGAGGCAGTGGTGTCCAGCATTATGGACAAGTTTCACTGGAGCAGAAAAAAGAGCACCATCGCAGTGACTGCTTACGGAATTTTGGCAGGGGTGATTGTGTGTCTGGGCTACAACCTGCTGTATTTTGACCTGACGCTTCCGAATGGTACGGTGGGACAGATTCTGGATCTGCTGGATTATATCAGCAATGCCTGCCTGATGCCTCTGGTTGCGCTGCTCACCTGCATTCTCATTGGCTGGGTGGTAAAACCTAAGACTGTGATTGATGAGGTAACGAGAGGCGGAGAGGTATTTCGCAGAAAGACGCTGTACATTGCGATGACTAAGGTAGTGGCGCCTGTTCTGTTGTTTGTGCTGCTGATTCAGGCGTTCGGAATCATATAGAGACCACGGGCCAAATTTGTGGTTTCTTCTCAGCCATGATTGTGATATACTGAGAAAGAAGTCATTCACAGAGTGGGGGAGTGTGTGAGGAACACAAAGAGTAAGGGGGGATACCAATGAACAAATTCAAAGAATGGCTGTCGGATTATCTTCGCTATATTATTTTGCTGGTGGCGCTTCTGCTGGCAGTGGGAGCGATTGTATTGGGAGTAAAGCTGTATCAGAGTACCAAAAAGGCAGAGGGAGATCCCAACAGCGTACAGATTGTGGAAAATACCCAGTCGGAAAGTGACGAGACAGAAACCAGGAAGGAAGAAACGGACAAGGAGTCGAAGGAGACAGAAACGGAAACAGAAAAACCTTCCGAGAAGGAAACAGAGAGTGAGAAAACCACGAAAAAAGTGACCGAGAAGGCTGATGAGGAACATGCGGCATCTGAGAAGGAAACTACGAAAACAGATTCCACATCATCAGAGGCAGCTGTTTCCGATCAGAACCGTGTGGGAACCTCTCAGGGGGCAGTGACGGTACATCAAAACCAGAGTGAAGAGACTGTGCCGGAAGCATCTTCTTCTCAGGTAATACCGATCACTCAGCCGAAGGAGACGGAAGCGGCGGATATTATAATAGAAGAAACGGATCCGCCCCAGACCGATCCGCCTCAAACAGACCCGCCTGAAACGGATCCGCCGGAACCGATTTACGCCACTTTGAATCATGCCTGCTACATCCGCAGTTATTCAGACTACGGGGATAATATTCTGGCAGAGTATCCCCAGGGGACCGTAGTGGAGATCCTGGAGTATGACGGAGGCTGGACCAAGGTACAGGTGGACGGTATTGTGGGATATCTGGGAACTAAGTTTGTATCCTGAGGGATAAGAAAAAGATAAAATAGGGATTGAATGAATAAAAGTAAGCGATACTTGGTCTGATAACCGAGTATCGCTTCTTTTATGGGTCTAATATCATTCTTTGAAATAGGTGTTATAGTTCTTGTAACCTGTACCTGTTTTTTACGAATAATAGAGTGAGAAGATGATAACCTGCAGGAAAGATCATATTCTACTACAGCAGCAAAGGAGGTACATAGTGGAGGATCGAGGGATTATCGAACTGTTCTGGAACAGGGATGAAGCGGCAATCTGTGAATTGAGCAGGAAGTATTCCGGCTATTGCTATAAAATTGCGTGGAATCTTTTGAAGAATCATGAAGACGCAGAGGAATGTCTCAATGATACCTGGTTTGCAGCATGGGGGTATATACCGCCGAAAAGACCGGCGGTATTGTCCGCATTTGTGGGCAGGATAACAAGAGGACTTGCGATTGATTGTTTTAGGAGGAAACAGGCTGCAAAACGTGTGGACGGACATATTTCTGATGTATTCGGGGAGATGGAGGAGCTGTGTTTTTCTTATGCGGTAGAGGAAAAGATGGCGGAAAAGGAGCTGATCCATACGATAGAGACGTTCCTTAGAAAGCTTTCAGATGCAGACCGGGATATCTTTATCAGACGATACTGGTATCTGGATTCCATAAAGGATATTGCAGCAAGGCACGGCGTATCACAAGGCTGCATCAAGACAAACCTGTGCAGGAACCGCAAAAAATTATATCGTATTTTGAAGCAGGAGGTGCAGATATGAGGCAGAAATTTGATTTTGCAGAAGAATTTGGAAAGATAGATGAAACAATGATTGCAGAAGCTGATGAGCCATGGACGGTGAAAAAAGGAACTATCATAAAACTGTATCGGAGGAAAATCCTTCAGGCGGCAGCATTTCTTCTGATTTTTGGCATAGCGGCGGGTAATTCTAACGTTCAGGCGGCAGTGAAAAAGTTTGCTGCGACGATATCGGAGGCGCTGGGGTTTTCAAAGGATCTGTCCGATTATACAGAAAACATCAAGCAGACACAGACAAAGGACGGGGTGTCGCTTACGGTTAATGAGGTGATTCTTGATGATTATAACCTGCTCGTATCACTGACCGCAGACTATGGGAAGCGAAAGGATACAGCCTATGTATGGATTGATGAAGAAAAGACGCAGATCAACGGTAAGAGTTATCAAAGCTATGGCAGTTCTGTACTGGGCTGCGAGATGAACCCTGAATTAGATGCTCAGTACGGTGAAGAAAATAATAAGGTTTTGATACAGGAGTACAGCAATCTCAAGCTGCCTGCCGAAGACGTCCCGGTACATCTTGTTCTGGGGGTGGGAGAAAAGCAGATCGTTTCGGAAAACGAGCCGGAGCGTGTCACGGAATTTGTCTATGATTTCAACATCACACCGGAGCGGATAAAAGCGCAGACGGTTAAAAAAGAGCTTGATATAGAGATTGCGTTGGACACTGGCAATCCTGTGACGCTGAAGGAGCTTATGATAAACGATCTGTGTGCCCGAATTTCTGTGGACGGCGTAAAATGGAGCGATCCATGGTTTTTACAATACCAGGTGAAGCTAAAGGGAGAGGACAGCTTTGGCAATCCGGTAAGTTTTCAGGGGCTCGGTTCTCCCAATGGAGATGAAATGCGGTTTGCCACAAGCTTTTACGGTGATTATGAGTCCGGCACTATAATAGACGAAGATCAGTTCCAGATGTCGATTCCGGATAAGGACTGCGAATATCTTGATCTGCAGCTGTACAAAAGGAAAATGGTCTGGGATGATACTTCTATAGAAGGACTTGATGAGGACTATGTTATGCAGGAAAGTCTTGATCCGGTACAGCTATATGGAGAAGATGAAAATTACGGGTGGGAGCCTGTTGGCGGTTTGATTCGGATTCAGATAAAGTAATCTCTCGCCTCTGCCCTGAAAAGTGATTTTTGTTTAAAAGGATAGCACTCCATCTGTCAATGAAAATCTTTTGGCAGGGAGGATACGTAATTGCAGAATTCTTTCACCTGAGTAGTGAGATGGGTGGAACGGTTATAACAAATATAGAAAAAGCGTTCCAGAGTAAAATCCTGCACAGGACAACAGCAGATCAGACCGGCCGCTGCCTGGGAATAGACACATCGTTCAGAAAGAAAGCCAAGCCCCAGATTTCTGGAGACAGCGTCAATGATGGCAGGAGTGCTGTTGCTTTCCCACTTCACCTGGTAAGGGATATCCTGCATCCGCATAAAAGATTCAAAGATGGCTCTGGTGCCGCTGCCCTTTTCCCGGAGAATAAAATTCTGATTTCGGAGATCTTCTGCCCGGAGGCAGGTGCTGCCTGCAAAGGGATGATCCTTTCCGCAGATCAGGCACAGTTTGTCTAATAGAACGGGTTTGGCCATTAGCTTGCTGTGAGTGATGACACCTTCCACCAGAGCCACATCCAGCTCATTTTCCAGGAGCAGCTGTTCGATAGTCTCTGTATTGGTGACATTCACAGTGATGTCAATATCCGGATACAACTCGTTCATCCGGGAAACAATCTTTCCCATGATGTTGGCCCCCACTGTCATGGTTGCGCCTACCCGGAGGGGACGGATGGAACTGATGGTCTTCATTTCCTGCTTTAAGGTTTTATGAATGGAAATGATCTCCCGGGCGCGTTTTAAGAGAAGCATTCCAGCGGGGGTGATTCGCAGCTCCTTTGTGTGGCGTTCAAACAGTTTGGTATCATATTCTTTTTCCAGCTCTGCAATGATCTGGCTGATGGTGGGCTGGGAGATGTACAAATGCTTGGCAGCCTCACTCATTTTTTTAAATTCTGCAGTGGCAATGAATGCCTCCAGTTGTCGGATGGTAGCCATAAAACCTCCCTCTAGTAAAATAAGGAAATACCTATAGTATACATTAAATATTACTATTTTACTTATAAAATGACAAGTGTTATTATGTTCCTATAAGAAGAAACCAATAGGAGGCCAGGAGACTTTGGCAGTTCATGACAGATCGAAAAAAATAGGAGGAAACGAATGAAGGTACTTGTGCTGGGCGGTGTTGCTGCCGGAACGAAAATTGCTGCAAAATTGATGAGAGAAAACCGGGCAAATGAAGTTCTGGTTTTGAACAAGGGAAAAGATATTTCCTATGCAGGATGCGGACTTCCCTATTATGTGGGCCATGTGATCCAAGAGCAGGAAGAGCTGATCGTTAATACGCCGGAAAAATACGAGAAACTTACTGGTGTTCAGGTTCTCACAGAGACAGAGGCAATCAAAGTAGATCCCCAGGAGAAAAGAGTAACGGCAGTGGATCTGAAAACCGGAGAAGAGCGGGGATATGAGTACGATAAGCTGGTGATTGCTGTGGGAGCCAGCCCGGCCAAACCTCCTGTTCCAGGCTGTGATTTGAAAAACGTATTTTTCATGAGGACTCCGGAAGATGCCATCGGTCTTAGAAGCCTGATTGATGAGGGCAATATAAAAAAGGCAGTGGTGATAGGTGCCGGTTATATCGGTTTGGAGATCGCAGAGAATCTAAAAACGCTTGGCGTTCGTCCCTTTGTGCTGGATATGGCACCCCAGATCTTGGCACCTGGATTTGATAAAGAGATGGCAGATTATGCAGAAGGGAAACTTTCGGAAAACGGTATTCCTGTGGTCACCGGTGTGGCAGTCACTGCCATTGAGGGAGACGGAAAAGTAGAGAAAGTGGTCACCAGCAAAAGGGCTTATAAAGCAGATCTGGTGGTTTTGAGTGCAGGAATTCGGCCCAATACGGAATTTTTGAAGGATACCGGACTGGAGATGTTTCAGGGAACCATTCTGACTAACCAGTACGGAGAGACCAATCTCGCCGATATCTATGCGGCAGGCGACTGCGCGATGGTTCACAATGCAATCACCGGAAAGGCAGTCTGGTCGCCTATGGGTTCCACTGCAAATATTGCAGGGCGGATCATTGCCCAGAATATTATGGGAGCGAAAATTCCTTACCGGGGAGTTTTGGGAACTGCGGTGTGCAAGCTTCCAGGGCTGAATGTGGGAAGAACAGGACTGACAGAGGCTCAGGCCAGAGCAGAAGGCTTTGATCCGGTGAGTGTTGTAGTGCTTGTGGACGATAAGGCTCATTACTATCCGGGAGCCGGGACACTGGTGGTGAAGATGATCGCAGACCGGTCTACAGAGCGTCTGATCGGACTGCAGGTGATGGGATCCGGTGCGGTAGATAAGATGGTAGATATTGCGGTGACCGGCATTATGCTTAAGGGCACTCTTAACGATCTTTCCGATCTGGACTTTGCTTATGCGCCGCCTTTCTCAACGGCCATTCATCCTTTTACCAATGCGCTGAATGTGCTGAAAAATAAGATCAGAGGTACCTTTGAGACCTTCACTCCCGCAGAGTATGCCAAAGGGGAGGCGGAAGGATACCGCCTTGTGGATGCCTCTCTTCGTCCTACCACAGAGGGTGCTCCCTATGTGGATCTTACCACGGTAAACGGAGTGATCGACGGCCTGGATCCAAAGGAGAAACTTCTCCTGGTGTGCAATAAGGGAAAGCGGGCCTATCTGCTGCAGAACCGGATGAAATATTACGGCTATGAGCACACAAGAGTGCTGGAAGGCGGAAACATGTTCACAGATGTGGAAGCAGAGGAACCGTAAAAGACAGCAGGGTCTGAAGGGGCAGGGACTCTGGAGAAAAGCAGAGCCTGAAGGAGCAGAGACTCTGGAGAAAAACAAAGTTTGGAGAAAACAGAGACTGTAGAATAAGAAGGAGAGGGAATGATTATGGCTTGTACCATCAGTGCAGAGGATATCAGAAAAGTAAAGGCGTTGGGTTTTTTAAACAACAAGGGAACCGATCTTTTTAATGGGCGTGTGATCACAGTCAATGGAAAGATTACAGCAGCTCAGGCGAAGGTTATCGCAGAGGCGGCAGAAAAGTTCGGAAACGGAGAGGTGGAATTTACCACTCGCCTTACTGTGGAGGTGAGAGGAATCCATTTTGACAATATTGAGCCGTTCCAGGAATATATTGCCAAGGCGGGACTTCAGACTGGAGGAACGGGATCATTGGTGAGACCGGTAGTTTCCTGTAAGGGAACCACCTGTCAGTATGGATTGTATGATACCTTTGCTCTTTCAGAGAAGATCCATCAGCGGTTTTATCTGGGATACCGGAATGTAAGGCTGCCCCACAAATTTAAAATTGCCACAGGAGGATGTCCGAATAACTGTGTAAAGCCGGATCTGAATGATCTGGGAATTGTGGGTCAGCGGATCCCCAATTTTGACGAAACTCTGTGCAATGGCTGCAAAAAGTGCAAAATTGAGAAAGTCTGTCCCATGAAGGCTGCGAAGGTGGAGGATGGTATTCTTACTGTGGATCAGGAACTGTGCAATAACTGCGGCCGCTGCGTAGGCCAGTGCCCCTTTGATGCCATTGAGGATGGAATGGCCGGATATAAGATTTATATCGGAGGCCGCTGGGGCAAGAAGATTGCTCAGGGTCAGGCGCTCTCCAGGATTTTTACATCAGAAGAGGAGGTTCTGGATGTGGTAGAAAAGGCCATTCTTTTGTTCCGGGAACAGGGAAAGACCGGAGAGCGTTTTGCAGATACCATTGCCAGAATCGGTTTCGGAGAGGTAGAACGTCAGCTCCTTTCCAATGAGCTTTTGGAGAGAAAGCAGGAGATTCTGGATGCCAGGCTTCATCTGGTGGGAGGAGCCAGCTGCTGATCCAAAGGATTTAATTTGAGGAAATGTGTGAAAACAGAGGGTGGATGTTGGTTTTAGGCCTGCAGGAATGCCGGGCGGTCAGGTAGTCCCATCCCTCCAAGGCAATTTGCTTCAGTTCCTTTGAGAAGACAGGGCGCTGCAAGATTCATGGTTCCGTGGGGGAATCTGCAGCGCCCTGTCTTTTTGTGTATGGGCTTTAGCCTGTTGAAGGCATTGGAGTTTTTCGTGTTCCGAAAAATGGA
>CABRXX010000061.1:0-16777 GCA_902475025.1 uncultured Lachnospiraceae bacterium | reverse complement strand
CAGCACCTTCCGTTCCCGCTCTGTAAGGGTGGAAAGCGCCTCCCAAAGCTGACTTTGCATCATCCGGAAAGCAGTCTCCTCCGAGGGAGATGGAAACAAAAGATCGGGCATAAAATCGCCAAGCTGGGCATCTTCGTCTCCCACCGGGGACTCCAGGGACACAGGATCCATCACCATCTGCAAAATCTCTGTCACCTGATGCTCCTGCATTTCCACTTCTCCTGCCAATTCTGCCGCCGTAGGTTCTCTTCCCAGACTCTGGGCAAGACTGCGGGATGCCTTCCGGATCCGATTCACCGTTTCCACCATATGCACCGGGATCCTTATGGTTCTGCCCTGATCTGCAATGGCCCTGGTGATCGCCTGCCGAATCCACCAGGTGGCATAGGTGCTGAAACGGTTCCCTTTCTCATAATCAAACTTCTCCACTGCCTTCATCAACCCCAGATTGCCTTCCTGAATCAAATCCGACAGCAGCATTCCCCGTCCTGCATAGCGCTTTGCGATACTTACTACCAGCCTGAGATTGGCCTCCGCCAGGCGTTTCGCCGCCTCTGTATCTCCTGCCTTGATGCGGCGGGACAGCTCTTGTTCTTCTTCCTGTGTCAGCAGGGGAACTTTTCCGATTTCTCTTAAATATATATGAACCGGATCTCCATTTAAGAGATGCTCCGGTAAACTTGTTTTTCCTTTTTGCTCCTGGCACAGTTCCAGCTTCTCATTCTCCATAGGGATGCCTCCTTATGGAGTAAGTGTTGCCCTATTCCAGAAAAATATTCAAGCGATCCAACTCCTGAAGCTTTCGCTTTCCCTCCAAAACCCGCTGTAAAGCAGCCAGATCCGTGGTATCCAGATCATCGTCCCTGCGCTTCAATCCAGCCTCCATCACCTTCTTGATGGTCTCTCTCATGGCCTTCTTCAGCTCACTTTCTGATTCCACCCGAACCCCTGTATGAAACAGCTCCGCTGCCTGCCGCTGTTCCTCCGGCTCTGTAAAATGATCAATGATCTTTGCCGGATTTAAGCTGCCTTCCCGAAGCTGGTCAAATAAAAGACCTGCCACCGTCTGATAAAAGGAAGTGGTAAAATCTTCCACCGTAATATACGGCTCAATGGTACGGTAAAATCCTTTGTACTCTGTAAGCCAGGTTAAAAGCATCCGCTGAGACTTTAACAATCCCTCATCCCGCTGTTCCAATCTCCGGCTCCTGGCCACCGGCTCCGGTCTGGCTGGAACTGCTCCCTGCATCAGACAGCGCAGCACCATTTTCCGCAGTCCCTCAAAGCTGGTATGATACCGCTCCGCCACTGCTTCGATGTAATTTTCCCGCTCCACCTCCAGTTCAAAACCTGCAATCTTCTGAGCCACGGCCTTAAAAAAGGAAGTCTTACTCTCCGGATCCTTCATATCATACTGACTTTCCAGAACCGTAAGTTCAAAGAGAAAACTGCTCTGAGCTTCATCCACCCTTTGCTGGAAAGCTTCACAGCCCATATTCTTAATAAATTCATCCGGATCCTTGTAGGGTCTTAGATCCAGCACCCTGGCCGTTACTCCCGCCTCCTTCATCAAGGGGATGGCCCGCAGAGCTGCCCGAATCCCGGCCTCATCGCTGTCATAGCTTAACACTACCTCATCGGTGTATCGCTTTAACAAAGAAGCGTGCTGACTGGTCAGGGCAGTTCCCAGGGAAGCCACTGCATTGGTAAACCCTGCCTGGTGCATGGAGATCACATCCATATATCCCTCACAGACGATCAGCTGTTTTTTCCGAGAGGTTCTGGCAATGTTTAAGCCGTATAGATTCCGGCTCTTATCAAACACCTTTGTTTCCGGGGAATTCAGATATTTGGGCTTTCCATCTCCCATCACACGGCCTCCGAATCCAATAATCCGATTGTTTACATCCATAATGGGGAACATCACCCGATTCCAGAACTTGTCATACATTCCCCGTTTTTCATCCACATTCATCAAGCCGGACTGACGCAGCAGCTCATCGCTGATCCCTTTCTGCTTCAGATAGCGGTACAAAGAATCACTGTACTTCGTGGCATACCCCAGCCCGAAACGGCGCATCGTCTCCTCGGAGAGGGCTCTTCCCCTTAAATACTCCAACCCCTGCCGGCCTGCCTCCGTGCGGAGCTGATAGTAATAATACTTTCCTGCCATCTTATTCACTTCCAGAATGGCTGTGCGAAGATCCTGCTGCCGCTTTGCCTCCTGGGAATACTCCTGCTCCGGAAGCTTCACGCCAGCCCGGTCTGCCAGAAATTTTAAGGCCTCCGGAAAGCTGTAGTTTTCATACTCCATAATAAAGGTGAGCACATTCCCCCCTGCTCCGCAGCCGAAGCAATAGTACATCTGTTTCCCCGGGCTTACGGAAAAGGAAGGCGACTTTTCATTATGGAAGGGACAAAGCCCAAAATAAGAACTGCCCTTTCTCTGCAGCTTCACATAACCGGAAATCACATCCACAATATCATTTCTGGTTCGTACCTCTTCCACCAGCTCTTCCGGATAATACATATTAAGTCCTTCCTTTCTGTCATATTTTCGTTTCGTCTTACTCCCTGCTTATTTTTACTTCTGCTTGATTTTCCCCTTGCTTCTGTTTCCATCCTATCTCTACTTTGCGTTTGCCTCCGCCCGGCGCTTATCTCTGCCCTGCTTTCGCTTCCCCTGGCTTTCGCTTTACGCTTATCTCTGCTTTGCTTCCGCCCAGCCTCTATCTCTGCCAGGATTTCGGGACAAACAGCTCACTGAATTTCTCCACAGAATACTGATCCGTCATCCCGGATATGTAATCGCAAATCACCCGCTCTGTCTGCTCACCCTTCTTTTCAATCAGGTCAATATATTCCTGGGGCAAAAGCTCCACATGTTTTTCATAATACTCATAGAGCCGCTGGATCAGCTCCACTGCCTTGCCCTCCTCCGTCTTTGCCAGAGGATTATGATATACATGGACAAACATAAATTTTCGCAGATTGTGCATCTGCTGCTCCATACCAGGCGACAGAGCAATGGTATCCCTTCCCTGACTATTCCTGATCACATCGTGGATCAGGGTGTTTAGTCTCTCTCTGGTGGAGAATCCCATCACCTGGCGAAATTCCAGGGGGATTTCCTCCTCTTTCAATATGCCTGCCCGCTCTGCATCATCAATATCGTGATTAATGTAGGCAATCTTATCGCAGTACCGGACAATCCGGCCTTCTAAGGTGCTTGGGCTTCCGCTGGTTCGATGATTCCGGATACCGTCCCGCACCTCCCAGGTAAGATTCAGTCCTTCTCCCTTTTTCTCCAGCAGCTCCACCACCCGAATACTCTGTTCATAATGAGCAAACCCCAGAGGACACACTGCATTCAACGCCCGCTCTCCTGCATGACCAAAAGGCGTATGCCCCAGATCGTGTCCAAGGGCAATGGCATCCACCAGATCCTCATTGAGCCGCAGCGCCTTGGCAATGGTTCTTGCCAGCTGAGACACCTCCAACGTATGGGTGAGCCTGGTTCGGTAGTGATCCCCCCTTGGACTTAAAAACACCTGCGTCTTATGCTTTAACCGCCGAAAGGATTTGCTGTGGAGAATCCGATCCCGATCTCTCTGATAAATTGTTCGGATATCGCAGGGCGGTTCCTCCCGATCCCTGCCTTTGCTGCTGTCGCTGAAGGCCGCATAGGGGCTGAAATATTCCCGTTCTAATTTTTCTGTCTCCTCTCTGATAGACACCAAACCACCTCCCGCTCCTGATACGGATCCCCGTTCCTCATGAATGCTGCCAGACGATTCCGGCAAAGGTTTTCCCTCTCACCATACCGCCATGCCCTGCACTCCAAATGGGAAGGATCCTAAATGCGCAAAGGACAACACCATCCTTCTGGCATCTTTTCACATATAGTACCAGTTTACCACATTTTCCAAAAAACGAAACTGTTTTCTGTGAAAAACAAGGGGCAACCCTCAAAAAATCAAATCCGGGATCCACCAAGCCCCATTCTCAAGTAGCCCTTCAGAACTGCCTAAGCCAGGTTTGCCAGATCATCTTTCCTCCCTTTAGACTTCCCGTTATGGCTCCCCCCTGATCAGTACGGTAAATCTGAGTTCCAGCCTCCGAAAGACGCTGCAGGACCTCCGGTGAAGGGTGGCCGTACCGATTGTTTTCCCCGACAGAAATCACGGCTGTTTCCGGACTGAAAAACTTCAAAAACTCTATGGAGCTGGCATTTTTCGACCCATGATGACCCACCTTTAAAAAATCAAGCCTGCCGCTTCCCTGCTGCTCTTTTCTGTCTTCCTTCGACAATTTTTCCAGCAGCTGTTTTTCGCCCTGACCTTCCAGATCTCCAGTAAACAGCCCGGTAACGGTTTCCCCATATTGCAGAAACAGCACCATGGAATCCTGATTGCTATCCCCGGTGAGCTGCTTCTCGTCTGGTGCCAGGCAGGTGAAGCGCAGTTTTTCTGCTGTCAGGCAGGCACCCTCCGGAAAGGCACTGACAAAAATGCCGCTCGCTCCGGCCAGCCGTCGTATCTGTTCCATGGGATCTTCGCTCTCTGCTTCTCCTGCTTTTACCTGTTCTCCCTCCCCTGTATCCGGCACAAAAATCTGTCCCAAACTGATGCTTCCCCCATTCTCCCCCAGCAAATTTGTCTCATATTCCTCCAAAAGCTGAAGAATTCCACTGATATGATCCCAGTCTCCATGAGACAAAAAAACAGCATCCAAATGACGGATACCATAATATTTCAAAGTACTCTCCATCCGATGCTGCCACACATCCTGCACAGAACTGCTTCCGCCATCTACCAAAAAAGCGCTGCCGCCAGACTGTATGAGAATCCCGTCCCCCTGTCCCACATCCATGACTGTAATTCTGAGCTTTGGAGAAACTCGAAAAGAGAGCAGCGCCACGCTGAAAATAAAAAACATTGTAACTCCAATCCGTTCTGCCATTCTCCGTCTTCTCCCCCATCCGCTCTGTCCGGATGCCTCATGGAAATGTGTCTTCTTCCTCTCCCTCTCTCTTTGTAGATTCCCCCGCTTTACCCACCAGAGAAGGAACAGCAAAATCCCATAATATCCTCCTACCTGCCAGAGGGCTGGCCTTCCGGTGATTACCACCGACCAGGGCAAAGCTCCCTCCGCTTTGCAGACCAGCTCAAACCATTTCACCAGATAGCGGCAAGGAGCTGCCAGAAAAGCGCCAAGGGACGGAAGAAACATTCCCGCCAAACTTCCCAAAAGTCCACTGACCATCAGAAGCTCCAAAAAAGGAATTACCAGAAAATTCACCAGGATCCCATAGGGAGTAGCCTGGTAAAAAAAGTACAGCACAATAGGCAGGGTGCCAAGCTGCAAAGCTGCCGAGGACTGCAAAGCAGCACCGATCCTTCCGGGAATAGGCAGCAGCGCCCTGGCAAGGGGCGGCAAAAGCCACAGCGACAAAATACAGCCAAAGGACAGTAAAAAGCTGCTGTCCCAAAGATATTCCGGTGAAAAAAACACCAAAGTTATCACTGCTGCCACTGAGGCTGAAGTAAAGCCATCTGCTTTTCTTCCCGTGACCTGGCTTCCCAGCCAAAGAAGAAACATGATGCAGGCCCGCACTGCAGATACACTGACACCACTGAATATGCAAAAGCTTACGAGAAAACTGCCGGAGAGGAGACTGGCTCCCCAAAAAGGACAGCCGCCTCTTCTCAAAATACGGTAAATTCCCATGCCAAGAAGAGAAATATGCAGAGAAGAAATGGCCAGCAGATGCGCAATGCCGCCTTCCTGATACAACCGCTTCACCTCGCCGGAGAGCCCGCTTTTATCTCCCAGTACAATGGCTGCCACAACACCCCCATCCTCTTTTCCAAGAGCCTGTTCCAAAGACTGCCGCATCCTCTCCCGCAAACCGGACAAAAAATCCCGATAACCGGATTTTTCCCAGGTCTGTAGAATTCTGGCATCTTTTAAAATCAGAAATACATTCCTGGCTCGATTGTACGCTCTGGCATTAAACTGTCCTGGATTTCGATCTATCTGGGGAAACTCCAGTTTGCCGGAAACTGCTACCCAGCTTCCCACCCTTGGAATCTTTTGGGAAGAGTCCTTTAAATACACCGGTATCCTTCCAGGAAGTTTTTCTGCTTGATCCTTTTGCTTCAATTGAGAACTTTGTTTTGATGAAATATCCTGATTTGAATAAAAACTTTGTTTTGATTGGAAAACATGATTTGATTGAACACTTCGATTTGATCTAGAATTCTGTTTTACAAAAACACAAGGCCGCAGCTGTACTGCCAACTTTTCTTTTCCCATGATCTCTGACTGCGTCAGATAAAAACGGAACCCTCCGCTGGTTCTCTCCCAGGAAGAAAGTTTTCCCAAAAAGGACACTTCTCCATCAAAAAGCTGGGAAGAGTAAGGCGCCGCCTCCGGCGCCCCAAAACACCTGCCAAACATCAGAATCACAATCAGCAGAACGGCTCCCGTACAAACAGGCCGTCTCTTCATTCTGGTTCCTCCCTATCAATCCTCTGATAAACTGGGATCCACGCCAATCCCTGGCCCCGGAGACTTCTCCTTCGCTGCTGCAGATGGAACTGTTTCTCCCTCTGTCTCTTCCTGTGAAGTCTCTGCCGTCGATCCATCCGGCTTCTCCACAACCCCCTGGACTACTGCTGCCTCTCTGGAATCCGTCTCCGCTTCCCCAGACACTGCCACGCTTGCCGGAAGGCTCTCTGACTGCACGCCCTCTGCATCCAGAAATACCTCCTCCAAAGGTTCCGCGGTTCCGGAAGCCTCTATGATATCCGCCTTTCTGTGGAATATCTGATCCAGATTCACTTGATTCCGAAAACGCACATTGGACTCCCCATCAATGCGGAACCGGACACCATTGACATCGCAGGCATCACAAATGGCGTTCACAAACGCATACAAGCTGGTCTCCGGTTCAGCCGTGCTTCCCGACGGCAGAGTATTAAATTTTCCGTCCAGATCTACGGTGCAAACCCCATTGGAAATCTGCACCTTCTTTACCACTGTAGAGGGATCTACCACCGGCATCAGATGATCATTGGCCGGTCCCCGGATAATCTGTTCCACAATTACCTTCTCCATAATCAAATTGCTGGAATAGTATACGTTTCTGGTTTCCCGCACCACCTTATCGCCAGCGCTGTTGGAAAAGTACAGATTCAATGTCACATAGTGATAAGAATTAATACCGTTTCCTCTGGTGTCGATAAAACTGTTTTCATTCATCCTGCCCACAGCAGTTCCATTGCTGTCCACCAGAGGCTGACCATCCACGGTGATCCGCACGCTGGCCACACCGGGAAGCTGCACCAGAGTTTTTACCAAACCTGCCCGCAGCAAAATCTCCTGAATATTGGAGATGCCAAGATAAGTAGCATTGAAATCCACCAGAAGCTCATCCACCCCCATGGTATATCCATTAATGCTGACTCCCAAAGGCATGGCACTCACTACATCGCTGTAGGAAGGCGTCTGAAATTCTTTCAAAAGCTCCGATAGGATTCCGTCGAACCGGTCTGAAGCAGGAACAAACTCTCTTTCCTCCAACTTGGTTCCATTAGGATTGGTATAGTAAACATAATATTCCTTCGTATCCCTGTCTCCTGTGCTGCCGCAGCCTGCAAGAATCAGGGCGATCAGCAGAAAAAGCAGCAGACACCTTCTTTTACCCGCCATATCATCCCTCCTAAGGCACGTACTTCAGAGGTATACGCACCGTAAAAGTGGTTCCCTCTCCTTCTTTGCTGTACACACGGACTGCTCCGTGATGCATCAGCACTGCGCTTTTTGTGATAGCAAGACCCAGACCGGTTCCTCCGATCTCTCTGGAATGGGACTTATCCACCCGGAAGAATCGTTCAAAGATATGCTCCTGATCCTCTTCCGGAATACCCATGCCCGAGTCCTCCACCTTCACATAGAAAAAGTTATTGTCCACATTTAAAGAAACGTGAACCCACCCGTTTTCTTTGTTATATTTGATGCCATTTTCCACCAAATTGGAAAGCGCCAGGGTCAGCTTGGTCTCATCCACCTCCGCCAGTATGGGATGAAAGCTCTCCAACACCAGCTCAATATTCTGTTTTGCTGCAATGGGACGCAGGCGCTTCAGAATCAATTCAATGAGATCATTGATATTGGTCTCCTTAATATTGATATCAGAAGAGCGCTTGTCCATCTTCACCAAGGATAATAGATCTGTAATAATCTTATTCTCCCGGTCAATCTCCTCTGCAATGTCTGTCATAAACTCTTTGTAAAGCTCATTTGGCACTTCTCCGGATGCTCCCTGAGCCACCAAAGAATCGGCCAGCACCTTCATGGAGGTCAGAGGCGTTTTCAGCTCATGGGACACGTTGGAGACAAATTCCTGTCTGGAATCCTCCTGAACCTTCATCCTCTTTAACATTCGATTGTACGCCTCTGCCAGAAGCTTGGTTTCCGTATAATCGGGGATAGAGATATCTTCCTCCAGAAAGCTTCCTTTCATCTCCTCCAAAGATGCGGTTACCTTGCCAAAGGGCTTGACCAGGATATGGGCAGCATAAAAAGCCGTCGCCAGCACTACCAGCGTCAGCAAAATCTGCAGGATAAATACCGTATTTCCCAATGCTTCCCTGCCCTCCCGAATATCCATTGTAGGCACACTGATGATCATAACGCCGATGGTCTCTCTGGTCACCTCATCCATCACAGGCGCAGTCACCTCCAAAAACTCATCGGAACGGTTATAATTATCCATATTGCTGCCAAGAAAGCACTCCAGCACTTCCTCTGCCACAATAAATTTGTCTTCATCAATTCCGTATGTGTCTTTGATGATCTGAAAATTACTGTTTACAATCACCACCCGGCCGCTGTACAAGCTGCCCATCTGACCAAGCTCCGTCTCAATCAGCTCTGAAGCCTGCCCCTTCATATAACCGGATTCATAGAGCTGACCCGAGATCATCTGACACTGACTGCGGATCATATCCGCCCGCTGATTGATGGTCTGCTTCTCATAGTTATCCAAAATCCCCTGCTTTAACAAATTCAAAGGAATCAGCCCCACCAGAAGGAGAATGATCAGCAGTCTCAGCCGCATACTCTTTCCATAGCGTTTCAAATTGGCCTTAATGCTGGAAATAGTAACCAACTCCCCACTTCGTGTGAACATACTTCGGCTCACTTGGATTCTCTTCAATCTTCTCTCTTAATCTCCGGATATGTACATCCACCGTGCGCACATCGCCGGGATACTCATACCCCCACACAATGTTCAGCAGATTCTCACGGCTGTACACCTTGTTGGGATTAAACACCAAAAGCTCCAGCACATCGAATTCCTTTGCAGTCAGGTTGATCTCCTTTCCTGCAATGCTGACCCTTCTTCCTTCGCACTCCAGCACCAGATCCCCCACTTCCACAACTTTGCCTTTGGGCTCCTGCGCCGGCTTCTGGGCTGTCCGGCGGATAATTGCCTTCAGCCTGGCCTTCACTTCCAGAATATTAAAGGGCTTTGTGATGTAATCATCTGCGCCGTACTCCAGACCCAGAATCTTGTCCATATCATCTCCCTTAGCAGTGAGCATCACAATGGGCACATCAGAAAACTCCCGGATCTGCTGGCAGACCTGAAGGCCATCCACCTTGGGCAGCATCAAATCCAGCAAAATAATATCATATTCCTTTTCACTGGCCATCTTCAGGGCCTCTTCGCCATCATAAGCGCAGTCCACCTCCATATCATCCTGCTCCAGGCTGAAACGGATTCCCTTTACGATCAGCTTCTCATCATCGACTACCAGAACTTTCTTACTCATATTAAACTCCTTTAGACCGTTATTCTGTCCTTGATCTTCGCAAACACAGCGTCCTTGATGCCGCTGATCTGCATAATATCCTCAATCGTCTGAAATTTTCCCTGCTCTTCCCTGTGGCGTATCACTGCCTCCGCCTTGGATTCGCCAATCCCCGGAAGAGTCATCAGCTCTTCTTTGGATGCAGTGTTCAGATTCACCTTCCCAGGCTGGATCGCACCTGCCTCTGTCAGATTTTCCTTGGGAGTTCCGCTTTCCGGAATCTGCCCCTGGCTGCTTCCCTGGGCCTCCAGTTCCTTTGTCTCCTCCAGGGTATAGATCTTCAGCTTCTGGCCATCCTGAAGGATTCCTGCCTGATTGACCCACTCCTGGTCTGCCTGGGTTAAAAAACCTCCTGCTTCCTGGACTGCCTCATACACTCTGGAATTCTCGGGAAGGGAATATACACCAGGCGTTCTGACTGCTCCGCAGACGTATACCATAATCCTACTCTCTGTCAATATCTCCTCTGTCTGAAATTCTTCCGTCTGCCATTCTTCTGTCTGAAAACCTTCCAGACCGGAACTTTCTGTAGGAAGCATCAGATTCTCCGGGGCTAAGGCTCGCCCTTCTGCTCCTGCTTCTCTGACCGTTTTTTCTGTATCCAAGGTACTCCTCCCGGGATCGTCCGTCTCTGTCTCCTCATAAATTCCCGACAAACGAATCTGTGGCCTTGAACTGCATCCGGTCATCCACAGGACGCAAAACAAGCCCATCCACACTGTCTTTAAGAACAGGCTCTATCTCTGTACTCTTTTTTGTTTCACTTCTGCATAGCTCCTTACCGCTCCTGACGGCAGGCTTCCCCGTTATGCAATAATTTATTTTAACAAAGTTGTAGTTTTTTGGCAATATCCTTTTAAAAACTTTGCAGATTTCTTAAGAAATGCCAGGCTCCTGTGCCCATCTCTTCTCTGTTTTCTCTGTAAAATCCGGATCTGTCACTAAAACAATGTGCGCTTTCGAACCAGGAACCTCCTGTCTGAGAAAATTTGCTATTTAAATCAGAGTGGCAAAAGCCCTAATCCCATTTAAAGAGAATGATTCCCACAATACTAATCCCCATCCCTATGATTCTGCGCAATTGAAGAGGCTGTTTCTCCACACCGAACAATCCCAGTACTTCAATCAAATAAGCGGCAATCAGCTGGGCGATGACGATCAGCATAGCTGCTTTGGCCGGCCCCAGGCTCCCCATGGCTTTGATCACAGTAACGGTGATAAACGCCCCCAGCACGCCTCCCAGCAGCATATACCATGGCTGCACCTTTCCCACTGCCAGAAAACTGCTCCTGTCTGTAAAAGCCCAGGCTGCCAGGCAGACCAGCAGCGCTGTGCACTGCACAAAAGAGGATGAGACCCAAAGGCTGGTCTGCCTTGTAACCTGAGTGTTAAACACTCCCTGTACGCTCATTAAAATTCCTGACACAATGGCAATCACAATTCCCCACATAGAAAGCACCTCTCTTCCATACTTAGCATCTGCGAACCAGAGACAGCGCAGTCCCGCTGTACACACATACTATTTTAGAGTATGCACCGGGAACCTAAAATTATGCAAAGATCGGTTTTATCCTGCAGACCGAAACTCCAACCAGCGCAGCCGCAGTGTGATCCCTGGGAGCATTTTTCGTAATTTATCCTCAAATTTCCTATAAAGATTAGGGGGGCAAAAGCCCTGATCCTATAAAATAAAACTGCAGCGCCACTGCAAAAGAACAGCCAAACCTCTGCTCCTGCGCTGACGCTGCAATTTGTTTTCCTATTCAAAAACTGCTTTCTTTCAGGAAAAGGATCCATCTGGCTAAAAGGATGCCTCCAGTTTCTCTGTCATCTCATCAATCTGTTCTTTTGTGATCACCAGCGGTGGAACCAGTCGGATCACATCGTTTCCAGCAGAGAGAACCACCAGCCCGTTCTCCAGAGCATGCTTCACCACTTCCCCCACCGGCCGTCCGGAAACAATCAGGCCCTGCATAAAGCCCTTGCCCCTTCGTCCTGTGAGAAACTCATACTTTTCTACCAGCTCATCCAGTTTTTGTTCCAGATAAGGGGTCAGCTCCTGTACGTGGGAGATTACCTGCTCCTGTTCAAACAGATCAAACACCTTTGACACTGCCCTGCAGGCAAGAGGATTGCCGCCGTAGGTAGTGCCGTGGTCTCCCGGAACCAGGGAAGCTTTTGCTGTCTTTTCATTCAACACAAAGGCGCCCACTGGTATCCCGCAGCCAAGAGCCTTGGCGCAGGTCATGATATCCGGCTCCACGCCGTACTCCTGCCAGGCAAAATAAGCCCCAGTCCGCCCCATCCCGCACTGGATCTCATCCAAAATCAACAGAATTTCCTTTTCCTGACACAGAGCCTTCACGCCCTCTAAAAATTCCGGCTGGGCAGGATAGATTCCCCCCTCCCCCTGAACGGTCTCCATGATGATGGCGCAGGTGCGGTCATTTACCTGAGCCTTCACACTGTCCAGATCATTGAAATCTGCAAACCGCACGCCTCCCATCAACGGCTTAAATGGCTCCTGATAATGAGGATTTCCAGTGACGGAAAGTGCTCCCACACTTCTTCCGTGGAAAGAATGATTCATGGCAATGATCTCATGGTCTGTTCTTCCATCTTTTTGATAAGCATACTTTCTGGCGGCCTTAATCGCACCCTCCACGGCCTCCGTCCCGCTGTTTGTAAAAAACACCCGGCTCATACCGCTGGCCTTTTTCAGCTTTTCCGCAGCTTCCATCATCGGCTGGTTATAGAAAAGATTGGAGGTGTGTATCAGGGAATCAATCTGATCTTTTAATGCCTGATTATACTGGGCATTCCCGTATCCCAGAGCAAACACAGCAATTCCGGCTCCGAAATCCAGATACTTCCTGCCTTCCGCATCAGTAAGATAAACGCCTTCTCCCTTTTCAAACACCACCGGAAACCGGTTATAGGTGTGAAGCACTGCCTCCTCTGTCCTACGGATCACTTCCTCTGTTTTATTCATCTTCCTGCTCCTCTCGTTTGTCCATAATCGCAGTTCCGATTCCCTTGTTTGTGAAAAACTCCAGTAAAAGAGAATGCTCAATCCGTCCATCCAAAATATGAACCCTGGAAACACCTGCCTCTATGGCGTCAATACAATTTTGAATTTTGGGCAGCATGCCTCCTCCCGCATTTCCGCTGGCAAGAAACTCCCTTGCCTCCGGAAGCGTCATCTCACTGATCAGGCTGGAGGGATCTTTCGGATCCCGATAAACGCCCTCAATATCTGTGAGAAATACCAGTTTGGCTGCCTGCATGGCCTTTGCAATGGCGCAGGCAGCATCATCTGCATTGATATTAAAAGAATGATACTCTGCATCCGATCCAATGGGACAGATCACCGGAATAAAATCATTGTCCAAAAGGGTATTTAACAGTGCAGGATTCACTTTTTTCACCTCACCTACAAAGCCGATGTCCCTTCCGCCTGACAGCTTTTTCTCCACCTGAAGCACCGTACCGTCCTTGCCGCTGATGCCCACTGCCTTCAGACCTACCTTTTCCATCATGGAAACCAGCCCTTTGTTTACCCGGTTAAGCACCATCTCCGCCACCTCCATGGTCGGCTTATCTGTCACCCGCAGGCCGTTGACAAACTGGGTCTCCAGACCGATCTTATTGATCCATCTGGTGATCTCCTTTCCGCCTCCATGGACAATGATGGGCCGAAATCCCACCAGCTTCAGCAGCGCCACATCCCGAATCACATTCTTTTTCAGCTCATGATCCACCATGGCGCTCCCCCCGTATTTTACTACAATGGTCTTTCCATGAAACCTCTGAATATAAGGCAGCGCCTCAATCAATACATTGGCTTTCTGCAGCCACAATTCCATATTTTCCATATTTTCTCTCCATCCCACAGGTTCTGACCCGTGTCTCTATACTATTCCTGTTTCATCCGTTTCCGTCAGCCGCCAGCCTCCCGGCGAACCCTTTTTAAACAAAAATCGTGTTCCAAAAGAGTCCCTTCCACGATTTTCAAGTCTCATTTCCATGGTGTAAGAGTCACTCATGCAGCCCTTTGTGCAATTTGACCGTTCGCTTTTCCCTCAAAGCTTTTGACACCCTAATCCGGATCGTTAAGACCGATAGTCCGCATTGATCCGGACATATTCATAGGTGAGATCACAGCCCCAGGCAGTGGCAGAAGCGTTTCCCATTTTTACATCTGCAATGGCAGTCACTGCTTTCTCTGACAGAATCTTCGTAGCTGTCTCCTCGCTGTAATCCAGAGCCACCCCATTCTCAATGATCTTCAGCTTTCCGGCTGCGCTCTCAAAATAAAGATCCACCTTTTCCGGATCAAAAGAAGCCCCGGAATACCCCATCGCACAAAGAATCCGTCCCCAGTTAGCATCATGGCCGCAGATGGCTGCCTTCACCAGACTGGAGGAAACCACTGATTTGCTTAAGGTCACCGCCTGTTCCTTATTCTCTGCTCCCACAATCTTTACCTCAAACAGGGCGGAAGCGCCCTCGCCGTCCGCTGCCATCTGCTTTGCCAGCCAGGTATTCACCCAGTTCAGCGCTTCACAAAACACCTGATAGTCCTGATTCTCCTCTGTAATCCTGGAATTTCCTGCCAGTCCGTTGGCCAGCACCAGGCAGGTGTCATTGGTGGAGGTATCCCCGTCTACGGAAATCATATTGTAGGTATCTGCCACACTGGCACTTAAGGCCTTTTGCAGCAGAGGCTGATCTATGGCCGCATCTGTAGTGATAAATGCCAGCATGGTACACATATTGGGATGAATCATACCGGATCCCTTGCTCATCCCTCCCAGTGTCACCGTTCTGCCGCCCAATTCGATCTCCACTGCGATCTCTTTTTTTACCGTGTCTGTGGTCATAATGGCCTGGGCTGCCCGAGTTCCTGCCTCCCGGCTGCCGGAAAGCATGGGCGCCATGGTCTGGATCCCGTTTTTCATCACATCCATGGGAAGCTGTTTGCCAATCACTCCTGTGGAAGCCACCAGCACCTGGCTTACCTTTATCCCAAGAACCTCTGCTGCCGCCTGGGCGGTCTCCTGACAGCACTGATACCCTTCCGCTCCTGTGCAGGCATTGGCAATTCCGCTGTTCACCACCACTGCCCGGGCGCATTTTTCCTCATAAACCACCTTCTGATCCCATTTTACCGGAGCCGCCTTCACCACATTGGTGGTAAAGGTTCCTGCTGCCTCACACAGCTCTTTGGAATACAAAAGCGCCATGTCCTTTTTTCCTTTCTTGATCCCTGCTGCAATTCCAATGGCTTCAAATCCTAATGGCGCAGTAACGCCGCCTTCTAAAATCTTCATAACGCTTCTCCTCCTTATATATCCTACGGAAATACCGGAACCAGTTCCAGTCCCAGATTTTCCGGAAGGTCAAACAGCAGATTCATATTCTGGACTGCCTGACCTGCCGCTCCCTTTACCAGATTGTCAATGGCTCCCATGGCAATGATTCTTCCAGTGCGCTCATCGATCTGATAGCCGATATCCACAAAATTGCTGCCCTCCACAAACCGGGTTTCCGGACAGGCTCCTTTTCCCAAAAGCCGGATAAAATACTCTTCCCCATAATATTGTTCATAGGCTGCCTGAATCTCGTTTTCCGTCACCCCGTCTTTTAAGCTGGCATAGGCAGTGACCAGTATTCCTCTGTTCATAGGCACCAGATGAGGCGTAAAATTAATAAGGATCTCTTTTCCAGCCGCATAGCCCAACTGCTCCTCAATCTCCGGGGTGTGACGGTGAGTGGCTACCCCATAAGCTTTCATATTTTCATTTACTTCGCAAAACAGGTTGGGCGTCTTTGCCCCCCGTCCTGCTCCGGAAGTACCTGATTTGGCATCCACGATGATCGTATCCGGATCAATCAGCCCTTCCTTCACAAGAGGATACAGCGTCAGAATGGAACAGGTGGTATAACAGCCCGGATTGGCCACCAGGCGGGCATTCCTGATATCCTCCCGGTTGATCTCGCAGAGTCCGTAAACCGCCTCTTTGATATACTCCGGACTTTTGTGTTCCATACCGTACCACTTTTCGTAAACCTTCACATCCTTCAGCCTGAAATCTGCGCTCAGATCAATGATCTTTGTGTTGCTTAACACCTGCTCATTGATCAATGAGGCACAAAGTCCCTGGGGCGTTGCGGTAAAGATCACATCCGCCTGTCTGGACAGCTCCTCCATATTATCATCCAGACAGCGATCATCCACCAGCTGAAACAGATTCCGGTACACATCACTGTACTTTTTATCAATGTAGCTTCTGGATCCATACCAGACCACCTCCGCCTGGGGATGCTGATACAAAAGCCGCACCAGCTCCTGTCCTGCATAGCCTGTGGCACCAATAATACCTGCCTTAATCATACTCTTCTCCTTCCGAATCTGACAACAGCCCCTAAACCGTACACATGGATGCACCGCTGTAGGTTCCTTCTGGACGTCTGACGCTGCTGTTCTTATTCTCATTTTTTCTTTTTTATCTTACCTTCTTATTTAGGATCATTTTTGCATGTACAAAAGCCTGCGCCAAAATATTTCTCATATAGAAAGCAGGCGTACATACATTCCGTTCTTTTTATCATATACCACCTTTCTGGATAAGTAAAGATTTTTTCGTCGCATAAATATACATATTTTATGCATATATTCCTGAATTTTTTATTATTTTTACAAATTTTTTAATTTATACTTGAATATTTATGACAGATGCGGTATAGTAATGCAAGACAGGAAACTGCAGAATTGCAATTGAAACAGAAAACTGCAGAACAAAAATTGATTTATATTTCCCGGAGGTAATAGAAATGAAAGAAAAAGTAGTTCTTGCTTATTCCGGCGGACTGGATACCACCGCCTTAAT
>CABRXX010000060.1:0-17139 GCA_902475025.1 uncultured Lachnospiraceae bacterium | reverse complement strand
ATTTCGTTTCCTGTCTGTGTTGCTTTCTCTCTGCGTACGTCCAGTACGCATCGTTCAGGCGTATTGCCCCCTCTACACTGATGCTTCCTTTGGCTGAAACAAAAACTCACAGAACCGCCTATGCCCGGTCAGAACGCTGTCCATAATTTTTCTTTCTGTTACTTTAAAATTATACCAGTATATTTTTAAAAAACAATATATTTTACTAAATTTTTACTAAAACTTCTACAGATCCACACATTTCCCCTGGTTCTGACAACTTTTCCTCAATTTTTCACTTGTATAATTGTGCTCCATGTATTAAAATGCTTTTGAAGGCGTAGTACCTAAAATACAAAGGAGGATAAACGATTATGGCATATGTAATTTCTGACGAGTGCGTAGCTTGCGGAAGCTGTGCAGAAGTATGTCCCGCAGAGGCTATCAGCGAAGGTGATGGCAAATACGAAATCAATCCGGATGCTTGCCTGGATTGCGGAACCTGCGAAGATCAGTGCCCCACTGGCGCTATCTCTGCCGGCGAATGATTCCATTCAGACAGTTAGTGTTATAAGCGATTGACACCAAAAAAAGGGTGACTCAACAAAAACCGAAGATTGCTTCGGCTCCTGTTGAGATCACCCTCTTTTTCTGTTTCCTGAAACCGGCAGTTTTCAAATGCCCGCTCAAAATTTCTATATGTACCGCTCCAGCCAACGTCTCCACCGTTTCCACAAACTTGCTTTCCGGTCAGGCTCTGCCGCCGCACTCTCCCTGGCCCCCTGACCGAACAGCTCTCTTTCCAGCTCCTCCCTGGCTTCTGCTGCCTGCCACTTTGCCTCCAGCTCCGTCAGCAAAAGATCACTCAGCTCCTTTACCAGCTTCTCGTTATTTTTCTCCAAAGCACGCTCTATAATACCGTCCAGAAGCTGCTCAAACACCTGCATGGAATCCTGGGGCTGTCTTACGGGAAGCACCGAATACTCCGGATGCTCCGGAAAGGGAATCTCCTGATCGGAAGCGGCAGCAATCCACGCGTTCGGATATCTGCCTCCCTCTCTTAAGATCTCCCTGGCGGCTTTCAGCTGCATTCCTTTTTCCCGAAGCCCTTTGACCTCCAAAAATATCTCCACATTTTCTCTGGAATAGCAACGTTTTCCCTGGGAATTTCGATCAATCAAAAGCCCCAGCTCCTCCTCCCAATACCGCAGCACATGGGGCTCCACACCCACCTGTCTGGAAACCTCTGATATATAAAAATTCTGTTCTTCCATGATCTCTCCCCTTATCTCCTGCATAGAAATGTATTTCTGCAGATTTTGCTTCTATTTTCTCCTCTTACTTTTATATGCAGTGGGGGTTTGGTTTATGCCTATTCTATCACAAAACAGCAAAAAATATGGAAGCGGTGTTGTAAAATACCTCGGCAGTACTCTTTCGGGTGATTTTTCTCCAAAAAATAACATCTTTTTGGAGAAAAACACACCGAAAATCCACCGGAATCAGTATTTTGCAACACCCCCTCCAATATTTTTATCCAACTTTATTTACTTGTTCTCCTGCCGCAGCTTCCTACACTTCAAAGCTTTCCGGATCCACTTCTACCTTTACCCGATCCAGCTTCCAGATCTCATCTACATACTCCTGGATAGTACGGTCAGAGGTGAACTTCCCGCTGCAGGCTACATTCAGGATCGCCATCTTTGCCCAGCGGGCCTCGTCCCGATATGCCTCCTCCACTCTCTTCTGAGCAGCCGCATAGGACTTAAAGTCAGCCAGAATAAAGTAGGTGTCTGCCCGGTCGCTGCTGTTGGTGTTCAGCAGGGAATCGTAGATCTCCCGGAACATATTCATATCACCTCTGGAATATTCTCCGTTGATCAGCTGCATCAGCACTCTGCGGATATCCTGGTCATTGTTAAAGTAGTAGGTGGGATCGTAGCCGCCGTTCTTCTCATAATGGATGACCTCATCGGAGCTTAAACCGAAGATGAAGGCATTCTCCTCGCCCACTTCCTCCACGATCTCCACGTTGGCGCCGTCCATGGTTCCCAAAGTGGGAGCGCCGTTTAACATAAACTTCATGTTGCCGGTGCCGGACGCTTCCTTGCTGGCTGTGGAGATCTGCTCGGATACGTCCGCTGCCGCAAAGATCAGCTCTGCATTGGATACCCGGTAGTCCTCAATGAATACCACTTTCAGCTTGCCCTTGATGCTCTTATCGTTATTAATCACATCCGCCACGCTGTTGATCAGCTTAATGGTCTGCTTTGCACGGCGATAGCCTGCTGCAGCCTTTGCGCCAAAGATGAAGGTCCTGGGATAAAATTCCATCTCCGGATGATCCTTGATGTTGTTGTACAGATACATTACATGAAGGATGTTCAAAAGCTGACGCTTATATTCATGGAGACGCTTAACCTGCACATCAAAGATGGAGCGGGGATCCACATCGATTCCATTGTGTTCCTTAATATATTTTGCCAGACGCAGCTTGTTCTGATACTTGATGTTCATGAATTCCTGCTGTGCCTTCTTGTCATCTGCGTAAACCTTCATTTTGGAGATCTGAGGAAGATCCGTGATCCACTCATCCCCAATATGGTCAGTCACCCAGTCTGCCAGCAGCGGATTTCCATGAAGGAGGAAACGTCTCTGGGTGATGCCATTGGTCTTATTGTTGAATTTCTCCGGGAACATCTCATAGAAATCCTTCAGTTCCTGGTTCTTCAGGATCTCTGTATGAAGTCTGGCCACACCGTTTACAGAGTAGCCTGCCACGATGGCTAAGTGTGCCATCTTTACCTGACCGTCATAGATAATGGCCATCTTTGCAATCTTATTCTGATCGCCGGGATATTTCTTCTGAATCTCAGCCACAAATCTGCGGTTGATCTCCTCCACGATCTGATAGATACGGGGAAGCAGTCTGGAGAACAGCTCAATGGGCCATTTCTCCAACGCCTCTGCCATAATGGTATGGTTGGTATAGGCCACGGTCTTGGTGGTCACTTCCCAGGCCTCGTCCCACTCCAGATTTTCCTCATCCAACAGAATACGCATCAGCTCTGCCACTGCCACTGTAGGATGGGTGTCGTTCATCTGGAAGGTCGCCTTCTCATAGAATTTGCGGATATCGCTGTGTTTCTTTTTGTATTTCTCAATGGCCGCCTGAATGCTGGCAGAAATAAAGAAATACTGCTGCTTTAAACGCAGCTCTTTGCCTGCGTAATGATTGTCGTTGGGATAAAGCACCTCAACGATATTTCTGGCCAGGTTCTCCTGCTCCACTGCCTTCTGGTAATCGCCCTTGTCGAAGGAATCCAGCTGAAAATCATTGATTGCCTCTGCATCCCATACACGAAGCGTGTTTACCATATTGTTGTTATAACCCACAATGGGGATATCAAAGGGAACCGCACGGACAGACTGATAGCCCTCCTGGATAAAGCGGTTTCTCTTTGATTTTTCATCATACTCTACCCGGACATAGCCCCCGAATTTTACTTCCTTGGCATATTCCGGACGGCGAAGTTCAAAGGGATTGCCGTCTTTTAACCAATGATCCGGCACCTCTACCTGATATCCGTTCTCAATCTTCTGTTTGAACATACCGTAGCGGTAACGGATACCGCATCCGTAAGCCGGATATCCCAGAGTTGCCAAAGAATCCAAGAAGCAGGCTGCCAGACGGCCAAGGCCTCCGTTTCCAAGAGCTGCATCCGGCTCCTGATCCTCAATCACATTCAGATCAAAGCCCATCTCCTCCAGGGCTGCCTTTACTTCCTTGTAAGCAGTGAGGTTGATCAGGTTATTGCCAAGAGCCCGGCCCATCAGAAACTCCATGGACATATAGTACACCATCTTTGGGTCATCCTGTTCAAACTGCTGCTGGGTAGCCAGCCAGTTATCAATAATCACATCCTTTACTGCATAGGATACAGCCTGAAAGATCTGCTGTTTTGTAGCTTCTTTCATGGTTTTGCGGTAAAGAGTCTTTACATTCTCTTTTACCTGCTCCTTAAACGCTTCTTTATCAATCAATTTGTTCATTGGTCTCTCCTTTTTCTTTCCCTTACTTTATGCCAGCTTTTCAACGCCCAGAACCACGGTCTCTCCATTAATATTCCACTCTTTTTCATAGCCCTGAACCTGATCCTTCACAATCTCCTCAGCCATCACATCCTTACAGATCTGGCCGCTGAATTTGGAGAGGATCTCACTGATCTTCTCATTGCCTTTCGCGAATACCCGGATCTTATCCATCACCTCGAAACCGGCTTCCTTACGCATGGTCTGAATCTTGCTGATCAGCTCCCTCACAAAGCCCTCCTCGATCAGCTCCGGTGTCAGATTGGTATCCAGTACCACCGTCAGCTCTGCGTTCTGGTCGGAGACATAGCCCTCCATCTGGGCGGTGTCGATTAAGAGGTCTTCCTCTGTCAGAACTACTTCACTGCCATTGATATCCAGCTTCAGACAGCCGTTGGCCTTTAACTCATCCATGGCCGCATTGCCGTCCAGGGCCGGAAGCGCCTGACGAATACCTCCCAGCAGCTTTCCATATTTCGGCCCAACTGTCTTTAGCTGGGGCTTAAAGCTGTAAGAGGTAAAGTCTCTCACATCGTCTGTGAAAAGCACCTGCTTGACATTCAGCTCCTCTTTTACGATATCAGAGAAGAACTGGGGCAGTTCGTGCTCCGCCTTCACAAACATCCTGCCGATAGGCTGACGGTTCTTGATATTAGCGGTATTTCTGCAGGCGCGGCCCATCACCACGATCTTCAGCACTTCGTCCATATTCTCTTCCAGCGCTTTATCAATCTGGCTTTCCTCCGCCATCGGGAAGTCGCACAGATGAATGCTCTCAGGAGCAGCTGCGTCTACCTTCCGCACAATATTCTGATAAATATCTTCTGTCATAAATGGGATCATAGGAGCTGCCGCCTTGCACACATTTACCAGGGCTGTGTACAGGGTCAGGTAAGCATTGATCTTATCCTGCTCCATTCCTTTTGCCCAAAAACGCTCACGGCTTCTGCGGACATACCAGTTGCTCATATCATCCACGAAGCTCTCCAGGGCTCTTGCTGCTTCCGGAATCCGGTAGTTGCCCAGATCATAGTCTACCTCTTTGATCATAGTGTTCATCTTGGACAGCAGCCACTTGTCCATCACCGGAAGCTTCTCATACTCCAGGGTATAATCCACTGGATTAAAATGGTCAATATTGGCATACAGCACATAAAAAGCATAGGTATTCCAAAGCGTACCCATGAACTTCCTCTGTCCCTCCTGCACAGCTTTTCCATGGAAACGGTTGGGCAGCCAAGGCGCGCTGTTGATATAGAAATACCAGCGGATGGCGTCTGCGCCGTAGGTCTCCAAAGCGTCAAAGGGATCCACTGCATTTCCCTTGGATTTACTCATCTTCTGGCCGTTCTCATCCTGCACATGACCCAGCACGATAACATTCTCATAGGGAGCCTTGTTAAACAGCAGGGTAGACTCTGCCAGAAGGGAGTAGAACCATCCTCTGGTCTGATCCACAGCTTCAGAGATAAACTGAGCCGGGAACTGCTGCTCAAATACTTCTTTATTTTCAAAGGGATAGTGATGCTGGGCAAAAGGCATGGCCCCGGAGTCAAACCAGCAGTCGATCACCTCAGGTACCCGGTGCATGGTTTTGCCGCACTTGGGACAGGGAATGGTGATCTCATCAATATAGGGGCGGTGCAGTTCCACCGTCTTGGCCGCCTCATTACCGCTCATCTCAAAGAGTTCCTGACGGCTGCCGATAGAATGCATATGGCCGCAGTCCTCACAGTACCAGATATTCAAGGGAGTTCCCCAGTAACGGTTTCTGGAAATGCCCCAGTCCTGCACGTTCTCCAGCCAGTCTCCGAAGCGGCCCTTGCCGATGCTCTCCGGAATCCAGTTGATCGTATTATTGTTGGCGATCAGCTGCTCTTTTACAGCAGTCATCTTAATAAACCAGGATTCTCTTGCATAGTAGATCAGCGGAGTATCGCAGCGCCAGCAGTGGGGATACTCATGTTCAAAGTTGGGAGCCTCATAGAGCTTCCCTTCCTTCTCCAGATCCACCAGAATAGGCTTATCCGCATCTTTTACAAACATGCCACCGTAGGGAGTCTCCGGGCTCATCTCACCCTTGCCGTCCACAAACTGTACAAAGGGCAGGTCATAATTGCGGCCCACCCGGCCGTCATCCTCACCAAAGGCGGGAGCAATGTGGACAATACCGGTACCGTCTGACATGGTCACATAGGTATCGCACACTAAGAAGTGGGCTTTTTTGTGCTGCTTTTCTGCTGCTTCTCCTGCGCAGGCAAATAAAGGCTCGTATTCCCGGTACTCCAGATCCTTACCCTTGCAGGTCTCCAGAATCTCATAGGCCTTTATGCCCTTCTCCTCGTCTCCCAGCTTTCCAAGCACCTTGTCTAACAGTGCCTCTGCCATGTAATAGGTATAGCCGTCCGCAGCCTTCACCTTGCAGTAGCTCTCCTCCGGATGGGTACAGAGAGCCAGATTGGAGGGCAGCGTCCAGGGCGTGGTGGTCCATGCCAGGAAATATGCGTCCTCATCCTTTGCCTTAAAGCGGACAATGGCAGAGCGCTCCTTTACTGTCTTATAGCCCTGAGCCACCTCCTGGGCAGACAGGGGAGTTCCGCAGCGGGGACAATAGGGAACTACCTTAAAGCCCTTGTACAAAAGGCCTTTGTCCCAGATCTCCTTCAATGCCCACCACTCGGACTCAATATAATCGTCATGATAAGTCACATAAGGATGATCCATATCTGCCCAGAAACCAACGGTACCGGAGAAATCCTCCCACATACCCTTGTATTTCCAAACGCTCTCCTTACACTTATCAATAAAGGGAACCAGACCGTACTCTTCGATCTGTTCCTTTCCATCCAAGCCCAAAAGCTTTTCCACTTCCAGCTCTACCGGAAGTCCGTGGGTGTCCCATCCAGCCTTTCTGGGAACCATCTTTCCCTTCATGGTCTGATATCTGGGAATCATATCCTTGATCACCCTGGTGAGCACATGGCCGATATGGGGCTTTCCGTTGGCAGTGGGGGGCCCATCATAGAAGGTATACATTGGGCTGCCTTCCCTCTGCTTCATGCTCTTTTCAAAAATCTGATTTTCTTTCCAGAAATTTTCTGTATTTTTTTCCCGGTCAACAAAATTCAAGTTTGTCGAAACTTTATCGTATAACATGTTCTTCCTCCTTCAGAAGAATAGAAATATCCTGTTTTTACGCCTGATTGCGCAACTTTCATTATTACATAAAGGGGGGCTTTTGTCAATTTTTTTGCCGCGAATCAGGCAATCATCAGCGCAAAATCACTATAAAATAAAAAATTGCAAACAAAACTTTCCTGCAGCTCCCCCTGCTACCCCTCAGTCTCCTCAGACGGCATCAATTTTTTGATAGGCTTATGAAGAAGCAGGCTGTTCACCCAGGCCAGAAAGGAAAAGCCGCAGAGCAGCCATACCAGAAGCCCATACGCAATGGTATAGCCGTTCCAGAAGGTGAGCAAGACGGCTCCCACCAGCACTGCGATCATGCAGAAAGTCCTTGGCAGCTGGGCCAGGGAAAGCAGCAGCGCATTTTTCATCGTTCGGAACACGGTATTATAAAACCTGGACTGAAGAGGAAACACATACACAAAAATCATCAGCCAGATCAGAGTGCCCAGATACACCGCCAGCCGCATAAGGGTGCCCAAAGTCCCTTCCACTCCGTTTACCAGGTAGAAGTCCAGTCCCAAAATGCCTGCAAAGACTGCCATCACCAGCCAGATGACTGTGGACTGGCGAAAGTTTTCTTTGAACGAACGAAAAAAGGATTTTGTAATATACCCCTCCTCCTGATCCCGCATTTTCAGCATCACATAGCACAGGGCAGTGACAGCGGCCCCAATGGTCACAATGGGAAGGCAGCATAGAATAAATATAAGATTCAAGATCATCATGTCCGCTGCCCGGGACATTTTCTGAAACAGCGGACCGTCTATATTAAAGATACCCATCCTTACCTCCTTTCATTCTTTCCCAGCAGAGGCTGTATCCACTCCCAGATATCCTGATAGACATCCTGCCGGTTCCGTTCATTGAGGATCTCATGGCGGTCATTGGGATAAAGCCTGCATTCCACCTGCTTTACCCCTGCGGATCGCACTGACACAACCGCCTGCTTTACGCCCAGTCCGTAATTTCCCACCGGGTCATCCTCCCCTGCAATAAAAAACACCGGAAGGTCCTTTGGCATCCTTGCCAGATTTTTCGGTTTGGTAAGATAATGGATACTGTAAAGCATATGGTAGTAGCCGTTCAGCGTAAAAGTAAACCGGGTGCGCCGATCCGCCCTGTAAGCATCCACCACCGCCTCGTCTGTGGACAGCCAGTCCTGAGGCGTCCGCACAGGCTCAAATTTTTTATTAAAATTTCCCATAACCATTCTGGTTACCAGACGGCTTCTGTGCTCCCATCCAAAAAACAGCGCAAGAACACGGCAAAATCCCATACCAAACCGCGTCTCTAGGGCTGAATGCCAGCCCGTTCCGCAGATAATAGCTCCATCCAGCCATTTTCCATGAATGCAAAGATACTGCCTTGCCAGAAAGGATCCCATGCTGTGACCCAAAAGGATGTAGGGAACTCCGTGGTATTTCTCCTGGGTGATCCTCTGCAGCTCTCTCATATCTGCAAGAAGCATCTTATTTCCCTCTGTTCTGGCAAAATATCCCCAATATTTCTCTGACCGAACGGAATCTCCATGGCCCAGGTGGTCATTTCCCACCACCGCCACCCCATGGTTGTTCAAAAAACGGGCAAACTCATCGTACCGTTCGATAAATTCCTGCATCCCGTGGGCAATCTGAAGAACGCCCCTCACTGGCCCATCCGGGATCCACTCTACTGCATGAATCTGGGTCAGCCCATCTGCCGAAGGGTATTTGAAATGTGTGATCTGCGGCATTTTTTCACCTTCCTTTACACAATAAATCTGTAAGCCGTGCAAACTGCTGCAATGTAAGGGCCTCCCCCCGAATATTTTCCGGCACTCCCATTTCTCTCAGCGCTTCTGCCACCGCCGCCTTAGAAAAGGGGATCTCCGGGGAATTGTTCAGCCCGTTCATCATAGTCTTTCGTCTCTGATTAAAGGAAGCACGGATAATCTTAAACAGCATTCCTTCATCCTGCACCTGCACCGGCAAAGTCTCATGGCAGGTAAGCCGGATCACTGCGCTGCCGATCTTTGGTCTTGGCATAAAGCAGTTGGGAGGCACGTTTGCAGCAATGTACGGTTGGGAATAATACTGCACTGCCAGAGACAGCGCCCCGTAATCTTTGGTGCCTGGCCCTGCCTGCATCCGCTCCGCCACTTCTTTCTGCACCATCACCGTAATACTCTGCACAGGAACATGTTTTTCAAACAGCCCCATAATAATGGGGGTAGTAATATAGTAGGGAAGATTGGCCACGATCTTCACCGGCCGTCCCCCGTTGTGTTTCCTCACCAGCTCCTCCAGATCTACCTTAAGAATATCCTGGTTGATCACTGTCACATTGGAATACTCCGCCAGAGTTTCCTCCAGTATGGGGATCAGCATCTTATCGATCTCCACAGAGATCACCTCCCTGGCCGCCTCTGCCAGGTACTGGGTCAGCGTCCCGATACCGGGGCCAATCTCCACTACGCAGTCTTCCCTTGTGATCTCTGCCGCTGCGATGATCTTATCCAGCACATGGGAATCGATCAAAAAATTCTGACCGAATTTCTTCTGGAAAGCAAACTCATATTTTTTGATAATTTCAATAGTCTTTTGCGGATTTGATAACTTCTCCATAGTTTCCTTTCTGCTCTGCAATTGCCCGGCCCGCCTGACCGGGCTCCTATCTGTTTTCTTTTTCCTTCTGCCTGGAGTCCCTGGCGGCTTTCTCTCTCCCTCCGCCCGGGGTTCTTGACGGCTTTGTCTCTCCTTCTGCCTGGAGTCCCTGGCGGCTTTCTCTCTCCCTCCGCCCGGGATCTCTGGCGGCTTTCTCTCTCCTTCTGCCAGGAGTCCCTGACGGCCTTCTCTCTCCCTCCGTCCGGGGTCTCTGCTACTTTTGTCTCTCTTTTACTCCTTGACAGAAAGCTGTTGAAAAAATGAAAAAAGAGAGACAGCAAAAGAAAAAGCGTTCCAGGGCTTCCCCCATCCAATAAATGTCTGATGGGACATCCCTCCAGCCGGATCCGGCCGGAAAACTCCGGCCAGCCGGGACAGCGGGAACTTTGAACTCTTCTTTTGCGGCATCTCTCTATTCCTTAAAGACGGTACAGGTTTTTTGCATTTTCAAACATCACATCTTCTACCCGATCCTCTGTCAGTCCTTTGATGGCAGCGATCTCCTTCACCACCTGGGGAAGGTAGAGAGAGCTGTTGCGCTGACCTCTGTGAGGTTCCGGGGCAAGATAAGGACAATCTGTCTCCGTCACCAGATATTCCAGGGGAATATCCTTTACTACTTCCTTTAACACTCTGGCATTCTTAAAGGTAACTACCCCTCCGATACCCAGATAATAGCCCATGCGGACGTATTCCCTGGCGATTTCCAGAGAACCGGAAAAACAGTGGATCACTCCGCCGGTACTGCCGGCATGTTCTGACCGGATAATCTCCAGAGTCTCCTGGGCAGCATCCCGGCTGTGGACATTCACGGGAAGATCTACCTCTCTGGCCAGATGAAGCTGTCGGATAAATCCTTCCCGCTGCACCTGCCTGGATTCCCGGTTCCAGTGGTAGTCCAGTCCGATCTCACCCACCGCCACTGTCTTACCCAGCAGACACAGCTCCCGCAGTTCTTCCAGCACCTCGTCATTCAGACAGCCGATCTCATCGGGGTGGATTCCCACAGCAGCGTACACACTGCCATAGCGGGAGGAGAGAGCCACACTCTCTCTTACTCCCCGCAGGCTGGCTCCCACATTCACCACATACTCAATTCCCTGCTCCCGCAGAGAGCCAAGAAGTTCTTCCCGATCTTCCTCAAACGCCTTATCATCGTAGTGGGCATGCGTATCAAATATCATCCTTGAAACCTCTCTTCTCTGATTGCATTTCCTTCATGGTTTCCGATGGCCTGTTCCTTAACAGATCTCTGCTCCGGAGGGCATGGGTTTTTCCGGGGTGAGGAGGGCCAGATTTCCCTCTGCATCCTCTGCGCACAGCAGCATTCCCTCAGAGAGGATCCCCGCCAGCTTTGCAGGCTTTAAGTTCACAAGAACCATCACCTTTTTGCCCACCATCTCTTCTGCGCTGTAGTGGCCCTTGATACCGGATACAATCTGTTTTACCTGGCTTCCGATCTTTACCTGGGAGCAGAGAAGTTTTCTGGACTTCTTCACTTCCTCGCAGGCAATGATCTCTCCCACCTGGAACTGAAGTTTTTCAAAATCATCAAAGGTGATCTCCTCCTTGGGCTCCAGGTCGATCACCTGCTTTCCATCCGCTGCCTCTTTGCTTTCCTCCTCTGCTTTTGCAGTCTCCGCAGCAGAAGGATGGAGCTTTTCCACCTTCTCCAGCACTTCCTTCAGATCCAGTCTTGCAAAAAGAATCTCCGGCTTCTCTGTCACTTTTGTTCCAGATACATACTGACCGTACTGATCCATATGTTCAAAGCCTCGCTTTTCACCGTTTAACTGTCCCAAAATCTTCTGGGAGGTCTCCGGCATAAAGGATTCCAGAAGCTCTGCGCCAATGCAGATGCTCTCCACCAGATTGTAGAGCACCTCTGCCAGCCGATCCTGCTTTGTCTCATCCTTGGCCAAAGCCCAGGGCATGGTCTCGTCAATATATTTATTACAGCGTTTAAACAGAGTGAAGATCTCTGTGATAGCATCTGCCACCCGAAGATCATCCATCTTGGCTGCGGCCTTCTTCGGCGTCTCCAAAACTACGGTTTTCAGCTCTTCATCCACCGGCTCTGTCACTCCTGTGGATCTTACCACGCCGCCGAAATACTTATTGCTCATGGAAATGGTCCGGTTAACCAGATTGCCCAGAGTGTTGGCCAGATCGGAATTCAACCGCTCCACCATCAGCTCCCAGCTGATCACTCCGTCGTTTTCAAAGGGCATCTCATGAAGCACAAAGTAACGCACCGCATCCACTCCGAAGAAATCTGCAAGCTCATCGGCATACAGTACATTTCCCTTGGACTTACTCATCTTGCCGTCTCCCTGAAGCAGCCAGGGATGACCGAATATCTGCTTTGGCAAAGGCAGATCCAGAGCCATCAAAAAGATGGGCCAGTAAATCGTATGAAAACGGATAATATCCTTGCCGATCAGATGAAGGTCTGCAGGCCAGTCCTTTTTAAACTGCTCAGTACTGTCCCCATCGCAGTCATAGCCGATACCGGTAATGTAATTCGTAAGAGCATCCAGCCACACATAAGTCACATGCTTGGGATCAAAATCTACCGGAATCCCCCAGGTAAAGGAGGTTCTGGACACGCACAGATCCTGAAGGCCGGGAAGCAGGAAATTGTTCATCATCTCATTTTTCCTGGAAACCGGCTGAATAAACTCCGGATGAGTATTAATATGCTCAATGAGACGGTCTGCATATTTGCTCATGCGGAAAAAGTACGCCTCCTCCTTGGCCGGAACCACCGGGCGCCCGCAGTCCGGACACTTTCCATCCACCAGCTGGGATTCTGTAAAAAAGGATTCACAGGGAGTGCAGTACAGCCCTTCATAATATCCTTTATAAATGTCGCCCTGGTCATACAGCTTTTTAAAGATCTTCTGTACCTGCTTCTCATGATAATCATCTGTGGTACGGATAAATTTGTCATAGGAAGTATTCATCAGATCCCAGATACGCTTGATCTCGCTGGCGGCGTCGTCTACAAACTGCTTGGGCGTCACCCCTGCATCCTTGGCTTTCAGCTCCACTTTCTGCCCATGCTCATCGGTTCCTGTCTGAAAAAACACATCATATCCCTGAGCCCTCTTAAACCGGGCAATACTGTCTGCCAGCACAATCTCATAGGTATTTCCAATATGAGGCTTGCCGGAAGCATAGGCAATGGCTGTGGTCATATAATATTTTTTCTTGTCCATGTTAATTTTCCTCTCCTGTCCTGGGTCCTAAAAAGAAAACCGCCTTCCCCAATGCTGCCTGCATCAAAGAAGACGGGTCATCATCCCGTGTTACCGCTTCAGCAGCTGGTAATCCTTTGCAGCGCTGCTTTCAGACCTGCTCTTTTCTTCACCGGATTTCTTTTCATGTATCTTTCAGACTAGCATAACCGGGATTTTCTGTCAAGATTGTTTCCCTTATTTTAACCTGGTTTTGCCTTTGGTTTCTTTCTTTTTACTTACCTTTTTTCTCAATTTTGCGCCAGACACCGGATTTTTTCAGGACAAAGCTCCTGGCCGGTTCTACTTTCTCCCTGAATGAATAGACTTGAACTAAGACATCTCCCCCGGAGGGATTATGAAATCTCTTGACAAATCCTTCTTCCTTGGCAAAAGCAAGGGAAAACTGGCTGCTCTTTTGTCTGCCTTGCTGCTTCTCCTCGTTCTGATCCCGGCGCTGACCTGTTTACATCTGCCGCTCACAGAGGATGAGCGCTTCACTTCTTTTACAGAGCAGATATTCCGCTCCGAGATCTGCGGCAATACTCTGAATCTTCACTACACTCTGGCAGATCCCGGCGCTTTCGGGATTAAAAACTATCCCATTACCCTGGGAACCATGGATCAAAACACCCACACCGCCTCCGCGGCTGCAGGAGAGAACTACCTCAACAGACTCTCCCGCTTTTCCAGGGAAGAACTCTCTCCCAAAAACAGACTTACCTATGACATCCTTGTGGATTACTTAAAAACCAGCCGGGAAGGCGCCCCATTTTATCTTTATCAAGAACCTTTAAGCCCCACCTTGGGCATTCAGGCCCAGCTTCCTGTACTTCTGGCGGAATACACCTTCCGCACAAAACAGGACATTGAGGACTATCTGGCGCTTCTTGCCCAGCTGCCGGATTACTTTCAGTCCATCCTTGCCTTTGAACAGGAAAAATCCAGGGCCGGGCTGTTCATGAGCGACGATTGTGTAAAAAATATTCTAAAGCAGTGCGATTCCTTTGTAAAAAGCGGAGAGGATAACTATCTAAAACAACTCTTTGAAGAACAGATCGATTCCTTCACCAACTTGACTGCTGATGAAAAAATCTCCTACAAACAACAGAACCAGCAAATCCTCTCCGGGTATGTAATTCCCGCCTATCAGGAACTTATGGCTGGGCTGGCCAATTTGCTGGGCACCGGAAAAAATCCAGGTGGGCTCTGCCATCTGCCGGAAGGAAAGGCCTACTACGAATACCTGGTGCGAAGCACCACCGGAGATGCCTCTCCTCTCTCCCGGATCGAAGACCGAATCCAGCAGGAAATCAGCGCTGTGTATAAAGATATTCAGTCTCTCTTACGATCAGACGCCGGCCTCTCCACAGCTTCCCTCACCCAGGAAAACGCTCCTGCACCGGAAGAAATTCTTTCCACACTGCAGGAATTGACTGCAAAAGATTTTCCGACACCCCTAAACGTCTCCTGCCAGGTAAAGTATGTCCACGATTCCCTGGAGGATTATTTAAGTCCGGCCTTTTATCTGACACCTCCTATCGACGATACAGAAAATAATGTGATCTACATCAACCGGGCTAGCGACTACAATCCCCTGGAGCTTTACACCACCCTGGCTCATGAGGGCTACCCCGGCCATCTCTACCAGACCGTTACCTTTGAATCCGCAAACCAGGATCCTCTGCGGAGCATTTTAAACTTCGGAGGATACACGGAAGGATGGGCTACCTATGTGGAAATGTACGCCTATGGCACCTGGCAGGAGAACCCAGCCCTGGCCTCCCTGTACCAAAAAGACCGCTCTCTGATGCTGGGCATTGCCTCCCTGCTGGACATCGGTATCCATTATCACGGCTACACAAAAGCTCAGGTAGCTCAGTTCTTAAACAACTTCGGCATAAAAGAGCAGACCTCCCATGCCATGTACAACACCATTCTGGAGGCCCCTGCCAACTATCTGAAATACTATGTGGGATATCTGAATTTTAAGGATCTGTCTGAGGAACTAAAAGAACACCTTGGCAGCAGCTTCTCCCTGAAGGAATATCACGCCCGGGTGCTGGCCATCGGCCCCTGCTCCTTTCCGGTGCTGAAAAAGTATCTTACAGATCAGGAATACCTGTCAGAGGCTGCATAAAATCAGACTTATCCACAAACAAACTGGTTATTCTGAATTTATCCACATTTTTTCTCTGTTTTATAAACAGTTTACACACTTTCCACCTATTGTCTCCAACATTCTTCCGTTTATCCTTTCCAGGCCGTCTCAGTGCGATCCTGTCAGGCATTCTTGTGGAGATGGTGCAAAATACTTCCGGCAGTACCCTTTCGGGTGATTTTTCTCCGAAAAATAACATCTTTTCGGAAAAAAACACACCGAAAATCCACCGAAATTCGTATTTTGCACCATTCCCGATCAGGCTGTCAAAAATCCTGACAGAAAAACTTGGCGGTCAAATTGCACAAAAAGGCTGCGGCAGCATACAATCCTTGGGGACTCTTTTGGTCTATCCAGGTCTGTATACTGCCGCAGCCCTATTTTTTGGCTTACACGGACATTTTCTTTGTGCAGGTCACTGCAATGGCCCCCGGGCCGATGTGACAGGCAACGCTCAGAGAAAGGGGATTCATAACGATCTCATGGTTGGGATACACCTTCTGAACCTCTTCTTTCCAGGCAAGAGCCTCCTCCTTACTGCAGGTATAGGCAACTGCAATCCAGGCATCCTCCGGATGGTCAGCCATCTGGAATCTCTCATCCAGATCCTTTGCTATGGCATCCAGCATCGTTGCCTTGGCTGCCTTTATGGTCCTGCATTTTGCAAAGGCATCCAGCTTCTCTCCCAGGATCTGCAGTACCGGCTTTAACTTCAAAAGCGTGCCCAGAGCTGCAGCCGCAGGAGTGATCCGTCCTCCCTTTTTCAGATACTTTAAGGTCTCTACCATAATGTAAATAGTGGAATCAAACTTGGTTTCCTCCAGATACTTCTTGATCTCTTCTCCGCCCCAGCCCCGGTCTGCCAGCTCCTTGGCATCCAAAACCGACTGCCTTAACGTAACGGAAATCCGCTGATTGTTTACCACATGGACTTTGCCCTCATAGTCTGCTGCCAGCATCATGGCTGTCTCGCAGGAGCCGGAAAGTCCGCTGGACATGGGGATATGCACGATCTCGTCGTACTCCTTCAGCAGCTTGTCCCAAAAATCCATCACATCTCCCACAGACGGCATGGAAGTAGAAATTTCCGCATCATGTTCCAGCTTGTGATAAAATTCCTCCTGAGACAGGGTGATATCCTCTAAATACAATTCTCCATCAATATAAAATGGCATGGGAATCACATGTACGCCATACTCCCCAGCCTGCGCCTGGGTGATCCCGCTGTTGCTGTCTGTCACAATCGCTACTTTTGCCATTTGCCCCTCCTTTTATTCCCGCGAGCAATGAACCAAGCAGCCGCACTTGTGCGGATACCTGGCGAGTGCCGCAAGGTTCAAAGACCTCGCAGCTTGCTGCTCTGATGGTTTGATCCCCCGTCAGCTTGCTGCGGGGTCTTTGATTTCATTACCTAGCTTTATATATTTTTTTATCATAACACAAAAAAAGTACTGCCGCAAGGGTTCAGAATCACCCTGCAGCCTGTATCAAAATTCCCCGCAGCCTGTGCAAAACTACTCTGCACACTTATAGGTATCCGCCGCTTACCGGGAACGCAAAAGGCAGACAGCAGAATCAGAAAACCGCTTCTTTTCTAACTCTGTTGTCTGCCTTTTTGTAAATGAAGTCTGCTGGCAGACTTCTGTCTCAGCCGATCCTTAACTGAAATTTTCTGGCCTCTTTTTCACTGTCAATCTTTTCAATCTCTGCGCCCAGGCTGCGAAGCTTCTCATCAAAGTTTTCATAGCCTCTCTGAATATAAATGATATCGTCAATAATGGTGATCCCCTCTGCGGCCAGTCCTGCAATAACCAAAGCAGCACCTGCCCGAAGATCC
>CABRXX010000059.1:0-17235 GCA_902475025.1 uncultured Lachnospiraceae bacterium | reverse complement strand
GCAGCCATCTTTGTTTTTGATTTCATAGGAACTTTCTTCCTGTGAAATCAAAAGGTTTCGCAGGATCGTACTGGGACGGATAGGAAAGAGGTCGCCAAATCACGTTTAATCAAAGGAAGGGCTAGGAAAGATGGGCTATAGGGCAGTTATTTTTGATATGGATGGAACGCTTTTAAATACTTTGGAGGATATTGCGGGAGGGGTAAACTATACTTTACAAAAGCATGGCTATCCGGTTAAAACGCTGGAGGAAGTGCGGTTGGCGGTGGGCAACGGCGCTGGGCGCCTGATGAAAAACGTGCTGCCCCAAGGGGCAGAGACACTGGGATTTGATAAGATCTTAAAAGAGTATGAGGCTTACTATCAGGGACACTGCCAGATCAAAACAGGAGCTTATCCGGGAATATGGTCTCTTTTGGAATCGCTTAAGAAGAGGGGCGTTTTGATGGCGATTGTCTCTAATAAGGGAGACGGGGCTGTGAAAGAGCTGAATCGGAGGTATTTTCCGGAGGTGATCCAAACGGCAGTGGGGGAACGCCCCGGTATCCGGAGAAAACCGGAGCCGGACGCTGTGCTGGAGGCGCTGCAGCTTCTAGGGGTATCCAGACAGGAGGCTCTGTATGTGGGAGATTCGGAGGTGGACTACCACACTGCCCGAAGGGCAGCGATCCATTGTGCTCTGGTAACCTGGGGATTTCGCCGGAAGGAGGATTTAGAGCAGCTTCGGCCGGACTATCTGGTGGAGAATCCAAAGGAACTGTTAGAAATTGTTGTTTCTGATGAAAAGTCATGATAAAATGAGAATCACTATTTCGATGCTCTGAAAAAGAGAAAGTAAGGGCAGCAGCTGGAGAATACAGGAGCCTTCTGAAAAGCGAATGTTTTTCAGAGAGCTACGGTTAAAACACAGGAGGATGTATCATGAAGCTTTTAGAAGAGAGAATCCGCAAAGACGGGGTAGTAAAACCAGGCAATGTGCTGAAGGTAGACAGTTTTTTGAATCATCAGATGGATGTAGACCTGTTTAATGAGATGGGAAAAGAATTTAAGCGCTTGTTTGCAGATCGGCCGATTAATAAAATCCTTACGATTGAGGCTTCCGGAATCGGCATTGCCTGCGTGGTGGCTCAGCATTTTCATGTGCCGGTGGTGTTTGCCAAGAAGGCAAAGAGCATTAACCTGGACGGAGAAATGTACACCACAAAGATAGAGTCCTTTACGCACAAAAAGGTGTATGATGTGATTGTAGCAAAAAAATTCTTAAGCCCTGAGGATCACGTGCTGATCATTGACGATTTTTTGGCTAACGGATGTGCAGTGGATGGTCTGATTGATCTGATCCGCAGCGCCGGAGCCACTGTGGAGGGGGTTGGCATCGCTGTGGAGAAAGGGTTCCAGAGAGGCGGAGATCTGATTCGCAGCAAGGGAATCCGGGTGGAGTCGCTGGCCATACTGGAATCTATGAATGATGAGACCGGAGAGATTGTCTTCCGCAGCTGAGGAGGAGAAGGAAAAAGGAGAGACCATGAGCGACTATAAAGTTGAGACAAAATGTATCCAGTCCGGGTGGAAGCCGGGAAACGGGGAAGCCAGAGTGCTACCCATCTACCAGAGCACTACCTTTAAATACGAGAGCACAGATGAGATGGGAAAACTGTTTGATCTGGAAAAAGACGGGTATTTTTACACTCGATTGCAAAATCCAACCAGCGATGCTGTGGCGGAAAAAATTGCAGATCTGGAGGGGGGAGTGGCAGGAATGCTTACTTCCTCTGGTCAGGCAGCCAATTTTTATGCAGTGTTCAATATCTGTGAAGCCGGGGATCATGTGATCTGTGCTTCCGCCATTTATGGAGGAACCCTGAATCTTTTGGGAGTGACCTTGAAGAAACTGGGAATCGAATGTACCTTTGTGGATGCAGACGAAAGCCCCAAGGAGCTGGACAAAGCCTTTCGTCCCAACACCAGGGCGGTATTTGCAGAGACTATTTCTAACCCGGCATTGGTGGTGCTGGATATTGAAAAGTTCGCAGTCCTGGCCCACAGCCATGGGGTGCCTCTGATCGTGGATAATACCTTTGCCACTCCGGTGAATTGTCGGCCCATTGCATGGGGAGCGGATATTGTGACCCATTCTACTACCAAATACATGGATGGCCATGCCGTGCAGGTGGGGGGAGCGATTGTGGACAGCGGAAATTTTGACTGGGAGGCCTACAGAGAGAAATTTCCGGGACTTACCACCCCGGATGAATCCTATCATGGTGTGATCTATACAGAGAAGTTTGGGAAAAAAGCTTATATCACCAAAGCTACGGTGCAGCTGCAGCGGGATCTGGGGGCGGTCCCCTCGCCCATGAACAGCTTTCTCTTAAATCTTGGACTGGAGAGCCTGCCCCTGCGGGTAGAGCGCCACTGTTATAATGCGAAACGAGTGGCAGAATTTCTTCAGTCCCATGAGAAAGTGGCGTCTGTCAATTACGCAGGACTTCCCGGGGATAAGTACTATAAGCTGGCTCAAAAATATATGCCCCATGGTACCTGTGGTGTGATCTCTTTTGAGTTAAAGGGCGGAAGAGAAGGGGCGGTGCGCTTTATGGACAGCCTGAAGCTGGCGGCCATTGTGACCCATGTGGCAGATGCCAGAACCAGTGTGCTTCATCCTGCCAGTCACACCCACAGGCAGTTAAACGATGAACAGTTAAAGGCAGCAGGGGTTTCGCCGGGAATGATCCGGCTGTCAGTGGGAATTGAGCATATCGATGATATTATAGCGGATCTTACCCAGGCTTTGGAAAAAGCATAGGATACTGTCCGGCAGTTTGTCGCATTTCAGGCGGCGAAAGCCGGGCAGTTTTTTTTACATAGGAAATTCCTTCTTATGAAACAGAAATGCTCCGCAGGCGTTAGAATGTGCGAAGCACATTCTTCGTTACCGGGGGAAGCTAAGGAGCTGTATACCAGCAGGGTGAAAAATATATTGGAAACCTTTCTGGAACTGACAAGAGGGGAAAAGGATAAGAATAAAAAGGGCTATACTTCTTTTCCCATTCATAAAAGCACAGAGGAACCCAGGCAAGCGGGAAAGGGGCTGCAATCGGGAAGAATTCTGTGAAATAGATGGTTACGATGGGGAACAAGCCGGGAAAGAGATATGAGGAAAGACAACAAGGTAAGGAGACGGGCGTATGCGTTTTATACATATAGCGGATGTACATCTGGGGGCTGCTCCGGATGGAAAAAGCAGCTGGAGTGAGGCAAGAAAAAAGGAGATCTGGGATACCTTTCGCAGTACTATCCAGGATGCCGGAAAAGAACAGGTGGATTTACTTCTGATTGCAGGAGATCTGTTTCACCGCCAGCCTCTTATGGAGGAATTGAAGGAAGTAAATTATCTGTTTTCTACTTTGAATCATACCAGGGTAGTTCTGATGGCTGGGAATCATGATTATTTGCAGCCGGCTTCTGGGTACCTGAATTTTCCCTGGAGCAGGAATGTAGCCTGCCTGTTTTCAAGACAGTGTGAATGCGTGCGCTTTCCGGAGATTCGCACCTTTGTCTATGGCTTCAGCTATTATCGGCAGGAGATTCCAGAGCCCTTGTACGAGGGGCTTCATCCGGTGAAGGAGGAGGGATGCCATATTCTTCTGGCCCATGGAGGAGACGGGCAGCACATTCCCATAAGCAGGGATTCCCTGTCCCGTTCTGGGTTTGACTATGTGGCCCTGGGACATATTCATAAGCCTCAGGCAGTGATAAAGGATCAGGCGCTGTATGCAGGCGCATTAGAGCCTGTGGACTGCAATGATTTCGGCCCGCACGGCTACATTCTGGGAAACTGGGAAAAGGGACGCATCAAGGCCCGGTTTGTGAGAAAAGCCAAACGGGAATATATTCCTTTGACACTTTCAGTGGAGGAAGGGGACACCACCTTTTCTCTTCGGGATAAACTGGAGCAGGAGATTGAAAAAACAGGCTGGCAGCATATTTACCGGGTGAGTCTTCAGGGGAAACGGGAGCCGGGAAGTTCCTTTGATCTGGAAAAGCTGATGGAATTTGGCATGGTGCTGGATGTAGAGGATGAGACGGTGCCTGCCTTCCATTTGGAGGAGTTAAAGCGCAGATATCAGGGACAGATGATTGGGCGTTACATTGAAAGTTTTGAGGGGCATGAGAGGAGTATAACGGAGGAGAAAGCACTTCAGTATGGCCTGGAGGCTTTGCTTTCTCAGGAGAGGTGACATCATGGAACTGCTGGAATTGAATTTAAAACATTTTGGAAAATTTCTGGAGCATAAGGTTTCTTTGGGACCTGGGATCAATGTGATCTGTGGGGGAAATGAAACCGGGAAATCCACGATGCACGCCTTTATCCGGGATATGTTTTTTGGAATCCGTACCGGGAGAGGGCGGAACGGAAAAAATGATGAGTATTTCCTGCGGCAGCCCTGGGACAATCCCGGATATTTTGCAGGAGCTCTGCGGTTAAGTTACCGGGGGGAGATCTACCGCATTGAGCGGAATTTTTTAAAGTCAACTAAGGAAGTAAGGCTGATTTGTGAGAGCAGCGGACAGGAATTGCCGGCAGATGCAGGACTGCTTACGGAGCTTCTTGGGGGACTGAGCGAGTCTGCTTTCGTGAATACCGTGTTCATTCCCCAGACGGGAAGTGAAACGGATGCAGGCCTGGCTCAGGAACTGCAGAAATTCATGGTGAATTTTCAGGAGACCGGAGACGGGAATCTGGATCTGTCAAAGGCCATGGATCAGTTGAAAGGAAAGCGCAGGCAGCTGGAGAATAAGAAGAAGCAGGAGCAGGAGCAGCTGGATGAGAAAATCAGCAAAAAGCGGATGGAAGAGCAGTTTGTCCGGGAGGAACTGGAAAAAGTGACACGTCAGAATACAGGAGGGGGAGGGTTTGAGGAAACAGGAAGCGGAGGAGGGAAGCCAGGAAAGAAGGAGCTGGATATTCCTTTGCCGGAAATGTTTGCCGGAACACAGGAAAAGACAAAGTCCGGACACCTCCTGGAAAAAGAGAAGCCGGAGTTTGGCTTTAGAAAATTTCTGATCTGGCTGGACGTATTGTTGTTTCTTTGCGGTATTCTGTCGGTTGCCTGCGGCGTATTTGCCACGGCTCTTCCTGGTAAGATCGGTTTTTTGCTGCTGGGAGCCTTTTTTCTGGCTCTTTTTGGTATGGCGGCAAATTACAGCAGAAAACAGCTGGGATGGGGAAGAGGAAAAAAGACGGAGGAAGAAGAGCAGAGTCCTGTATATAGGCAGGAAGGGGAACTTCCGGGAACGGCATTTTTGGAGAAGCAGTCTGGAGAAAAGGAACTTCAGGAGGAAGCAGTTCGGGAGAAGGACTATCAGGAGAAGGAGATTCGGGAAAAGACCCTTCGTCTCACTGTGATACGGGAGGAACTGGAAGAACTCTATAAGACCCATGACCGTCTTTCCACCTATGATCAGGAGCTGGAGGCTTTGGATCTGGCCATGCTGCGCATCAAAGAATTGTCTGCTGGAATTTACCGGGAGGCAGGAACAGAATTTGGAAGAAAGGCCTCAGAGATTTTAGTTCAGCTTACAGATGGACGCTATACGCAGATTGCGCTGGATGAAAAAATGCAGGTGCGGATCAATACGCCCTCCAGCCTGCTGTATCTTCATCAGGTAAGCTATGGAACCATGAATCAGATTTATTTTGCCCTGCGGATCGCAGCAGGAGAGCTGTTAAGCTTTGGAGAGCCTCTGCCCATTATTTTGGATGAAGCCTTTGCCATGTATGATGATAAGCGGCTGGAGGAGGCGCTTCGGTGGCTGGATCGCAGCGGGCGGCAGGTAATCTTATTTAGCTGCCAGAAGCGGGAACTGGAAATACTGGAACGAATCAGGAGGAAATAAGATGTTAAGAATAGGGTGTCATTTGTCCTCTTCCAGAGGATTTTATCATATGGGAAAGGAGGCGGTATCCATTGGAGCCAACACGTTTCAGTTTTTTACGAGAAATCCCAGAGGGAGCAAAGCCAAGGCCATAGATGAAAAAGATGTGGCCAGATTTTTGGAGTATACAAAGGGGCAGGGGATTTCCCAGATACTGGCTCACGCTCCCTATACGCTGAACTGCTGTTCCGGGGATGCGCGTGTGAGGGAGTTTGCCCTGGAGACGATGGCGGACGATTTGGCCAGGATGGAATATATTCCGGGAAATTGTTATAATTTTCATCCGGGCAGCCATGTAGGCCAAGGAATCCAGAAGGGAATCCAGCTGATAGCAAAGACACTGAATCAGATTCTGAAGCCGGAGCAGCACACAACGGTGCTGTTGGAGACTATGGCAGGAAAAGGCTCTGAAGTAGGAAGCCGATTTGAGGAGCTGGCTCAGATCATAGAGCGGGTAGAACTCAAAGATAAGCTGGGAGTGTGTCTGGATACCTGTCATGTGTATGACGCGGGATATGATATTGTGGATCACCTGGAGGAGGTGTTGGAGGAGTTTGATCAGACGATTGGTCTGGAACGTCTGAGAGCGGTTCACCTCAATGATTCGAAAAATCCCTTTGCCAGCCATAAAGACCGCCATGAGAAGATTGGAGAAGGGGCTTTGGGGCTGGAGGCCTTTTACCGGATTGTGGAGCATCCCAGATTGAAAGATCTTCCCTTCTATCTGGAGACACCCAATGAGCTGGAAGGCTATGCGGCGGAGATCAGGCTGCTGCGCCGGGAAAATATGGAAAACGAATAAAAGGAGAAGCATTGGTTTGCCGGCTACGGTATTCTTATGACTTTAGCCGGCGCAGTCTGCTTTGTACGGACGAGAAAATTTGAATAAAATTAAAAATATCCCTTGTTTCTATGTTGTGAACAGGGGATATTTTTACATATTTATGATCAGATTTGTTTCTCAGACTTTTGGATGTTTAGATAAAACAAGCTGTCACGATTGCAATAGAACACAAGCTGCCGGAGGTATTCTGCAACATCCTCTCCGATTAAGAGAAGCAAAGATGATCCCAGAGCATGACGCCTCGGATTTATTGTTCCATTCTCTTTTTTTTCTGCTTATCCAGAAACTTATTGATCCGGTCTGTGGGGCTTAAAAGATCGCTCATAGATCCGTCATGGTTTAAGGAGTCAATGATCAGAGACAGGAATTTGCTCATATCAATGTCTGTATAATAGGGTTTTTCCAAAAGCTCCTTGGGCTGGTAGATCAGGTTGGTGGTCAGCAGGGAGTGGAACAGCCCCTCCTCATATGCCGCGTCAAATTTGGCCAGCCCGTTGGTGAACAGGCCAAAGGTGGCGCACAGGAAAATACGGTTGGCCTTCCGCTTTTTCAGTTCTCTGGCCACATCCAGCATACTGTCTCCAGAGGAGATCATGTCATCAAGAATTACCACATCCCTGCCGGAAACGTCAGCGCCTAAAAATTCGTGAGCCACAATGGGATTGCGTCCCTTGACAATCTTGGTATAATCCCTTCTCTTGTAGAACATTCCCATGTCGACGCCCAGGGCATTGGCCATATAGATGGCCCGGCCGGTGCCGCCTTCATCGGGGCTGATAATCATCAGCTTATCGGCTGTAAGGGGGAAGTCCGGTGCGGCCTTAAACAGTCCTTTGATAAACTGGTACACAGGCTGAACGGTTTCAAAGCCGCGCAGGGGAATGGCATTCTGAACTCTGGGATCATGGGCATCAAAAGTGATGATATTTTCTACTCCCATGCGCACCAGTTCCTGAAGGAAAATGGCGCAGTCCAGAGATTCCCGGCCGTTTCTTTTATGCTGCCGGCTTTCGTAGAGGTAGGGCATAATGACGGTGATCCGCCTAGCCTTTCCGCCCAGGGCGGAGATGATACGCTTTAAGTCCAGAAAATGGTCGTCCGGTGACATGTGGTTTACTACGCCGTTCATATTGTAGGTAATACTGTAATTGCACACATCTACCAGAATATAGATATCATCGCCCCGGACGGATTCGTAGATCACACCCTTTGCCTCACCGGTTCCGAAACGGGGGGTGGCGGTTTTGATCAGGTAGTTGTCTTTTGCATACTCCAACAACTGGGGAGTTCCCTTATGTTCATGCTCCCGCTCATTACGCCAGGATACAATATAGCGGTTGATCTTTTCCCCAAGATCCCTGCAGCTGTCCATAGCGATGATGCCCAGTGAACCTACTGGGAGCGTATCCTGATTTCGTTCTTCTGCTGATTGCATGGCAATCCTCCTTAAAATACTGTACGGGCTGCGGAAAGATACGTCCCGGGGCTTCTTTCAAAGCGTTGTATCCGAAAAAAATATATTTTCCGAAAAAACATACCGGACACTGGCCGGGGAGTGTACTTGACAGCCTTTTTTATATGATTAAAAGTCTTTGTTTTCATCTTATCTCAGAACCTGAGACGGGTCAAGAGGTGAGACCCAGTTTTTTCTGTATGCGGATATCATTTCCAATAAGCTGAAACAGCTGGAAGTTGCTGGTGATCCGGGAAAAGACCCTCTCCGAATACAGTTCTGCAAAGGTTCCAAGGGGCAGATTGGTGGAAATGATGGTGCTTTTCTGCCGTTGGAGCCGTTCATTTAAAATAAGAAACAGCTGGGAGGAGACGAAGGAATTGGTCAGCTCTGTACCCAGATCATCCACGATCAGCAGGTCGCAATCGAAAATATAATCGGTCATATCGCTTTCGGTTTCTCTGCGGCCGAAGGAATTTTTGGCAAACAGGTCAAAAAGCTCAAAGGCAGAGTAGTAGATCACCGAATGGGCACGCTCGATCAGCTCCTTGGCAATGCAGTGGGAGAGAAAGGTTTTCCCAAGACCGGTTCCCCCGTAAAAAAACAGATTGGAAAAAGTCTTGTCAAATTCATCAATGTAGCGCAGGCAGGCAGCCACAGTGGTGCGCATAGTCTCTCTGGCATTTTTTCCCGTGGCAGGATGAATCAGAGTTTCCGGGTAATAGTCATAGGAGAAATGCTGGAAATTCTCCTCCTGCAGTATTTCCTTTAATCCGGACTGGGTATAAAACAGATCAATGGCTGCCTGACGGAAGCAGTGACATTTTTTCCCTTCAATGTAGCCGGTGTCCTGGCAATCCGGGCAGGTATAGTGCATTTCCAGATAATCTGCGGGAAAGCCGTGCTCTTTCAGAAGCCGGATCCGTTCGTCTGCGCAGGCTGCCAGCTTTTTTTTCAGGGTGGGAATATCCGCGGCCGCATCTTCCAAAAGCGCTCTTGCGCAGGATAAACTGCAGGAGGCCACCTCACTGTCCAGTTGTACAAATTGAGGAATCTGTTTATATGCAGTCTTTCTGCGCTGTTCCAGCGCCCGTTGATTATCCGCCTGTTTTTGGCTGTAACAGCGCATAATGGCGTCGTACTGTGTGTTAGTTAATCCCAAAGTTTACCCCTCTTTCTTTTCCTGTGCATATAAAAGCTGCTGTTCCAGCTGACTCCAGTTGTATTCCCGCTGAGGGAAGTTGTTGAAGCGATTAGGCTGGCCGCATTTTGGCGTCTCTTTTACGGATCTGGCTTTTTTTTGCGCATGAGCGGCATCCAGCTTCTGGATATCAGACAGATGATGGACGCCGGATTTGTTCCACTGCTCCAGAATCTTGTCTGCATATTGGAAATTGGGCTGGTGGGTCTGGCGGATGGTACGGCAGCAGGCCTCCAGGATAATCTCAATGGTGAAATCATACTGGTTCAGCCATCGATCCATATATTCCACCTCCGAGGGCGCCGGGTTGCGTCCCTTGATTCCCAGGGCGTTAAAGATGGTAAAGTAATTCTTATTATAAAGGTTGGTGCTGCTTTTGGCCTGCTCTACGGTAGTGATTCCTTCCTTATACCATTCCTGAGCTACTTTCTCCATATAGTGAGGGCTGCTGCTGCCCTTGGAGACACAGTATTCGATGAGATATTCGATCAGATCTGCAGAAAAATGCAGGGTATCATAAAAGTAGAGCAGATTGGACTGCTCTGTGCTGGTCAAAGGTCTGGAAAAATACTGTTCTGCCACGAAGATCAGCTGCCGGATCTGTTCCTGCTCTTTCAGAGCCAGCGCCCGGCTTCTGGAGATCGGATGCTTGGAGGAAGCAGTGGAAATCTGGTCCCCGATATCCGCCATGCCGGCGGCTGTTTCTGCCATGCCGCTGCCGGAGTTTTTTGGTTCAACGGCGTCTGACTGTCGGACAGAAGGGCTTTCGTAACCGGAAGAAGGGTGATCCAGGAAAGAGATCTCGCTAAGTCCCCCCGAGGGATCGTACCGGAGGCTTAGCAGGCTTAATTTTTCCCAGTAGGCTAAAGCCCTGCGCACATCCTTCTCTGTGTGGTCAAACACATCTGCTATGGCAGAGAGCGACAACTCCCTTCCGGCCTGGGCACAGCGCAGCAGATAAAGATAGAGCTTTACAAATTCTCCGTTGGCCTTGGGCATATAATGATCAATAAACTTGTTTTCGATTGTGGTAGCGCCGCCGTCCTGCGGCAAATGTAGTTTCATATAAATGCGCCTCCCCGAGAAACTATGGCGTCTGTAATACCCCTAGAGTATATCACAGGCCAGGTGAAAAATGAACCTGGGATTGAGGAAGAATGTGAACATCTTTTCCACACAAAATCCACATGCGCTGCGAAAAAAATGTGCATAACATGTGGATTTTGTGGATAATACTGTGGAAACCCGGAAACAAAAGGGCTTTTTCTGTGGATAATGTGTGCTTCCCTCTGGGGAAAACGGGTTTTGAATCTGTGGAAAGGGAGGGAGTTTCTGGCCGGCCGTGTTTTTTCGGATTGTTTTCCACAAAAAAACGCTTTGCTTGTTTCATGGGAAATCTTTTTTGCTGCGCAGTAAATTTGCAGTTGCGTCAGTTTGCTGCAGAGATTTTGCCTTTTTTTAGCAGGTTTTCCCCAATGGTCACTACATCTCCGGCTCCCATAGTGATCACCAGGTCATCTTTGACGCAGTGCTCCAGAAGATAGTCCTCAATCTGACCAAAATCCGGCAGATAGATGGCGTTTCCTCCCTTTTCCAAAATCTTTTTCAGAAGATCCTGGGAGGAAATGCCTACGGTATTTTTTTCTCTGGCAGCATAGATATCTGCCAGGATTACTCTGTCTGCCAGGCAGAGCACTCTGGCAAAATCATCCAAAAGCGCCTTGGTTCTGGTATAAGTGTGAGGCTGGAACACACACCATAAGGTTTTGTGGGGATAATTTTTGGCAGCCCGCAGAGTGGCTTCGATCTCTGTGGGATGATGGGCATAGTCATCAATCACCGTAATGCCCTTTACGGAGCCTTTGTGCTCAAAGCGCCGGTTGGCTCCTGTGAAGGAGGCAAGCCCCTTAGCCATATCCTCTGCGGAGATTCCCAGCAAATCTCCGGCTGCCAGGGTGGCAGTGGCGTTGGAAACGTTGTGGTCCCCTGGCACCATCAGGTGGAAGCGGCCCATTTCCTTTCCATGCTTTAAGAGAGTAAAGCTGCCGAACCCCATCTCATTGTATGTAACATCTGCAGCATAATAATCGCTTTCCGGAGTGCCGTAGGTGATCACCCGGCAGGATAATCCCTCTGTGATTTCAGCCAGGTTGGGAATGCAGCTGTTGATGATCAGAGCGCCGTCCTGGGGAAGCCTTTGGGCAAAAAGATGGAAAGAATGGCGGATATCATTCAGATCCTTGAAAAAGTCCAGATGATCCGCATCAATATTTAAGATCAGACTCATTTTGGGGTAAAAGCTTAAAAAACTGTTGGTGTATTCGCAGGCCTCAGTGATAAAGTTCTGGGAATTTCCTACCCGGATATTACCGTTGATAGCCTTTAAAATCCCTCCAACGGAGATGGTAGGATCCAGATCTGCCGCCAGCAGCACATGGGAGAGCATGGAGGTGGTGGTAGTTTTTCCGTGGGTTCCGGAGACTGCAATGGGCATCTCGTAATTTTTCATGATTTGTCCCAGAAGCTCCGCTCTGGTAAGCATGGGAAGACTAAGATTCTTGGCGGCGGCAAATTCCGGATTATCCGGGTGGATGGCAGCGGTATACACTACTACATCCAGATCCTGGGAAATATTTTCAGCTCTCTGACCGTAAACAATGCGGGCGCCTTTTTCTTCCAGCCATCGGGTGAGGGAGGATTCTTTGGCATCAGAGCCGGATACTTGAAAACCTTCTTTTAAAAGAACAGCTGCCAGACCGCTCATGCTGATGCCGCCGATGCCGATAAAATGAATCGAAACCGGCTGTTTAAAATTGATCTGATACATAGAGATCTCCTTTATGATTTTCTGTATAGGATGTAATGCTTTCATCTGCAATTCCTTTTTAGTATACACTTCGTACAGAGAAAAGAAAAGAGGAAAGGGATAGAATTAGATAAAATACATAAAAAATATGTCGAATAATGCAGAAAAATGTAAAAATATATCAAAAAATCTAGATATTAAAATTATATTAAATGATTAGTTTGCTCTAAAAATAGATGATATTTTGAAAAAAATTGTAAAATATGTTCACAAAATAACAAAACCATGCTATAATAACTGCACAATTAAGTACAAGAGGTGATAATGTGATTAAAAAAGAAATGATCGCGATGCTGCTGGCAGGGGGACAGGGCAGCCGTCTTGGGGTTCTGACATCGAAAGTTGCTAAGCCTGCGGTCGCTTTCGGCGGGAAATATCGGATCATTGATTTTCCCTTGAGCAACTGTATTAATTCCGGCATTGATACAGTGGGTGTGCTGACCCAGTATCAGCCCCTGCGGCTGAATACTCATATCGGTATCGGCATTCCCTGGGATCTGGATCGGAACGTGGGAGGCGTAACAGTGCTTCCGCCCTATGAAAAAGTGGGCAAGACGGAATGGTATACCGGAACGGCCAATGCGATTTATCAGAATTTGGCCTACATGGAGACCTACAATCCAGAGTATGTGTTGATACTGTCTGGTGACCACATCTATAAGATGGATTACGAAGTGATGCTGGGATACCACAAGTCTCACAATGCAGATGTAAGCATTGCGGTGATGCCGGTTCCGGAGGAAGAAGCCAGCCGCTTCGGTATTGTAGTGACGGATGAGCGGGGGCGCATTACGGAGTTTCAGGAGAAACCGGAGCATCCCAAGAGCAATCTGGCTTCCATGGGTATTTATATTTTTAACTGGAAAACTTTGAAGGAGGCGCTGATTACCCTGTCAGAACAGGAAGGCTGCGATTTTGGAAAGCATGTGATCCCCTATTGCTTTGATCAGGGACAGACGCTGGTGGCCTATGAGTACAATGGTTACTGGAAGGATGTGGGCACCCTGGGTTCCTATTGGGAGGCCAATATGGAGCTGATCGATATTATTCCTGAGTTTAACCTTTACGAAGAATTCTGGAAGATTTATACCAGAAATGAGATTATTCCTCCCCAGTACATAGCAGAAGATGCCTGCATTTACAGGAGCCTGATCGGAGACGGCACAGAGGTATACGGAGAGGTGCGCAATTCCATTATCGGCTCTGGAGTAGTGATCGGCAAGGGAGCCGTGATTCGGGATTCTATTATCATGCAGGGAACCGTGGTCGGGGAGGGTGCTGTGTTAGACCGGGCCATTGTGGCGGAGAACTGTACCATCGGCGACCGGACCGTGCTTGGAGTGGGGGAGGATATTCCCAATAAAGTAAAGCCAAAGGTATATTCCTTTGGACTGGCAGTGGTGGGGGAGGATACCCAGATTCCTGCTGATGTAAAGATTGGCAAGAATACAGCCATAACAGGCAGAACCCTGCCTGAGGACTATCCGGGAGGAGTTCTGGAAAGCGGTGAAACTTTAGATAAGGCAGGTGTTGTGTCATGAGAGCAGTAGGATTGATTTTAGCAGGAGGCAACAGCTACCGCATGAAGGAGCTGTCCAACAAGCGGGCCATTGCGGCCATGCCCATTGCAGGCAGCTTCCGCAGCATTGATTTCGCTTTAAGCAGTATGTCTAATTCCCACATTCAGAAGGTGGCGATTTTTACTCAATATAATTCCAGATCCTTAAACGAGCATTTAAGCTCCTCCAAATGGTGGGATTTTGGCAGAAAGCAGGGAGGCCTATTCGTTTTCCCGCCCATGGTGACTGCGGACAACAGTTTCTGGTACCGGGGAACCGCAGATGCCATTCACCAGAATCTGGATTTCCTGAAAAACTGCCATGAACCTTATGTTGTGATCGCTTCCGGAGACGGGATCTATAAGCTGGACTTTAACAAGGTGTTGGAATATCATATCGCCAAGAAGGCAGATGTGACTGTGGTCTGCAAGGATATTCCAAAGACGGAGGATGTGACCAGGTTTGGGCTGTTAAAGATGAATGAGGACTGCAGAATCGAGCAGTTTGATGAAAAGCCCATGGCCTCCACTTCCCATACCATTTCCTGCGGTATCTATGTGATACGCAGACGCCAGTTGATCGAACTGATTGAGAAATCTGTGGCAGAGGGAAGATTTGATTTTGTAAAGGATGTACTGATCCGGTACAAGGATGTGAAGCGGATGTATGGCTATAAGATGGACAGCTATTGGAGCAATATTGCGTCTGTGGAGTCCTATTATAAGACGAATATGGATTTTTTAAAGCCGGAGGTGCGCAATTACTTCTTCCGTCAGTATCCGGATGTACATTCCAAGGTGGATGATCTTCCGCCGGCCAAGTACAATCCTGGTTGTCAGGTGAAAAACAGTCTTGTGTCCGCAGGGACCATTATCAATGGTTATGTGGAGAATTCTGTGATCTTTAAGAAAGTATTTGTAGGAGAAAACTGTGTGATCAAAAATTCCATTGTGCTGAATGATGTATACCTGGGAGACAATGTGCATCTGGAAAATTGCATCGTGGAGAGCCGTGATACCATACGCGCCAATACGTATTACACCGGAGGAGACGGGATCAAGCTGGTAACGGAGACCGATGAGCGGTACGTGATCTAGCGGGAGGAAATTACAAGAGAAAGGGAATCCGGGGTTGCTGAGAACGGAGTGAACAGTAACTATTCTGGGAAAGGTGATCTTATGACAATTACAGATGTGAGGGTAAGAAAAGTAACCAAGGAAGGTAAGATGAAAGCAGTGGTTTCTGTAACCTTTGATGAGGAGTTCGTAGTTCACGATATTAAAGTGATCGACGGAGAAAAGGGGCTGTTTATTGCTATGCCCAGCAGAAAGACTGCCAGTGGAGAGTATCGTGATATTGCGCATCCGATCAACTCCGTGACAAGAGAACGGATGCAGGAAGTGATACTGCAGGAGTATCAAAGAGCAATAGAGGCAGGAGCAGCGGAGTACGCTGACAGTGCGGATCTCTAAGAATAAGAGCTGTAAAAAGAAGGAAGAGTAAGAGATACAATAGGCTGTGGGGGCGAATGGTTCCCACAGCCCTTTTGCGGTTTGAACCGGCCAGAGCATTGGAAACGAAGCGAATGAGAAGGGTTTGTTAAAATCAAAGAAGGATTGTGAGTTTTCGCATTAAAAACTGCAAACGGTAGGTGTAAAAGAAAAAGGGATATCCATAAAGTCAGGGCGCTGTATAGTCAGAAAAGACTGTACGGCGCCCTATTTACGTTCTTTATTTTGTGCGGGGGAAGAATAATGCAGCATAATATCCAGCAGTGCGTTTAATTCGGCAAGATGTTCGCGGTCAAGTTTTTTGATTTTTTTTAAGACTTGACGTTCGGCTGGGGAGGGAAGTTGCTCGGAAAGTTCGGAAGCGATACCGAGAAGCAGGTCAGCGGAGACATTATATAGTTTAGCGAGTGTGGCAAAAGTCATAAGATCGGGCTGCGCAACATTATTTTCGTAACCGGAAAGAGATTTGCGATTAATACCGGTCAGCCTCATGACAGCTTCTTGAGTCAGTTCCTTGTTTTCGCGGGCCTGTTTCAGATTTTTCCCAAAATTTGTCATATAACACCTCCAAAAGTTAATAATAACATGAAATCTTTTAATTATATCTAAAGTCTTAAATTTAATGACAAAAATGATTATTGTCTTATTAATTAAGAAATATGCGGAGTTTATGATGTGCCTTGATAAAAACATTTTGATTTGATGTCTTATAAAATAAGATATAATTTGTTGACATCTTAGAAAATAAGATATATAGTTAAGATGTCGATGAGTGGGGGAAGTACGCTGCTCAGAGATAGTATTAAGGTTAGGGGGGGAGTTTGTAAGGCAGAACGGTTTAGGGCAAGGGCAGAAAAGAATGTATAAAAATGTAACAGAAAGGCAGAGAGGATTTGTAAAGAGATGAAAATGAAAAAGTTACTTAAGGACTTCCTTGCCATTGGTGTGGCAGCTTCTTTTGTACTAAACAGTGCAATGGGAGCAATGGCTGCAGAAGGCATGGAAACAACGGAAAGCGGACTGGATACGGTGATTGAGTCAGCTTTGACAGAAGACAATGCGGATGCTTTAACGGAGACAGAAGCTCTGATGCAGGAGACAGAAGCTTTGACAGAGACAGAAGCTTTGACAGAGGCAGAGGCTTTGACAGAGACAGAGGCTTTGACAGAGACAGAAGCTCTGACAGAGACAGAAGCAGAAACCGCTGCGACAGAGGCTATACAGCAGGAAGAAAAAACAGAGGATGTTTCCTCAGAGGAACCAGGAATATCTGAACTTCAGAAGATACAGTACGAGGGGGTTGTGGCAGAGATCACAGAACTTGGTGCGGCTGTGACACTGAAAGCAAGTTATGATGGCGAAGTGCCGGCCGGCAAGAAGTTTGCAGGCTGGGAACTGAATGGCACAGTCTATCCGGCTGGATCCACCTTTACAGGAAGCGCTGATATGGAAACCCCGGAAATAGACGGTGAGGTAGTATATGTATTTAACTTCGTACCGTATTTTGAGGAAGCGGAGATGGGCTACATCCAGTTTGAGGGGATTGCCGATTACACAGAGGTGGAGCTTGGAAGAACGTTATCTCTGATGACCAATTATCATGGCGAAGTGCCAGCTGGCAAGAAGTTTGCAGGCTGGACCCTTGATGGAAATACCGTATATGCACCTGGTGCAGAGTTCACATTTGCCAAGGATCTTGCAGTAGATATGGGAACGAATGAGGAAGGTGTGCACGGATACCTGTTTAGCTTCAAGGCAATCTTTGCAGATAATGAGGTGGGCTACATCCAGTTTGAAGGCATTGATGATTACACAGAGGTGGAGCTTGGAAGAACGTTATCTCTGATGACCAATTATCATG
>CABRXX010000058.1:0-17248 GCA_902475025.1 uncultured Lachnospiraceae bacterium | reverse complement strand
CAAGGGCTTGAACCATGCCCTTACTGGATCTTCTCAAAGTCCTCAGCGCCATGCTTACACAGCGGGCAGATATAATCTGCCGGAAGCTCTTCACCTTCATATACGAATCCGCAGATCTTACAGATCCATCCCACCTTCTTCTCATCTGTAGGCTGGGGCTTTGGTTTAATATGATCGAAGTAATACTGATAGGTCACACTGGGAACATCTGAGATGATTCTCGCCTCTGTCACATCTGCCACAAACAGGGTATGCGTACCGTAATCCCTTGCCTCAATCACCTGTCCGGAAATCACAGCATTGCTGCCGGAAGTAAGGTAGTACAATCCGTTGGCAGAGCGCTGTGCATTCTCATAGCCTGCAAACTTGTCCACATCTCTTCCGCTCTGGAAGCCAAAATGCTGGAACATCTGGAAGGGAGCATCTGTGGAAAGAACAGAAACATTGAATACACCGGTATTCTTAATCATATCATGAGTAGCATTTGCCTTATTCACTGCAATGGTAATGCGCTTCGGGGTATCTGTAAGCTGTACAGTTGTATTGATAATGCAGCCATTATCCTTATCCCCTTCCTTTGCAGTGAGCACAAACAGTCCGTAAGAAAGCTTGAACATGGCATTGGCATCTACCTCACCTGCTGGAACCTGACTTACTTCTGTCTTTTTAGGCATGGTAGCTGCAATCTCTTTCACCATCTGATCGATCACTGCCATCTGATCTGCCTTTACAGAAGATTTCACAGACAGCTCTGTGTCAATGAAGGTGATATTCTTGCATCCGGACAGGATCTCTCTCATCAGCTTGCCGCTGGTAGGCGCCCAGGATCCATTCTCAATCAGAGCTACCGTACGGTTCTGGATATTATGAGCAGCCAGATCATGAAGCAGCGCTTCCATATTTACAAAAATACCTGCATTGTAGGTAGTGGAAGCGAATACCAAATGGCTGTAGCGGAAGCAGGCAGAGATAATGTCAGATGCCGGTGTCACAGACACGTCAAACATCACGGTCTTAATACCGACCTCACGAAGCTTGCATGCTAAAACCTCTGCTGCATTCTCTGTATGTCCGTATACAGAAGCATAGGCAATCATCACCGCATTCTCTTCCGGTGTATAGGTACTCCAATGCATATATTTGCTGATAAAATCGCCGTGACCTTTTCTCCATACAAACCCGTGCAGCGGACAGATCATATCGATCTCCAGGGCAGACGCCTTTTTCAGGATAGCCTGTACCTGTGTGCCATACTTACCAACAATATTGGTGTAGTATCTTCTTGCCTCATCCAGATAGTCGCGCATAAAGTCCACTTCGTCTGCAAACAAAGCGCCGTTTAATGCGCCGAAGCATCCGAAAGCATCTGCGGAAAACAGAATCTTGTCTGTAGTATCATAGGAAACCATAACCTCCGGCCAGTGAACCATGGGCGCCATCACAAATACCAGGTTGTGCTTACCGGTATTAAAGCTGCTGCCTTCTTTCATTAAGACCGCTCTGGAATCCACATCAAACTCAAAGAACTGCTTCATCATGGCAACCGTTTTTTCATTGCAAATGATCTTCATATCCGGATAACGGCGCACCAAGCCGTCCAGAGTCGCAGAGTGATCCGGCTCCATATGATGGATAATCACATAATCCAGACTCCGGTCTCCCAAAACAGCTTCCACATTTTCAAAAAATGTATCAGAAACCGCCTTATCCACCGTGTCAAACAACACGGTCTTTTCATCCATTAATAAATAAGAATTGTAGGAAACTCCATCCGGTACGGAGTAGACACCCTCAAACATAGCCAGGCGTCTGTCGTTGGCTCCTACCCAGTACAGATCTTCCTTTACTTTTCTGTAACAATACATGGGAATAACCTCCTTTACTTTCGTGCCCTTATTATACCATTAACCCACTTCCGCGTCTACGATATTATTCTTCCCCTGAAAAAATTTTTGCAATAGGAGAATCGGAATCTAAAATCAATGTCTTGTTTCCTCCGGAAAGACTGGCTCTTGCCGCATCCAAAGAACGGACAAAACTGTAGAAAGCGCTGCGTTCCGGATCATTGTAGGCATCCGAGAGAATCCGCATATACTCCGCTTCCCCCTCTGCAATAATTTTCTCCGCCTCTGCTTCCGCCTGAGAAATGCTGATGGCCACATCTTTGTCCGTGGTATTGCGAATCACCTGGGCCGCCGCTTCCCCCTCCGCCGTATACTGAGCCGCAATGTTCTGCCGCTCAGAAATCATCCGGGTATACACTGCCTCTTTGTTGTCATCCGGCAGATCCAGCTTCTTTACCTCCACGGTAACGATCTCGATGCCGTACTGGTCATAGACATCGTCAATATTCTCCATGATCTCCTCCGTCAGAGATTTGATCTTTACAGTCTTGGCCTTCCCCTCTGTCACAGTCCCGTCGTCATCCACAACCAGGTCGTTTCCGCCGCTCTCCTCCACCTGAGCCTCTACGGTAAACTCACCGTCCCGGCTTCGGATCACTTCCTCCTGGGTCATATTGGAAATCGCATTTTTGGTAGCATTGTACACAATAGTGTCAATCCGATTCTCTGCGTTTACTGTGGAAAAGCTCAGCGTCTGGGCAAAGCGCAGCGGATCTGTCACCCGCCACAGCACATAGCTGTCCAGCACCATGGTCTTCTTATCTGAGGTAATCACATCAGAAGGTGCCAGATCGTAGAGCTGAATATCCTTTGGAATCGTATTCACCGTCTGAATCACCGGAACCTTAAAGCTGATACCGGACTCATCGATGGTTCTCTGAACCTTACCAAACTGCCGGATCAGCTTGTACTCATTATCATAGGTAACAATCAGTGAAGATAAAAATAATCCGCAGGCTGCCACCACACCAGCTCCTATAAGAACACGCTTTACGATTTTATTCATTCTACCACACCCCCTCTGTATCCTCTAACAAACGGTCGTAATTCGTAACAGGATCTTCCTGCTCATCCGATTTCTTTGCGCCCTCATTCTCTTCTGTTTTCTCCTGCTGCTCCTCATCTCCCTGACTGAAACTGTCCAGCGGCAGAAGCGGCTGTACTGATGACTGATCGCCGTCTGTGATGACCACCTTCAGATCCGGAAGAATATCCTCCATGGCCTCGTAAAACATCCGCTGCTTTGTGATGGCCGGATACTTTACATACTCCTCATACATGGAATTAAACCTGGCCACCTGTCCTTCCGCCTCATTGATCCGCTCCTCTTTCTGAGCCTGAGCGTCCTGCAGAATCTGGTCTGCCTTGGCCTGGGCTGCCGGGATCTGCTCGTTCCGGTATTTGTTGGCATTATTTACCGCAGTATCCTTTCCCTGCTTAGCAGTCTCCACTTCCTTAAAAGCAGTCATCACTTCATTGGTTGGCGGCTCCGCGTCCTGGATGGTAATATTGATCAGCTGAATACCGATGTCAATCTCCTCCAGCTTCTGCATCAGCATTTCTTTAATGTTGGCCTGTATCTCATTCTTTCCGGTAGTAAGCACTGCGTCCACCGGATAGGAACCGATCACGGTACGGATACAGTTCTGGGCTACGTTGTTCAAAATCCCCTCCGGATTTCTGGATGCATACACCGCTTTCACCGGATCAGAGAAACGGTACTCCACATAAAAATCAATGTTAATGAAATTGTAATCTGAAGTAATCATCAAAGATTCTTCTCCCGGCTGAATCTCAGACAAATCTCCCGTCCCGTCTGCATATCGGTCTGATTCCCATCCAATCGCAAATCCCTGAATCGTAGTATTTACCTTCTGGACGGTCTGGATCAGCGGGATCTTAAAATGCAGCCCCGGCTCTGTCACTGCAACCGGTTTCCCAAAAGTGCACACCACCGCCTGCTGCTCCTCCTCAATGGAATACCAACAGTCGGAAAAGAACATCATGGCAGCCACCGCAGCCACCCCAATGCCAACGCCCCAGGCGATCTTTTTTTTGTTGTTCTTTTCCCTTATTCTCCCCTGCTCTCCAGGTTCGTACGTCTCGTAGGGTTCCTTCTTTTTTCCCTTCCAATGAAACATTTTCGCCATAGATTTCCTCCCTCCTGCAATGCTCTGTATTTTTTATTTTGCTTCTGTTAACTGATGGCTGCTTTTTCTTGGTATCAGCTTTTGATTTTTATTTGCCGCCCTTTATACATAAAAGACCTGCCGCCTTGTTCTGCTTCCAAAAGAAGAACTGACCGTTCAAGGTTCTGGCAGCTCCCAGACCCGCTCATGGGCAGTGTCACAGATCACGGTCGAATAATCCTTCCGGCACTCCATCTGACGGAACCGCTCCACCACCGTATCATCTGCCCAGAAATGCATAGGAAAAGCATAGTGAACCTGCAGTTTCCGCAGATACCAATCCATTCCCCAGAAAAAATACGCCTCCTGCCTGTCATCCAACGGAAGAAAGGCGATATCCACTTTGCGGCCGGCCATTTTCTCCACCTCTCTCTTAAAGTTGGCAGTCATGGTGCCAAGCCAGCCCTTGTCTTCTCCTCTCCACATCCACCAGTTAAGATCTCCGGCATGGTAAAGCGTAACTCCGTCCACAGTCACCAAGAACGCCACTCCTTCATCTGTGGATCGAAAGGTCTCTACTTTCATATCCTCCATTTCAAAGACTTCATTGGCCCTAAGGGAAATCAGTCTCCCGTACTCCCCTCTTTGCGTTTTTTCCCCAGCCTGCTGCAGCCAGTTGCCATCATCCGAAGGTACTGCGGCATCAGAAAATGCGCCAGAACCCGAAATTTCAGCCGTCTCTGCCTTAAGCCCCCAACGGCTTAGATTTTTTTCTGTGAGCCGAATATCAAAGGACAATACATATGTCACCTTCCGCCCCTTCCCGGCTAGCTTAAAAATCTCCGGATTGAAATGATCTTCATGGCGATGGCTTACAAATACGTACAGCGGTTTCTCCTCCGGCAAATCCGGCAGACTTCCCTTATAGTAGTCAAACAAAAGCAAATGCTTTTCCGTCTCTGCCAGGAAACCGCTGTGACCGATATAAGTGATCTTTGTCACCTGCTGCTCCTTTCCTGTTTCTTATCCATAAGAGACTTGTTCCCTATGGATAAAATCATGTTTCATTTCATTGAAGTAAATATACCCTATTTTATCATATCTTTGATTTTATAGTTATTAATTTTTTAAAAAATCTGTCCCGCAACTTTTATTTTAAACAGCTTCACTTCAACGCAGTATGATCCTGTAAAATAAAAAATACCACTCTGAGACAACCGAAAATTACCGATCTTTTCGCGTCAAAGGGTGGTATTTTATTATAGCCAATCATTATGAAGCAACAGAAACAGAAAAGAAAACTTTACTCCTCTACTGTCATATCGCCAAAATAGTATACATAAGTAGCAGCGCCGCACTCGTTTACATTGCCTACCCGGTTGCTGTGCACTGCGTACATGGGATTGTCATACAGAGGAACCCAGGGGCACTCTACTGCCAGCTGATTTAAGGTATCGATCACAGCTGCCTCATGCTCTTCTTTATCCTCAATCAGGGGTACGGTCTCTACTTTATTCACCAGATCATCTGTGATATTCTTAAAGGGATATCCCTGCTCCGGGCTGAACATAGAGAACATACCCTCAACAGAAACCATATCGGTTCCCATAGCCAGCAGTCCCATTTCCATATTTCCAGACTGCAGATTTGCAAAGAAAGTATTTGCATCCGTCTGGCTGATATCTACATTGATTCCAAGCGCTGCCAGGTCTGCCTTCACGCACTGGGCAACTGCTGCAGAGTCCGCATCCATCACAGACAGGGTAAAGGTATGGGAAAGATCCGTCTCTGACTTGGCAATACACTCTGCTGCCAGCTCCGGATCATATCCGGTAAAGGGAGCTTTGTCCAGATAGCGATCCATAGTCTTTGCACTGTACATATTGGCAGCCGGAGTTCCGTTGCCATCATTGCAGATTGCAAGAATCGTCTCCCGGTTAATGCCATGGAATACAGCCTGACGGAAAGCCTCGTCTCCAACAAAGTTCATAATACCCATAATCTGCCAGCCGTCAAATGCGATGGCTTTCAGATTCGGATCTGCTGCCGCCTGATTGTAGGCATCTCTTCCTACCTGAGCCAGCAGATCTACTTCTCCGGTCTGCAAAGCCACCAGTCCGGTAGCATTGTCTACTGCTGCACAAACCTCTACTGTCTTAAACTCTGGAGCCCCTCCCCAATAGTTGTCATTGGCTTTCAGAGTAACGGTCTTTGCCTCATCAATTCCCACCAGAGTGTAGGGTCCGGATCCTACCGGCGCCTCGGTGAGGTATTCTTTTCCTTCTTCATAGCTGGCCTCTTCCACAATGTAAAGAAGCTCTGCCAGGTAATTCTGCCATTTATCATAATCATTATTCAGGTGAAGGGCAACTGTATAATCATCCACCACTTCCATGCCGCTGGAAATACCGGTCATATTGTAGCGCAGGGTTGGATCCTTAAGAACCTGATTATAAGAAAATACAACATCCTTTGCTGTTACCGGATTGCCGCTGGAAAATACCGCATCCTTGCGTAGATGAAGGGTAACCTCCAAACCATCCTGCTCATAAGTGTCCACCAGCATGGGAACCACGGTTCCGTCGCTTTCAAATTTGAACAGACAGTCAAACAGCGCATGGTTTACCAGCTTGTCCGTCATAGTGGATACCAGCGGATCGAAATTCTCGGCAGATACCATACAAACGGCGCGCAAAGTGGGGTCTGCGGTAGCTTCCGCTGCCAAAGATGTGGTTACTGTGCCCAGGGCTAAGGCCAGGGCGGTTGCAAGTGCTACTAATTTCTTCATATTTTTTCTCCTTTTCTTTATTTGTATCTGCCAAAAACCGGACCGGCTCCCAGCAGTTACTTTTATTGTTTCAGCGGATGATGGCAGGCGCAGAACCGGCCATTTCCATAATCCTTCATTTCCGGCTTCGTCTCCTTGCACTCCTTGGTGGCAAAGGGACATCTGGTACAGAAACGGCACCCTTCCGGAGGATTGACCGGAGAAGGAAGTTCTCCTTCCAAAAGCATCCGATTCTCTCTTGAAAAATCCGGATCCGGTTCTGGCGCTGAATCGATCAGCATCCTGGTATACGGGTGTAAGGGATGTTTGTAAGCATCCTCAACCGGGCAGATCTCACAAAGCTGCCCCAAAAACATAACGCAGACACGGCTGGCCACATAGCGCACCACAGCCAAGTCATGGGAGATAAATAAAAAGGTAAGGTTCGATTCCCTTTGCAGCTTCCGCAGAAGATTTAAGATCTGCGCCTGAATCGAAACATCCAGTGCAGACACTGCCTCATCGCAGACGATCAGTTGGGGATTGGGGGCCAGGGCTCTGGCAATTCCCACTCTCTGGCGCTGTCCTCCTGAAAACTGATGAGGATACCGGTAATAATGTTCCGGCTGAAGCCCCACACGCTCCAGCAGTTCCAATACCTGCTTTCGCTGCTCCTCCTTGGAAAGCCCCAGATTCCGCAGCGGCTCTGCGATTACCTCACCCACCGTAAAGTGAGGATCCAGAGAAGAAAAAGGATCCTGAAATACCATCTGCATCTGAGACCGGCATTTCCGAAGTTCTTTTCCCTTCAGAGCGCTCAGCTCTTCCCCATTCATACGGATGCTCCCGGAAGTGGGATCCATCAGCCGAAGAATCAGCCGCCCCAGGGTAGACTTTCCGCAGCCGGATTCTCCTACCAGAGCCAGGGTCTCTCCCGGATAGATCTCCAGCGAAACATCGTCCACTGCCTTTACCCATCCTGCTCTGCTCTTAAAATGCTTCACCAGGTGTTCCACCTGTATCAATGGTTCCATTATTCACTCACCTCCCTGAAACAGCGAACCAGATGACCGTTTCCAATATCCACAAGAGGCGGATGCTCCGTTCTGCACCGCTCTGTTGCAAGAGAACAACGTTCACAGAACCGGCAGCCCTTAGGCATATCAGAAAATGAGGGTACCGTTCCCTGAATGGTATAGAGTTCTTCGTCCATTTTTCCCCTCACTCTTGGAATTGCCTTCATCAGCCCCAGCGTATAGGGATGTCTTGGATTATGGAACAGTTCCGCTTTCTGGGCGTGCTCCACAATCTCTCCTGCATACATGACATTTACCTCATCACAGATATCTGCCACCACACCCAGATTGTGGGTGATCATGAGAATGGACATGGCATGACTGCTCTGCAGCTGTTTCATCAATGCCAGAATCTGAGCTTCCACCGTCACATCCAGCGCTGTTGTCGGCTCATCTGCAATCAACAGCTCCGGCTCCAGCACCATTGCCATAGCAATGCAGATTCTCTGCCGCAATCCGCCGGAAAGCTGATGGGGATATGCTTTATAGCGAAGCTCCGGATCCGGAATTCCCACATCCCGGAACATCTTGATCACCCGTTCCTTGGCCTCTTTTTTGGAAATCTTCTGATGAAGGAGAATCGCCTCCCGAACCTGCTTTCCCACGGTAATAGAAGGATTCAGCGCAGTCATGGGCTCCTGGAAAATCATAGAAATCTTCTGCCCCCGGATCTTTCGCATCTCCTTCTCGGTCAGCGCCGTCAAATTTGTTTTTTCAAATTCAATACTTCCTTCTTTAATGGAAATAGGGGTGTCCAGCAGCCGCATCAAAGAGCGGGCTGTCATGGATTTTCCGCAGCCGGACTCTCCCACCAGCCCCACCGTTTTTCCCTTGGGAATGTCTAAATCCACTCCGTCTACAATGACCGTGTCCCCGCCTTCTTTTCCCGGAAGCACTACCTTAAGACCGGTCGCCTTCATTAATATTTCTTCACTCATACTGCCATCTCCTCCTCATCGATTTTTGGGATCCAGGGCATCTGTGAGCCCGTCACCGATCAGATTAAAACAAAGTGAGGTCAGCACAATGGCAATGCCCGGAAAGATGGCCAGATACGGATAAGCCCGAAGAAGCGGTGTTGCATCACTGAGCATGGCTCCCCACTCCGGCGCCGGAACCTGGATGCCCATTCCCAGATAGCTAAGGCTGGAAGCTGCCATAATACAGCCAGCCACACTCATAAGCACATCCACAAGAATAGGGCCAAAACAGTTGGGAAGGATATGGCGGACAATGATTTCCCCATGGCTGGTTCCGCAAGCCACCGCAGCCTCCACATATTCCTGATGTACCACGTTTAAGACAATCGAGCGGACAATCCGGGAAAATCCAGGAACAGAGGTGGCAATCAGCGCAATAATAATACCGTTCATTCCTTTCCCCAACACGGCAACCAGCGCCAGCATCAACAGCATGGAGGGAATACACACAATCGAATCCATCACCCTCATCATCACAATATCATAGATTCCTCCAAAATAAGCGCAGGAAGCTCCGATAATAATCCCCAGAGTCATGGATACCGCAGAGGTCACAATCCCTATAAAAAGGGAATATCGAGCTCCGTAAATAACCCGGATAAACACATCTCTTCCAAAAGCATCTGTTCCAAACCAGTGGGCAGCGCTTGGACTTTGAAGGCGCTCCGCCGGATTTAAACCTACCACCTGAGTATCATAGTCAAACAAAAAGCCGGAGGCTACTGCCACCACCATCATGGCAAGCAGTATCAGCAATGCGGTCAAGGCAACCGGATTTTTCCGGAAGTTTTTCCATACCTGCAAAACCGGATTTGTTTTTCCTGCCATCTGCGCCAGCGCATCCTGACGCTGTTTTCTACGTTTTGTCATTCCGGTCTCTCCTCTATCCTAAATTATCCCTGATCTTCGGATTCAACATGGCATTGATCAAATCCATCAGCAGCATAATTAACATATACAACAGGGACAGTATTACTGTAGCGCCCAGCACAACCGGGGTATCTTTCTCATTAATTGCCGTCAAAATTGCCTGTCCAAAACCTGGCAGACCGAACACCTGCTCCGCAATCACTGCGCCGCCCAGAAGGCCTGCAAAACTCATACCAAGAGAAGTAATCACCGGCAAAAGTGCGTTTCTCAGCACATGAACAAAAATAATCCTCCCCGGGCCTGCCCCTTTTGCCTTTGCTGTCCGCACATAGTCAGAGTTCAATGCTTCCAGCATGGTGATCCTCACCATACGGGCCAGAAAAGCCGCAGAAGGCAGAGCCAGTGTTGCCACCGGCATTACATAATGTTTCCATGTGCCAATCCCAAAGGTAGGCAGCCAGCCAAGCTTCAGGGAGAACAAAAGCATCATTAAAAGCGCCAGCCAGAACCCGGGAATGGATGCCAGAATCAGCGAGATCACTGTGGTTCCCGTATCCAGGACACTCCCTTTTTTCACTGCTGCCAGCACTCCTAACGGAATGCCAATCAGCGCGGAAAAACACACTGCCAGCAGCGCCAGACGAAAAGTGGTGGGAAATTTAGGCATCAGCAGCGCGGATACCGGAAGCTGAGATTTATAGCTGTTGCCCAGATCCCCGTGCAGGATCCCCTTCATATATTCCGCATACCGCACCATCATGGGACGGTCATACCCAATCTCATGGTTATAAGCCGCGATATCCTCCTTGGAGGCGTTGATGCCCAACGCTACGCTTCCCGGGCTTCCGGCTGACAGGGACATAATGGCAAAGGTCATGAATGTAATGATCACCACAGAGGGAATCATAAACAAAATTCTCTTTATGGAAAATTTAAGCATAGTTTACTCTCCCTTCAAATGCTCTTCCAAAAACAGATGCATCTCGCCGATAGTTTTCCAGAACACTTCGCCCTGTCCTCTGTCATGACTTCCCTTTGCCAGCACACGAAGAAGGATAGGCGCATCACTTTGATTTTCCGCCTGCATCCTGGCAGCAAATTTCTTTCCATGATAGGGCGGCACGTTATTATCCAGCTCTCCGGTCTGAATGTACACCGGCGGATATTCGGTCTTTCTCACATTGTGATAGGGGGAATAGCTCAGCAGATACTCAAACATCTCTTTGCTCTCCCTGGGGTTCCCATACTCTGTGATATACATAGGCCCTCTGTCATCCTCTGCAAAATGAATCATATCCGTATGGGGAACCGAATCAATGACACATCCCCACAAATCAGGCCGCATAGTTACCAGCGCAGACATCAGAAGCCCTCCGTTGGAGCAGCCTACAATTCCAATCTTTCCCTTTTCTGCCCATCCGTCCTTAATCAGGGCTTCTGCGATTCCGATAAAATCCTCATAGCAATGGCGTTTATTCTTTCCCATGCCTGCCTCATGCCACCGGGGGCCGTACTCGTTTCCGCCCCGCAGATTGCAGTTCACATAAATTCCGCCATTTTCCACCCATCTTGGGATCTGCATCTGGCTGACTGCCTCCACATATCCCGGTGGCATACTGATATTGTATCCGCCGTAACCATACATCAAAACAGGGCCGCAGGTTCCAGGCACGGCATCCTTTCTTCGCACCAGATAGTAAGGGATCAATTCTCCATCTCCGGTAGAGGGAGCAAATTTCTGCTCCACTACAAGCTCCGGATGCTCCTCCTCTGAGGAGCTCCGCACCGTCTCCATAGTTGTTCCGTCAAACCGCAGAATCTTGGGCGCTGTTACAAAAGATTCCAGCTTTAAAAAGACGCTGTCTCCCTCTCTTCCTGCCAGTTCCAAAGAAGCGTAGGATTCCGGAAGTGCTACCTCTTCTCCCGTATCCACACAGATCAAACAGCTACTCACATCCCTGCATCCCAGAACAAAAAGCTTTCCGCCGCTGGAAAATCCATGATCCAGAATGTCCTTGCTCTCCGGCAGAACCACCTCCACCTGATCCGGCGCCAAAACGCGGATCACTGCTCCGTTGGCTGCCTCTGACACCGTTACAAAATAGTGAGCGCCCTTCTTGGTATCTATGTATTTCCACTCCACCGGCTCCCGATTCAGCAGCAATGTTTTCCCTGTAGCAGTCTCAATGGCGATCCACACTGCCAGGGCATAGTCTCTGCACACCGTAGCCATCACATAGGAACCATCCGCGGAAACTTCCACCTGACCAAATACGGAATATCCCTCGTCCTGATATACCAGAGTCTCCTGATCCGCCAAGGGATCGTAACGGAAAAATACGGAACGGCTTTCCTGGGTCACAGCATCCGCCTCTGTAGAAGAATAGTAAAGGCAGCCGTCTCCGGAAGACCAGCAGCTGCTGAACACTCCGTCGATCTCCTTTAATACTTTTCTGTTCTCCACATCACACACTGCAATTGTGGGCCTTGCAGCTCCCGGCTTTAAAACCCTCATGGCCAAAATTGCCGCGTCTCTGGGACAAGGCTCTGCCCCAAATACAGAACAATCTTTTAGTGTTTCAAACTCCGGCAGTGTTCCCGTTCTCTGAAACTTCCGATCCAAAACTGCCAGCTGATAATCTCCCTCTATCACCATGGAGGCTAAATAACTGTCCTTCCATGGCGTGAGTTCTCTTGGCAGCTCCGGCAGCTTTTCTGCTTTCAGCTGCGCGATCTTTCCTGCCAGCTTATCTCCCTGCTGTTCAAAATATGCGTCTGTCCATGCATTCTCTCTGGCTACAAAATCCAGCACCTCAGGATCATTTCTGTCCCTCAGCCATGCATAGGGATCCGGCAGCTCATGCCCGAACCAGTTTTCTGTTTTATCTACCGTTTTACATTCCGGATACTGATATTTCATCTTCTTCCAGCACCTCCCTGTCAGCTCTTATATACACATTCTCCGTCAACAAACACCTGCTCCAGAACTGCATCTGTGGCACAGGAAGGAAGATCGCTCCAGATCAGGATATCCGCATCCTTGCCTTCTTCCAGGGAACCAACCCGATCCTCCACGCCGATGATTTTCGCCGCAGTGCTGGTTACCATGGCCAAGGCTCTCACCGGATCCATACCATTGCGGACAGCCTCTCCCATCTCAAACAGAAGCATATTCACTACCGTCACCGGGCCGTCTGTCATCACTGCAATGGGTACTCCCCGATCGTCCAGCCCTTTACAGCATTCCGGATCCAGCTTACCGCCCTCTCCCGGAAACAGGCTCTCAGCAGTGGGCCCAAAAATCACCCCCTGCACATGGGGATCCTGCAGCTCCTCATAAAAATCGCTGGCTCCCTGGGCATGATCCAGGGTAATATAGATATCAAATTCCTTGGCGATTTCCAGCACAGTCATCATATCATGCATATAGCTGTGGACTTTCATGGGAATTTTTTTCTCAAGAACCGGGATTCCATGTTCCAGCCCCAGATCAAAGGGAGGCATCTTTTCCGGATCTCCCGCTGCGTCCTCCTTCTTTTTCATATAATCTTTTACATTTTTCAGATAAGTCCGCATAATATTGGCAATGGCCATACGGGTCATCGGTGCCTGATTGGTCTTGGAATAACAGCCTTTGGGATTGATACCCATTGCGCCTTTCATTGCCACCGGACGTTTTACCACCCGATCGCTTCCCGCTGACTTGTAAGCCATCACCCAGCCGCAGACCACATTGGCAGAACCGGGAGCCAGACAAGAGGTCGTAATCCCCTGTTTAAGAGCAATCTCAAAATTTTTATCATCTGGATTAATTCCATAATAAGCATCCAGCTCCGGTGTCAGAGGATTGGTAATCTCATTCAGATCCTCCTCTGTGCCGGGACCAATCCCTCCAATATGGCTGTGGGCATCCACAAATCCGGGAGTCACACATTTTCCAGAGGCATCGATTACTTTCGCTCCTTCTTCCGGAAGATTCTTTCCTATTTTTTTAATTTTACCATTCTCAACAAGAAGATCCGCCTGTATTACTCCCGGATGGCCCATAGTATATAAGGTTCCATTTTTGATCACATACATGTTTTCTCGTCTCCTTCCTTATAAATAACCCTTCCCGCCTGGTAAGTGCGCACCACCTTTGCCTGATAGGTTTTCATAGGATGGCCGCTCCAGATCACGATATCTGCCCGTAGTCCTTCTTTCAGAGCGCCTACCTGATCCTCCATTCCAAGAATCTTAGCCGGAGTGCTGGTAATCATAGAAAGCACCTGTTCCGGATCATGAAGCACACGCATCATCTCTGCACCGTTCCAAAGAAGATCTTCCCGAATTGGCAGACTGTTGGTATAGGTTCCGCTAAGCGCTACCGGAACTCCCTTTTTTGCCAGCGCCGCGATGGCCTTTAAATCCAGGGTCATGGCGTCCTCTTCCATGGGATTGGAAGCTGTGCGGACTATCAGCGGGATCTTCCGCTGGGCGATCCATTCCTCCTCACCCGTCAGTCCAAAACCATTGACCAAAATCAGTTTCAGATCCGGATACTGGTCTGTAATCTCCCGAACCCGCTCAACTGCAGTAAGAGAATCGCAGGAAACAAACAGGGGCAGTTCCCCTTTCACCACTTTCTGGAGTGCTGCCAGCTTATCATCAGCCGGCTTGTCCTGCGTCTCTTTATATTCGAAAGCCTTGCGGAGCTGTTCTGCAAAATTGGTAAAGATCCACATTCTGGTCATGGGCGCCGCAGGCCTTGTTCCATAAGTCTTTTTTAGATTTGGCGTCACAGAAGCCATCATGCCAATGTTCCGTTTCAAACACATTTTATAGGGATTTACTCCTTCCACTGCAAAAGCTGCAATGGTTCCTCCAAACAGATTGTTATCGGAAGGAGCCACGCCACAGGAAGTAACCCCATAGGCTCCCAGCTGCTGCACACTGGCCGCACGTCCATTAAAGGCATAAAAAGCATCCAGCTCCGGCGTAATGGGATTGCTCCTCTCATCATTGTCATTGGAAGAAGGACGGATTTCCTGCATGGAACCGTTCACTCCCCAAAGGGAGATGGCCTGTACAAAACCAGGAAGCACCTCCATTCCAGAAGCGTCAAATACCGCTTCTGTCCCTGCCGCCTCAAGCTTCTCTCCTATTTGTGCGATCTTTCCATCCACAATGCGCAGATCCCCTTTCTTTACGGAACCACAGCCATCGTGAAGATTCCCATTTTTAATCAGCATAATTGTCTCTCCTTTCTCTTTTGCCTTCCTCCTGATCAGAGGGTTCTCCCATAATGCCGTATTTAAAAAATGTATAATAGAAATACTTTTTAATTCTCCAGCGAAGCTTCATATCGTCTATTCCAAACTTTTTGAAATAGAGCTGGAGATTATACAAATTAGTAGCATACATAAAAGCAATCAGTTCCGAATCCACATCAGCCCGCAGCTTTCCTTCATACTTCAGTTCTGTCAAAAACTGCTTATACATCTGAAAGATCCGATCAAAATTTTCTTCCAAAAATACTCGCTCATATACCCCATTGGACATCTGGTCAAAGACTCGCTGTCTGTGCTCTATGGCAGCAAACAGTTCATCATCCGGCTCCTGAGGCTCAAACACTGCACTCAGCTTAGGATCCTCCGAGTACGCTCTGTCCGCATAGACAAAAAAAGCCGCTGTCACATCATCCCGGTCTTCAAAGTACCGATAGAAAGATCCCACCGGAATTCCCATGGCCTTAGTCAAATCCTCCACCCGGAGTTTGTCATAATCCATATTCATAATGCAATCCCCTGCTCGCTCCAGCAGCTCATTCTGCCGCTCTTCCGGCAGCCGTTTAAATGTTTTTTTTGGCATTTTTTTATCCCCTGTTCCATAGATTGGGATTATATTCGCAAATTTAGAAAATATTTATCAAAAATTTGCGAATTTATTCGCTTGTTTTACATGATACTACATTAAAGCATTAAATACAAGTGGAATTTTAATATTTTTCCTATTTTTTATTTTTTCCTGAATTTTTTCTCCCTTTTCAACAAAAACACCATTATCTCTCACTCATCTAAAATCATATCCCGAAAAGAAATCTACTCGCAAACCCGCCTTCCTGGGCCTGAGCGCCTCAGCAGCATCGTTCCTGTTCGCTCCAGTGAAATCCTGCGGAGCATTTTCGTTTTATAGGAAATTCTTTCCTAATATAAAATGAAAAAAACCTTCCCCCTCCGCCAGATTCTTCCATATTTTCATCTGACAGAGGGAAAAAGCCCTCTCTCTACGCTATTCGATATCATTTATAGGGAATATAAATCAACTGCCGCTGAAAAGCAAAAACATTCCTACACCAGAAAAAATTCCGTCAAATACACTGCCAGGCAGGCTCCCAAAGCCACCCGAAAGAGATTGCCGTCAAAGTAGGCAATCAGAACTGCTGCCAAAAATCCTGCTGCCGCAGAGATCAGGCTGCCTGCGGCTGATAAAATGGCCGGAAAGGTCATCACCGCCAGGGTTACATAGGGCACATAGCAAAGAAAAGACCGGATAAAAGGACTTTTAATATCCCTGCGGATCAGCGTCATAGGCAGCGCCCGCACTGCATATAAAGTCAACCCTGCAATCAAAATATAAAGATAGTACCTAGTTGCCATTCTGCCCCTCCTTTTCCACAGGAACAGGCTTGATAAGCGCCGCTGCCCCTGCAATCAAAAACGTAAGTATCATAATACGAAAGCCGGAGGAGATGTCCCGCAGCATGGGAAGTACCGAAAACACATAGCTGGCCGCCATAGAGATTACCACCACCGCTGCGATCACCTTATCCTTCTTTGCCGGTGGAATAATCACCGCCAAAAACATTCCATACAGGGCAATATTCATGGCATTGGCCATCCGCACAGGAAGCACCGCGCCAAGAGCGGCTCCCAAAAAAGTGCCTGCTGTCCAGCCGGGTCCCGCCACCATTGCCATCCCATATTGATACCAGGGATTTAACCGCCCCTCCACGCCGGAGGCTGCCCCGAAGATTTCATCCGTCACATAGTAGGACATCACCAGGCGATGTCTCATCTTTGTGGATGGAGAAATTTTTTGGGACAGGGAACAGGACATAAGAAGATATCGAAGATTTACGATCACTGTGGTAATCACCATCTCCAAGTACCCGGATCCGGAGGCCATCACCGTCATAGCCGCAAACTGTCCCGCAGATGCGTGCATCGCTGCGGACATCACCGCAGCCTGCAGAGGGGACATTCCTATATTCTTCGCTGTGATTCCCATGGTAAAAGCTACTGCAAAATATCCAAGGGCAATGGGAATTCCATCCCTTAACCCTCTCAAACACCATCTCCTATTTTCATTGAAAATATTCTCTTCCCGCTTCATCCTGTCTGTATCCTGCGCTCCCTCTGATTTTTAGTAACAGTTCAGCCATACATAATGTCACAAAATTTAAGTTCAAATTGGTTTGAAAACGAAAATTTTTGTGTACTTTGTATATGGCGTTCTGCCATAAGCGAAAACGGCTGTGAAA